>NZ_CP053435.1:2706000-3382500 GCF_013127955.1 Spirosoma taeanense
TTCATAGTACAAAAATAAACCCATTTGCCCAAAGTTCGTTCAATAGGCAAGGTGAGGCAGAACGGATAGCGTGAGTAAGCTCCGAAACCGGGCTTTGGCCCCTGGCTTACACCTTAATTCATAATCGTATGCACGTTGCTATCACGGGAAATATTGGGGCTGGCAAAACGACGCTGGCCGAACGGCTGGCTCAGCATTATGGCTGGGAGGTTCTCTACGAAGCGGTGGAGGGAAATCCATACCTCGCCGATTTTTACGAGGATATGCCCCGCTGGGCGTTTAACCTACAAATCTATTTTCTGAACAGCCGGTTTTCTCAGGTTAAAAAGATTATGACGGTTCGGGAGGCCAACCAGGTCAACCCGGCGCTGGCCCGAACGGTCGTGCAGGACCGGACCATCTACGAAGATGCCGCCATCTTTGCCCGGAATCTGTACCAGAGCGGCCGCATGACCGAGCGGGATTATCTGACCTACCGGGCCCTGTTCGACAATATGATCAGCCTCGTTCACCCGCCCGACCTGATGATTTACCTCCGGGCGGATTTACCCAAGCTCCGCGAACAGATCCGGAAACGGGGGCGGCTGTTCGAGCAATCCATCAGCGATGAGTACCTGTTGAGTCTGAATCAACTGTATGAAGAATTTATTACGTCATACAAAGCGGGCGAACTGCTGATTCTGGACGTCAATACCCTCGACTACGCTGATCGTGCGGCTGATTTTCTGGAGGTGATCCGCCAGATTGACGCCCGGCTGACGATTCTTTCCTGATCCGTAGCCGACATATGCCGGCTCGTATCCAATGATAGACTACTGCTGTAGCTGATTTTTAAGTACAGCTTGATTATGAGTCGGTTTCGTCGTACAATCAAATCGTCAATCGAAGTAAACATACCACGCCCCAGTCTCGTTTAGGTCAAAGGTTACGGTGAAAGAAGCCTGGGTTTCTTTCACGAGCCGTAAGCTTATTCAGGTTGATCCAATGGACTACTGTTTTTACAACTAAAAACAGTAATTTTGTTTAGCTATTCTTCTACAAAGAAATTTTCGGTTCATATTTGCTTTATTCCTAATATGAAGCTTAATTGCTTGACCAATAGATGCCTAAATTAGTTCTGGTATTAGAAGCTGACAATTTTTATGAGCCTTACGTCAATTCTGCTACTCTCCACCAATCAGAAAGAATGCGAATTGTTAACTAAAGCATTCACAAACAAAGGTCTGATTGTGCATTGCATTGATTCGCCAGCGGACGCCGATGTCATGCAAAAGGTGGATAACGCCCTGGCTAATCATGCCGACCGTGTATCCCTGATAATTCTGGATTTAGATGGACCGCAGGGTTATAGAATGAGTCTGCTGACTGCTATAAAACAGCACCCCTACAGTCATAGAGTACCCCTGCTGGCGTTCAGCCAGAATAACGACAGCTTCTTTGTCGGGCATATTTACCAGATGGGCGTTACGTCAGTTTTTAAACGTCCCGTCGACTGGGAACAATTTGCCCAGTCAGTAACGAGTTACTGGGGATACCCGGGCATCCGCCTGCCGGATGAAGCAGGGCACAGTGAAAAACGGACCCAGCCAACGGGCAGCAAAGTAAATCGTATGAATTATTATCCCCGCTCTCAATCGGAATAAATCAGACTTTTAAGCCGTAAAATTTATCTAACTTTCTTAATTAAGTTACCTTTGTCGTCCAACGACTCACCACCGTTCTCTGCAAAGTCAATGCGAAATCTGCCCTCAAAAACTATCCTGGTAATCGAAAACGACAGAGTGCATCAGGAATATATTAGCAGTTTCGTTGATGAAGATTCAAGCATTGGCTTAATTATCAAAGAAGACATTCGCTCGGCGATTACCTACCTCGAGACCATTCAGCGCAATCACTTTTCCCTGCCCGGCATCCTGCTGGTAAACTTTCAGGATTTTGATCAGGAAAGCTCCAGGCTGTTCGATGAACTTAAAAAGCGGGATTTACGGGGATGCATCCCCGTCGTTGCCGTGAGCGACACGGACGAGAAAAATCGGATCGATGCTGCCTACGATCAGGGGGTTGCCTCCTATATTGTAAAGCCGACCGAAGAAAAAGAATGGCACTCCTGCATTACGGTGCTTATCCGGTACTGGTTCAACGAAGTTACGCTGCCCAACTACAGCATTGTCCGTAAAGGATTCTAACGGATACCACGCTCCACTACTTCAATTTTGATTATAACATCCTGCAAACCAGCCCGAATCACGTTCTGTGGCCGGTTTCACAGTATCCCATTGATGGCAACTCGAAGGGATTCATCAGCCTGAAAAAAGGGTATGCCGGTGATGAGCGGAACATCCCGGCTCTGACGGGGATTTCCCGGCAAGACAAGTGGAGCTGGCAGATTGCAGCTGATCAATAGTAAAGAAATCTGTTCCTCTGCTTTTTCTGATACCAACGCTCCGGGCCGCTGGGTGGTGAGCCAATCAACCGCCGGGCGGGCCGGGCCTACAGGGCCATCGGAGAAGAAGGTTTCTGACCTGTTTCGTCGTGGCTCTATCCTGAAAACCGTTTAATATTCCTACGGATGAATACCCGAAGATCTTTTCTGAAAAAAGCAGGTGGCTCGGTAGCGCTGGCTACGATAGCTCCGGCGGTTACGCTGGCCAATACCCCGCAAACCCGGGGCCGCACTGATGAGGACCTGTTTAAACTGGCCATGGCCGGGTACAGCTTCGTGCACTTCAAGCTCGATCAGGCGCTTGAGATGATGAAAAAAACAGACGTGCACTACCTGTGTATAAAGGATTTTCATCTGCCCTACAACAGTACAGACGAGCAGATCAGGAACTTCCATGAAACGCTGAAGCAGTCCGGCGTAACGGGCTATGCCGTCGGGCCGATCTACATGAAGACTAACCAGGAGATTGATAATGCTTTCGACTATGCCAAACGCGTGGGGGTTAAACTGATTGTTGGTGTGCCTAACGTTGAGGTTCTGCCGTACGTCGAAAAAAAGGTGAAGGAGTTCGATATGCGGTATGCGATTCACATCCACGGGCCGGATATCAAGCTTTGGCCAAACGCATCTTCCGTGATTGATGCCGTTAAAAATCTGGATTCGCGCATGGGCCTTTGTTTTGATATGGGCCACGATACGCGTTTTGGCGATGATGCCATTGCTGATCTGGAAAAATACGCCAAACGTATCTTCGACATTCACCTGAAGAACGTAACGGCAGCCTCGAAAGAAGGAAAAACCTGCGAACTGAGCCGGGGCGTTATCGACATACCGGCTTTCGTTCAGATGCTCCGTAAGGTGAAATATGACGGAATGTGCAGCTTGGAGTATGAGAAAGACATGAAAGACCCGCTGGCTGGTATTGCTGAATCGGTCGGTTATTTTAAAGGTGTTTGCGATGCGTCCCGGTCGGGTCGGCGAAAAGCATAACCTGCCGGGGCCTATAATTGCAATGATCGTGGACGAGCCAGTCCCTAACATCCTAATCAAGTGACAACAAGACGAGAGTTTATCAGAAAAACGGCCCTGGGCACGGCCGGGCTTACGGTCGGTGGGTTAGCCACCGGTATGTCGGCTAAGAGCTACGCCAGAATTATCGGTGCCAACGAGCGGATCAACCTGGCCATTATTGGGCTGGGTCGGCGGCTGGGCGCGTACTATGACCCTATCTCGCGGAAAGACAGCAATGTCGAGCTGGTGTACCTGTGCGACGTTATGAAGAAACAGCGCGAAGCAGGGCTGCAGAAGTTTTCCAAGCACATCAGCTACACGCCCAAGCAGGAAAACGACGTCAGGAAAGTCATCGCCGACAAGCAGGTGGACGCCCTGTTCATTGCCACCCCCGACCACTGGCATGCGCCGGGTACCTGGATGGCCGTGCAGGGCGGCAAGCACGTGTACGTAGAGAAACCCTGTAGCCACAACCCCCGCGAGGGTGAAATTCTGGCCGAATGCCAGAAGAAATACGGCAAGGTAATCCAGATGGGTAACCAGCAGCGGTCGGCCCTCGAATCGATCGACATCATCAATCAGATTCACAACGGCGCCATCGGAACGCCCTTTAAGGCGGTCGCGTTCTATGCCGCCACCCGGGGTGAGGTGCCCATTCCGAAGAAAGCGCCCGTTCCCGACGGACTGGACTGGGAATTGTTCCAGGGACCGGCTCCCCGGATGCCCTATACGCACGATACCTGGGACTACAACTGGCACTGGTACGGCTGGAACTACGGCACCGCCGAAAGCGGCAACAACGCTACCCATGAGCTGGACGTAGCCCGCTGGGCCCTGGGCGTGGAGTATCCCGAATACGTAACGGTTGAAGCTGCCAAACGAGCTTTCCCAGAAGATGGCTGGGCTGTGTACGATACGATGGACGCTACGTTCCGGTTTCCCGGTAACAAGATCATCAAGTGGGATGGCAAGAGCCGGAATGGTCACAAGACCTACGGCAGCGACCGCGGTACAATCATTTACGGCAGCAACGGCAGCGTGTACGTAGACCGGGACGGTTATACGCTGTTTAACCGCGAAGGCAAGGCGATCAAAGACAGCAAATCGAGTGGTTCGGAAGCGGGTACGGCCCTGGGTGGCGGTGGCGATATGACCACCCGGCACGTAGTGAATTTCTTCGACGCCATTCGGGGTAAAGCTAAGCAGGCTTCGCCCATTGAGGAAGGCGCGAAGAGTACCCTGCTTTGCCACCTGGCCAACATTGCCTACCGCACCAACAAGTCGTTTGCCGTGGACCCGAAAAACGGCCATATTCAGGACCGTGACGCCATGAAGCTTTGGAGTCGTGAGTACGAAAAAGGCTGGGAACCCCATATCTAAGGACCTGCCCAGAAACGAAGCAGGGGAAAACCGGTCTCGGTTTTCCCCTGCTTCGTTTTAATCCGGCAAGCAATCAGACAGCGATCAGTGAAATCCTGTTTTGGGATTCTTAATACTCCGCGCTTAATTCAGCGGCTACAATATGGGGAGTATGTAAGAATACCTTGCCCGCCTGTCGGAAGCTCAGTAAGGATTTGAACATACTCAGAATAAGCAGGGGCAAGATGAAAAAGTCACGCACAGACAGCTTGTTGTATAGGGAGGCCGGAATGGACACGGCCAACGTACTGACCATCAAGGTTAGCAGGCTCCCCGAGAATAGTTGAAAGACCTCATTGCCAATGGGCAGGCTTACCAGAAAGAGCAGCGCCAGGAACGTCAGTAAAATCATCCGAGGAAGCAACAGTGACCGTACCAGCGCATTGAATGCCTGACCATTCCCATTCAGTAGCTGCTGAACACCAATCTTAAAATACGCTTTAACGAAATACAGCTGAGCCGCGATCCAGCGGGTTCGCTGACTTTTGAAAACGTCAACGTTCTGAACTTTCTCGTCGTAGATGACGGCATCCTGCAGGTAACCCACGCGGATATGGTCAATGGTCAGCAACATTTCGAGTTCTTTATCGTAGCCGCCAACCGTTTTGATTTCATTCATGGCCTGTTTTAGCAGAGCGGGTTCAAAGGCCATGCCCGAGCCCGTACACATGGCCGAAAGGCCCAGTGCCCGCTGCCCTGCCCGGAAAATGTTGTTATTAACTTCTTCATTCATAGCATCAAAAACAGCAACGCTTCGATTGGTGTTCTTGGCTTTCCGATGGCCCTGAACCGCGCGCCAGCCTTCGCTGAACGCCTTGTTAATGCGGGTTAGGAAATCAGGGGCCATGTGATTATCCGCATCGGAAATCACCACAATGTCGTAAACATTCTCGGGGAGTGTCTGGAGCGCATACGAAATAGACTTTTGAACCGTCGACTGCTCAAACTCCACGCGTAGGATATTGACCGGATAATGCGAGAGCGTTTCCAGAGTTTCCGCCCGAAACGAATCGGCGATGACAATCAGGTCATACAAATCGGCTGGATAGTTCTGCTTTAGGTTCGCCTTCACGGAATCTACAATAACGGCGTCTTCCTTATAAGCCGGAATCAAAACCGCAATTCGTCGGAGGTGGTCCACCTCATTCGTAAGAACGCCATCATCAGCCCGGCCTAGTCGACCAGCCACTGCGGAGAGGAAAATGTAGCCAACGTTAAAGGCCAGGTAGCCAAAAATTAGAGCACAAGCTACGTGTAGGAGTATCATATTATTAGAATTAGTAAAGTGGTGGGTAATCAGTTTGCTTTGAACGTGTTTAATAAGTCAGGAACTCGGTTTCATTCATGCCCTTCGAGCGATTGCTGGTCCGGGTAGTTGCCCCGTTTGCGCGGAGGCTGGACGGATTCAATACGTTTAATGTGATTAATTAACCTGTTTTAATGCATATTTAATGTTAATTAATTACGTCGTAAAGTAACATTTCATATATACTTTAGGCAACTTATGGTACCATTTAATACATTAAATTTTGATTAAGTGTTATTACTCATACGTTTAATGATAAATAACCCTAAAAAATCTACTGAAATGGGAAGAACTATATACTCTATAGGTGTATTAGTTTCTATAATGTTTAGTGTGACTACGCTACTATCTGGTAGCCGTGGCTTTACTTTAATGACTCAAGTCGAGCCGGACAGGTACTCTGGTCGAGCCCCTGGTCTGGATGCGTCGAGTCGGATTGAAGCCGAGAATTACATCGCCATGCAGGGCATTTCGACCGAAGCATCGGCTGACGAGGGGGGCGGGCAGAATGTCAATCAGATCGATACCGGTGACTGGATGGACTATACCGTTAATGTGCCGCACAGCGGTGTTTACACCTTCTGGTTTCGTGTTGCCAATGGGTATGGCGATGGCTCTGCGTTTGAACTCCGGCTGGCCGATGGGACGGTAGTAAGCACGGTTAGCGTGCCCCGCACGGGCGGTATTCAGAACTGGCAGACAGTAGGCGCAACGGCCCGGCTGAATGGGGGCAGTCAAACGCTGCGGATATACGTAGTAAAGGGCGACTGGAACCTGAACTGGTTCGAAACCACGGAAAGTCGCCCGCTGCCGGCCAGGCTGGAAGCCGAATCCTTCGACCTGGCGACCGATGTACGTCCAGAACAAACAACCGATGCGGGCGGTGGAGTGAATCTGGGCTATATCGACGATAACGACTGGATGGATTACAACGTTACGGTGCCCTCGGCAGGCGTGTATACGTTTCAGTTCCGGGTGGCTAATAGCTGGGGAAACGGACTTATTCAGATACGGGACGAATCGGGCGGGGTTTTGGGCAGCGTCGACGTACCCCGCACCGGCGGCTGGCAGAACTGGACAACCATCAGTACCACCGCTACGCTGCCCGCCGGCAGTCAGGTGCTTCGCATCTACTCCCTTCGCGGGGCCTGGAATCTGAACTGGCTGAACGTAACCCAGGGCGGGATCGTGCTAGCGCCGGCCGTTATCAATTTTGCCGCTCTGCCCGATAAGACAACCGACGACGGGGAGTTTAATCTGGTCGCGGCCAGCAGTAATACCGATACACCCATTACGTTCTCTTCATCCAATCCCTCAGTAGTCAGTGTGTCAACTGTTAACGGTTCCTGGAAGGCCACGATAATGGCTGCCGGAACGGCCATCATTACGGCCTCGCAGGCGGCTTCTTCTTCCTTTCTGGCGGCCGAAAACGTAGATCGGACGCAGGTCGTTCGGGTTTCATCCATCATTGCAGCCGACCGAAAAATTCCTATCGATCCGAAACGATGGTATCAACTTACCAATGTAAGCAATGGACTGCAGGGGCTTTTTGACGGCATTACGGATGTTAACGTCGAAACCGGGTGGGGAAAAGTCCTGCCGCAGTATGATGCCTATTATCCCTTACTGGACGGCGAGTCGATGACGCTCGAAAGTTTGCGGTTCTACGATTTCGTAGGCTCGTGTCAGGATAACCCAATGACCCTCTGGATTATCAACGATCAGTGGCAGCGGATTCCGGTCGCTACGTTTACCGGCACGGACTATGCCGCCTGGGTGGGGCCTTATCCGGATCGGAATACCTCCGGCAACATGCGGTTCAAGCTGGACCAGCCCATCAGCAATGCCCGGTATCTGGTGATCAACACCTACGGCGCTTTCCCGACCGAGATTGAACTCTACGGTTCCTACACCGCACCCACTCAGGTGCTGACCCCCGCGCCGGCAAAATCCGTTAAGCTCGGCGATATGCTGGGCGTAAATGCCTACGAATGGAACTTCGCGGATGGTAACTCGCCCTGGATGGTCAATGAAGCGAAAATGAACATCGTCAAAAGCTTCACTGGCGTCCGGCACTACATCGACTGGAACAAGCTTGAATCGACCGAAGGCAGTTTTTCATACAGCCCGACGATAAACGGTGGCTGGAATTTTGACGCTATCTACGAACGCTGTAAAGCTGAAGGCATTGAGGTCCTGGCCTGCATTAAAACGATTCCTGACTGGATGGTTGATACGTATCCTCCGGATCAGCGCGACTCCGAGAATAATCCGTTGCGGTTCGGCAAAGACTATTCAGACCCGAACTCCTATCTGGAGCAGGCAAAGATGGGTTTTCAGTACATGGCCCGCTACGGCAATAACCCGAACGTAAACCCCGCCCTATTGAGCGTTAACTCAACGCCCCGTTGGGCCGGCGACACGCCCAATTCGGTCAAAATAGGCATGGGGGTCATCAAATACATCGAATGCGACAACGAGCGGGATAAGTGGTGGAAAGGCAGAAAGGCCTACCAGACAGCCCGGGAGTACGCTGCTAACCTGTCGGCCTTTTATGACGGACACAAAAACACCATGGGCGCTGGTGTCGGGGTTAAAAATGCCGATCCAGGTGTGAAAGTGGTGATTGGCGGTCTGGCTTCGGCATCGAGCGGATCGGATTATATAAAAGGTATGATTGACTGGTGTAAGCAATACCGGGGCTATAAGCCCGATGGCAGCGTTAACCTGTGCTGGGACATCGTTAACTACCACATGTATTCCGATAATACGTCGTCATCGCAGAGCGGAACCTCCACCCGGGGAGCGGCCCCGGAGGTTTCGCCCATCAATCTGATAGCACAGGATTTCCGGAAAACGGCGCATCAGTTGTCCTATGACATGCCCGTCTGGGTCACCGAAGCCGGCTACGACATACACCAGGGAAGCCCGCTGCGGGCCATTCCCATCGGAACTAAATCGGCGCTGGAAACGCAGGGGGACTGGATTTTACGGACCGCTTTGTTTTACGCCCGGCAGGGTATAGAAAAGCTGTTTCTGTATCAGCTCTACGACGACAACTCTACGGGAGGCATGTTCGGTACGTCGGGTCTGGCGAATGGCGATAACATAACCCGTCGGCCAGCCGCTGATTATTTATATCAGACGAAAAAGCTTTTCGGGGAGTACGCCTATAAGGAAACACTGAATCAGAATCCGTTCGTGGATCGCTACGAGCGGAATGGGAATTCAATGTATGCGCTGGTCGTTCCGGACGAAGTTGGACGCACCGCTTCCTACACGCTGGATCTGGGTAGTTCTGCACAGGCCCGTATCTACCGACCCAAAGTGGGCAGCGATGATATGGATATGGAGGTTGTTACAACCAATCAGGGCAAGCTGCAGCTCACGGTGACCGAAACACCGATGTTTGTCGTATCCGGCAATGCGGCTCCTAACGCCCGTAAAGCCGCCGTCGTGGCAACCGATGTAAAAAGCCTTGACGAAGTGGTTCAGGTGTATCCGAACCCGGTAGCCGATTTCGTGACTGTACAGGCAGAACGAACATCCACAACTCCGCTTAAAGTGTATGTCTTCGACACGGGGACGGGCCGGATGCACCAGCAGGTAAAAATTGCGGGCCAGGGTAACCATTTCTCAGGCAAGATCAATCTATCCCAATTGCCTGCCGGAACCTACTTTCTGGAAATCAGGCAGGGTGGCGAGCGAGCGGTTCGGAAGGTGCTGAAGATAAATTAATTGGATTGCGGCCTGGTGAGATAGTGGACACCGGGAGGTCGTTTTGCGGAGTGCGCAGCTAACCTGTTTAGTTGCGCACTTTTCGTTTAAACAAGAATGTGCATTTGAGTAATACTGCTTAGAAACGAAGCTGCCTAAACCGGAACACCGCTGGGCACTAAACCCTTATTAGAAATAGAAAATATTTTTGTTTACTATTTCAATAATAAGTATATAGTGAGTATATATTTGTGGTTTGAATATTGCTAGTGATTATAATATGTTCTTAACTAATAAACATCCAATTTGATATATGAATCAATACAAAATCCTGAGTAGCTCTAATAGAAAAGATAGCTAATCGAAAATACAGCTCTCTACGGGAAGCAGTAGTCTCGATGCTCTGACCTATTTCCCCGGAGGCAATTCTGTCTTAGCCACTATTAACGTTCAACAACATGGCAAAAGTCTCTCCGATAAACGACCTGCCTCTTATTTCACTGATTACAGTCAACTATAATCAGGCGCAGGTTACCTGCGATTTGCTGGAGTCGATTCGGGGCCTTACGTACCCTCATTTTGAAGTCATAGTTGTTGATAACGGGTCCCGCGAAGATCCTACTGAGCGTATTCTACAGGGCAATTATCCGAACGTAAGCGTAATCGTCAGTGCGGAGAACCTGGGGTTCTCGGGCGGTAATAACCTGGGGATTCGTCATGCGCGGGGCGACTATTATTTTCTGCTCAACAACGACACGATTGTTACGCCCGATTTGCTGGAACAGTTACTGGAGCCATTCCGTCTCGACCCGACGGTGGGAGTCAGCTGTCCTAAAATTCGTTTCTATGACCGGCCGAACACCATCCAGTACGCTGGCTACCACCCGCTGAGTGCATACACCGGCCGGACCTGGGCCATTGGATTGATGGAAACCGACCAGGGACAGTATGAGCAGCCGGGGCCAACCTGGTTTGCTCACGGCGCGGCCATGCTGGTGAGTCGGGCCGTGCTGAAGCGGGCCGGTTACCTGGACGAAAGCTTTTTTCTGTATTACGAAGAACTCGACTGGTCCATGCGTATCCGGCAGGCAGGATTCAGGATCTATTATCAGCCGAAAGCCCTGATTTACCACCGCGAATCCATGAGCGTTGGCAAGGAAAATCCGATGAGGGTGTACTACCATACCCGTAACCGTCTGTGGTTCATGCGCCGGAATGTATCGGGGCTGCCTCTGCTGGTTTTTTACCTGTACTATCTTGGCCTGGCTGTCCCTAAGGCGCTAGTCTACTACACGGTACGCGGGCAACGATCGTATCTCAATGCGGTCAAAGCCGCCCTCATCTGGAATTTGAAACATTCAGTCAAGCCCCCTCTGTCTACGGCTTCGCCCGTAACAATAGCGGTCTGAGCAGCACCACAGGAATAATGGAAAGAAACCACAACTAATTAACGCAGATACCGGCAATGACTTCGCCCAACTTTATCTTGAACAGGCACTTAGGTAGAGGCCAATTCTGGCTGTATACTCTCCTGGGAGGGGTATATACCGTTGCGTCGGGTTGCCTGGTCAGCAAAATGGGCATGCCGGGCGCTCTGATGGCGGTTGTGGCGCCTGTCGCGTTCCTGCTGGTTTTGCTGGTACTGATGGAGCCACGCTGGGGCTTGTTGCTGTATGTGCAGCTCAGTTTTATGCTGGGCTTTACGCGCTTTATACAGACCGACGTGCCGGTTGGCCTGCTGATCGACGGGCTGTTGGTCTTAACGGTATTCAGCCTGTTTCTGAACGGACAGCGCATGGAATGGCAACGATTACGCAGCCTGACGTTTACACTGATCGCCCTTTGGTTACTGTACACGCTGATCGAACTGATCAACCCCGAAGCGCCCTACCGACCGGCCTGGTTTTACCACGTCCGGCCATTCTCCCTGCACTGGTTTCTGGTAGCCTGTATCATTCTGGTCGTGCCACTCACCCGGCGGGACGTTCAGATTTTTGTGAACACCTGGCTGATCTGGTCGTTTTTAGCCGCGCTCTGGGCGTTTAAGCAGCATTATCTGGGCCTGACCCCCGCTGAGGTCGACTGGCTGAACAGCGGCTTCAATGCCCGAACGCACATGCTCTTCGGGCAACTGCGGTGCTTCTCGTTTTATTCGGATGCGGCTCAGTTTGGCGCCGAAATGGCGGGGGTAACGCTGGTTGCACTCATCCGGGTTTTTGAAGAGAGAAAGCCCCTTATAAAAGGCGCGTATGTCCTGCTAACGCTGGTTTTCTTCTGGGGCTATGCCGTTTCGGGAACCCGTAGCGCCTTGTTTGTTCTGGCTGCCGGATTTGTGTTTTATCTGCTGCTGAAGCGCGATGTGCCCAAACTCCTTGTAGGCATGGCGCTGGCTGTCCCTTTGTTTTTGCTGCTGATGTACACCAGCGTCGGGAGTTCCAATTATCAGGTGCAGCGAATGCGGTCGGCCCTGACCCCCATGAACGATCCCTCTTTCCTGCTCCGGCTGCAAAATCAGGAGAAACTAAAGACCTATCTGCAGGATCTGCCCTTTGGCGCCGGTATCGGTACGTCGACGGATATGGGTGCGCGGTTTTCGCCCTGGCACTGGGCCGCCCAGATTCCACCCGATAGCTGGTACGTTGAGCTTTGGATTGAAACCGGCTGGGTTGGGGTCACCCTATACATTTTGATGCTGCTGGGACTGGTGGGTATTGGTAGTTATAGGGTCTGGCAGTTAAAAGACCCCTGGCTCAGTATGGTCATGTATGGATTCCTGGCTGAATTCGTCGGGATAGCGCTCATGGGCTATTCGAATCCAGTGCTGGGTCAGTTTCCGACCAGTAGTGTGATTTTCATCAGTACCATCCTGGTGGCTACCTGCAACCGCTGGGATACCGCTCCGGCAGCACAGAATACCGTAACCGAATCGTCTATCCCGCCTAAGCCAGATTGGTATGAAGCAATTTGACAGTATCGTCTGTATTACACAAACCCAATGGTCCGGCGACTTCCAGAAGGCCGTTGTGCAGCTCATGACGGAGTTATCGGCCAGTCACCGGGTTCTGGTTGTCGATTACCTGTATACCCTCAAAGACCTGGCGACGGGACGTAAGGATTTGCCCATCTGGAAAGTGGTGCGGGTGAGCGACCCCTTAGTCAGAATAGAAACTGAACATGGCGGAGAGCTATATGTGTGGACTCCTCCGCTGATGATGCCCATCAACTGGCTATCCCCTAAATCGCACGATCAGTTGCTGGGCTGGAACATCAACCAGCTGACAACCAGCCTGAAGGAAGTCATGCGGCAGTTGGGGATACACAAGCCATTAGTCATCAATGCGTATAACCCGGTGTATGGATTACCCCTGCTGGGGAAGCTAAATGAGTGCGCCACGATTTATTACTGCTTCGACGAAATCACGCGCGCCGGAGAATGGATGAACCGGCATGGACATCGGTACGAAGATAAATTCATTCGGAGTGTTGATGCCGTTATAACCACCTCGGAAACCTTATTGGAAGATAAGTCCAGGCAGCAGACCAGGGCGTTCTGCGTGAAGAACGGCGCCAATTTTGACCTGTTCAATCAGGCGTACCAGCTGGCCAGGGAGACCCCACCCGTAAAACCCGTCGTTGGCTACCTCGGCTTCGCCGACAACCGGATCGACATCAATTTGCTAGAGTACTGTGCCAGTACGATGCCGGATGTCCAGTTTCAGTTTATCGGCGAGGTTTCGGAGCCCGATATACTCAGCCGATTGAGCGGTTTTTCGAACGTAACGTTTATTCCGCCCCACCAGCCAGCCGATCTGCCTCCCTTACTGGCAAAGTTGCGGGTTGGCATTATTCCGTTTGTGTGCAACCCGCATACCTACACGATTTACCCACTTAAAATTAACGAGTATCTGGCGGCCGGTCTGCCGGTCGTATCAACGCCATTTTCAAAACTGGACGACTTCGCCGGGGTCATCGAACTGGCCGAAACACCTGAACAGTTTGCCGAAGCTCTCCGGCGGGCGCTGGCCGATACGGAGGAAGGACGGGTTCTGCAGCGGGTCCAAATGGCCCAGGCAAATTCCTGGAAACAACGGGCCCATGAGTTCGAACGGGTGATTCAGAGTCTGCCAAAAGCCTGGCGGCAACAGGAGCGCGTTACGTCGACCGCCAGCCATTAACGATATGAAGACAGCCATGAGTTTATTCAGCAAAACAGTCCGCATGAAAGCAGGGCAGAATAGCCTCCTTCACCAGAAATGGATACTGGGACTGATCGTGTGGGCAGTGATGGAGAGCGTTAGCTATGGGCAAGGGTCGGTTTCTTCATCGGCCGTTACGGCGAAGCCCGTTGGATTGGCCGCCGAAGGTATGCCTCTTGATAGCATGACGTTCGATTTTAACCGGGACATTACGGTCCAGCTAATCCCGTTTGACGACATGTTCAAACTGGCGTTAGCCTACTCACCGGCGGTTAAGTTTGAAGGTGCCGTTGCCAATTCACAACTGTCGGCCTATCAGCTCGCCAAGCTACAGGTCCTGCAGAACCTGACCGGATTCGTCAATTACTCGACGGGTAATCAGGCTATTCTGTCAACCGGGACGAACGCTACGGATCAGTTAGCCCAAATCTCGAACGGATATCGGGCGGGCGTAAACGTCGTGATCAGCCTGCACGATCTGTTCGCCCGGCCGCAGCAGATTCGTCTGGCCAAGGCGAACCATGATGCCACGCTGGAACGTAAACGCATCGCTGAAATCTATCTGAAACGCGAGCTGTATAATCTGTATCAGGACCTGATCCTGTCGCAGCGGGTGCTGCAGATTCGCTTACGCGACGATCAGGCATCGCTGGCGGCTTTTCGGATTGCCGAGGTGGAGTTGCAGAAAGGCAAAATTACGCCCGAAGCCCACGCATTCAACAGCAACCGATACGCCGAAACCCGCACAACGGTCGAACAGGCCAAGACCCAGTTCATCAAAAATATCTATGCCCTCGAACTGTTCGTAGGGGTTCCTATTCATCAACTGAAACGCGACTAGCCCTATGACACTACAAGGACTTTGGCGGCTTTTCAAGCAGCATCTCATCTGGTTTATCCTGTTTCCCGGCCTGGCTGCCGGAACGGTATATTACTTCACGCAACACGAGATGAAGGTTTATAAAACCAAAGCAACGCTGTACACGGGCTTTACGTCGGGCTATTCGCTGCGTTCAGCGCAGGAAGGGTATCAACACGATTACTCGGCCGTCAGTAATGCCTTTGATAATATCCTGACCACGCTCAACTCCAACCAGACGCTCTATTACGTGGGCGTAAACCTGCTGAGCGAACACCTGCATTTAACCAAACCAAACCCGTACCAGTTATCGGCTACCAGCTTTCAGGCACTACAGAAAGCCATACCCGCCCCGGTCTGGCAATCTCTGATTCAGGGGGGGGGCCAACTCTGACTCGTGTCCGGATTGACAGCCTGGCGAAGAGTCAGACCGATAACCCCATCCGGCAACTTTTGCTTGGTTCAGACTCGTATTACTCTGCCGAACATATCGGTAAAAAGCTGAAATCGACCCGCCGAAGCGGGAGCGATATGCTGGATCTGGAATACGAAGCCGAGGACCCGGCCGTTGCGCAGCAAACCCTGAGTCTGGCCATTACCGAACTCAATGATCGTTATACTGCGCTGAAACGGGGTGAAACCAATCCTGTTGTCAAGTATTATGAAAATAAGGTGAAGGACGCCAAGCGGTTGCTGGATAATGCCGAATCCAAACTGCGGGCGTTTAACGTTGAGCATAATGTCCTCAATTTTGAAGATGAACTGAAGAACCGCTCGGCGACCCGTGAGGCTCTGGTTTCGGAGTACAACACCGAGGTGATGCGGAATCAGGGCGCTAAAGCCGCAATGAACGCCCTGAATCAGCGCATGTCGCAGGGAGGCAGCTTACTCAAAATAAACACGGCGCTTACGGACAAACAGGCCGAACTGACGGCTGCAGAATCCCGACTGATCAATGCCCGCGCCAACGGTCAGCCACAGGCTGTTCTGGACCAGTATCAGGCTAAAGTCAATCAGGCGTCGGAAGAGCTGAAGCAGATCGCCCAGAATTATTTCGCGGCCGATAACTCGGCCGAGTCCGTCCCGAAAATGAAGCTGGTCAACGAATGGCTGGCAAAAGTGCTGGACTTCGAGGAGTCGGGAGCCCGGATGGCGGCAGTCAAAAAACGGCTGGACGATTACCAGGCCGAATCGACAACGTTTACGCCCCTGGAGTCGGAGCAGCGGCAGCTTACCCGCGATATGGGCGTAGCCGAGAAAGAATACCTGACGTTGATTCAATCGCTGAATCAGGCCACTACCCAACGGCAGGATATTACTATTGACGGCTCGTTATCGGTGCTGGACCCGCCCGTTTTTCCGCTGTCGGCGCAGGCACCCAAACGCTGGCTCTTCTGCGCCATTGCTGCCGGAGCGGGCCTCGTCATAGCCCTGCTGCTGGCCGCTCTGCGTGTCTGGACCGACAAGCGAATTCATTCGCCAGAGCAGGCCGAACAATGGATGGGCGGTTCCGTTACGGCGGTGTTTCCGGTGGTTAAGAAGTTTAGTGTCAATTCGCGGGCCAGCCGGGCCGCTGTGGGGATGTTCAGACAACTGGGAAATGCCATCAATATTGAGATTGCCGACCAGCGAAGTCTGGCCGGCCCGCCCCTGATTACGTTGTTCAGTATGCGGGCAAAACAGGGCAAGACCTGGCTGGCCCACGGTCTGGCCCGCATGTATGCCGAGTCGGGTGAGCAGGTTGCTTATTTCTATCCCCGGCTGTTGGAGACCGATAAGCGGTTTGAACAGGAAGGGATTGTTTTTCAGCCGTATGACCTGCATCCGAATCTGATGAATGTGCGGGAGCTGGGCGAGCTGTTGACCGAGGAAGATACGCTGCCATTGAGCACGTTTACCAAGCTTATTCTTGAACTGCCCCCGCTGGTTAGTAGTCCAATTCCACTCCATCTCGTGAATCGAAGTGCCGTATCGCTGCTGGTGCTGACGGTCCACACGATCTGGGGACGCCGGGATAAACAACTGCTCGAGCTATACAACAAAGCCGCCCGGCGTCCGGTAATGATTGCTCTTAACAAAGTCCAGGGTGAAACGAACGACGCGCCGACACTGAAGGATATTGAACAGGCAATGACTCAGACAAAGCTGTATGCCGAACCCGGTAAGCTGGGCGCTAACGAGCCGGTAACTGAAAAACTTCTTGACCAGCCCGCCGAATGAGTCATAAACAACAGGCAATAAGCGGGGGGAAGTGGATGAGTATGTCCACGGCTATTTCTACGCTTTTTCAGTTTGGTCAGGTGGCCGTGCTGGCCCGGTTGCTGGAACCGTCGGTTTTTGGAATTGTGAGCGTCAGTACGCTGCTGATCGCCTTCTTCAGCATTTTTGCCAACCTGGGTTTTTCGAACTCCATTATCTACAAGCAGGAAGAGGACCGGCAGGTGTTGTCAACGATCTATCTGCTCAATCTGGCGTTGGGCTTACTCATTGGCGTTATCGTTTTTTTTAGCTGGCCGCTGGTTGTCGCCTACTACAACGAGCCTCGCCTGGAGCAGGTTATCAAGCTATCGTCGCTGTATTTCATCATTGTTTATCTCGGTCAGATTTATCTGTTCCTGCTTCAGAAGGAACTCCGGTTCAAAGCGGTTGCCAGCATCGACATCACGGGTACAGTTGTCGGCAGTACCGTAACCATACTGCTGGCTTATAATGGCTATGCCGAACTGTCGCTGATTTACGGTCAACTGGCACAGCAGGCTGCCAAATCGGTTCTTCAGGTAATTTACGGCAGGGGTTTGTTTTCGCCCGTACTGAAATTTGATCTGAGCCTGATCAGGGATCACCTGCGGTTCGGTCTCTACAACGTGGGCGACGGGATTGTAGGATTCATTCAGGCCAACTCAGATAATATTCTGGTAGGGGGGATGCTGGGCGTAAAGCAATTGGGTTATTATACGCTGGCGTCGCAGCTCGCAGTTTTTCCGATCTCCAGGCTGAGTCCAATCGTACTGCAGGTCGCCTATCCGATTTTGGCGCGGTTCAAGGGAAATACAAACGAGCTGAAAAAGTCGTATCTGACCATTCTCGATCTGCTCAGCTACGTGAACCTGCCGCTTCTGGCGGGCCTGTTTGTTACGGCCGATAGCGTAGTGCCGCTCTTCTACGGCCCCGGCTGGGAGCCAACGATTCTGCTGATCCGGATTTTCGTGTTTGTCAGCCTGTTCACCTTCCTGAGCAATCCGCTGTTTACGCTGGCTTTCTCGAAAGGAAAGCCCAAACTCCTGTTTTACCTGAACGTCATTACGCTGGTTATCAAGATTCCCTTGGTTTATCTGTTCGCGCAGTACTGGGGCGTAGTGGGCATTGCTATGGCTTTTCTGACGGCAACCCTAGCCAATCTGCTCATCAATTTCCGGATTGTCCACTCGCTAGTTGGTTCGTTTCTGGGTGAGTTTGCTCAGAATATCGCCAAGCCAGTTCTGTTCTGCCTGGTCATGTTTGGTGCCATCTCGCTTTATAAAGCTTATGCTGATTCCATTAACCTTGTCAATACCTGCGTGGAAGTTGGCATTGGCGCGCTGATTTACATAGGACTGACCTTTCGCTATAAATACTCCCTTACCGACCTAAAAACAATGGGTAAAGTCGCCTGACCCCACCAGAACCTGTAGTTGAGCCACCGATGGAAAAGTTAGTATTAAAATCATTGTATGTCGTAGCCCGGCTGAAATACCCGGAACTGCCTAAGGATTTAGGCTATTTCGTGCGGGATAATTATTACTGCAAGCTCGTGCAGGGTCGGCATGCCCTTCGCGACTATGTCCTGAAAAAGAAATATAAAGTCATTAGTTACCACGGCGAGTTTGATCAGGAGTTACGGTATGTGATCCCGTTTGCCTACTGGCATTACCTGAACGGAACACTGGACAAAACGATTTCGACAAAACAGACCAGGGAGTTTTACTTTTTCAGCTCAAACCACGAAGAACGGTTTGAGAAGCGAATCTGGACGGAGTCGTATGCACACTACAACGTGCCTAATATGACCCACAGCAACTCCTACAGCTTCCGGAAATGGGTGCGGGTGCCGTATAAGGAGCATTTCAAAAACGATGTGTTCGTCTTTGATAAGCCGATTTTAGTAATCGCGAACAAATACAATATGGAGTGGGATCAGCCGCCCATTAATTTCCTGGACATTCCCACCCTTGACCGGATTATCAACGAGTATAGCTCCCGATACCAGATTATCTATAATAGGCCCCTGCCCAATCAGATCGTTCAGGACAACAGCGAAACGTTGCGATTGGATGAGCATGCCTGGCTCAGGAAGAACCACCCGCAGGTGATCTTAATGGATGACCTCTACGCCCAGTATCACCCATCGGTTGTCAACAACTTTAATCATCTGCAATTGATGGTGTATGCCAACTGTAGCCACTTTATTTCAATGCATGGCGGCACGGCCGCACTGGCCAGCTATTTCGGCGGCACCAACATCATTCTGTCTGATCCGAACTGGGGAAAAGAACATCCATTTAACGAATACGAGAACCTGTTCCCTAATTTGTCAGGCGCCAGGATTCTGCACGCCCGTAATAGGGCCGAAGTCCTGGCTCATCTATTAAAATCGTTTTAATTTTGTTTATGATATTTGTAATAAGAATACATAATTAATATTTTTATGGATAATTATTTTTATGAGG
Source organism: Spirosoma taeanense (assembly GCF_013127955.1). NCBI lineage: Bacteria > Pseudomonadati > Bacteroidota > Cytophagia > Cytophagales > Cytophagaceae > Spirosoma > Spirosoma taeanense. Next base: position 2,725,658 of record NZ_CP053435.1, read on the forward strand.
TTAACTTATTTTTAGATATAAATTAAGGTAAACATCTGGTTAGGCTGTCCACCTGCTAACTGGAGCTACAGAAAACCATTAACCAGGTTGGCAGCCTTTATCCATGATTATCAGCAGAATTACCAGCGGCTTAGGCAATCAGCTTTTTCAGTACGCGGCTGCCCGGCATCTTGCGCTGAAAAACAAGACAAGCCTGTATCTGGACTTGAGTTATTACCGGCAGCAGTACGATACGGACACGTTGCGACACTTTAAACTGGGGAATTTTTCGGTTCCGTACCGGCTGTTGCAGCAATCACCCCTCGAATACGTGTCCAAAGCCACAAAACTGCTGCCGAAACGGAGCCTGCCGCCCCTGTTCCTGTTTCTGAAAGAGCAGCATTTTCACTTTGACGACAGCGTCGTTCAGGCCCGTGCCAACTGCATTACGCTGGATGGTTTCTGGCAGTCAGAAGCGTATTTCCGGGATAGCGCGGCTACCATCAGGCGCGAGCTTACGTTATCGGGTACGCCCAGTCCCGAATTCCCGGACTATAGTCGGCAGATTCAGAACGCGTCAACGGCGGTATCGCTCCATGTCCGGCGGGGCGATTACGTCAACCATCCGGAATTCAGTAAAACGTTCGGATTCATCGGGCTTGATTACTACCGGCAGGCGTTGAACCAACTGCATGAGCGACACCCAAACGCCCGGCTGTTTGTGTTCAGCGACGATCAGGCGTGGGTTCGCCAGAACCTGACCCTGCCCGACGATACGGTGTTTGTGCAGAACTCCGGTCTCAACGCCGATGTCGCCGATCTGATGCTGATGAGCCAGTGCCGCCACCACATCATTGCGAACAGTTCCTTTAGCTGGTGGGGTGCCTGGCTCAACCCCAGCCCCGATAAGTTCGTCATTACGCCCCGGCAGTGGTACAAACAACAGCCGACCTGGAATACCAAAGACCTGCTGCCATCGGGCTGGCTGGCCCTTTAACCCGTCAAGCCTAACCCCTTCTATCCGACCGTTGTGTCTATGACAAAAGTATTTATCGACCACCAGAAATTCAGCACGCAGAAGTACGGAGGTATTAGCCGGTACTTTGCCAACATCATTCAGGGAATTAAACGCACCGATACCATGACGTATCGGCTGGGGGTGATGCACGCGCAGAATCACTATATCCAGAAGGAGCCCCTGCCGATGAAAGGAAGGCTAAGCAACCTGATCTTAAACCGAAACCAACGGTACGATTATCGGCTGAATCAGCTTTACTGCAGGCGGCTGCTGGAAAAAGCCGATTTCGACGTGTTTCACCCGACCTACTACGATACGTACTATTTTCAGCAGTTGACGAAACCGCTGGTCATTACGATTCATGACATGACGTATGAGCGGCTTCCCGAGTATTTCTGGGCTCAGGACCCGCTCACCCGCCAGAAGCGCGAGAATATTCTGCGGGCTGACGCCATCATTACCATCTCGGAAACGACCCGCAAAGATTTGCTGAGTTTTTTTAATGTTGACCCGCAGAAGGTGTCGACCATCTACCATGGAATTGATAGCGAAAGTTCGCTGGTCACCCGGCCCGTTGACGATTTGCCCGAGCAATACGTCCTGTTTGTGGGCGATCGGAGCGGCTACAAAAACTTTTACCTGTTTCTGAATGCGTTCAGCAAGCTGGCGTCTCGCTTCCCGGACTTACACGTAGTACTCGCCGGTGGGGGAAAGCTGGAAGTAGCTGATCTGGAATTCATTCAGCGGTTGAAGTTGACGAAACGGGTACAGCACATTGGCGCTACGGACGAACAGCTGAACTACCTGTATCAGAACGCGCAATTGTTTGTCTATCCTTCTCTTTATGAAGGCTTTGGATTGCCCATTCTGGAAGCGTTCAAGGCCCGGTGTCCAATTCTGTTAAGTGATACCGAATGCTTCCGTGAGGTAGCTGCCGATGCCGCGGTGTATTTCAGCGCCACCGATCTCAACGATCTGGTTGAAAGGCTGACGGTTACGTTAACGGACACGGCGCTGAAAGCCAGACTGGTGGAACGGGGAACCGAGCGCATAAAAGATTTTTCGCTGCAGAAGTCGATTGATCAGACCCTGAACGTCTATAAATCTCTGGCCTGATGAATACACCGGATACGATGCGGTTCAGAGCGGTCGATACCTTTCGGGGTATAGCTGCCATTCTGGTTATTCTGTTCCATTTGCAGCACCTCAATCTGCTGTCGGGTAATGACTTTATCGCCAGGAGCGACATTTTCGTCGACTTTTTCTTTGTGCTGTCCGGGTTTGTCATGACCCATAGCAATTACGGTAAAATTACGAACCTGGCCAGTGTCCGGCTCTTTGTCATAAAGCGGTTCAAACGCCTGTACCCGCTTCATGTATTCACGCTCCTGCTGGTGCTGCTGTTTGAAGTGTTTCGGTACGGAGTGGATCGGTACGTTGTTAAGTTAGCCAATCCCGTTTTTGCGGATGACAAAAGCCTGCCTTCGTTCATCGCGAATCTGACGTTGACCCAATCACTGAATCTGTTTGATCGGGTTACCTGGAATGGCCCCAGTTGGAGCATCAGCGTTGAGTTCTATACCTATATTCTCTGGGCGCTGGGTTTGCTGCTGTTTCGAAAAAACCTGCTGCTTCTGGGCAGCGTTGGGCTTGGGCTGGCGGCCTGGTTTATCGCGCAGCATGGCGGCAACATTATCTTTAATTACGATTATGGCTTGATTCGCTGTCTATACAGTTTTCTGATCGGGATGCTGGCGTACCGACTGAGTCGTCGGCTGCCGTTTACGTTCAGTTACGGACAGTATTCGGCTGCGGAGATTCTGCTGATTGGCCTAGCTATGCTGACGGTCAGCTCGTTTACGCACCCCGAAAGCTGGCTGATGCCGCTGTTCTTTGCCATCCTGATTATTGTTTTTTCCCGCGAAGGGGGAGTCGTCTCGAACCTCCTGGTGAAAGAGCGTTTTGAATTTCTGGGGAAACTGTCTTATTCCTATTATCTGAATCACACGCTCGTGCTGGCAGTCATGGATCTGCTGCTGTTTAAGCTGGTCAAGCTGCCTCACACATCACTGGCAGAACTCCTGTACGTCGTTGTCTGCCTGGCCTGTGTTCATGTGCTATCTGTCTTTACGTACCGACACGTTGAATTAATTCTTCAATCTGTTTCATCAAATCGAGCCCCGAAAACAGCCGTCGACATGGCCGTTGTCTGAGTTTATCCCTATCCGAACTGTACTATGAACCTTCTGAAAGCACCCCGCTGGCTAAGCCAGTTTAACTTCCCTTACGAGTCCTTCGAGACTATTCCGCCGTCAGTTTTTGAGACCATTAACCAGAATCTGGATAAGCTTCAGCATCCTGAACCACTGGTCAGTATTGTCATTCCTGCCTGGAACGAAGAAGTAAATATTCTCCGGAGTATTGCGTCCCTGGCTAAACTGAAAACAACCATTCCGGTGGAGATTCTGGTCGTCAACAACAACTCGACCGACCAGATGCAGAAAACGCTGGATCAGCTTCACGTCCGCTCAGTCTTTCAGCCAATTCAGGGCTGGGGACCCGCGCGACAGATGGGTCTGGAACAGGCACGAGGTAAGTATTTGCTGACGGCGGATGCCGATGGTATTTATCCGCCCGAATGGCTCAATGAAATGATGGCCGTCCTGCAGCAGCCGGGGGTGGTTTGTGCCTGTGGCCGCTACTCGTTTATTCCCTCGCCGGGGTTTCCGCGCTGGGTGCTGACGCTGCACGAAACGCTGAAAGACTGTCTGGCCGACGCCCGCCACCTGAAACGGCCGTACCTGAATGCCTACGGGATCAGCAACGGGTATGTTCGGGAATACGGCCTGAAAATCGGTTACGTCATGCGCAAAGTTCGGGGCGAGGACGGACGGATGTGCTTCGACATGATGCAGTACGGTAAGGTAAAGCAGGTCAGATCAGCAAAGGCCCGCGTCTGGACTGGCACCCGTACGCTGGAGAAAGATGGCAACGGAAGTTATTTCCGGGCGCTCTGGATAAAAGTAGGTATCGAGCTGCGCCGTCTGACCTGGTTGTTTGTGGCCCAGCAACCCCATGATACAAAAACGTCGCTGAATGAGTAGGGGAGTGGCGTTCGTCATCCTGCCTTTGCTGGTGATCCTGTCAGGCGTTGTATGCCGGGCGCAATGCAGTCAGGGCGCTATCATCTGCGAAACGTTCGGCAGTGGTCCTAAAGGTCCGCTGCCAACCGGGATAACGAATTTCACGTACCGATCCAGAGCCTGCCCGGACGATGGCGAATACACGGTGATAGATACCGTAGCCGGAACCTGCCACGGTCAGGCCTGGCATGCCGTATGGGAAGATCATACGCCGAACGATGGGCGAGGCAATATGCTGGTGGTGAACGCGTCTTATAAGCCCAGCGAATTTTATAGTCAGAAAGCCGTTGGGCTTTGTCCAGGCGTCATTTATGAGTTCTCCCTGTGGGTAATTAACCTGAACAACGTTCTGCTGCCCGGCGCCTGTGATGAATACCAGCTGCGCAATCCGGTTATCGCCATGCGGATTGAACAGCCCGATGGTACGCTTATCAATGAAGTGGTGCAGCCGGCTGTAGCCCGCACCCGAGCGCCGGTCTGGGTGCATCTATCCATGCGGTTTTCAATACCCACCAGCAGCAATGATATTGTCGTCAAGCTTATCAACAAAGGTCTTGGCGGCTGCGGCAACGATCTGGCCATCGACGACATTGGTTTTCGCCCGGTTCACCCAGATCTGTCCATTCGGTTTGCCCAGTCACCCGATGCTCAAACGACGGTATGCGCCGATACCCGCCTGACGCTCACCGTTGGCGTAGCTACTGGCTATATCAATCCGGTGTATAGATGGGAGCAAAGTCGGGATAACGTCAACTGGACAACCATACCCGGCGCCGAGCAGGCAACGTACACGATCAGGGCCGTTAAGCCAGGGCGTACGTACTACCGACTCCGGAATACCCAATCCATTAACGCAGCCGCCGTCGGTCGGGCCCAGTGTTCGACCGAATCGAACGTTCTGCTGGTGGACTGCATAGCGAATGCGCCGTTCAGTCTGGGCGCTGATCTGATCCTGTGTGAGGGGACCACTCAGTCGATACAGCCTTTAGAGCCGTTACCCGCTGGTACGACATTTATGTGGTCTGACCAGAGCAGGGGGGAGCAGTTAACGGTCGCCAAGTCGGGCACCTACTGGCTGGAAACCTCCCTGAACGGATGCCCGTACCGGGACAGTATCGAGGTCGAATCGCCAAACTGTCGCTTAGAGGAACTATACGTCCCCGATGCGTTTTCGCCCAATAACGACAACTACAATGACCAGTTGGTCGTCCGGCATCCCGGTGCGTTTATAACCTTTACGTTTCGGATTTATGACCGCTGGGGCAGTCCGATCTTTTTAAGCCATCAGCTCGACCAAACCTGGGACGGCACCTTCCAGAACCGCCCCTGCACCGAGGGCGTTTACGCCTGGACGGCTGATTACCGGGTTTTAAATCCGTTGCATGGTGAGCAGCACGTAATCAGGAGCGGTCGGGTTCTGCTGGTTCGGTAATAGGAAAGCAGTTGAGAGAAAGCAACAATCAGGCAAACAGAGTGGGTCTTCAGGGAGCATCTGACCCGTTTAGAAAAAAAACGGCGATTACGTTGTATCTTATTTTTTTACCACCTTGCTTTGTGAGACAAAGTACTTTATAATTGTCTGATATAGGACAGGATTAAAGCGCTAACAGACTATTGGCAAATACCTGAAAATGCTATCGGGAGAGGCTATGAACGTAAACGGAGCAATAAATTCCCGTACAGAAGATAAACCATAATCACTTAATTAACTGTCTTATGAAAGACGAGATTCTGTCAAATTTAGACAATCCCGGACAGCTTGAACGGTTGTACAGGGCCGACAAACCAACGTTTAAGCGAGCGTTTAACACGTTGTATGCCGAACGTAAAGACAATAGTCTGCTTAGCTTTTGGCATGAGCGGCTGAATTACACCAGCGAAGAAATTTCCTGGGGGACCAGTCAGGATTTGACCTTTGTGCTTATGGCCTCGCTCGTGGCAGGTCTGATTGCAAAGCTGCCCGTTTTTTTAGGTCTGAACGAAGAGTTTTTCTTTTCCAGGAATATTGGCTTCATCATTTTCCCGATGCTGTCAGCCTATTTCGCTTGGAAGAATAATTTATCAACGCGTAAAATCGCTTTTATAGGGGGCACAACCCTCCTTGCTCTGCTTTTTATCAATTACTTACCGAACAGCCCGAAAAGTGATACGCTGGTTCTATCCTGCATTCATCTGCTGCTGTTCCTGTGGTCAATTCTGGGTTTTGCTTTTGTTGGTGGGATTAAAAACAACGATGAGAAACGGCTCGGCTATTTAAGGTATAATGGCGATTTGATTGTTATGACGACACTCATCCTGATTTCGGGGGCAATCATGACCGGTGTAACCATCGGGCTTTTTGAACTGATTGGACTGGATATTAAAAAATTCTATTTTGAAAATATTGTCATTTTCGGCCTTCCTGCTGCGCCAATTTTAGGCACGTATCTAACCCAGACCAATCCGCAACTGGTCGGTAAGGTGTCACCGGTAATTGCCAGACTATTCAGCCCGCTGGTACTGGTGATGCTGGTGATTTATCTCGTAGCGATAGTTTATTCCGGGAAGGACCCCTATAACGACCGGGAGTTTCTGCTGATTTTCAATGCACTGCTGATTGGCGTGATGGCCATTATCTTCTTTTCGGTTGCGGAAACGTCCAGGATAACAAAAAGCCAGACCGAAGTCTGGGTTCTTTTTCTGCTGTCTGTGGTAACTATACTGGCTAATGGAGTTGCGCTGTCGGCTATTCTGTTCCGTATTTCCGAATGGGGCATCACGCCCAATAGAGTTGCGGTGCTGGGTGGTAATGTCTTGATACAGATAAATCTTCTGCTGGTGACGGCCCAACTGTTCAGAGTACTTTCGCGGAAGGCCGACATAGCTCAGGTTGGGAAAGCCATTGCTTCCTACCTGCCGGTTTATTGCTTGTGGACAGTTGTCGTGACCTTTTTATTCCCGTTCCTGTTTGAGTTCAACTAACTAGGCAGGGACAGATCGGGTAATGGAACCAGCTCTTTTTTTACGTCAAAACTTTGTAATGCAAAGTTCTTTAAGTGTGGTGCAAAAAAGCTTACTTGTGCATCTGCTTACAGACCAACGGCACTCAATTCCTGAACGGCCAAAAGCGAATTTTAATCAGGAGAAATCAATAGTTAAAACCCAGTTACGTAAACAGAAATAACCATGCAGAACACGTTAAGTATTGGAAATATAGCCAGCTCGCTATTCGGTATAGTTTTTCTGGCGATTGGCGTAGTGAATACATTTTGGGGGAACGACCCTGGTTTCGGGATTTTTATCGTTTTACTTTCATTCGTTTATTTCCCACCGGCGAATGCGATTCTCAAGAGAGTGACTGGTTTCTCGATTCCGTTGACCGTAAAGGTCATTCTGGGGCTTTTTATTCTCTGGGCAGCGTTAGGCGTGGGTGAATTGTTCGATAAGATCGAGTTGATGAAGATGAGTTTTTGATACCATATTCATGACTTTCTAGACTGATTACTATCTTCTCAGACAAAAAGGAAATTGCTGTCTTTACAAACATGCACGTCAACAAGACCATGCTGATCGAAGAGTGTAATTATCATAATGTCCCAAATCCGACAAAGAATGTCCTAAATCCGATAGTTGGCTAAATTAACAGTTATTGATATTTGATGCTGTGATTTACCCTTAACTAATCAACAATGGATTTTAAAGACCACATCAAGCAACTGGGCGACCGTGTCACACGCCTGAAAGATTCCATTCTAACTGAAGAAGCTACAAAGACGGCACTTGTTATGCCCTTTTTAAATGTACTGGGCTACGATGTTTTTAATCCCTTTGAAGTTGTTCCTGAGTTCATCTCCGACATTGGCACCAAAAAAGGTGAAAAGGTAGATTATGCCATAATGCGCGAAGAGAACGGCCACGCTGAGCCTTGCATGCTCATGGAATGTAAACACTGGAAGCAGTCCCTCACTTTACATGACAATCAACTCCTGCGATACTTCCACGTTACGAAAGCTCGCTTTGGCATCTTGACAAATGGTATAATCTATCGCTTCTATACCGATCTGGAAGAGCCTAATAAGATGGATCAAAAGCCCTTTCTAGAGGTGAATATGCTTGATCTGCGGGACAATCAAGTCGAGGAGCTAAAGAAGTTTAGTAAGCCCTACTTTAACGTTGATGATATTATCTCAACGGCCAGTGAGCTAAAGTACACAGGCGAGCTAAAGTCAATTATTCACCAGGAAATGACCAATCCGTCGGACACCTTAGTGAGGCACTTTGCCAAGCAGGTTTATGGAGGGCAGTTGAACCAGCGAATGATGGAGTACTTTACTAACCTGGTCCGCAAGTCCTTTCAGCATACATTTTCTGACCAGATCACCGATCGGCTAAAAACAGCGCTCGTCCAGGAAGAACTAACCGTTCAGCCTACGACCACTGACCCAACTCCTGCCCCCACCAGTCAGGAGAAGGAGGGGCCAGTTATTAACACCACTGCTGAGGAACTTGAGGGCTTCTACATCATCCGCTCTATCTTGCGTCCACACGTCGAAGCTTCTCGAATCGTGCATCGCGACGCGCAGAGTTACTTCGCCGTTTTACTTGACGACAATAACCGCAAGACGCTCTGCCGCCTACACTTTAATGGACAAAAGAAGTACATCGGCATTCTTGATAGTGATAAGCGCGAGACGCGTCAGGAGATTAATTCCCTTGATGATATCTACAAGTATTCCGAGCAGTTGCTCGCTACACTCAGTGGGCTAATAAAGGGTAAAGGCGGGGAGTAGTCCAGCAGCTTCGGTAATAGTGACATTGATGCCAGCGGCACCTGCCGTCAACATACTGATAAGCAGATGTACTATAGGAAAGGCTATAAGGGATAACGTTGACCACAGCACAATATTCTAAATGCCATTTTTGTAGCAAAAGCTGTACCCAAGAAGTAAAAAAGCACTTACATAAAATTGTAAGTGCTTCATCTGTAACCATTTGTGTGACCACGGGGAGACTCGAACTCCCATGCCTTGCAGCACCACCCCCTCAAGATGGCGTGTCTACCAGTTTCACCACGTGGCCAATCCCTGATTGCGGGTGCAAATATAGCCGTTTGGTCATATTGTGCAAAATGCCTAGCTTAATCTTTTTCCTTTTCGGGCTCGTATAGCCCAAAAATGGCCAAAAATTCGTATCTTTATCCTTCTAAAACATCCCTAACAGTCATTCATCATGGCCTTAGAAATAGTCGGAAAATTGATAAAAGTTCTGCCCGAAGTAAATGGTCAGAGCCAGAAAGGACCCTGGAGCAAGCAAGAGTTCGTTATTGAAACCTTAGAAGCGCAGTACCCCAAGAAAGTGTGCATGACCGCCTGGGGCGAAAAAGTAAATGATCTGAAACAGTTTGCTGAAGGCGATACGCTGAAAGCAACGTTCAGCGCCGAATCGCGGGAGTATAACGAGCGCTGGTACACGGAGCTGCGGGCCTTCCGGATCGAACTGGCTGAAGGTGGTGATTCGGCTGCTGCTTATTCGGCACCGTCCCGCCCGGCACAGGCACCGACCGAAGCACCCCGTTCGCGTCCGGCTCAGCAAAGCCAGCCCGCTGCGGTTCCCTTCAATACGTCTTTCGACGATGAAAGCAACGATCTGCCGTTTTAAGTAATGAGCGGTCTAATGAAAAAGGGAGAAAGGATTCACATCCTTTCTCCCTTTTTCTCTGGTGGTGATTCGGCTGGGATTCGAACCCAGGACCCATACATTAAAAGTGTATTGCTCTACCAGCTGAGCTACCAAATCAGGCGAGCGGGTTGTCTATATATGAACGAACCGTATTCGGTAATTGTGGTGCAAAATTATAGCCTTCATTGGTTCAATGCAAGCCCTACGTCTTAAAATAAGCCTATTTTTTTGTTTTCTGACCAGCTTTCTAACAGCCTCGGCGGTAACGCCCGCCGATATTCGCCGGGCAGATTCGCTGTTTGCGGCTGGCGCTCAGACGGATGCAGCGGCCCTGTTTGAGACGGCCCTGGCTGAGGGCCACACCGCCACTGATGCCATGCTGCTAAAACTCGCCAGTACCTATGAGCGGCAGAATGACGTTCCCCGGCTGTTGTATTACCTGCAGGTTTATTTTGACCGTCACCCCGACGATGCGGTGTTACGTCGGATGAACGACATTGCCCGCGCTAACAACCTCAATGGCTACGAAACCGACGATCTGAATTATTTCTATCTCTTTTATAAAAAATACGGCATCTATTTTCTGTTATTTCTGATCCTGCCCGCCGGTTATGCATTTGGGGTACTGATGGTGAAGCTGCTGCGAAAAGTGCCTATTCCTCAGCGTCAGAAGTGGGTATTGCTTTTTTACCTGATCGGCCTGTTGCTGTTCGTCAATCTGCCCGAGAGTGTGCAGTCGGGTATTACGAGCCATGACCGGGTCCTGCTCCGCACCAATCCGTCAGCAGCCGCGCCGGTAGCTGAGGTGATTGGCCGGGGGCATAAAGTCAACATATTCGGCAGCCGCGATATCTATCTGCGTGTTCTCTGGAACAACGAAGTCTACTACATTCGGCGCGACAATGTGTGGGTAATTTAAAGAGTGAAATAGCGAATGAGTGAAAGAGTGATTCGGGGCATTGGTGATTGGGCGAAAGAGCGATTGAGTGAATTGCTGCGCTACACTCCTTATCCCGCAAATCGCTTCCCAACCCACTCAATCGCTCTTTCACTAATTCACTCTTTCGCTCATTTCTTCAGCGGTGAGTCTTTCTCTTTGGCGAGCGTGTTGAAAACGAGCTTGTCGGCCAGACCGGGCAGCAGCTTGTTGACCAGAACGGTTAGTTTGCCTTGTGTCGTCAGGATCAGTTCCCGCTTACGGGCTTTTACGGCGCGTAGAATATGGTCGGCGCATTCTTCGGCGCTCATCATCGAGCCTTCATCCCGAACGGTTTCGCCGGTAACCTGCCCGTGTGCGTCGAGGGCGGAGTAACGAATGTTAGAGGTCGTAAAACCAGGGCAGGCCGTCAGCACGTGAACGCCCGAATGCAGCAGCTCGGTCCGGACCGCTTCCAAAAATCCGTTCATGGCAAATTTTGACGCTGAGTAGCCGCTCCGTACCGGTAAACCCCGATACCCGGCAATGGACGATATACCCACGATGGAGCCTTTGGCTTGCTGAATATAAGGCAGGGCATAGCGCGTCGCGTAAACCGTCCCCATGAAATTAACGTCCATCACCTTCTGAATGACCGCCGGATCAGTGTCCACCAGCATCGAACGCATGGTGATACCGGCGTTGTTGACCAGGATATCCAGCCGGCCAAAGCGGGCAATCGTCTGTTCGATAAGCTGCTTTACGTCGGCTTCAATGCTTACGTCGGCGGTGAGGGCCAGTACGGTAATGCCCGCCTGACGGAGTTCGTCGCTAACCTGCTGAAGCGCATCGGCTTTACGGGCGCAGATAACGATGTGGGCACCTTCGCGGCCAAAGGCGAAAGCCAGCGCTTTGCCAATGCCGGACGAGGCCCCGGTAATGAGTACAATCTTATCCTTCATAATCGTGGCCGCGAAGATAAGCGATTGGCCGAATTAGTTGGCGTGGCCGATTTTTGCTACGCCGATTAATTCCCGGCTTCATAACTCACCGGATCAGGGTGACGGGGCCTTTTAATGTGCGTTTGCTCGTCGTCAGGAGATAGTAATACGTACCAGCGGGGTCATCGGTACCGTACCACCGAAATTTGGGGTCTGAAGACGTAAAGACCGTGCGGCCGTATCGATTTGTGATGACAACCGTTTTGAACTGTTCAGAACAGGCGTTTTCCGGCAGGTCTTTTACCGCAAAATAATCGTTGATACCGTCGTTATTCGGCGTGAACACGTTTGGAACTTTGATGTCGGCGTTTACCGATGGGTCGCGCAGGCGGAACGTAACGGTGGTGGTATCGGTGTGATTAGGCTGGCAGGAGCGGTCGTCGGCCACAAAATCAACCACAAAGAGGGCTTCTGTTCTTCCCGCCATCAGCTCGCAGGTCGGTTTCCAGCCAAAAGGGGTTTGCAGCATGACTTTGCCAGTTTTGTTCGTGAACGTCATCCCCGCGGCCTTTATGTCGAACCCTCGTCCAATGGCCGTCAGTCCGATGGTGTCCAGGTCTGCGTCGTCACCAATCACGGTAAATGTACTGCTGCCGGTTGAGTCGCTCGCGCCAACCAGCATATCGACCACCGGCTGAGGCAGGGTCGTCCGGACGGTGGGCGGGCGGCTTGGCAGGCCAACAGCCGCGAGATTAACCGTCACGGTGTCGCGCAGGTTGCGGTTGCAGCGGGTATCCGTAACGATGAAATCGACGAGATAGGCCGACCGCGTCGCGTCGGTGCAGGTTGGCTTCCAGGTAAAGGCCTGCGATACTTTGCCAGCGCCCGAAGCCGAACCGAAACTCATGCCTGCCTGGGCCAGGTTGAAGCCGCGCCCTACGGCCTGGATGGTGATGTTGTCATTATCCGGGTCGGCACCGAAGGCCGTGAACGAGAGCGACGACCCAACCGTTACGCGGGCGAGGTTATTGGCCAGGTTGGTGCTGGCCACTGGCTTGCCGTTCGGGGAAGGAATCACATTCAGCCGGATCGTGAGCGTATCGCTCAGTCCCTGCGGACAGCCTTCGTCGGTAGCCCGGATCATCAGCGTAAAGGGCTTGCCGTCGCCCCCCACACATTCGCCAAAACAAAATTTAGCCTGCAGCGTATCGTGCGCCGTCCGGGTAAGCAACTGGCCGGGGTTAAGCGTCAGGCCCGGCAGGGAACCGCTCATGTTGATGATCTGAATCCGCTGGTTCGGGTTGGGGTCGGTTACGTAGAGGTTGAGGCAGTTTGTGTCTTTCTCCGTGATCGTGATGACGGTGTTTTCGGCGTAAAACCCTTTCTGTCCATCGGCCCGGAACAGCAGTCTGGGCGGATCATTTTTGGGACAGTCAACAACCAGAATCTGGTAATCACGCCGGACCCGCCCGATGGCTTTTCCCTGCCGGTATTCGACCACTTCAACCGAAAAAACGTGGAGACCGGTTTTGTTAGGCGTTACGGTCAGCAAACCCGTTCGGGCATTCACGCGCAGGGGTTGGGTACCGGGAACTTCATTGGCTACCGAAACACCGGTTATCCAGCTAATCAGCGAGTAAGGACCCGCGTAGAACGTGGGCGGGTTAAACTGGTTCAGGGCACCGGGATTCGGCACACCTTTGGTGCTGAACCCATTGTAGGGTGTTACCAGCGTATAAGTTAGACTGTCGCCGTCGGCATCTTTGGCGCTAAAATCAAGACTGAACGGCTGACCGATGCAGGCATAATCCCCCCGGGGAATGGCAAAAACCGGCGAGGAATTGTTGACGCTCGCCTGCCCGTTCCGGATGGCGGGAAATTCCAGATAGAACGTAGAACCGGCATCGCCCGGACTCTGAATGTTGACTATACTCCCGTTCCGGCAACAGCGCTCCCAGGACAGATAATACCCGCCAGGATCGTTGAAAATATTTGGGTCGAGCGTCAGGTCCGTGCTGTGGCGAATAAGCCGCGTGCGCAGGTAGGCCGTCTGGCAGGTCGTGTTGGTGTAGGGAACGTACTGGCTGCTCACCCGCAGCAGAGGAACGTACCCGATGAGCTGATTGGTCCGTTTAGAGAAAATACCAACCGTGACCCGCCCGTCGTCGGCTCCCTGATCGCCGTTAACGTCATCGAAATATAGATTCAGGTTGATGCGGTGCGTATACGTACTCTGCGTGCCGAGGTAGCGCAATTCCAGTTCTCCGCCAACAATATGCGTTGCACTCACCATCCGACTGATTACCAGCAGAAAGCCAGTTAATCCCACCATCCAGCAACGCCTACGGTACATGTCAATCATACAAGGAAACGGTTCAGTATTGGGGCCGTCCGAAAAGGACTGCTTAAATTAGCGGTTTTTTCGGACACTCATGCGTAGAAAGAGTCATAAAGCACCCGAACGGTTGCAGAACGTCGTCATTGATGCCGTTGCCGCCGAAGGGAAGTGTATCGTCCGTACCGATGAGGGCGTTATTTTCGTCGAAAACCCTACCGGTGGGCCGGGTGTAGCCCCGGGCGACGTGGTGGATTTGCGGGTTACGAATCGCAAAAAACAGTACCGCGAAGCCGTAGCCGAGCACATTCGCGAGCGTTCGCCGATACGTACTGAGCCCTTCTGCGAGCACTTCGGTACCTGCGGAGGCTGCAAATGGCAGCATATTCGCTACGACGAACAACTGCGGTTCAAGCACCAGCAGGTAGTCGATCACCTGACGCGTATTGGGAAGGTGGACCTGCCCGAAATCCGGCCTATTCTGGCCGCCCATCCGACCCAGTATTACCGGAACAAACTCGAATTTACCTGTGCGGAAGGGCGCTGGCTGACCCAGGCCGAAGCTGCTACCCACGAACCCATGGACCCCCGCGCGGTGGGCTTTCACGTGCCGGGGCGCTTCGACAAGGTGCTGCCAATTCGTCACTGCTACCTTCAGCCCGACCCGTCCAACGCCATTCGGCTGGCCGTAAACGATTATGTCTTCCGGCATGACCTGACGTTGTATAACCTGAAAGCCCATACTGGTTTTCTCCGAACACTCATCATCCGTACAGCCGACACTACGCAGCAACTGATGGTAACGTTGCAGGTAGCGCAGGATAATCCCGAACTGCTGGCTGGGCTGATGAATTTTCTGCAGACGACGTTCCCCCAGATTACGTCGCTGAACTATATCCTGAACACCAAGAAGAATGACAGTTATCAGGATCAGGAGGTTGTCAATTGGTCGGGGATGCCCTATATCGAGGAGCAGATGGACGATGGCAGCGGGACGCCACTAACCTTCCGCGTGGGGCCGAAATCATTTTACCAGACCAATGCGCAACAGGCGTTTAACCTGTACAAGATCACCCGCGACTGGGCCGGACTAACGGGTCAGGAACGCGTCTACGACCTCTACACGGGCACGGGCACCATTGCGCTGTTCGTTGCCCGACGGGCCAAAGAAGTGATTGGAGTTGAATATGTCGAAGCATCCGTGGCCGACGCTCGCGTCAATGCGCAGGTAAACAACATCACCAATGCCAGCTTCTACGCGGGCGATATGCGCGACATTCTGACCGACGACTTTTTTGACCAGCATGGCCGACCGGATGTGGTCATTACCGATCCCCCGCGGGCGGGTATGGACGAGGCCGTTACGCGCCAGCTCCTGAAAGCGGCTCCTAGCCGGATCGTTTACGTAAGCTGCAACACCGCCACCCAGGCGCGTGATCTGGGCATACTGGATGAAGGCTACCGCGTGGCCGACGTGCGACCCGTCGATATGTTCCCACACACACACCACGTCGAGAACGTAGTGCTGCTGACGAGAAGAGACTAATGATTAGTCTCTTGTAAAAACGCCAAAGGGTGTACGTATTCCAGACGGAGCTACGTACACCCTTTGGCGTTTCTTAAGTTACGCCTTAAAATGGCGTTTCCTGACTCGGGTCGGCATGGCCGAAGTTGGAGAGATTGTTGGCCTTGCTTTTAAAGACGCTGCCCGCCGAGGGTTGCGGTGCGTCGAAGCTGCTCAGTCCGTTAACGTCGGGCGCAAAGCCCTGCGTGGGTATCGGCTCGAAGTAGGTATCGAGGTCGCAGAATTTCGTGAATTTGTTGATGAACCGGAGCTGGATCGTGTCGAGCGAACCGCTTCGGTTTTTGGCAATAATTACTTCGCCGATGCCCGCGGTTGAGTTGCCGTTTTCATCCTGCGTAATGTTGTAATATTCCGGACGATAGAGGAAGCAGACCATATCGGCGTCCTGCTCAATAGATCCCGATTCCCGAAGGTCGGATAATTGGGGTTTTTTGTCGCCCCCGCGGGTTTCGACGGCCCGGCTTAGCTGGGATAAAGCAATGACCGGTACGTTCAGTTCCTTGGCGAGGTTCTTCAGTGCCCGCGAAATCGAAGCAATCTCCTGTTCACGGTTGCCGCCCGCGCGCCCGGACGTATCGCCCGACATGAGCTGGAGATAGTCAATAACGACCATCTGGATGTCGTGCTGCGCTTTCAGACGGCGGCATTTGGCCCGCAGTTCCAGAATGGATAGGGCAGGGGTATCGTCAATAAAGATCGGAGCCTCCGTGAGCCGCTGGATCTTGTGGTGCAGCTGCGTCCACTCGTGCGGAGCCAGCGTACCTTTCCGGATCTTCTCCGAATCAATTTCGGCTTCGGCCGAGATAAGCCGGTTGACCAACTGCACTGACGACATCTCCAGCGAGAAAATAGCGACGGGTTTACCGTGGTCAACAGCTGCGTTACGTAGGGCGCTCACGACAAAGGCTGTTTTACCCATGGCGGGTCGGGCGGCCAGAATAATCAGTTCGGTTGGCTGCCAGCCCGACGTAACGCGGTCGAGGTTGGTGAAACCCGATGGAACACCCGTCAGACCTTCCTGGTTCTTTTTCGTTTCCAGTTCATTGAGCGCCATCCGGACGATGGTGCTCATGTCGGCGTAATTCTTCTTGATGTTCGATTCCGAAATCTTGAAGAGCGACTGTTCGGTGCGGTCGAGGAGTTCGAATACGTCGGTGGTATCCTCGTAGGCGTCGCGCAGAATCGTGGACGACATCGCAATCAGGGCGCGTTTGAGCGCCTGCTCTGACACAATCCGGGCGTGGTACTCAATGTTGGCCGCCGAGTTGACCCGGAACGTCAGCTCCGATACGAAACCACCCCCGCCAACCAGTTCGATTTCGCCCGTCTTACGAAGCTGCTGCGTAACGGTGAGCAGGTCGATCGGATCAGAGTTGCCAAACAGCGTCAGGATAGCGTTGTAGATACGCTGGTGGGCCTCTTTATAGAACGTTTCTGGTTTGAGAATATCAACAACCGAGGAAAGGGCATCTTTCTCAATCATCAGCGCCCCCAGCACCGCTTCTTCAAGATCAAGCGCCTGCGGGGGTAATTTGCCAAGGCCCGTATCAAGCCAGTGGTTACCGGCCTGCTGACGACCTCCGGCAAAGGCCGACGGTTTACGAAGGTGCTGGTTGGGGCGTGCGTTGTTCTCCATCTCTTACTGCAAGTTTACGCAATATGACCCGCATGAGGCAAGCCCCTTCCGCCCGGCTCCGGAGCCGGTGACTGAAAAAACACCCGTAACATTCTGGTAATGTTGACGCTACCCCACCGAAAAATTTTTCGGTTTTTTAAGCAACGCTGGCGGAGCATTTTGACGTACATAGTACTGAAATGCGTAGGAGGCTGTGTGTCAGAAAGGTAGCAATTTTTTAATATAAAATAGGGTAGCTACAGGATGGATGCAGATTAAAAAATTTGCGTTAGCTAAAATGAAGAAATTTCTCTTTTAAAAACGCGCAAATGGCCGTTTCTTGGCTAAGAAATTCCAATAATCCTGCTTGCAGAGCGTTCAGGCATCAAGACAGTTACGGTCTTTGTCCAGGCTGGTTGGTTCTGTCGCCACTGGATGTCTGCTCGCAACGGATTCTCCTGCCTGATACCCGCCGGTGGTCTATCGCCGATAACCTTGTTTCAACCTGAGTACGTAGTGCCTCTGCATCACACCCGATACAGACAGAATGGGTTATGCGGCTGCTCACATCAACTGCATGAACAGATTTACAGACAAGCAAACAACCTGAAATACATAATGAAGCACCTTTTGATCCTTCTCACTGCCCTGCTGCTGGTGACGTGTAAGCGGACCATCGATGATCCCGCCGTCACGCCAACACCTACCCCGCCCAAGCCATTCGTGCCTAAATTCATTATTGATAAGGCAGGCGTACATAATGGAGCCAGCCTGGGCGTGCAGCCCGGCGATACCGTAGCCATTCAGGCTGGCACCTACACCAATCTGATTTTACAGGGATTCGTCGGTGCTCCCGGTAAACCGATTATTTTCCTGAATTATAAAGGCCAAGTGCAGATAAAAGGCACTACCCAGAACAACGGGAACTTCAGCATCAACGGTTGTTCCTACTTTGTCCTGACGGGTTCGGGAACAGAAGGGGTGCAGTATGGCTTCGATGTCAGTTCCACCTATAAGGACGTTTCGGCGCTGGTCGTTGCGGGCAAATCAACCAACTGCGAAATCACCCGGGTAGAGGTATCGCAGTCGGGTTTTGCCGGAATGATGATCAAGACCGACCCGAGCAAAAACGATCCGACAACCTGGCTGGGTAATTTCGTGATGAAGGACGTTCATGTGCACGACAACTATGTTCACGACACGCTGGGCGAGGGGTTTTACATTGGCAACTCGTTCTGGAACACGGGCCTGAATGGTCTGTATCCGCATGAAATCCAGGGTCTGCACCTGCACCATAACATTGTAAAGCGCGCCGGCTGCGAAGGGATTCAGTACAGCTGTTCGCCGGGCGCGAGTGTTCACCATAACCGGGTTAGTCAAACGGGTATTTCGCCGTTTTCCAACAGCCAGAACGCGGGCGTACAGATCTCGGGTGGGTCATCGGGTGAATTCTACAATAATACCATCGACTCGGCGCAGGGCGTCGGGCTGATCATTGTTGGTGCCGTTCGATCCGGCGATAGTCTTGTGGTACGTAACGTGTTGGTAACGAACAGCAACCAGTTTGCCGGTGCCGATAAACTCCCGGCGGAGACCTGTGCGGTATTTGCTGATGAGCGGAACACTCCACCGGGGGTTGTGGTAGGTGGCAGGCTGATTTTTCAGAATATAACCGTTGAAGGGGCCCGGCTCGACGGTATCCGCCTGTATAATCAGAGCCAGAGCAACATTATCCGTAAATCGATCGTGCGTGGTTTTACCCGGTCGGCCATCGACCGATCGCCTAAGTCGGTGCCGCTGCTGGAAGTAGAGAATTACTTTGGGGTAATTACTGCGCCGGCAGGTATTGGCTATCAGACCAATTAAAACCCAGACCGACTACTCAGTTACCAGAAAAGGGTCGTCCCGGTTGGCGTATGGAATTACACGCTAACCGGGACGAGTTCTTTTGAGTTATCGGATAGTTTAGCTTGAATTTACCAGTCCTCAACAACCAGAGACAACGGGCTTATTGCCACAGGAATGGGTGACGACTCAGCCGGCGACTGCTCAATGGCTTTGAAAATTTGTTTAACCGCTTTCTCAACACGCTGCCAGCCTGCCTCACTACGCAGGTTGATACCAATCATTTCCCGATTATTCTGAGCCAGAATCGTTAGATACGATAACCCGCCCATGACAATGGCGGACAAGGCCCGGTGATCGGCACCCTCCGAAAATGTGAGTTGATCAACCATTTTGGTCATCTCTTCGTCCTGGGCCTGACTAACTACATCGGCCAGCGTGTCCTGTTCAATAACCCGGGCTTTGAGCACCTCACGCGCGGCTTTAGACGCCCGAAATCGCTTAAACAGTTGCAACGCCTGAGCCGACCAGATAGAAGCCGGATTTCCCTGGTGCATATGATATAGCTGATCCAGCACAGCCGGCGAATAGTGAGCAAACACCGGGCTCGTCCGGACGTAATAATCCAGTAAACCGTCCAGACTGCCGAAGTAGCGGTAAATGAGTACTTTACTTACCTCGGCTTTTTCAGCAATCAGGTTGATGCCTACCCCGTCAAGTCCCCGCTGAGCCATCAGCTCTTCCAGCGCATCGACAATGCGTTGGGTAGTGGCTGCCCGATTCCGTTTCTGCTTGATCATATCATTAAACGTTGGATGTTGTTGTAAAATCAAAATAGGGTCTATTAAGTTTTAATGTATACTTACCCTATTCAGTTAATTATTTGCAAAGTAATGTAAACAGTAAGGTGAATAAAAGCCGTTCGATAAACAATAAGTAACTAAGCTGAAATTATTATAGTAGCCCTTTCAAAAAGCGTTCTGATGTTGTCTGTTACTCATCTAGTTGATTAATAAATACATCCGTGCAAAAATGTACATTGACTGCAGGAGAGTGGAAGGCTGTTGAAGTCTTTTAAATAATAAAAGTTAATTTAATTGACTACTATGCCTATTGATTAGTTGTTTTGCTAATAGATACTATAATAAATCTGTTTGTTTATGCCTTACACCATACTCGTCGCTGAGGACAATGAAGACTACTTCACTTTGTATGCGCGTCATGTCGAACGTTTTTTTGACCAGGTGACCTTGATTGGAGCGCAACATGGGGGCGAAGCTTTGGAGAAATTGCAATCGGGTCTAATCCCTAACCTGATCTTAGTGGACATTAAAATGCCTGTGATGGATGGTTACGAATTCCTCACCAGGCTGCGGGCCACTGAAGCATGGCGTTACATACCGGTTATTATCTGGACTGGCTATACATTATCCCGGGCTGAAGTGGTTCGTTTTTATACTGCGGGGGCTAACTCGGTCATGAGCAAGCATGATTCCATGAAAGATATAAAGGCATTCTGTCAGTACTGGTTTGAGATGGTTCAGATTCCCTAACCGAAGAAATCATGGAATAAGCGAGTCAATCGTAGTAGATTAATGCGCTTAAAAGTAATGGGTTACGTACCCGTTATGTATCGGGAGCTACGTAACCCATTGCTTTTAAGGGGCTTCTACACTGTAATCATTGATCCATCGAAGCGGTTAGCCAGAACCCGCTGAACGGTTTATTGTAATTGCTCTCCTGCTCTTCCAGAAGTCCAATGGTAACCTGTTCACCCAGCACACAATGAATCCGGTAATGAATTCCGGCAGCGTTTCTGCCAATAGACAGGTTTAACGCCAGTTTGTTCCGTTCATGCCCAACGGTCAGGTTGAGGCTCCGCCCACAGGCCTGAGCGTAGTCCATTGGTTGTCGGATCATCAGGTATCAACCGGGCTTCATTAAGCCATGCCCTCAATACCGTATAGCTGGTGAATTTCGTGATTAGGGAGTTAGCCGCCTGGGCTGCCTGCGAAGCCGGATCGGAGTACCGGCTAAAATGCTTGTCCCATAGCATGGTCATCCAAAGCGGCTTAGCCATTGATGACGAGTATTGCTGTGCTGAAATAACCACCTCACGCAAAAGCCACGCCTGTTGGAGCTGAGCGCGGCTTTTGTAAGCTGATAAACTCCCCAGCTCGGTCTTTGATGTTCAATTAGCGTACGAGCCAATATAGTTGATAGAACCGCAGGTTGTTCACACAACGTTTCTAAAAAATCTGTCCATCATATTGGGGGCTAAAATCCATTATTTCTTCTTTTCCTTAGGCGACAGGTCGGCTACTGAAAATCCAGATTGATTCTGTTCATATTTAGGAATTCTGGGGGCACCATGTACCTTGGGAGCCTTGGTGGCTACCTTTTTGACGTTTTTGTTTTTCTTTTCTTCGTGGGCCATGCTCTTGAGTTTATCTAAAGAACACTGATTCGCACAAAACGCTTTAATTTATTACGAAGTCTTTCCGTAAAAGTTTACCAAATAGGGAATTAAACGATGTTTAAAGGACTCCTGAAGAGTTATTCAGGGCTGGGTCCTGCAGTTTATGCGCAGGCCTTTCGCCTTGAAACATTTGTGGCTTTGCCCGGGCGGTGGATCGTAGAAGGTATAATTGCAGGCACAGTCGCTGGAGTGTTGATTACGAGCGGTGTCGATCAAATCGTCGGAAGTCACGAGTCGAGTGGTTCTTAAAACGGCTTTACATACCATTTTTAAAGCAAAGGCTTTCCGTCAAACGACCGAATGATTTTGAGATAAGACAATTTACGCTAGAATTGATTGACACGCATCCGTGTGATAACACGCTTATTTTGCCGACTTTTTAATTTTTATAAATGCAACTGATTCTGAACTAACTATGTAGTAAGCTAGTTACTATATAGACAGTAACTTACCTTTTGATCATATCCTCTCTGCTCGCTAAAATCTTTGCCTTTTTCGTAAGTAACACCGCAAACTACCTACGATTTTAGACGTCCGTCTTTTAGCTTGTCCGGCATTGATTCCCATTTCGACCCAATTAAATCAGTCGTTCTTTTCTCAGGCTCCTTATCAAACACCTTTAACGTACATTTCTTCTCTTAGCAAAATCGTTGGTCAATCGGTCTGGTGCCGGCTTCCTGGCTATAAGCTAGTGGCTAACTAACGATCCCTTCGGTCCTCATTTCACAACTGCTTCGGCTTGGGCTAATCCCTGACTCGGTTCAGCAAACGCCTACCGACCATGACCACGAGTGACCGCCCTGACCAGCCTTTCGAGCCCAGTCTATTATTGATTAGCCATGCCTTGTCGATTCTATGCGGCAAATGGCGGCTGTATATAATGCTGGTATTGGGTGAGCAAACGCTCCGGTATGGCCAATTGAGCGAACGGTTGCCTGACGTAAGCCAGAAAGTCCTGGCTGGTGAGTTGAAAGCCCTGGTTGCTCTGGGCGTGCTACAGCGAACTGTATATACCGAAATTCCGCCCCGGGTGGAATATCAACTTGCCCCAAAAGGCCTTTCTGCTTTACCTCTGCTGAGGCAGATTCAACAGATTGGTCAACTCATCACATAAGTGTTCTTTATGGCAACCAAACTCAAATTTATAAACACAAGCCAATCTGCCTTTTTTGCGACGGTTCGCGGGCGGGTCGATGCCTATTTTGCCCAGCGAGCCATCTCTCCCCACGCCAACCGAGCCATGTGGGCTAAAGCAGTCTTTTTTCTTGGTGGTTACGCGCTGTTTTACGGGCTGATTTTTTCTAATCATTTTGGCCCCTGGGTGATGTTGGGGCTAGCCATTGGCCTGGGGGTCTTTGCTGCCTGTATTGGCTTTAATGTCTCGCATGATGCGTTACACGGCGCTTTTTCAGCTCGTCCCTGGGTCAATAAACTATTAGGGGGGAGCTTTTATCTGCTGGGCGCTAATCCCTACGTCTGGAAGATTACCCACAACGTCGTGCATCACACCTACACGAATATTCCCGGTCATGACGAAGACATTGAAGTCGCCCCAGGACTTATTCGGCTTGATCCCCTGGAAAAGCTTCAGCCCTGGCATCGGTATCAGCAGTGGTATACCTTTCCCCTTTACGCCCTGGCTTCGCTATCCTGGGTATTGCGAAAGGATTACGTAAAGTTTTTCAAGAGCAGGATTGGCCACCACGACACGGCTAACCACCCCTCCCGTGAATATATTAAGCTTTTTGTGTCAAAAGGACTCTATTACGTATTTTTTCTCGTGCTGCCATCAATGGTGCTAAGTGTGGCCTGGTGGCAGGTGCTGATTGGGTTTATAGTCATGCACCTGGCTGAAGGATTAGTACTTGGTCTGGTGTTCCAGCTGGCGCACGTAGTGGAAGGCACCACTTTTCCTTTGCCCGATGAAACAGGTAATGTGCAGGACGCCTGGGCGATTCACCAGTTGCAGACAACCGCCAACTTTGCCCCCCAATCAATGCTTGCTGCCTTTTTCTGCGGTGGTTTAAACCGCCAGATTGAGCACCATCTGTTCCCTAAAATTTGCCATATCCATTACCCAGCCATCACCGCTATCGTTAAACGGACCGCGCACGAATTTGGCTTACCTTATCTGGAAAATTGTAGCTTCGGCTCGGCGCTGTATTCTCACTTCCGGCTATTGCGGGCCCTCGGCCGGCCGGTTTAGTGTCTGGTTGGTCATTCGCCCGTGGCTAGTATTTGCAAATGTCTATCTGAGCAATGACCTTTAGTGCTTGCTTAGGTAGACATTTGTATTGAACAGAATCATCTCACCCCTAATCGAAACGATCGGATAAACGTTCTGTCACCCTGGTTGATCAGGGCAGGAGCTGATTGCTACCCGCGGCTTCAGACAGGCATTTTATAAAGAGCGAATCGATCAACCCAGTTAATTACGTCGATAATGATTAAACAAATTTATGTAGTACAAGCAGCTGATTGGGCTAGAGTTCATGGTTTTGCCGATATAAAAGCGAACGCCGAGGGCTATCCAACACCGATTGCCTATGGCCGCCAACAGGATGGGGAATCGTTCACTCCGGATGTAACGGGCAAGCAGTTCAATCATACATCCTACTTTGAGGTGGTGCTGAAAACCAGTGAACGGGAACATCTGTTATCCAAGCTCAAACTGCTTCACCAGCTCGCTACGTTACAGGGCGGACAACTTTACCTGATGGCACCAAAAGGCCACGCGCCCTTTGCCAAATCGATACTACTCAGCAGTCGTATATCGGCCGAAGTTATCCCCTTACAATAAAGTGTTGGGGATGCGGTAAACAGGCAGGAAACCAAGCCTTATACAAACGTTCAGACCGTCTGTGGACGGCCTCGTTCCTCCAGACGGTATCCAATAAACTGGGTGGCGTAGCTATTCTTGTTGGGTAGCGTACTTTATGCGCAGAATTCATGGGGGACACGCCGTTCGCCAACGGACTCGTGTCCCCTGGCGTCTTGCAATGAGGAGAATGACAGAAAAGCGGCAACCCGTTTCAACCGACTTTTTCACTATTGAAATTCCATGTCGGCGCCAAAGGTGTGTTGGGGAATTAACCCTGCAACGAACTTATTAATGCGAATGGTTTGACCTACCCTTACGGTTTTGTCAATCACTTGGTCACTGTGGCCTACCTCAACACCCAAATCCGAGTAGTAGAAAAAACGTAAACGTATGGTTGTATAGTCATGCTGCTTTGAAGCGTTATAAATTGAAAACGAATGCAAAGCCATTGACCCGGCTTCCCCTTTCTGCCAGGTGTGTTTATTGATAGTTAAATCTCTCCTGGCATTTGGCCTGGCTGCTTTGATCACGGCTGCTTTCTGTTGGTTTTCTAAACCGTCAATTTCAGCGGGCGTGGCTTTCCGGGTTATTCGACCAATCAAACTCAGCACGAGTAAACCACCCAGGACATATAGTGTAATTTTTAAGCACTTTTTCATACAAGGGGGCTAGGTATAGCTACTAAGCGAAAACCAGAATTCTCAGGATACGTATAGCGCATTTGTTACTGCCTACCCATCTCATGGCTCGGCAGGCAGAATCAGTGTGGCATTCAGTGGCTCAGCCCAAGATTAGTGTAAACTAATAGTAGGTCGGCATAGTATCCATCTGCTGTACAAGGCTACCAGGCGCAGTTGGGTTGCCGGTCCAGGCACGGCTAACCAGCCAATATAAGCGGCTTATAGGGTTGACGAACATAAGTTCTCGTCGCTAGCCTATCGGCTGACTTAGATTGAGCTTTACTACCGTCGTCATAAAGCGTCAGCATGGGTACCGATGCAATAAAGGGCTGTGCGTGTTTTTTGCGGCCACTGGCCAGCCTATCTGTCCGCCATCTGTGATAGGGAATTGTCACCAGTAGATCAACTGAATGGGCAGCCAGATAAGCATCTATACCCTGACGGGCATCCAGCGCCTGCAAGTGAACGATAGCCGGTTGAATGGGGGTGAAATACTGCTGGATGAGTGTTTCCTTTTCGTAATGCATGACGCTTTTCGGTGGAGTGTCAATATTCAACAGAACAAGGGAAGCGCCTTTAATGGTGATCAGCTCTTTTAAAGAGCTAAGTTGTTCGGTATCCACTGGATTAGCTAAATCAGTTGCCAGCACCACCTCGTGAACCCGTCTGGAGGACATATTAACGGGCACGATCAGCAGATTTGACTTGAGTTGGTCAATTAAATTCGTTGCGCGTTGACCAAACCACTCGAAGCTATCTTTTCTGGCACCGATGACTACCAGATCATAGCCTTCCAGAAGGACGGCCCGCTCGACCGTCTGGAGCAATTGCCCTGGGCAGACTGATGACCGGAAGGTATGCCTTTCCGTGCTGGCCTGGCCCTGTAACTCCATCAGTAAATTCTGAAACAGGTCATCATAGTCTACGCGGGCGGTTCCGAAATTAAATAAAGGCGTGAAGCCTTGAGATCGCTGCGGGTGGACACAGAGCAGATTAAAATCAGCGTCGATTTCGCTAAACAACGAGCGAGCTACAGCCAGGGCGTTATGAGAGGCTTCCGAAAAGTCGGTCAGCACAAGAATCTTTTTCATGCATGAATGGGTAGTTATGGCCTAATAAATAGCGTATTGGAAAGCCCGGGCAGGGCTCCCTGCAGTAACGATGTTTTGGTCGGCCCTGTACAACGAGCCATCTGGGCAACATTGTTGATCATCGGCCGTAATGGACCATGCTGGTAGGGTAAATCGTAAGTACCTGAGAATGTACTGCCGTCAAGTCGGCCATCCGCTATTCATAAGCGCCGACGCTAGCCCACTACACCAGTGATCCTATGGATACCTGCTTCAATTGTCACGTGTAGACTCTTGCCAATCCATTGCTGCAGATCAATGCCCCCGCATTCACTCGCCTTGGGGCTTGTGCCTTTACCCAGTACCGGTCCATCTAAAATGCGAACAGGAACGCGGCAAACCAAGCCACTATTCGTCTGGGTAAACAGATATTGAAAGATAATGCTCATGGCTGGTATGAATGGCCGGGTTGCCCGTTGCTGAGGAATTAAGTCGAATCGTTTGGTGGCATGTTCGACGGTCTTGTATAAAAAAGTACGGGGCTCTTCCTGTACCAAATACGGCTTATTATCTACCGGAATAGGTTGCAACGCAATGGGATGGTGCTGTTTTTGAACGGTTTTTGTCATGTTAGTAGCTGTTTTCTTCCAGTAATAATACCTTGGGTAGAGAAACGCTTCGTTCGTTGTCTCCCACAATTCACGTCAGCTACACCAGGGCAATATCTCCATTGGCTCGAATTACCAATTCGTCTTTAAACAGAAGGCTCTTTACGCTCACATCCCGCACGCCTGGATGTTGCGCCAGAAAGCGTTGATGGGCCTTTTCTTCACTAATGTTCAAATAAGCCCTCTTCCAGGGTTTAGGGCTAATCGAACCATATCCTGTGACTACAACTAAGGTGTTAGCTTCCATGGGTGAAATGAGAGTTGACTAAGGGACGGCCAGCCGTTGAAGAAAAGCCTGAAGAGAAAGCCGGGATCAGGCTACAGCTAAACCAAGGATATAATGTTCCTCGATGCCCTTAAACTTACGAAGCTCAACAGCCAGATCCTTACCCTGCCAAGTGATCGGATCAACGCCGTTAATCGTGTTTTTGCTCATACTGAGCTCAGGACCACCCTGAAAAACATTCATGATGTTAATCTGTACTTTGGGAGTCATGACTTGCCCGTTTACAGCAAAGAGCGTATCAAAATTTATGCGCATAGACATCGGATTTGTTGGTTAATAGTGAAAGAAAAGTGTATGACTAAGAGCGGTCCATCTCGATAAAGCCAGTACCTGTATACTGATCAGCCAGGCGTTCAAACTGAGGAATCAAATCGAACCGGTTTGCGGCCTGGGCGCCAGTCAGATACACCAGTGTGTCGGCTTCACCCCGGATGAGATAAGGCTTTTTATCTGCAGGAATTGGCTGCAAGGGAATCGATTGGCGCTGTTTTGAGGACATCTTGGGCTGGTTATACATACACTATTTAGTTTAATTCGGGTTATTGGCGTCAGGCCACTTACTGCAGCCTGAGCAGCTACTCGGCCAGGCTTATGGACGCTTATTGACATAGACGGAAGAGAAATCGAAGCCCATACCCAGAACTGGTAGCTCAAGGTACTTTGCTTCAGGCATCGACCAGGTAGCGGCCAGCCTGGATGAAGGCCCGCATCAGATGTCGGTAGAAGTAAACCCGGTCCCGACCGATAAAGAACGCTTGTTCATTCTTATGCTCGCAGCTAAAAGCCAGGCCATTGGAAAAACATCCGCTGCCCGCTCCGTAAAAGTAATTGAGGCCAGGAGAGAGAATTGTTAGGCCGCGCTGGGTAGGCCCTACCGGGCTGATGACAAAGGCAGACTGCCGCATCACGTCCAGTAGACTGGTAATGTCCTGGGGTTTACCGTCTGCACCTACCTCATCCGTAAAGTCAATGCGCTTACCCCTCAACGAAGCCTGCCTTACCAAGGCGCTGATGGCTAGAATCAGTTCAAGCCAGCGCGCCTGACTCTGAGGGGTGAAGGGCGCAGAAGGTTTGAAGACCGGTGATTGGAACAGGTGGGCAATCTGGGATAACTGGTCAGTCAACTGCGGCTTGGTCCAGATTGCATCGGGATAATCGATCATCATTGGCGGCCTTTGACGGTCGGTTAGCATGCACGCAGCAAAGCTGTTACACTGTAAACACGATTGATAACGAAATGATTACAGTATATTCGAAGATAGTTAGCTACTTTGATAAATACAGCCTAAGGACGTGGCGCCCATGGCTGACGGATGAGTCTAATGCTTGTTGAGCGCTCGCCCAACAGGGGTTATCATTCAGTTTAAAACGGATAAACAACCCCCTTTTTCTCGCTCGCTTGATGTATTAAGAAATTGCGTCCCATTGAGCGTCGGTCAGAACGTTCAATGGGACGCCGGGACGCCGGAGTAGTCATTACTTTGTATCAGGGTCGATCCACAACCGTTCGGTGTTGCCCTTTTTACAATTCCCGATACGTTCTTAAAATCTCATAAAAACTCCCGATGATCAGGCGTATTGAGTAATCCGCTAATTCTATCCTTGTTCGACCCTATTACACGTGAAAACCAGATAACGAAACAGTGCACGGACAGAAACGATTATAGAATCAAAGCCATAACAGCTCATGCGACCACTTCAGAACCGTTACCCTATAGCGCCAACTTTGGGCGGTTTTCTCGATGATCGCTGTCTTAAGCTGAGCGAAGCCCTGGCTTATTACACAATGTTCTCACTGGCTCCACTGCTGGTATTAATCATGTCGCTGGCAAGTATCTTTCTAGGCCAGGAAGCTATTCGTGGTCAGATCTTTGGCCAGCTAACGGATTGGTGGGTAATGAGGCCGCTGCGCAGATTCAGGACATAATCAAAAAGGTAGAGCTGTCGGGTCAGACCAACACCGTTTTGATTCTGGGCATTGTTACCTTACTGCTGGGAGCCACCAGCCTCTTCGTTAAAATTCAGGACTCGGTCAATCTGATCTGGCGTGTTAAAGCCAAACCCGAGAAAGGGTGGCTCAAACTGCTAATACACCTTGTTTGTCTTAGGACTTGCTGGTATCATTTTTGACACGGCCAGGATGCCGGTGCGATCAGAAAGTTAACCTCTTTGTTTAATTACGCTTCAGATAGACCTGAATCAGCGGTTCCGGCCGGAATACATGCTCTCTGCTTACTAGTGAGCGGCCTTTTAACCGGTTGAAACGCCGTAGGCGCTATCAAAACGGGTGATTGAGGAGTTATGTGTCTGAGTAAACCAATTTTTCGGATGATTATAGAACTGTATGCCGCTCAGCCGGCGGAGGCAGCCGGAGCGCCTGACTTACCCGTTTCCAATTTACAGGGCGAACTGCCCGAACAGGAACCCGCGCTCGACATGGGCGATTTGTTGGGGAGCTTCCCGTCCAGAGAAGAAGCAATGAATTTTGTCCAATACCGGGCAGCGGCTCACCAACGGGAAGTAGTGGATACCCACAGTGCTCCGTTCAACGATTACGTGCATATTGAGTGGCTAACGGTTACATTCAAAAATGAAGACCAGTCAACCCATTCAGAGGGGTATTATCTGGTATCCGACGAAGGGTACTAGCCTCGCTATCCGGAATTCAGACCCGGATTTATTTATGGGTCAGCTGCGCTCTGATCCGGCTGAGCGAAGGGCCTTTGATACCCAGGTACGACGCGATGTGGCCTAGCGAAACGCGATTGAGAATATCGGGCTGGTTTTCGATCAGGGCGACGTAACGTTCTTCGGCGGTCTGCGTCAGTAGGCTCTCAGACCGGGTCTGATTGAACAGGAAATACTGTTCGGCCAGAATCCGGCCGAACCGCTCCCAGCCGTGGGATTGTGCATACAGCTGTTGCAGGTGTTCATGCTCAATAACCAGCAGTTCGGCATCTTCCAGGGCTTCGATAAGGTAAGGGCAGGTCGTTCGGGTCAGTAAACTTTTCAACGAGGTTAAAAACGTATTTTCGGCGATGAAGTACAGGTTATGTTCCAATTCAGTGTTGGGATCGACGTAATAAACCCGGAATAACCCTTTCAGAACAAAGCCAACATGCCGACAGATAGAGTTGCTGAAGTTGAAAAATTCGTGCCGGCCCATCGTCCGGAAACGCCAGTATTTATTTGCCATCAGCATATCGGCTTCGGACAGCTGCGCAAACTGTTTTAGTTGATGCTGTAAGATAAGATGCTTTGCAGAAATCATTCGCCAGTGGGTTATCAGTCGTTCAGCGGGGGGCTTGACCCGAAGCCAGGTCTGGAGGCCATTCTGTCACTTTTTAACATAAGTGAAAAATTGCCAGCGACGCTCCCTGTACTTTTGGCCTATCATAAACCAAATCGCTAACAAATCTAATTCATAGAGTATGAAAATCACCCGTAAATCGTCGGCCCACTGGGCAGGAACTGGCAAAGATGGTAAAGGCACGTTAACCTCGGCCAGCACAGTCCTGAACAACACTCAATATTCGTTCAACACCCGGTTCGAAAATGGCGTCGGTACTAATCCAGAAGAGCTTGTTGCAGCTGCCCATGCGGGCTGTTTTGCCATGCAACTGGCCTTTAATATTCAGAATGCGGGTTTCGCGGCCGATTCACTGGATGTTCAGTGTGCTGTCACGCTGGAAGATAGCGGTATCACCAGTTCAAAACTAACGCTTAACGCCAGCGTACCGGGTTTGGATAAGGCCAAGTTCGATGAGTTGGTTGATCATGCCGAACACAATTGCCCCATTTCGAAGCTGTTGAATACCAGCATCAGCGTTGAGGCTACCTTAGCGTAAGCAGGCTTTTTCAATCCAAAACAAGCGGGCCCGTGATGTGCACGGGCCCGCTTGTAATGAAATCAACCGCAGCAGAAGTTATCCCAAGAAATTACGTAACCTCGCCAGGAGCTTAGCTATCGGTTTGGCGCCCCATGCTGAAGCCGGTACTTTTGTGCATCCATTTTGGGTATTGAGCGTTCGTGGGTTTGGATAAGTTGTGATCCAGAAACCCTGGAATGCCCTAACTTCACGAAGCCCGCCAGCATTTTGCAGACGCTTTTAGTATTCTTGCTTTTCGTTACGTTCTTCTGGAATTCCGGTAATTCTTCTTCAGCCATCCATTCAGGTTTCGTTGCGGGTCTGGTAATCAGACAACCGGTATTTACCGGGTCTGCGTTGCGACCGCAGTCAACGATTCAGCAACCGGATCAGCGACGAGTCCGAACGAGCCGCGCCAAACAGGCGCAAGTTCGGAAACGGACGGCTACAAAAGCCCGGCCGAAACCGATAAAAAAAGCTGGAAAAACCAAAAGCTCTCAACGAACGCGTTCGTCTACCCGTAAACTAGTCTCCCGAAAGCCGCTCAGCGGAACCATATTTTACCTGGCGTCGGGGCACGGCGGTCCCGACCCCGGCGCAATTGGCCGGTTTGGTCGATTCCTCCTGCCCGAAGACGAGTATGCCTATGACGTAACCATCCGGCTGTCGCAGATTCTGAAACAACAAGGAGCCACAGTATATATGATGGTGCAGGACCCCAACGACGGCATTCGCAATGACGCTGTGTTGAAGCTGGATCAGGACGAAGTTGCTTACCCCAACCAGCGTATTCCTTTGAACCAGACCGCCCGGCTCCGGCAGACCACCACGGCAGTTAACCGGCTCTACGCCCGTCATAAGGGCGCTTACCAGCGGTTTATTACCATTCATGTTGACAGCCGCAGCCGGGGGCAGACCATCGACGTTTTCTTCTATCACCATGAGCGTAGCGCGGTTGGTAAACGGCTGGCCGAGCATATCCACCGGCGCTTCCGGACGAATTACCGGCGTTACCAGCCGGGGCGGCCGTATCTGGGCAGCGTCTCGACTCGTAGTAGTCTGTACGTCGTCCGGAACAGCCATCCGCCCACGGTGTTCATCGAATTAGGGAACATCCAGAACCGGCAGGACCAACGGCGGTTTCTGCCGGCCTCTAACCGGCAGGCGCTGGCCAGCTGGCTGGCGCAGGGGATTCTTGACGATTACCGGTAGTACACCTGAAATAAGTTCTTTACAGCGCCTGATCAGTCAACTCATACAACCGACTTTCCTTAACGAATCGACCGGACGTACTGATAAATTGACGCCAGTTCTTTGGTGTCGTACTGGGCCGTCATTTTCCAGGGCATATTATCGTTGCTCATCTGATGCCCGCCAGGCGTTTTTCCGGTGCGCAGCGTCTGAATAAACTGGGCTTGTGTCCACTTGCCCACGTTGCCGCTGCTGGTGATGTTCGGCAGGGGCGGGAAACCGGGCGCTACCGGGTCGCCCCCTTTCAGGTCGGGCCGGTGACAACCACTGCACGACACGGTCAAATATTTTCCCTGCGCAATACCTTCAATGGTGTCGGCCATGGCCACCATCGGTTTGGCATGATCAATCTTTTCGACCGACAAAAGCGGCATCTTATCCAGATACGTCATCAGACGGACCACCGGCCCAAGCTTGTTGCCGGGCAACTGATTATTGACCGGCGGCAATTGCTGGCAATAGGCGATAATCGCGGCCATATCGGGTTTAGAAAGCAGCGTCGTTTCGTGCGAGGGCATGAACAACAGCGGCTGTCCCGACCGGCTTACGCCATGCCGCAGGGCCATCACCCAATCGGTAGTGGTGTAATCAATGGGCAAACCACCTCGGCCTTTCGTCAGGTTGCGGGATACCAACCGACCCAGCGGAGCATCGTCCATCATGACTTTACCGGCCAGATTTGTGCCGTGGCAGTCGGTACAGCCTTTAATGGCCACCAGGTGTTGCCCCCGGTTTAGGGTCGCTGTATCGGTCGGAATCGACAGGTTTTCTTTCGCAAACGAGTACGTTTTTTCGGTGCGGCTGGTGATGTTTGTTGAGATCGCAAAATACGCAATGAGCAGTAAGACGATCACGGAGCCCAGCACAATGCTGGTCCATTTAAGGATGTTTCGGAACATGGTTTCGTTTAGTTACCAAAGAGTTTGTGAATGGTGAGCGGGTACCCGTTGCGTGGACGATCGGTTGGTTGGGGTACACTGGTTAGCAGCCAGCCGCTCGGTTACTGAGCCGATGGAGAAATCCTCCCATCGGCGGTAGCGGCATCAGCCGTCTGTACCGACAGACTGTAGGCCTAAAAGGCACCGATGAAAAAGTGGGAGCAAAGAATAGCGGGCAGCAGGCAGTGTCTGATTAGCATCTGTATGGACACAGGTTTTTCATAACCTGATGCCCAAAATTGCCACTACGAACCCGTTCTGAATGAGGAGTGAAGAATCAACTGTTAAGCTATATGCATGAAACCGCAGAAATCCCGTTGAATTGTAAAGTGCATGGGAGTAAGGAACTCGCAGGCGTTAAGCGGCCGTCGTTCAGATGTAGTAGGGCCCGAATGGATTAGCCGGGCCATTGTCTCAATAGCGTGTAACTTTATTGTAGGGAACAAACGTTAGTAGCTGCAGGAGGAGTGTTACCATGGGTACTTATGTCATAATCAGTATAACCGCCGGTGTA
Source organism: Spirosoma taeanense (assembly GCF_013127955.1). NCBI lineage: Bacteria > Pseudomonadati > Bacteroidota > Cytophagia > Cytophagales > Cytophagaceae > Spirosoma > Spirosoma taeanense. The sequence continues at coordinate 2,759,269 of NZ_CP053435.1, forward strand.
GTAGGGCTCAGTGTGTTTGCGCTGTGGTGGGAAGCGCGCCATACCAAACAGAAAAAGCACAGGAAGAAAAAGAAGAAAAAGCGGAGTGCCGTGTAAGCATCCCTATAAACAAAGAGTCGTCCGAAGCGAATTGGCTCAGACGACTCAGACCGGGTATCTATCCGGCTAAAATCCAGCGCGCTCAGGCGTGCTGGCGATTATGAATACCTTCTCCGATTTCTTCAATCATTTTCCGATTGAAGGCCGGAATATCATCGGGTTTACGGCTGGTAACCAGACCCATATCAACCACCACTTCCTGATCGACCCAGTTCGCACCCGCGTTACGCAGATCGGTTTGCAGCGAGGGGTACGATGTCAATTTGCGGTTCCGCACTACGTCAGCTTCAATGAGCATCATAGGTGCGTGACAGATGGCGGCAACAGGTTTTTTCTGTTCAAAAAAATGCTTGACGAACTGCACGGCTTTAGGCTCCATCCGGAGTTTGTCGGGATTCATGACCCCGCCCGGCAGCAGCAACGCGTCGTACTGGCTCGGGTCGGCTCCATCCAGCGGCAGATCGACAGGGTAACTGTCGCCCCAATCCGTTTCATTCCAGGCTTTTACCTCACCACCTTTCGGCGCAATAAGCTGCACGGTTGCTCCGGCTTCTTCAAGGGCTTTTCTCGGTTCGGTATATTCGACTTCCTCAAAGCCTTCCGTCATCAGGGCGGCTACTTTCTTGCCTTGCAGCTTCTTTTGATTTTCCATGCTGTTGAGTCATTAGATTCTGAAATTTCAACTTCTGTTTTTTGAAAAAGTTTTGAAAGTACCCGTTGTCTGTAACCTGGTTGACTAAAGACGCTGTTCTTTATTTGATGAAGATCAGGCCGATAAGTGTGCCGGAAGATGCCCGTTTGAACGGCTCGTTTCAACGTCCGATAGGAGGGATATCGGCCCGTAATTAAACCGGATTCAGTAGCTTTGGCGTATTGATTGAACGTAGCGAATAACGAAATGAAATTAGTTCTGTCCAGCGGCTTCGTTTTAGGGGCGCTGTTGCTTTCCCTGCCGGGTGTTAATCTGGTCAACGAGCCCCAACCGATTAACCGCCAGCTAACGCAGACGCGCTTCATCAGTAAAAACCCCATTGTAGACGGCTGGTATGCCGATCCGGAGGGCGTCATCTTCGGCAAAACGTACTGGATTTACCCGACCTATTCGGCTCCCTACGACGAGCAGACGTTTTTCGACGCGTTCTCCTCGCCCGACCTGGTTCACTGGACCAAACACAGCCGGATTCTGGACACCCAAACGGTAAAATGGGCGAAACGGGCGGTCTGGGCGCCCTCGCCCGTGTATGCCAACGGCAAGTACTACCTCTTTTTCGCGGCCAACGATATCCAGAATAATCAGGAATACGGCGGGATTGGCGTGGCGGTATCCGACAAACCATCCGGCCCGTTCCAGGACGCGCTGGGCAAACCCTTGATTGATAAATTCCAGAACGGTGCCCAGCCGATTGACCCGCATGTTTACGTCGATGACGACGGGCAGGCGTATCTGTACTACGGCGGCTGGCGGCACTGCAACGTAACGAAACTAAGTAAAGACCTGCTGAGTCTGGTGCCCTTCGCCGATGGAACAACGTACAAGGAGATTACGCCCGACAAATACGTCGAAGGACCCTGCATGCTCAAGCGCAACGGCAAGTATTACTTCATGTGGTCGGAAGGGGGCTGGACGGGGCCGGATTATTCCGTGGCTTACGCCGTGTCCGATTCGCCCTTTGGGCCGTTTAAACGCGAAGGGAAAATTCTGCAGCAGGACCCCGCCGTCGCGACCGGTGCCGGCCACCACTCCGTCATTCACCTGCCCAATACCGATACGTACTATATCGTCTATCACCGTCGCCCGTTGGGGGAAACGGCCGCCAATCATCGCGTAACGTGCATCGATCACCTTCACTTCAATCCGGACGGCACGATCAAGCCCGTTCAGATCACGGCGGAAGGCGTAACCCCACACTTGATTAACTGAGTCCTGATGCGAACTACGTATATTCTGCTGGCTCTGTTAGCCGGACTGACAACCGCCTGCCGTCAGCTTAAACCCGCTCAGACCTCCCTCAACCGGGTTGAATCGGTCAACCCACTAATGGGAACCGACTCTAAACCGTCGCTTTCCAATGGCAATACGTATCCGGCCATTGCGCTGCCCTGGGGCATGAATTTCTGGATGCCACAGACCGGTCGAATGGGCGACGGCTGGGCCTATACCTACGCGGCCGATAGAATCCGGGGGTTCAAACAGACGCACCAGCCGTCGCCCTGGATGAACGATTACGGGCAGTTTTCGATCATGCCCCTGACGGGAAAGCCTTATTTTGAAGAAGACAAACGGGCCAGCTGGTATTCGCACAAAGCCGAGGTTGCTAAACCCTATTACTACAGCGTTTACCTGGCCGATCATGACGTAACGACCGAAATTGCTCCAACGGAACGGGCCGCGTCGTTCCGCTTTACGTTCCCCGACACCGACAGCGCCCAGGTGGTTATTGATGCGCTGGATAAGGGCTCGTATGTGCGGATCATTCCCGGCGAGCGTAAAGTGATTGGCTACACAACCCGCAACAGCGGGGGCGTACCCGCCAATTTCAAGAATTACTTTGTGCTGGTCTTCGACAAACCCTTTGACCGTCAGGCCATCTGGCAGAACGGCCAGTGGGTGAGCAGTCGGCTGGAACTACAGGCCGACCATGCCGGGGCGGTGGTGGGTTTCAAAACCCGTAAAGGTGAACCTGTCCATGTTCGGGTGGCTTCATCGTTCATCAGCATCGAACAGGCCGAGCGTAACCTGAACGAAATCGGCGCCGATAGTTTCGAGACGGTCAAAGAAAAGGCGAAGACGGCCTGGGACCGGGAGCTGAACCGGATTCAGGTGGAGGGCGGTACGGTCGAACAGACCCGGACGTTTTATTCGTGTCTCTATCGGTCGCTGCTGTTTCCACGTAAATTCTATGAGCTGGACGAGGGCGGTAAAGTGGTGCATTACAGTCCCTATAATGGCAAGGTCCTGCCCGGCTACATGTTCACCGACACCGGCTTCTGGGATACCTTTCGGTCGCAGTTTCCGTTTCTGAACCTGCTGTATCCGTCGCTGAACGAGCACATCCAGGAAGGACTGGCGAATGCCTACAAGGAAGGCGGCTGGCTGCCCGAATGGGCGAGTCCGGGTCTGCGGAACACGATGATCGGCTCCAATTCGGCGTCGATTGTGGCGGATGCCTATCTGAAAGGCCGACGTAATTATGACATCAACGTACTCTACGAAGCCGTGCTTAAAAATACGCAGCACGAAGGCCCGATGGATGCCGTTGGCCGCCGGGGCGTAAGCTATTACAACCAGCTTGGGTACGTACCCTATGACGTAAAGATCAACGAAAATGCCGCCCGAACGCTCGAATACGCCTACGACGACTTTGCAATTTATCAGTTAGCCAAAGCTCTGAAACGTCCGCAGGCCGAGATCGACCTGTTCGCCAAACGCTGCCAGAACTACCGGAATCTGTTCGACCCGAAAACAGGGCTAATGCGGGGCCGCAACAAAGACGGTTCGTTCCAGTCGCCCTTCAACCCCTTCAAGTGGGGTGATGCTTTCACCGAAGGGAATAGCTGGCACTACACCTGGTCGGTCTTTCACGATGTGCAGGGACTGATGGACCTGATGGGCGGCTCGAAGAAGTTTGTTGCCAAGCTGGATTCGGTCTTTACGTTGCCCCCGGTTTATGACGAAAGCTATTACGGCAGCGTTATACACGAAATTCGGGAGATGCAGATTGCCAACATGGGCCAGTATGCCCACGGCAACCAGCCGATTCAGCACATGATTTACCTCTATAACTACGCGGGCGAACCCTGGAAAACGCAGTACTGGGTACGTGAGGTGATGAACCGCCTATATCTGCCCACCCCCGACGGGTACTGTGGCGACGAGGACAACGGGCAGACCTCGGCCTGGTACGTTTTTTCGGCAATGGGCTTCTACCCGGTCTGTCCCGCTACGGATCAGTACGTGCTAGGCGCGCCCCTGTTCAAGAAGATGACTCTGCAACTGGAAAACGGCAGGCAGATCGTAATCAATGCGCCGGACAACAGTGAGCAGAACCGGTACGTCAAAGCCCTGAAAGTGAACGGTAAAGCAAGCAGTAAGAACTGGCTCAGTCATCAGGCGCTGATGCAGGGCGCTACCCTTACGTTCGACATGGCGGCAACTCCCAATCAAGGGCGGGGGACGCAGCCGGCCGATTTCCCGTATTCGTTTTCAGCCCAGAAGCCCTGATTCCCTTTCGTTTTAGAATAGATTCTAACTCATGAATAAACGCTTTCTTCTTTCAATTGCCTGTTTTCTGCTCATCAATCTTTCGGTTCGGGCGGGGCGGGTCGATACCATTCAGGTCGAGAGTAAGGCCATGCACAAAGCGATCAAGTGCGTGGTCATCACGCCGGATCGATACAGCACGGCCGCCAGTGAGCGGTTTCCGGTGGTGTATCTGCTGCATGGCTACAGCGGCAATCATAGCGACTGGATTCGCAAAGCGCCCGAGCTGACAAGCTATGCCGACCGCTACGGGGTGATTATTGCCTGTCCCGATGGGCAGAATAGCTGGTACCTCGACAGTCCGGTTAATCCGGCGAAACGCTTCGAGACCTTCGTGACGGGCGAACTGCTGCCCTATATGGATGCAAACTACCGCACGCAGGCCGACCGGCAGCACCGGGCCATTACGGGTTTATCGATGGGCGGACACGGAGCGCTGTATCTGGCTGTGCGGCACCGGGATTTGTTTGGGCAGGCGGGTAGTCTGAGTGGTGGGGTAGACCTCCGGCCGTTCCCGAACAACTGGGACCTGAAAAACCTGCTGGGCGAAGAAGCGACCAACCAGAGCAACTGGGACACCCACTCGGTTATCAACGTCATTGATTCGCTGCAGAACGGTGATTTGCGGCTGATGGTCGAATGCGGTACGGCTGACTTTTTCTACGAAGTAAACCGGAATCTGCACCAGAAACTCCTCCAGCGGGCCATCGCCCACGACTATATCGAACGACCTGGCGCCCACACCTGGGACTACTGGCGGGGTAATATCGAATACCAACTGCTGTTCTTTCGCAAAGGCTTCCCCGAAGAAAAATAAGCATTCGGCTTGATTAGCAGGTAACAGGCGGACAGGATACTTATCCTGTCCGCCTGTCTTATTAATAGGGATCATTGGCTGAAACTTGCCGGCCGGAGTAAATAGAAAATGGCAGCTCGGATCTTTTACCCGTAAACGGAAGAAACGCCGAACCGACATTCCTATGCACGTCTCGATAAAGCAACTAGCCTTGCGCCGGTTTTTATATCTGTTGGTAACCCTCAGCGGGCTGATGCATGCCGCCATGGCGCAAACCCCGGCGACGGCGACCATACCCCTGCCCGAGCACCCCCGGCCGGATTTTGAACGGACGAACTGGCTGAACCTGAACGGCGACTGGGCCTTTCGCTTCGACTCAGCGGATGTGGGCCTGCGCGAACACTGGTTCACGGGTACCCAGACGTTTCCCCTCACCATCCACGTACCATTTCCGTGGGGAGCACCCCTGTCGGGCGTAAAAGATCAGGCCGATATCGGCTGGTATCAGCGTTCGATCAGCGTACCGGCCGACTGGCGGGGGCAGCGCGTCTTTCTGACTATCGGCGCCAGCGACTGGCTGACGACTGTCTGGCTCGACGGTCAGGAACTGGGCAGACACGAGGGCGGTTACACGCCCTTTTCATTCGAGCTCACGCCCCATCTGAAACCCGGACAGGCGCAGCGGCTCGTCGTGCGGGTGGATGACAAACGGCGGCAGTTTACGCTCTACGGCAAGCAGGGCTATGGCAACGCCCGGGGTATCTGGCAGACACCCTATCTGGAAACGCGGGGCGACGCTTACATAGAAGCCCTGCATTTTACGCCCGATATTGACGCCAATAAAGTACGGGTAACCGCCTACCTGCCCAGTCCAGCCCCGAATGATCTGCGGCTTGCCCTTAACATAGGAGAGGGCAATTCGGCTGTCAAGACTCAGCAGACCATCCGGAAAGGTCAGCAGCAGGTAAGCGTTGACGTAGCCCTGCCCAATGCCCGTCGCTGGACCTTAACCGACCCGTATCTGTATCCAGTTGAGGCCACCCTGAGTGGCAGCGGCAAAACCAGTGATAGGGTAAAAAGCTACCTGGGTATGCGCAAAATCTCGGTCGTGAACCTGCCCGGCACCCAGATTCCTTACGTAGCGCTCAATAACGAACCGATCTATCTGCAGCTTACGCTCGATCAGTCGTATCATCCGGAGGGGTACTATACGTTCCCCAGTGATGCGTTCATGCGCGAAGAAGTGCTGAAAGCCCGTCAAATCGGGCTTACCGGCATCCGAACCCATATCAAGGCCGACATTCCGCGCAAGCTGTACTGGGCCGATCAACTGGGCGTGCTGGTCATGGCCGACCTGCCCAATAGCTGGGGCGAACCCGATTCGCTGGCACGTCGGGAGTCGGAATACACCCTGCGCGAGATGATCAAACGCGATTATAACCACCCGGCCATTTTCTCCTGGATTACGTTCAACGAAACCTGGGGACTAACCACCAAACAGAAAAAAGACGGTAAAGATGTGGCTAACTACCTGCCCGAAACCCAGAAATGGGTAGCGTCGGTGTACCGACTGGCCAAATCGCTGGACCCCTCGCGGCTGGTAGAAGACAACTCCATCTGCTGCGGACGGGGCCATACCGAAACCGACCTGAACTCCTGGCACGAATACCTGCCGGGCTACGAATGGGATGCGTATCTGAGCAAGCTGACAAAGCAAACCTTCCCCGGCTCGACGTTTCATTTTGAAAAAGGCTATAAACAGGGTAACCAGCCCATGTTCAACTCTGAGTTTGGCAACGTCTGGGGCTACGAGGGCAGCACCGGCGATGTGGACTGGAGCTGGGATTACCACCGGGCCATCAACGCGTTCCGCCAGTATCCGCAGGTGTCGGGCTGGCTCTATACCGAACATCATGACGTCATCAACGAATGGAACGGCTACTGGCGCTATGACCGCTCGGAGAAGGAACTGGGCGTTGGCGAACTAGTGCCGGGCATGACCATCCGCGATTTCCACGCTCCGCTCTATATCTCTACCGGGCAGGACATTGCCCGCACGGCCCCGGCAGGCGCTACCGTCGCCATTCCGCTCACGGCGTCGTTTATGACCGGCCAGACCGATCTGGGTCAGAACCTGACGCTCACCGCTAAACTTTACGGCTGGGATGCCCTCGGGCAGTCGAAGACCTGGTGGTCGGCTACCCGGAGTGTGCCGTACAAGCCCTATCTGCAACAGAACCTCGACTCCCTGCGGGTGCCCATGCCCAACGAAAAAGCGGTGGCCGTACTGGCGCTGGTGCTTACCGATGCGTCGGGCGCGGAGCTGCACCATAACTTCATGTCGTTTGTGGTGAATGCGCCGGTACCGGCCACCGTTACGCTGGCCACCAACCGAAAAGCCCGCGTGCTGACGACCCCGGCCAGTCAGTTCAAAAACGCCAAGTGGAGCCTGAAGCAGTGGAACGTACTGGAGGGTAAAAAGGTGAATGGGGCCGGGTCGGGCTTTGTGGAATACCGGATGACCTGGCCAAAGGATGTTTCGATAAACGGCGTTGAATCGGCTTCGTTTCTGGTTGAAGCTTCGGCCAAACAGCTCTTTACCAAAGACCGGGAAGGCATAACGATGAAGGATGCCGACACGGATTATATGCTCGGCAAGGGCGTCAACGACCCGAGCAAGAACCCGAATGCCTATCCCATGACCGACCAGACGCGCTTCCCGAGTGCCGTGACGGTGCGCTGCAACGGGCAGGTTGCCGGTCGCTACGAACTCCCCGACGATCCCGCCGATCACCGGGGCATTTTGTCGTGGCACGCCCAGCCGCAGGATCGTAAACTCCGCGAGGCTGGCTCGTATGGGTATAAGCTAACCGTACCGCTACCCACGGAGGCTCTCCAGCAGGCAGCCCTAACGGGCGAGCTGGTGATTCGGCTGGAAGTTGACGACAGCCTGCCGGGCGGACTGGCGATCTATGGTTCCGAGTTTGGCCGCTACCCCATCGACCCGACGGTGCTGCTGGTGCTGAAGCCCTGATTGAGCCTGAATACATCGCCTTTATGACCTTCACCATGATCGTTACACGCTTACGCCTGGCTGCGCTGCTTGCCCTGAGTCTTCTGGGCAACACCTATGCTCAACCCAGGCCCAATGCCAGTCAAAACTCCGCGCCCTTTGCCGGTTACGTTAACAATCGCCACCCGCTGCGGCCGAATCCATATATTGAACTGCCCCTGGGAGCTATAAAAGCGCAGGGCTGGCTGAAAGAGATGCTGATCCGGCAGAAAACTGGCGCTACCGGACAACTGGATGAGCTGTATCCCCTCGTGATGGGCAAACGGAATGGCTGGCTCGGTGGCGATGGTGACCAGTGGGAGCGGGGCCCTTACTGGATTGATGGGCTATTGCCGCTGGCCTATCTGCTGGATGATCAGGCGCTGATTGCCAAAACCAAACCCTGGGTGGAATGGGCCATTAACAGCCAGCAGCCTAATGGTTACTTCGGCCCGTTAAACGATTACCCACACGAAGCGGGCATGCAGCGCAACAACTGCCAGGACTGGTGGCCCAAGATGGTGATGCTAAAAATCCTGAAGCAGTACTACTCGGCAACCAAAGACCCGCGCGTGATCAAGCTGATGACGAATCGCACCGACAGTTCGGGTGGTAATACAAAACAGGAGCTGGCGGCCGGGCGCGACAAGGTGCTGGAAACCGCCCTGAATCGACTAGACAATCTGTAAATTGAATAACGGGCGAATGGCCGGGGGTATGTCGGCCAGACCGTTCGCCTGCTATATTTACGGATAGCTGAGAATGCCTCAGACGGCCGGTGGCATGATTTACTCTGATCAGGACCGTAATGCTCAAAGTATAAACCCGTACGATAATGTCAGATCAGACTGCGCAGGAGCGCGCCCGAATGCCCACCGGATGCAATCCTGTACTGGAGCGAAGAACCGTTGAAAATGGGAACCGTAACCTCCTGAAATACCTCCGGCCAGGTCTTTCGGTGCTCGATGTGGGATGCGGTACGGGTGCCATTACGCGCAGCATGGCGCGGCTGGTCGGGCCAACGGGCCACGTGTTGGGGATTGACCCCAATGCCGACCTGATTGCGCAGGCTCGTCAGCAGGCCACCGACCTGCCCGGACTGGCTTTTCAGCAGGCCGACATTTACGCCTTTGACACGACGGAGCAGTTCGATCTGGTGACTTGCGCCCGCACCCTGCAATGGCTGGCTCGTCCACGCGAAGCGCTGTTGCGCATGAAGCAGCTGGTAAAACCGGGCGGGTATCTGGCCGTCCTCGACTTCAATCACGAGAAGATACGCTGGACGCCCGAGCCACCCTCTGCCATGCAGACGTTTTACCGGGCGTTTCTGCAATGGCGGCAGGATGCGGGATTTGATAACGCCATCGCCGACCATCTTCAGGAACTGATGACCGGAATTGGTCTGGAGGCCATACGAGTTGACGATCAGTCGGAGGTGGCGCAACGTTCTGATCCGGATTTTAACGTAACAAGCCGACTGTGGGCCGAGGTCGCCGAACTGCGTGGCCCGCAGCTGGTAAAGGCCGGTTATCTCACCGAAGACGAACGACTGCGGGCCATCGCCGACTATGATGAGTGGATCGCCAGCGCGGGCGAGTCGATGACGGTGTATCTCCTCGCCGTAGAGGCACAGCGTACGTTATAACCTGAGTGCAAGAACCTCGTGGGCCAGTTGCCAGCGGCCGTTACGTTTGCGCCAGATGCGCAGAAACCCCTGCCGGACTGTCCCCGCTTTTGGGTTACCATAGGGGTATAGCCCAGGTCGCCCGAAGCAGCCGTAATGGCTTGCAGAGGCTGGTAATCAATTTGCTGGGTTGATGCCATAGCCAGTTTTCTGGCGGCTTGTCTGAACGATGGCATAGCTCCTTCGCGCATCAGACGAATCGAGTCGCTGGCGGGCAGTACGGTCGTATCGAATGAGCTATCAATTGAATCTGAAGCCTTATGTTTCGACAGTTAGAGGAAGCCGAACCGTAACCTGCGTTGGGCCAGAAGCCGAGCTGGCAATGGTTAACTGGCCCCGGTTGAGTTCAACCAGCTTTTTGGCAATAAACAGGCCTAGTCCCGAGCCCTGCTGTTCATAATATAGGCGGTCGAACTGCGTATAGGGGGCAATATAGGCTATGTCTTCGGCCTTAAATTCACGTCCCCAGTTGGTCACCGTGAGGATATACTGCTTTTCCGTTTGTTGGCCTGTTACCTCAATCTCACAGCGGGGAACCGAGAACTTTATCGCGTTGTCGATCAGCTCTTCCAGAATCTTGGTCAGATTCTGGGCGGATATCTGGATAGGGGCGGCTGCTACCGTAATCTGGGCGCTGAGCTTCAGTTCATGTTCCCTGCGGATAGACTTATAAATCTGCTGGACCAATGGCTCGAACACCATCGAGCTACCGGTAGAGAATGACTCATAAGCTGCTGATCGGCTGTCTAACCGGATTAGCTGGTTCGTTAGCCGTTCATTGTCCAGCGTTCGTTTCAGGCGAAGGCTACAAACCATCATCATCTCCAGCATGGACTGGGTTTCGTCCTTATCGAACGAGCCAAGTCCGTCCTTCATCAGATTGATTAGCCCCATAATGCCGGCCAGGGGCGTGTTGTGTTCATGCAGTGATACCCGCCCGAGGTTCGCCAGATATCTATCCAGCTGAAATTGCAGATCGGAAGCCCGGTTTTTCTCGCGCTGCAACCGGCTTTCAATTGCCTGCACCAAATCTTCATTGGTGAATGGCTTAAACAGGTAATCGTCGGCACCGAGCGACATACCTCTGCGCAGATCGATCGCTTCAGCTTTGGCCGTCAGAAAAATAAACGGAACTGTACGTAAAGCGCGATCGGTCCGAATGGCTTCCAGAACCTGGTAGCCGTCGAGTTCAGGCATCATTACGTCGCACAGGATCAAATCGGGTTGCGACTGCATCGCCTGAATAATGCCTGCCCGCCCATCAGCGGCTGCCTCAACCGAAAAGCCCTGCAGGGTCAGGAGTTCGGCTAAATTCTCCCGAATCTGTAGTTCATCTTCAATGATTAATAACTGCGGTTTCAACGAAACGAGCTGATTTAAGTGTCACGAAAAATCGTCAATAACTAGTTAGACGACAGAAGGTCCGCAGGTAACAGGCAACGTAACCGTTACGGTCGTCCCCTGATTTTCAATACTTTCTACGTGGATAGTCCCCCCGTGTAGTTCCACGAACTGGCGGACAATTACGAGCCCTAAACCGGAACCATGAATATTTACGGCGTTTCGGGCGCGGAAAAAGCTGCTGAACAAGTTCGGTAATTCGTCGGCGGGGATACCAATCCCCTGGTCGGTAACGGCTATCGTGAGCTGCTGATTGAAACTGATCGAGAGTTCAGGATTGGTGGACGAGAATTTAAACGCGTTCGAGAGCAGATTAATCAGCGTATGCGTGATCAATTTGGGGTCCACACGGACCAGACACGGGGCTCCCCGGACAATTACGTTCACCCGCCGGTTGTCTTTCCATTCACTGAAATGCGTGCTCACAACTTCATTCGTTAAGGCTAACATATCGACTGGCTGCGGAGAAAAAGGAATCTTCCCGGCGTCCATTTTTCCAAGCATCAGCACATCGGCAAGTAGTTCACTGAAATTGGCGATTTCCCGCTCAATGACATCCAGATGTCGCCCGACTGCCGGAAGCCCCGTTTCGGGGGGGCGCTCCAGATACAGACGGATCAGGTCAACACTCGATTGGATGGTTGCCAGTGGCGTTCGGAATTCGTGCGACGCGGTGGCAACAAACTGCGATTTCATCCTGTTCAGTTCCTGTTCCCGGATCAGGGATTGCTGCAGCACCAGTTCCTTTTCCTTCTGATCGGTAATATCACTGGCAATGCCAATGAAGCGGAGGGGTTTGCCGTGCTGGTTCTTCAGAGTAAAGGTTCGCGAGTTAATCCAACGAACCGAACCATCAGCTTTCCTGATGCGGTACTGAACCGTGGAAGGTTCACCATCTTTATAACTCACCAGGGCCTTTCGGGATGCCGGTCGGTCTTCCTCCAGAACCCGCTGGAAAGCCGAAGACTGATCGGCATATAGACTCTGGCAGCTTAAGCCCCAGATACGCTCGTAGGCAGAATTAACGTACTGTAGTTCGAAGGGATTCGCCGAATGGATAAAAATAACCTCGTCGATGTTTTCGGCAAATTCAAGAAACCGCTGATTGCTTTCATGAAGCGCGTCCAGCGTTTCCTTCCGGTCGGTGATGTCGGTTATCGTGCCGGTGGTGCCAACGGGAGCCCCCTCGTCATTGACCAGCAACTGACAGAACACTTCAGCCCAGCCCAGATCGCCGTTTTTTTGCTGATACCGGATGGTGTGGCGGAACGACGAGTGCGGAGTCGTCAGCAGGTTTTCGAATAGACGATACAGCTGCAACTGATTCCGGCGGGAAAGAAACCGATGGAAAGGCTGCCCCAGCGATTCCTCCGTGGGCAGACCCGTCAGAACAGTCCAGTAAAGGTTCAGAAACGTCCAGTTGCCCTGTAAATCGGTTTTATAAACCACTTCCCTGAGGTTATCGACCAACTGGCGGTACTGCTCTTTACGCTTCCGGAGCGTCTGTTCGGCCTGCTTTTGTTCCGTTACGTCCCAGACAACCCCAACCAGGCGAGCCGGCTTTCCGGTCTCGTTCCGCAACACTACGCCCTTGCATTGAATGTAGCAGAAACGACCACTGGGCTGGATTATGCGCTGCTGGAAGTCAAAATAGTCTGTCCCCTGTTCAAGATCGGCTAATCTTAGCAGTAACTGCTGCCGATCGTCCGGGTGCACATGCTTCATAACATCCGCCAGATTTGTGATGGTCGTTTGTTCGGAGAGGCCATAAACCCGGTAGAGCTGCTTATCCCAGACTACGGTATCCTGATGAAGGTCATATTCCCAGATACCCTGTTTAGCCGCCTGAGTAGCCAGTTGCAGCCGTTCATTGACCCGTTGCAGCCGGGCTGCTGCCGATCTGGATTCGGTGATATCGCGCGCGGATGTATAAAACAGGTTACCGTCCAGAACCAGCCGCCATTCGATGAGCCGATAGCTACCGTCTTTTGACCGCATCCGGTTGACCAGCTTATCGACATAACCCCGCGTGAGGCCTTCCTGAACCGCAGCTAACGTATACGCAGTATCGTTAGGGTGAAGATAAGTGAAAAGGGACTTGCCCTGTACCTCAGCGGTCGAGAGACCGAGCATAGTTTCCCAGGACCGGTTTAGCCGGACAATGGTACCGCCTGGCGTGGCTATACAATGCAGGTCGAGCGAACTGTTAAAAAACACGTTCAGCTGGCGGTTCTTCTGCATCAGCTCCTCCTCGGCTTTCTTCAGGGGTGAAATGTCGGTAGCCAGGCCAATATAGCCAATGAGGTTGCCTGCCTCATCGCGCATGGCCGTTGTAGTGAGCAGAACAGGCATCCGTTGTCCCTGTTTAGTCAGCAGCCTGCATTCATCCCCATGGGAGTACGACTCCAGCTTATGAAAGCTAAACCGGAGTTTAAGCCGGTCGGGGCGATGCGAGACAAACGGGCCTTTAGCTTCCGGAGGATCTATTGACTCCATGAACCGAGTGCTGATTTTTCCGATCAGCTCATCGGCCGTATAGCCCAGTAGGCGTTCAGCCGCCGGATTGACCGTCTGAATCCGGCCTTTGGTATCGGTCGAGAGGATGGCCTGCCCGGCATGATTCAGAATGGCTTTCTGCATGGCCAGCAGGTGGCTCATCTCGGTTGTTCGCTCCGCAATAATCTGCTCCAGGTTTTCGGTATGGGCCTGTAGCTGCTCCTCAATTTTTTTGAGAGGGGTAATATCCTGAATCGTCAGCAGCACCCGCTCCCCAACCGGAACCAGGGTAATTGTACTCCATACCGGACCCGTCGGTAAGTTGAACTGCGGTTGAAAATGACGCGGTTCGCGGGTTTGAACAACCGTTGTCAGTTGGTCAAACATACCCTGCCGAACAACGTTCGGAAACAACGCCTTCAGGCTGTTTCCGTTCATGGCTTCAACGCTGTAACCCGTAATAGCCGAATTGGCCGGATTCGTGAAGACGTACTGGAAATCAGTGATGGTTTCCCTGTCCCGCAGTACGTCCAAGAGAACCAGCCCGGCCGGGCAGTTGCTGACCACCGCCTGCAGAATATGGTTGCTATCGTGAAGCTGCTGATTCGCTTTTTTAAGCAGATTCTGACTTCGACGCAGCTTCAGGAGCGAAACGACCTGTCGGGCCAGGGCTTTGAGGGTCGTTACCTGTTTTTCAGAAAGCCGCCGGGGCTGGTGATCAACGACGCATAACGTTCCTAAAGCCTGCCCGGCCTCGTCAATGAGCGGCACACCGGCATAAAATATAACCCCCGGTTCCTGCGTGGTGTAGGGAAAGTGCGCAAAGCGTTCATCCAGGCGGGTATCCTGAATTTCCAGTAACTGCTCCGGAGTCTGAATCGCGTATGAGCAGAAAGAATACTGGCGGGGCGTTTCTCTGACTGCAATCCCGTGGGCTGACTTAAACCACTGGCGATGCTCGTCGACAAACGTAATCAGCGAAACAGGCGTCTGACAGATATAGGAAGCGATCTGGGTGATGTCGTCATATTCCTCTTCCGGTAACGTATCCAGAATATCGTAGCTGGCCAGCGCTTCCAGTCGCTGCATTTCGGCTGCGGGTTGCGACTGCTGCTGGAGGGAGTCTGCTTTAGTGGTGTTCACAGGTCTGCAAAGGAATGAGTCAGGTTGTTTACTGGTATTTTTCACCCTATTGTCTGTACGTCGGTCCTTCTAAACTAAGAAAACAGGAAACTTTCATGAATGACCATAGGAACATTCTAAAAAAAGAGAAGTCTGGTACAAAAATTGTTTGATTAGTTTTGCTTGCGTTGATCCACCCGGATCCCCTCGTAATTTTTGTTGTTCTTTTTTTCCATTCTCCGTACGCACGATGAACAGTATTGTTACCAGATCAACGGTTGAGACCGGCAGTAGACCCGTAAGCCTACTTGCCTGGCAGCATGAGATTGAAAGCCTGTACAATATCTATTATCTGATCGATTCGCTGTTGGGTCAGTCACTCCGTTTGCCGGCAGAAACCACTGACCGATACCGAAACCTGCAATGGCTCCTGATGAAAACGGTCGAGCAGTTTCTGGCTGAGATGGATGAGCAAACAGAACTGGATAAATCGCAACCCACGACGATGGAGCTGTTGAGAAAGCACATAACAATTATGAAACGACTTAATGCGTACGCGAATATGGTTCTCAGTTAATGACTGCCTGATTCCTTGCTGGTGAGATAGATACAAGCCTACGACTGACAGAAGCCGTAGGCTTTTTTTCATTAATCGGGGTTTGCTCTCAGCTGGTGTTTCTGCCGGTAGCGAAGCGGAGACTGACCGTTAACTTCTTTGAAACAGAACGAAAAATAGGAGAGACTCGAAAACCCACACCGGCTGGCGATCTGCTGCAGGCTCAGGTCCGTCCGGACCAGAAAGGCCGTTGCCCGACGCAGCCGGTAGTCTCTCAGGATCTCGCTGAAACTTCTATCAAGGTATTTTTTCAGATTGCGCTGCAGGGCCGAAAGACTCATGTTCATTGTTTGCGCCATACATTCGGCGGTCAGCGAAGCATCGTCCAGATGACGCTCTAACTGCTCCGTGAATGATTTAACAAACTGAATCTCTGTTTCATTGCCCACTGCCGACTGCGCTGATTGCTGAAGTAAAAACTCCGTTCGAAGATTCGTAAGGTTATTAATCTTCAATAACAGCTCTTTGTGCAGAAAGGGCTTGAACAGATAATCAACCGCGCCTTCTTCCAGCCCCTGAATCATATCCTGCTGAGCGACTTTGGCCGTTAGGAAGATGATTGGTATAGAGCGATAGCAGATGTGACGCTTAACGGCCCGGATAAACGTAATCCCGTCCATCTGAGGCATCATAATATCGCACAGAATTAAATTAGGCGAAAAACCAGGGAGTAACTCAAAGGCCTGAACGCCATTCGAAGCTGATCGGACCTGGTGGTTGTTGAGCTCAAGCTGTTCACAAATATTTTCCCGTAACTGCACATCATCCTCAACCACTAAAACTCTCGCCATACTTATACCATATACTAACAAAGCTGTAAAGATACGCTTAATTGTCAAGCTATTTCCCCAAAGGAGGTTTAAAAGGCCTTGTTTGTATACATGAACGATATATTGGGTCTCTGAATGTGAATCAGGGTTACATTGCTTATTCGTTTAAGGGTGCAGAACTACACAGCAACATGCCAGCAACGTATCTAGAAAGAAAACCAGCCTCGTAGATTTTTTTTCGAGTATAGGCATATTGATATCTATACCCTTTGTAGCTGTGACTGTAATAAGTCGTCTCTTTCTGCCCGACAGCGTTCAGAACGATGTAAGATCATTGAAGTGGTTGGCCTGGCACTTTAATACACTTCGGCCCAAACGAAAAAAGTGCAGATCATGCGTCGTTGGGATGCTCCCTCCCTTAAAAAAACTAAGCGGTAAATTCATAGAACGGAGTGAAAGCCAGCTTGAATTTCGCCTTCCAGTTACTAAGCTGATCGAAGCTTTTGTCGTTTACCGGCAGTTTACGCCACTTTACCGTGATTCCCGACATCTGTGGGGGAGATATGCTAACTTTCTGACTTCATGATTGCTTATGAGTCGAAACGCAGCGCTTGTTGTCATTCACCTGCTGGCTTGTCTGGCTTTTCTGGCCTTGCCATACCTGTTCATTGAAGACGGGTTTTCCAAATTGGCCGAGCTGCCTGTCAATCCGCATGAGCAGCGGAATCTGCTGTCCTATCTGCTGACCATCGCGTTTTTCTACGTCAACTTTTTCTGGCTGATTCCCCAACTCTACTTCGGGCGGAAATACGTGCTGTACGGGCTGTGTGTATTGGGATGCTTTTTGCTGGTGCAGGGAACACTCACTACGATTAATCGGCACGGGATTCCGTTCACCAACCGCCCGATGCAGTTACCACCGCCACCTCAGGAGGCCGGACCAACCGGGCCGCCCGCCGGTCAATTACCTCAACGGCCTTCTGCACGACCAGATCGCGCACCGGTGCAACCGGGTTTGCCTCCTGAAATCAGCCAGACGTTTTTTCTGTTTCTGGCGGGGCTGCTGCTGTCGCTGGCCATCCGGATCAACAACCGCTGGCGCGAAACCGAGCGGGCACGGCTCCATACCGAACTGTCGTACCTGAAAGCACAGATTAATCCGCACTTTCTGTTTAATACGCTCAACAGCATTTATTCGTTGGCTATCGAGCAGTCGCCGGCTACGGCCGACGCCATTGTGCAGCTTTCGTCGTTTCTGCGGTACGTCATTGCCGAAGGCCATCAGAACCGCGTAGCCCTGAGCCATGAACTGGCCTACATCGGCCACTACATTGCCCTGCAGCAACTGCGATTGGCGGATACCGTACCAGTTCAATACACCACGGAGGGTAACCCCGGTAATTTGCAGATTGCCCCGCTGCTGCTGATTTCCTTTATTGAAAACGCCTTCAAATACGGCGTCAGTCCGCAGGAGCCGTCCCGCATCGATATACGTATCGAGCTGACCGGAAACCGACTTTACGGTTACATCTTCAATCGGAAAGTTCGCGTGGCCGATTCGACGGCCGTTGGCAGCGGCATCGGTCTGTCCAACGCCAACGCCCGCCTGCAACTGCTGTATCCGGGACAGCACGAGTTGCGAATCCTGGATGAACCGGATAGTTTCACGGTCGAACTCTTGCTAACGCTGTCATGATCCGCGCCATCGCTTTAGACGACGAACCGCCCGCGCTGCGGGTGCTGAGCCACTTCTGTCAACAGGTGGAGTTTATCAATCTGGAAAAAACATTCACCCGCACCGACGAGGCCCAGCAGTACCTGACAGACGTAGGCGCCGACCTGCTGTTCCTGGACATTAACATGCCGTTCATCTCCGGAACGGATTTTTATCGGGCGATCAGTCAGTCGGCGAGCCAGCCGCCCATGGTGATTTTCACCACGGCATACGCCGAGTATGCCGTGGAAGGCTTTACGCTCAACGCCGTGGACTATCTGCTCAAACCCTTTACGTTCGAGCGGTTTTTGCAGGCCGTTACCAAGGCGCAGGATTACGTCCGCTGGCAGCAGCGCACCAAATCAGCCGAGGAGTATCTCTTTATCCGAGCCGATTATACCGTTTACAAGGTTGTTCTAACCGATATCCTGTTCATCGAAGGTCTGGACGACTACCTGAAAATTCATCTGGAGTCCAGCAACCGACCGATTGTGGCGCGGATGACCATGAAGTCAATTCTTGAAAAATTGCCGGGTGCCGATGCGCCCAACAGCCCGTTTGTGCGGGTGCATCGGTCGTTTATCGTGCCCTTTAGCCGGATCGAAGGCATCCGCAACAAGACCATCCTGCTGGCCGGGCGCGGAATCCCCATTGGCGCCAGCTACGAGCCGGGCTTGCTGGGGCGTTTTCGGTCGTAATTCATTTCTTCCCAAGTAGTTACGGGATTTGTTGCCGAATCTGGAAAAGGCAACAAACGGCTGCTCTTTGCTGTCATCCGGGCCTAATTACTGACCGCTATCCGTTCTTATAAGCGCATCGAGTTCATAAACCGACACATTAAGCCAGTTTACCGCTAAGTCGCGAGGGGTTGCAACGGAGCCCCGGGTCCACTGCGTTATGTAGATAAATAAGGCTAGTAACCAACCGATAAAATCATCCCCTATGTTTGGCTTAGGCACTTCCGAGATCGTGCTGATTCTCTGTTTTATTCTCTTGTTTTTCGGCGCTAAAAAATTGCCCGAATTAGCGCGTGGACTGGGTAAAGGCATCCGCGAATTCAAGGATGCGACGAACGATATTCAATCAACCATCGACGAAGCCTCGATTCGCTAACCCCCAGTTAAATAAAGTACTATGGAACGTAAAGAATTTTTGAAACGCGGCTTCAGCAGTCTGTTGGGCGTAGCGGCCCTGGTTCCTGTGATGGGGGCCTGCTCGGATACAACCGTCGACCCAGCCAGCACTACCAGCACAACCACGGGCGGTACGACCACTTCGACCGGCTCCACGAACGGCAGTTCCTCCAGCGACTGCACCGTTACGGCCTCCGAAACCGAAGGACCGTTCCCGACGAAAGTGCCGGCCAACTTCGTTCGTAAGGACATCCGCGACGACCGTACGGGTATTCCCCTCGCCATTACGATCACCATTAAGAATGCAAATAGCAGTTGCGCTGCGCTGGCGGGTGCGCTGGTGGATATCTGGCACTGCGACAAGGATGGTTATTACTCCGAGTATGGCGGGTCGGGTATGCAGAGTGTCAATCTCACCAGCGTTGACTTTTTGCGGGGGCGTCAGACGACCAACGCCGATGGTTCGGTTAGCTTTACGTCAATCTTCCCCGGCTGGTATTCGGGTCGGGCACCGCATATCCACGTACATGTGTATAACGCCAGCGGAAAATCATTGCTGGTGACCCAGATTGCGTTCCCCTACGATATCACCAACACCGTTTACACAACGGGGCAATCGTATGGCTACACGAAAGGCGCGCAGGATACCAAAAACGAACGCGACAATGTGTTCGGCGACGGCTACACGAATGAGTTGGGCACGGTTTCGGGTAGTAACAGCGCAGGCTATGCGTTAACCCACACGATTGTGGTCAAGGCTTAATTCAGGAAACACCCTGCCGGATGGATAAGCGCATCCGGCAGGGTGTTTCTTTTTCGTTTGCCCTTCGGGGGCTAAATCAGCAGATGGCAAAGGGTCTTATCCAGTTAAGTTATTGCAAGATTATCGACGCTTCGGCCTCGAAGCCCTGGGATAAAGCGGTGTTTGACGATACCTATCAGGAGTTTTTTATGCAGGCGCAGCTCTATAACCCCGAAGCGAAATACCAGACCTTCCGGGAGCTACTCGACAACGTACCAAATGCCGAGCAGTTGCACTACCTGACCAGTCGGGTAGCAATGGGGGATCTGAAGCAGTTGAACCAGCAGATCCCGGACGTGGTCAACGCTTTCGGGAGACTTTTTTTGCCCTTCACGCAGTTTAAATTCGAGATTCTGGCCTCACATGTAAAGAAGAAGGAAGCGCACCGGATTGCCATCTTCTTTTACAGCGACCCACTGACCTGGATTGATACCGTAGCGGACAAACTTCTGATTGCCTACGGGGATCAGCGGGCGGCTTTGCAGGCGGGGCAGGAGGTGAACACCGACCTGGTTGCGCTACAGCCAAACCTGAGCATTTGGTCCTATCAGCCTTTAAACTCTGTCGGATAATGGATACCCAGACAATGGCTCAGATCTACCTGGCTGATCAGCGGGGACGCTCGGAAAGCGCTTCGGTCCATAGCCGCCATACCTTCAATGTCGGAGACTATGCGGCCGAGGGGCGCGAGCCGTTCGGGGCTCTATTACTTCTGAATGAAGATACCCTACGGGCCGGGGCCAGCCTGACGATGGCGGTTCAGGAGCCGAC
Source organism: Spirosoma taeanense (assembly GCF_013127955.1). Classification (NCBI taxonomy): domain Bacteria; kingdom Pseudomonadati; phylum Bacteroidota; class Cytophagia; order Cytophagales; family Cytophagaceae; genus Spirosoma; species Spirosoma taeanense. Next base: position 2,779,986 of record NZ_CP053435.1, read on the forward strand.
GGAGGTAGTGCTGCTGCCGATTGTGGGCGGGCTTGAGTATGCGTATGCGGGAACATTCAGCTTTGCCGAGCCCGGCCAGTCGGTGGTGCTGTCGCTTGCCGCCGGAATGGCCTACACCGTCAGCAATCCGTATGAAAGCGAGTTTATCAACTATATCCAATTCTGGTTAACGAAACCCCAGTACGATTTTGCCCCGGTCGTCAGCCAGACCGAATTTGATCTGGCTAGGATGAATACGTTGCTGCCGTGCTTCGGCGAGCCATCCGGCTATCAGGGATTTATAGGCCGGTATTCTGGGCGGCAGGAGGGGACGTATACTGTGACAGCAGCGACTGACAGGCAGAACCGCCAACTGTTTGTCTTCGTTGTACAGGGTGTTTTTGAAGTGGCGAACCGGCTGCTGCACGACCGGGATGGCCTGGCGTTAACCTGCGATCAGGCCGAGGTACTTGAATTTGAAGCCCTGTCGAATGACGCCGTTCTGATTGTGATCGACCTGGCAACTGCCGATCAATAGCGTTCAGGCTGCGTTCGACACGGTTAAAACGTAAAACGGGGCACAACGTCAAGTGCCCCGTTTTACGTTTTTGCCTTTTAGTATTCGTTTATAGATTCCCTTTCCGAAGTTCTTCAACTGCATGGTTGGCGGCCCGGGCCGTAATGGCCATAAAGGTCAGCGACGGGTTCTGCGTCGAGGTCGAGGTCATGCAGGCCCCATCCGTCACGAAAACGTTTTTGCAGGTATGGAACTGGTTCCACTTATTGAGCAGCGAGGTTTTGGGGTCTTTACCCATCCGAACACCACCCATCTCGTGAATATCCAGTCCCGGCGCTTTATTCGGGTTGTCGTGGGTCTGGATGTTTTTGAAGCCGGAAACCGTCAGCATTTCGCTCATCTGCTCGTGGAAATCCCGGATCATCTTCTCGTCGTTATCGTCGTAAGCCACCGAGATTTTCAACTGCGGAATCCCCCAGGCATCGGTCAGGCTGGAATCCAGCGCTACGAAGTTACTTTCTTTCGGGATGGTTTCGCCCATCATGTGGGAGCTTACCCGCCAGTTGCCGTACTTGGGCTGCATCAGGCTGTTTTTCAGGTCTTCGCCCATGCCCGACGTATCGACATCGGTCGCCCGGCTGGAACCGAAACCGGCCGCATAACCGCGCAGGAACCGGGACCCCGGACCGGTCGTTTCCTGCTTGAATACGTTCCGGAAGCGGGGAATGTAGCTGCTATTCGGGCGGATGCCTTCGGTGGTCGTATCCTGAAAACCATCGTGCTCGGCCGAGATCCCTGTGCGGAAGTTGTGGAATGCTACGTATTTGCCCAGCAGGCCGTTGTCATTACCCAGTCCGTTCGGGAACCGGTTCGATTTGGAATTCAGCAGCACCAGGTTGGTATTCAGGCAGGCTGCATTGACGAAGATGATTTTGGCGTAATACTCCGTCATTTCTTTCGTATGTGCGTCAATGACCCGAACGCCCGTAGCCTTGTTTTTCTTTTCGTCGAAGATGATCGAATGCACGACCGAGTCGGGGCGGAGCGTCAGTTTGCCGGTTTTGGCGGCCCAGGGCAGGGTAGAGGAGTTACTGCTGAAATAGCCACCGTAGGGGCAGCCCCGCTGGCATAACGAACGATTCTGACACTGACCCCGGCCCTGCTGTAAATGGATCGGCTGAGGCTTGGTCAGGTGCGCGCAACGTCCGATAATGATGGGGCGCGTACCGTTGTAATGCTTCGCCATCTGCTCGGTGAAGTGCTTTTCCACGCACGACTGCTCATGCGGAGGTAAAAACTCGCCGTCGGGCAGTTGCGGCAGGCCGTCTTTATTCCCCGAAATCCCGGCGAACTTTTCGACGTAACTGTACCAGGGGGCAATATCGGCGTAACCAATGGGCCACTCCACGGCGAATCCGTCGCGCGCCGGACCCTCAAAATCGTACTGCGACCAGCGTTGCGTACCCCGCGCCCACATCAGCGATTTTCCGCCCACCTGGTAGCCCCGAATCCAGTCGAAAGGCTTCTCCTGCACATAAGGATGCTCGGCGTCTTTGACGAAGAAATGGTTGGCATCCTCCCGGTTTGCGTAGCAGCGGCTGGCAATGGGGTTGGCGTCGCGATACTCTTTGGTAAGCTGGCCGCCATGCTGAAATTCCCAGGGCTGCATCATGGTGGTTGGGTAGTCGGTAACGTGCTTTACGTCGCGGCCACGTTCCAGAACGAGCGTGCGTAAGCCTTTGCCGGTTAATTCTTTGGCGGCCCAGCCGCCACTAATGCCCGAGCCAACCACAATGGCGTCGAACGTGCGTTCTTTAGCGGAATCTATATTTAAAAAAGACATGCGATTTCGGGATAAAAGGAAAACTGAATACGTAATGCCGGGTTACTTCGTACCATTCACGGCCAGCTTGGATACGGGTACGCAACCATGATAAAAACCCGGAGCCATGGTGAACTTCTGTACATTAACCAGGTAATACTCTGAGTTGGTGTAGCCCTGAATGGTCAGGCGTTTAGCGAGATCGACAAAGGGCTTACCCGCCGGATCGGTTGAGGCCACCATTCGGGAAAGAACGTCCAGCCGCTGGGGGGCATCACAGGCCGCGAACGCTTTGCTATACGCCTGCTGCGCGGTGGTTTCGGTCAGGGCAAGTCCCTGCTGTAAGGTTGTCTGCGCGGATTCGCCGTAGCAGTCCTTAATCATCCGCAGGGCAAACTGGTGAACCTTCAGCGATTTGGCACCGGGGGTACTAGTTTCCGGAATGAACGTTTCGACGATTTCGCCCAGCAGGGTTTCCTCGTCGAACGATACCAGAGAAACAGGCCCGACGGAATCGGGCGTCCAGCTTGATGCCCAGGCCGGAAGGCTCACTAGGCCGCCGAAGGTCACAGCCAGGCTTTTTAGGGCAGAACGTCGTTGCATAAGAGACTTGTTAGGTAAACGTCAGACGGCCATCGGACCGTCCAATCGGTTATGAATTGGGTATATTCAGGTAATCAGGGTAATACGTTACGAAACAGTTTGTCCGGCCCGTTCGAGGAGCTGTTTGGTGGCGCGGATGCCGTCGTCTTCACTAAGCCGGTTGCCGGAGTATTCAATACCGATGTAGCCCTTGAAGGCAGAGGTCTTTCCTTTCTTGGCGATCTGCAGCATGCGTGGGTAATCGATAGTCGTTTCATTCCCCTGCGCATCGAAATCGCGCGATTTGGCACTCACGCCATTAGCGAAGGGCATCATCTCCTCAACGCCCAGATAACGATCATATACCGATGTTTCGTTTAGTTTGAAGTTGTCGAAATCGGGCAGTGTACCGGCGTATGGGTTATTAATCTGACGGATTACGTTCGTGAGCCACTTGCCATCGGACGAATAGCCGCCGTGATTCTCGACAATAATGCCAATCATGTTCTTGGCCCCGTACTCGGCCAGCCGCCCCAGCCCGTCAATGCTCGCTTTGGCAACGTCCTCCGCCGAGCCTTTACCACGCAGGTTGACCCGGATGGAATGGCAACCCAGGAACCTGGCGGCATCGACCCATTGATAGTGGCTTTCGACGCCCTGCTTCCGTTTGGCATCATCGGTATCCGCCAGTGGTCCGGCCGTATCGACCATAATCAGGACATTACGTACCCCTAAGTCGCCGGTACGTTTTTTCAATTCGCTCAGGTATGGCTGATCCTTGGCTTTGTCTTTGAAAAACTGATCGACATACTCTACGGCACTGATACCAAAGTCATTTTTGGCTTTGGCGGGGAACTCCAGGTTCGTCAGTTTGCCCGCCTGCAGTGTCCGGTGCAGCGACCACTCGGCCAGAGAAATAGCAAAGAATGGCTTTTTAGTGGGAATTCCGCCACTTGCTTCCAGCGGAAGGTTAGCCAGTAAACCCAGGCCGGTGGTCAGGCCAAGGTGTTTCAGAAAATCGCGACGGGATGAATACATAACAATAACCGTAAAAAATGTTGTCTAGTTCGGAAGGGCATCGGGGTGGACTCATTGCGAACGTAAGTCGTGCGTTCGGTTTCTGAGCTAAGCATAAAGAGGACAGTTACCAGCAGAGAAAACATTAGCAGAATCAGCCAGAACCGGTTGGCTTTCGCCGATCACGATAGCGTATAGACACGGCCCATATCCAGCGCCTTTACACTCGTTAACGAGACCTTCTGAAGTACGTTAGGGCCAGAAGTTTTATAAAGAAGGCTACTGGTTAAAGTTAAAATTAACTGGGAATAGTCTAATCCTGAACAATCCCAAAGGTACATCAAAAAGCCCGGTCGAACTGCGTAATTTACGTAATATTGTCCTCAATTTGCGCAGTGGGCGGCTTCGATTATTTAAAGTGGCATGGAATGAAGCTGACGGTATTCATTTGGAGAGCAGCCTTTTACGTCTCTAAACTGACGGGCCAGGTTCTTGGTGTCCGGAAAGCCGCACTCAATAGCCAGCTCATAAATTGATTTATCCGTTTCGAGCAGTTGCCGTGCAAACTTGTCCATACGTAGCCGGAGAATATACTGATATACCGGCAGGCCGGTGATGGCATGAAACCGGATTTCGAAGGCTCGTCGGGAGAGGGCTACCTGCGCTAACACCTGCGTTACGCTAAGATTCTGGTCGATATGCTGGTGAATGTAGCGCAGCGCCTGCTGGATAGCCGGATCGCTGGTTGCGAACATATCGGTCGATGCGCGCTCAATCACCTGAATGGGCCGGACAACAATGCTGGGTCCGGTCAGCGACCGGCTGCTCATCAACTGGTCGAGCAGGGCTGCGGCCTGATACCCACCCTGCACAGCCGCCAGACTAATGCTGGACAGGGCCGGGTCGGAGATGTTGCAGATAATATCGTCGTTATCGACGCCCAGCACGGCCACTTCTTCTGGAATGCGGATACCCGCGAGTTTGCAGGCTTCGGTGATGTGCTGGCCCTGGTCGTCATCGCAGGCCATTAGGGCAATCGGTTTAGGCAGGGATTTCAGCCACTGGCTGAGCGACGAGGGTTTGTAGTACCAGAGTTCGCCCGATCGGGCTTTTTCGTGCTCAAAATAATAGACCGTGTGGCCGTGCTGTTTCAGCGTCTCTTCGTAGCCCTGCGCCCGCTCCCTCGACCAGACGAAGGTGTTGAAGCCATAGAACGCAAAGTGCGCGTAACCTTTCTGGAGGAAATACGTAGCCCCTAGTTTTCCGGTTTCGTAATAGTCGCCGGTAATGTTCGGCACATTGCTGAACCGTTCTTTAAAGTCCTGAGCGATCAGCGGAATTCCCGCCTGGGTAATCACCTCTGCGTCTTCTTCCCGGTACAACTGCGCGATCAGGCCATCAGTGCCCCAGTCTCTGGCCCATTGCAGGATTCCATCAGCCCCCAGCGTTTCGCGAAAAAACAGCGGCATCCGGCAGAATACCCAGGGGCCATGTTCTTTAGCGTAGGCTGTAATTCCGCGAAGCAGGCTTTTGCCGTAATCTTCCGAAAAATCGGAAAGTAAAATGACCTTGGGCATAGCGTAATCTAACGGGCAGTGCGCTCGGTGACGGGAGGAGCAGCAAACCGAACCTCGACTAACCGGCTCCCCATGCTCCAAAAATGCAAAAAAAAGGAGATTTGAAAATTTTTAAAATATTATTCGGTGTAAAAGAGTATCGGCCGTTTGTTCCTGCATCTTTCCTTAAAATGGCATAACGAGTTTTTTTGTATGCAGGATAACAGGCATTTCGAGCCCGAGGATTTAGCGACTGATCCTTCTTTCCAGCGTTGGCAGCTGCACGACGACCCCGTCGAGGCTAGTATCTGGCAGGAGTGGCTGGTTCAGAATCCGGACAGAAAAGAATCCATCGAGAAAGCGTCGGTACTGCTGAACAGCATTCGGGTGGGATACGCAGAGGAGCCTGAGGGAAATCGAACTGTTTCTGATCGGGAGGTTCAGGAAGAGATCCACCGGCTATACCAGTCCATCGACGCCCCGCGCGTGCTGTCGGTGAAATGGTTTCAGCGCACGCCCGTTCGGTATGGCATGGCGGCCAGCGTACTGGTTATCCTGGGGCTGTTTGGCTGGTATCTGCTGCATCCGTTCCGGGCTCAAACCGAGGTTACGTATGGGGAACTGGTGGCGCAGGCCCACAATCCCCTGAAAGAAGTGATCAATACGAGCGCCAGTCCGCTCGTGGTGAACCTGCCCGATAAGAGTACGATCCTGCTTTATCCCCGGAGCCGGGTTAGCTATTCAAGTCATTTTTCGGGCGTCAGGCGTGAAGTGTATTTACTGGGTGAAGCGTTTTTTGAAGTTTCGAAGAATCCATTAAAGCCTTTTTACGTGTATGCCGATGGTCTGGTTACGAAGGTGTTGGGAACCAGTTTTCTGGTGCAGACCAACGAACGGGCCGGGCAGGTGAAGGTAATCGTGAAGACGGGTAAAGTGTCCGTATTTGCCCGGAATCAGATGCCTTCACCGGAACAGAAAGAGGACTACAAACTGGGTGGTACGGTGCTGACGCCAAACCAGCAGGTGGTTTTCTCGGCCGAGGAAACCCGCCTGGTGAAAAGTGTGGTGCAGGACCCGGCCCTGCTGAAAAAGTCAATTCAGAAAGAGTCGTTTAATTTTAAGCGCACCCCGATCACGAACGTATTCGCTACGCTTGAGCAGGCCTACAGCATCAAAATCATTTACGACGAGGAACTGATGAAAAACTGCTATCTGACGGCTACGCTCTACGATGAGCCCCTGTTTGAAAAGCTGGATCTCATCTGCCGAACCATCAACGCCGACTACGAGCAGCTCGATGGCTATATCGTCATTAACAGCCCCGGCTGTAACTAATCCATCAACGTTTCAGAGGAAAGTCGAAACTCTTTAAAACCGCAGCCTAACCTATGACGTAACCCGGAACTCTCTAAAAAAGCAAAGTCGAAGATGCGCCAACATCTTCGACTCAAAATGCCCCAATTGTGTAAGCTCATTACGACGTCCGCAACGCGGAGAGGGACCTTATTGTGCCGAATTTTTAATCCGACAACAGCCAAAATTATGTCAAAACGAATACTTTTTCAAAAGCACATACAGAAAATTATGCGCGCTGGATTATACCAAGCCTTTCTTTCTGTGGCATTTGTAACCCTGGCGCAGGCCTTCGAGGTCAGCGGCCAGAAGGTTCTTGAGCAAAAAGTAACGCTGCAACTCACCAACGTAGAGATTGAAAAAGTCCTGGAAAAAATCGAGACGGTGACCAGCGTGAAGTTTATGTATAATCCGCAGATTTTCGGCGCGGAGCATAAAACCAGCTATAAATTCCAGAACGAGCCCCTGTCCAGCGTCCTGAACAAAGTTCTTTCGCCCCACCAGGTGGCGTACGAAGTCCTTCAGGAACGAATCATTTTACGGCGAACTCTGGCTCCCGACTCTCGCCCGTCGGGCCAGACCGAAGCACCCAAGCGCCGGATCACGGGAACCGTCCTGGACGAGAAAGGAACGGGCATGCCCGGCGTGAGCGTCGTGCTGAAAGAAACGATGCGCGGCACGACCACCAATGCCGAGGGCGCTTTTTCGCTGGAAATTCCCGACCAGACCGCCAACGGCGCACCGGCCGTACTGGTGTTCAGCTTTGTCGGCTACAAAAGCCTGGAGTTAACGGTTGGTAATCAGACTAGTTTTTCGGTAAGTCTGGTTCCGGAGGCCAGCACGCTCAGTGAAGTGGTCGTTACAGCCTTAGGCATCTCGAAAGAGAAAAAAGCCCTGGCCTATGCCGTTTCCGAAGTAAAAGGCAGCGAATTTACCCAGGCGCGTGAGAATAACGTAGCCAATGCGCTGACTGGCAAAATTGCCGGCGTTAACGCTACCGGTATGGCCACCGGACCGGGCGGCTCCAGCCGAATCATCATTCGCGGGAACGGCTCGCTGAACGGCAATAACCAGCCGCTGTACGTCATCAATGGGATGCCGATGGACAATAGCATTCCTGGGGGAGGGACGGCCTCGGATGGTAACGGCATGAACGTAGACCGGGGTGACGGAATTGGGGGAATTAACCCCGACGATATTGAGTCGATCAGCGTGCTGAAAGGTGGCCCCGCAGCCGCGCTGTACGGGGCCCGTGCCTCGAACGGCGTGATCCTGATTACGACCAAAAAAGGCCGTGGTCAGAAAGGGATCGGCGTGGAGATCAACAGCAACACCACGTTTGAAAGTATTTCCGTGATTCCGAACTGGCAGTATGAATTCGGTCAGGGCGTAGACGGGAAGAAGCCAACGACGCTTACGGAAGCCAAAAGCACGGGCCGCCTTTCGTACGGTGCCCGCATGGACGGTCTGCCGACTATCCAGGTTGACGGCCAGCTGCACCCATACTCGCCCCAGCGGGACAATCTGAAGAATTTCTACCGGACGGGCAGCAACTATATTAACTCGGTTGCCTTCACGGGCGGTAACGAAACGGTGAACTTCCGGCTGGGCCTGAACAATACCCAAGCGAACAGCATCGTACCCAACTCCTCGTTCAACCGGAAAATCGCTAACCTGAACCTTAATGCCTTCCTGGGTAAAAAGCTGAGCATTGAAACGGTCTTTCAGTACAATCTGGAGGAAGGCATAAACCGGCCGAAGGTAGGCTATGCCGATATGAACCCGCACTGGGCAACGTATCTGGTGGCTAACGTGGTAGACATCCGCAGCCTGGCACCCGGCTATGACCCCGTTACGGGCAAAGAGATGGAGTGGAACCCGGTTCCGGCGGCACCCAACCCATATTTTGTGATCAACAAGTTCAAGAACGACGACACTAAGCACCGGTTCATCAGCCAGGGAAGCCTGCGCTATGACATTCTGGATAACCTGTACCTGAAAGGCAGCGTAAGCCAGGATTACTACAGCTTCCAGTCGGAGTACGTACAGCCAACCAACAACGCGTATCAGCCTTTGGGGACGTATGAAGCCCGCAAAACGACTTCCTCGGAAACCAACGGCATGCTGACGCTGAACTACAATACCAACTTTTTCAATAACCTGAGTTTTTCGGCGCTGTTAGGAGCCAATGCCCAGCGGGCGATCTACGACCAGACGGTGATTGCGGGCAGCGAGTTTACGGTACCTTACTTTTACAGCTATACGAACCTGGCCGCATCCACAACCACGCCTACGTATCTGAAAAGCGCCATCAATTCGGTCTTCGGCTCGGTGGACTTTGGCTATAAAAACGTGGCCTACTTAACCCTGTCGGGTCGGCAGGACTGGTTCTCGGTCCTGAACCCAAAGAGCAACAGCATCTTCTATCCGTCGGTCGGCGGGTCGTTAATTCTGTCTGATGCGTTCCAGTTGCCCAAAGCTATCAGCTTCGCTAAGCTCCGGGCTTCGTGGGCGCAGGTGGGCGGTGCGACGGTCAATGCCTACCAGATTTACCAGTATTACTCGATGCAGCAGGGCGGACATAACGGGCGGCCCGTGCAGGTGTTGTCGTCGTCGCAGGTGCCGAACCCGGATCTGAAGCCGCTGACGTCAACGACCTATGAGGGCGGTATTGAGGCCAAGTTCATGAACAACCGCCTGGGCATCGACCTGACGCTTTATAACCGGAAAACCACGGACGATATCGTTACGTCCAACATCGCCCTGTCGTCGGGCTATACCTCGGCGCTGCTAAACGTGGGTGAGCTGAGCAACAAGGGGATTGAGCTGATGCTGACCGGAACGCCGATCAAAACCGGCAATCTTGGGTGGGACGTGAGCTACAACATGGCCTACAACAAGAGCAAGATCGAGCGGCTAGCCGAAGGCCTGACGGGTATTGACGTGGGCAGTGGAGTCGGGGGCGGACTGGTGCGGAACGTACTCGGCAGACCGTACGGAACCGTTTGGGGCTACCGGAAGAAAACCGATGCCGCCGGGAACGTCGTCTTCAACACCGCCAGTGGATACGCCGTTCGGGGCGATCTGGAAGAGATCGGGCAGGGCACGCCACCCCTGACGATGGGCATCACCAACAACTTCCGCTACAAGAACTTCTCGCTGAACGTCCTGATCGACGGCAAATTCGGCAGCATCGTGTACTCGAACCTCTACCAGTATGCCTACCGCTTTGGTCTGCCCCAGGAAACCCTGCCGGGCCGCGAAACCGGAGTTACCGTAACGGGCGTAACCCCCGAAGGCAACCCGTTCACCAAAACCTGGAAAAAGGAGGAGGTCGATACTTACTATGACAACGACAAGAACTACACATCAATGTTCATGTTCAACAACGACTTCGTGAAGCTGCGCCAGGTGATTCTGACATATTCGCTGCCGGTCAGCAAGCTCTCATTCCTAAAGCTGCAGGGTGCATCCATCTCGTTTGTGGCGCGGAACCTGGCTATTCTCTACAAGGACAAGAAGAACCAGTATTTCGATCCGGAGTCGGGCTATACCAGCACCAACGCGCAGGGCCTGGAAGCCTTTGGCGTTCCCAGAACCCGCAGCCTGGGCGTGAATCTAATGGTGAAATTCTAACCTAATGCATCCTCTCACTATGAAGCGTTTCATACATAAACTCATCTGCTCAGCTCCGTTATTCCTGCTTTTATCGTCCTGCGATAAAGGATTCGAGGAAATGAACGTTGACCCGAACAAATACTCGCAGGTTGTGCCCGAGTATCTCTTTACCCGCGCGCAGCTGGACGGCGTGAGCACCAATTTTACGGGAGCTGCCTACCTGACGATTGGTCAGTCCATGCAGCATTTTGCTACGTACAAAGAAGTACCGGCGGCTGGGGATAAATACTTTAATTACGGCTATTCGACCGGCAACTGGAATGCCTACGCCGGAACGGCTGCCGGGCAGGGGGCTATCGTCTCTATCCGTCAGGTGATCGATGCGGTTTCGGCCAATCCCGCCAACGTAAATAAGCTGTCGGCGGCCCGCATCTGGAAAGCGTATATTTTTCATCGCCTGACCGATCTCTACGGCGACATCCCGTATTTCGATGCCGGAAAAGCCCTGTCGGACAAGAACTACGGCCCGAAATACGATACGCAGCAGGCCATTTACGCCGATCTGCTGAAAGAACTGGACGAGTCGATCAAGGCCTTCGATCCGGCCAAAGCGACCTTCGGCAACGCCGATCTGATGTATGGTGGCGACGTAACGAAGTGGAAAAAGTTTGCCTATTCGCTGATGCTGCGGCTGGGTATGCGCCTGACGCAGGTCGATGCGGCACTGGCTAAAACCTGGGTCGAGAAAGCCATTGCCGGGGGCGTTATTCTGGAAGATGCCGACCGCGCCGTGATTGCTTACGTCGATGGTTCGCAGGTCGCCAGCCGAAACTTCATTGCCAACGGGCTGCTAAGCACGGACTATATTACCCCCGGTGGCGACAACGTAGAAGGCGGCAAGCTGGCTAAAACGCTGATTGATCATCTGAAAAGTACTAAAGACCCGCGGCTGAACGTGATCTCAATTGTCTGGACCTCAACCGACGGCAAGACATTTACTGCCGATACCACAACGGCCCTGCAGAACGGAATGCCCAATGCGGCTTTCAATAACCTGCCGGCTAACTTCAATTCGTTTTCGGAACCCAATCCGGCTACGCTCCTGAGATACAGCGCACCACTGATTGTGATGGGTAACGCCGAAATGAACCTGCTGCTGGCCGAAGCAGCCATTCGAGGCTGGTATAGCGGCAGTACGGCGGCAGCGGCCTATACCAATGCGGTGAAAGCGGGTATGCGGCAGTGGTCGCTGTTCGGAACGGGCGGTGTGATCTCCGAGGCAAAAATGAACGCCTACCTGGCGGCCAACCCGTATAAAACGGACGGTACGGTGGCCCAGCAGATGGAGCAGATTCAAACGCAGAAATGGGTTTCCATGTTCCTGGAGGATGAATACGAAATCTTCTCAAACTGGCGCCGGACGGGCTACCCGGTGCTGACACCGACGAACTATCCGGGCAATCTTACCGGTGGGAAAATACCCACCCGCTTCGTGATTCCGGATTCGGAAGAGACGTATAACAAAACCAACTTCATCGAAGCGCGCACCCGCCAGGGCGGTACCAATACGCTGTCGAGCGTTGTCTGGTGGGATAAGTAAAGATAGAAACCGTCATGAAAGCAGAACGCCGATCAATTTTAAAACGCCTGTTTGCATCCGTAGTTGGAGTTACCGGCCTGCGCGTCGCTACGGCCGGAACCGTAGTCGAGACCGGTCGTGTCGATAGGTCCGATGACTTGCAGCAGGATGTGCCGCTCTATTCCGGTTCCACCCGACTGGGGAATCTGGTCTTTATTCAGGGCATCGGCGCTCATTTTGAGGGCGACGTAAAGGCTCATACCGACCATGTTCTTAAAGAAATAGAGAAAGAGCTGGTCAAAGCCGGCTCGTCAATGGCGAAGGTGTTAAAGGTTAACGTTCTGCTGCATGATCCCAAGGATTACAAAGCCATGAACGAGGTGTATAAAGGTCGGTTTGGAAGCAAACCACCCGTTCGCACAACGGTAGGCGTTCGCAGTGGCGTACCGAACAAGTCGCTGGTCGAAATGGATTGCATAGCCTACGTTTAAAAGTTTGTTTCTCAGTTGGCTACGTAATAAATCGTTGCCCGTAATTAATGAAAAACTTCGTTTTACTTACGTTTCTGCTTGGACTGGCCAACCTGGGTGCTGCGATGTCGGCATCCGGCCAGGACTCCACCCAGATACGGATCAGGAAAACGGCGGATTTTCAGATTGACGGAACCGGCGACAATGCAGGCTGGGCAAAAGCCAGTTGGGTGCCCATTACGATTCAGGAATCGGCGGGGCGCCTGCTGGCAACCCAGACAAAAATGCTGTACTCCGATACAGGACTGTATTTTCTATTCCAGTGCGAGGATCAGCAGCTAACGGCTACGATTCAGGAAGATTTTGGGGCGTTGTTTAAGGAAGACGTGGTCGAGGTTTTTATCTGGCCCGATCCGTCCGTCCCTATTTATTACGAGTACGAGCTGTCGCCCCTGAATTATGAACTGATTATTCTGGTGCCGAACATCAACGGGCGTTTCCACGGCTGGAAACCCTGGTCGTATAAAGGAAATAGCCGCGTGCAGCACGCGACCAGTGTGCAGGGGGGCGAGAAGAAAAGCGGCTCGGCCGTAAAAGGCTGGACGGCGGAGTTTTTTATTCCCTACCGGTTGCTGAGTCCGATGGTGGTTTCTCCGCCTACTTCGGGCACCCAGTGGCGCGGCAATCTGTACCGGATTGATTATGATCAGGGCTACACCACCTGGTCGTGGCAGAAAACGAGCGGCAGCTTCCACGAGTACAAAAAATTTGGTGTCTGGATTTTTGAGTGAACTATTTAACTGGTACCTATCTCATGATCAACCGAAGAGAGATTATTAAACGCCTGTCGGCCATGCCCCTGCTGGGTGGATTGCTGGATACGTCGGCCCCGGTGCAGTCGGTTCTGCCGGCGCCCGTTATGGCTTCCCGAAACCTGGTAAAAGAGCTGGGCATCCGCACCTTCATCAATGCCGCTGGAACGTATACCGCCATGACGGGCTCGCTTATGGAAGACGACGTAATGGATACCATCCTGACTTCGTCGAAAGAGTTTATGATGCTCGACGACGTGCAGACGAAAGTGGGGGAGAAGATCGCGGCTCTGACCCATGCCGAATCGGCGGTGGTCACGGCGGGTTGTTTCTCGGCCATGACCCTGGGGCTGGCCGGGGTGCTGACGGGCATGGATCAGAAAAAAGTCGAGCAGCTGCCGCATCTGGCCGGAACCGGCATGAAATCGGAGGTGATCGCCCAGAAAGCCCATAACATCGGCTATTCGCACGCCCTGACGAACACGGGCTGTACAATTATCCAGGTTGAAACCCTGGCCGATGTGGAAAAGGCTATTAACGAAAAAACCGCTCTGCTCTGGTTCCTGAACATCCAGTCCGATAAAGGCCAGATTACGCACCAGCAGTGGGTTGACCTGGGCAAAAAGCACAACATCCCGACCATGATCGACATTGCCGCCGATGTGCCGCCGGTCGAAAATCTCTGGAAATTCAACGACATGGGTTTTGATCTGGTCTGCGTATCGGGAGGGAAAGCCATGCGGGGACCGCAAAGCGCGGGCCTGCTGATGGGTAAAAAAGACATCATCGCGGCTGCCCGGCTCAGTATGCCCCCGCGCGGTTCGACCATCGGCCGGGGCATGAAAGTCAACAAGGAAGAAATCCTGGGCATGTACGTGGCGCTGGAAAAATTCGTAGCCATGGACCACCAGAAGGAATGGAAGATGTGGGAAGATCGGGCTGCACACATCGCCAACACGGCAAAAAGCGTGAATGGCGTAACGGTCGAAACCTTCGCGCCTGAACTGGGTAACCACACCCCAACCCTGCGGGTCGCGTGGGCTACCGACAAAGTGAAGCTAACCCCAAAAGCCCTGCAGGAGCAGCTCCGTAACGGCAATCCATCCATTGAGGTGGTTGGTGAGCCGAACGGAATCAGCATGACGACCTGGATGCTCAAACCGGGTCAGGAAAAGATTGTGGCCACCCGGCTTAAGGAAGAGTTGACCAAGGCGTCGGTCTGATCCGGTGCTATCCATTGATTACACGTATGCAGAAACTGTATTCTTTACTGGCTGTACTTTTCTTCCTGGGTAGTGCAGCCAGCGCCCAGACGTATAGTATTGTCATCAAGGGCGGCCACCTGATTGACCCCAAGAACAATATCAACGCCGTGATGGATGTGGCGATCACCGACGGTAAAATCGTACAGGTCGCCAGAACCATTGATGCGAAGCAGGCCAAGCAGGTCGTTGATGCCAAAGGGCTGTATGTAACCCCCGGCCTGATTGACATCCATGGGCACGTATTCGCTGGTACCGAACCCGACCATTACCTCAGCAACGGCCTCGTGGCGGTTTCGCCCGATGGGTTTACGTTCCGGGTGGGTGTAACGACCATCGTCGATGCGGGCGGTGCCGGCTGGAAGTCGTTCGAAACCTTTAAGACGAATGTGATTCTGCCGTCGAAAACCCGGGTCCTGGCGTTCCTGAACATTGTGGGCGAAGGTATGCGGGGCGGCCGGTTCGAGCAGGACACCACCGATATGGACCCGAAGATGGCGGCTAAAGTCGCCCTCGAAAACAGGAACGACGTGGTCGGGTTTAAAGTCGCCCATTTTCAGGGGCCAAGCTGGGCACCCGTCGATCATGCGGTGGAGGCCGGGAAGCTGGCCAGCATGCCCGTCATGATTGATTTTGGCGGCAACACGCCCCCGCTGCCGCTGAACGATCTGTTCCTGAAGCACCTGCGGTCCGGCGACATTTATACCCATGCCTATACGCTGCTGGAAGGAAATGTCCGCGAGACGATCGTGGATGAAGCCACCAAAACCGTTAAGCCGTTCGTGTGGGAAGCCCGCAAAAAAGGGATTGTCTTCGACGTCGGTTACGGGGGCGCCAGCTTCAATTTCTCGCAGGCGATGCCGGCCGTTAAGAGCGGGTTCTATCCGACGACTATCAGCACCGACCTGCACACGGGCAGCATGAACGGCTCCATGAAAGACATCCTGAGCATCATGTCGAAGTTTCTGGTCATGGGCATGGATCTGCCCAGCGTCATCAAAGCCAGTACCTGGACGCCCGCTCAGGTCATCAACCGCGAGAATCTGGGTCATCTGTCGGTGGGGGCCATTGCCGATGTCGCGATCCTGAGCCTGCGAAACGGTACGTTCGGCTTTTACGATAAGACCGGCTATAAGCTGACGGGTAAGCAGAAACTGGAGTGCGAAATGACAATTAAGGGCGGCCGGGTCGTCTACGACCTGAACGGAATCGCCAACCCGATCAGTACCCGATAAAGCCCACTGCCTTTATCTATACATACCCTAACGAAATCTATCTGCTCTGTTTATCTCATGTCACGAGTTCACGTAAAAGGTCTGATTTTAAGTCTGGTTGTATTCGCTGGGTTTGTTCAGCGTGAGTCCCGCAACGGTCTGCCCGTTCAGACCGATCAGAATGGGGGACTCTTTTTGCCCGATGGGTTTGAAGCTACCGTCGTCGTGGACAGTCTGCCCGCCCGGGCGCGGCACATGGCCGTCAATGACAACGGCGACATTTACGTAAAAGCCCGCTTTGCCCGCGACAAAGACGAATCGGTGATTGCCCTAAGGGATACCAACGGCGACGGTCGGGCGGATATTATGAAGCAGTTTGGCGGGCTGGCCCGGGAACGGGCCTACGGTACGGCCATGCGGATTTATAACGGCTATCTGTATTTCAGCTCCGAACTCCAGGTCTACCGCTACAAGCTGAAACCCGGCCAGTTGGTGCCCGACAGTCCACTGGAAGTCGTTTTAACCGACGACCATCCGCATGGCATGCACGAGCACATCGCCAAACCAATCACCTTTGATAATAACGGCAACATGTTTGTGCCGTTCGGGGCGGCTTCCAACGCCTGTCAGGAAAAGAACCGCACGCCCAGCTCCGTCGGGATTGATCCCTGCCCCATGCTGGAAGATCACGGCGGTATCTGGCGGTTCGACGCCAACAAAACGGGGCAGACTCAGAAAGACGGCTACCGCTTCGCTACGGGTCTGCGCAGCGTGGTGGCGATGGACTGGAATCCGGTCGATAATAACCTGTATGCCCTGCAGCACGGGCGCGACGATCTGCTCATGCTGTGGGCGGGGGTATTTTCTCCCTGGCAGAGCGCTGTGCTGCCCGCCGAGGAATTCTTTCGGGTAACCGACGGCCTGGACGGCGGCTGGCCGTATTCATACTATGATCAAATGCAGGGCAAGAAAGTCATGAACCCGGAATACGGGGGCGACGGCAATCTGGTGGGTCGGGCCGCTGGTTATGAAAAGCCCATCATTGGGTTTCCGGGCCACTGGGCGCCTAATGATCTGCTGTTCTACCGGGGCACCGGAGCCGCAAAGGGATTCCCCGAGCATTATAAAAACGGTTCATTCATTGCTTTTCACGGCTCAACCAACCGGGCGCCCTACCCGCAGGCCGGCTTCTTTATCGGGTTTGTGCCGGCGAAAGCCGATGGTATGCCGTCAACCAACTGGGAGGTATTCGCTGATGGGTTTGCCGGAGTTGATCCCATTGTTAACGTAAGTGACGCGGTTTATCGGCCAATGGGTATCGCCATGGGGCCGGATGGATCGCTATACGTTGCTGAAACGGAAAAAGGGAAAATCTGGCGGATCACCTATACCGGCGACAAAAAACAGTTCGGAACGGCGCAGCTCGCCCAGATGGAAAAGCGCAAGGCGATGTCCAACATCCGCACGCCCGACAAAATTACCGATAACCTGGACCGGGGTAGGCCCATTGCCGGTGGCAAGGTCTACGGCGTCTATTGCTCGGCCTGTCACCAGCGTAACGGCCTGGGCGACTCGCAGCGGTTTCCGCCCCTGGCCGGATCGGAGTGGGTGCTGGGCGACAAGAAAAAGCTGATCACCGTCCTGCTCAAAGGACTGGAAGGGCCTATTGAAGTAAAAGGGCAGTCGTATAACAGCGTCATGCCGCAGCACAGTTTCCTGAACGACGCCGATATTGCCGAAGTGCTGACGCATATCCGGTCCAACTTTGGCAACACAGCCGACGCCGTTACGGTGGCCGAAGTGAGCGACGTTCGCAAAAGTTTAGACAACAAAGCCTCAGTACAGCGTAAAACCCCAGTTAATCGTAAAAAGTAATTCGTTCATTTTTTCAATTCTACCATGAAAGCACAACGCCGTTCCATTTTAAAACGCCTTTTCGCTTCGGTCGCCGGGGTCGCCGGGTTGGGTACCGCCACGCAGGTGATGGCCGAACCCCAGGCCGAAAAAGAAGTCTTCAATGTCGTCAATCATCAGGATGTTCCTCTGTTTTCGGGTTCGACCAAGCTGGGGAATCTGGTATTCGTAGCGGGTAAAGGCTACCATAAGGAAGGTGATATCAAGGTACATACCGACGAGGTACTTAAGGAGCTGGAAAAAGAGCTGGTTAAGGCAGGTTCGTCGATGGAAAAAGTTCTGAAAGTAAACGTCTATCTGCACGATCTGAACGATTACAAGGGCATGAACGAGGTGTATAAAGGTCGGTTTGGCAGTAAGCCGCCCGTGCGCACAACTGTCGCTGTCTATGGCGGGGTGCCGGGTGACTCGCTGGTGGAAATGGATTGCATTGCCTATATCTAACCCGTTGAAGAGACTGATATGCTAAGCAGACGTAAACTCATCAAGCGCTTGTCGAGCGTTCCCGTTCTCGGCGGGCTGGTCGGCGGTGGCCTGCCCCTGGTTGCGACCGAGGCTCTGGCCGCAGCGCCTAAACGGGACTTGTTTAAGGAACTGGGCGTGCGCACGTTCATCAATGCCGCCGGTACGCTGACCTACATGACTGGCTCCCTGATGCCGGACGAAGTTCTGGAAGCCATCAACTATGGGGCGAAAGAATTTTGTCTGCTGGATGAGATTCAGGATAAGGTCGGCGAAAAGATTGCCCAGATGGTGCATTCCGAAGCGGCTGTCGTTACCTCCGGTGCGTTCTCCGGCATGACCCTGGGGCTGGCGGGAATCCTGACGGGGATGGACCTGAAAAAAGTCGAGCAACTGCCGCACCTGGCCGGGACCGGCATGAAAACCGAGGTTATTTGCCAGAAAGCCCACGACATTGTTTATAACCACGCCCTGACGAATACGGGCTGTAAGATCATCCCGGTCGAAACGGCCGAAGAGGTCGAGAAAGCTATTAACGAACGGACGGCACTCATGCATTTTCTGCACATCGAAGCCGACAAAGGCAAGATCATGCACGAAGAATGGGTGGCGCTCGGTAAAAAGCACAACATCCCTACCTCGATTGATATTGCCGCCGACGTGCCGCCGGTGGAGAATCTGTGGCGGTTCAACGACATGGGCTTCAGTTTCGTGGTCATTTCCGGGGGGAAAGCCATGCGGGGGCCTCAGAGTGCCGGTCTGTTGATGGGCAAGAAAGACATTATTTCGGCTGCCCGGCTGCACATGCCCCCGCGCGGGTTCAATATTGGCCGGGGTATGAAAGTGAACAAAGAGGAAATTCTGGGTATGTACGTAGCGCTGGAGCGGTTTATTAACCAGGACCACGACAAGGTCTGGAAGAGCTGGGAAGATGGAGTTGCCCATGTTGAAAACACAGTTAAGGCGGTCAATGGAGTCGAGACGAACGTGCATGTCCCGCCCCTGGGTAACCACACGCCAACCCTGCGCATTGCCTGGGACCCGGCCAAACTGCGCATCACGGGCAAAGAACTGCAGGAAGCCCTGCGCAAAGGCGACCCGTCCATTGAAGTAGGCGGGGGCGGTCCCAGCAACATCAGCGTCACGGTCTGGATGATGAAGCCCGGCCAGGAGAAAATAGTTGCCAAACGTATTAAGGAAGAACTGTCCAAAGTGGCAGCGTAAGAATATTCGCTTGTCCGCAGGTCCGCGCAATCAGGAGCGGACCTGCGGGAGCTTAACCCCGACCTTGGCTGGCCCTCAACCCATGAAAAAAATCAAACTTTTAGTTGTTGCCCTGTTCTGCTCGCTGGTGAATCTGGCCGTAGCCCAGACCTATAGCGTCGTCATCAAAGGCGGTCACGTCATCGATCCGAAGAATAACATCAACGGCATTATGGACGTCGCCATTAACGACGGCAAGATCGTTCAGGTCGCCAGAAATATTGATCCCAAAGGCGCCATTCAGGTCGTCGATGCCCGGGGGCTCTACGTAACGCCCGGCCTGATTGACATGCATACGCACGTTTTTTTCGGCACCAATCTGGACCAGACCTACAGCAACGGTCCCAATGCGCTTCCGCCCGATGGCTTTACGTTCCGGAATGGGGTAACGACCATTGTGGACGCGGGTTGTTCGGGCTGGCGTGATTTTGAGACGTTCAAGAAACAGACCATCGACCTTTCACAGACGCGGGTTCTGGCTCTGCTCAATATTGTCGGCAGCGGCATGCGGGGCGGTACATTCGAGCAGAACATCGCCGACATGGATGCTGGCAAAACGGCCGAGATGGCCAAGAAATACCCCGAACAGGTCGTCGGCGTCAAGCTGGCCCACTTCAACGGCTACGACTGGACTCCAACCGACCGCGCGGTTGAAGCCGGGAAGCTGGCCAACGTTCCGGTCATGATTGATTTCGGCGGGAGCACGCCCACGCTGTCGATCGAAGACCTCTTTCTGAAACACCTGCGGCCGGGCGATATCTTTACCCACTGTTTCGGGCAGCTGAAAACCCGCGAAGCGATTGTAGACGTGACCACCAACAAAGTGAAACCGTTCGTCTGGGAGGCCCAGAAAAAAGGGCTCATCTTCGACGTAGGCTATGGCGGTATCAGCTTCGCCTTTTCACAGGCTATTCCCGCGATCAAAAGCGGTTTCCTGCCTAACACGATCAGTACCGATATTCATACCGGCAGCATGAACAACGCCATGAAAGATATGCTGAACGTGATGTCGAAGTTTCTGGCGATGGGGATGGATCTGCCCAGCGTCATTAAAGCCAGTACGTGGAATCCGGCCAAAGCCATCCGGCGCGAAGAGTTGGGGCATCTGTCGGTGGGGTCGGTGGCCGATGTCGCCATTCTGAAGCTGCACGAGGGCAAGTTTGAGGTGCGGGATACGGGTATGTTCGGGTTCTTTGATTACACGGGCCATAAGATTGAAGGCAAACAGAAACTGGCCTGCGAAATGACCATCCGGAACGGCCGGATCGTGTATGATCTCAACGGCATTGCCAACCCGGTCGTCGTCACCCAGAAACCGCGTTCCTGAGCCCCGGCAATCCATCCTGCTAATTCGCCCAATTCTTGCTGCTCACCTATTTGCCATGCAAAATCCCTGTTCTGTTCTTCTTTTTGTTACGTTAGTCATTGCCGGAGCCATCGGTACGGCTGTTTCTCAGGACAAACCCGCCGAAATCCTGTTCAAATCCAGCGTTTTTACCCAGGCGAATGGTTTTACGTCTGGGGTGGAAGGGCCGGCCGTTGATCAGTCCGGTATGCTGTACGCGGTTAATTTCGGACGGCAGGGGACTATTGGCCAGGTGACCCAGACAGGTCAGACCAGCGTGTTTGTCGAGCTGCCTGAAGGCAGTATCGGCAACGGAATCCGCTTCAACCGGCAGGGCGACATGTTCATTGCTGATTATCCGAAGCATAACATCCTGATAGTTAAGTCCGGTAGTCGGCAGGTGCGTGTTCTGGCGCACGAGTCCCGCATGAACCAGCCCAACGACATTGCCATTGACCGCAAAGGCCGCTTGTACGCGAGCGATCCGAACTGGAAAGCCAACACCGGAAACATCTGGCGCATTGACCCATCCGGCGAGGTTACGCTGCTGGAAGCCAACATGGGTACGACCAATGGCATTGAAGTAAGCCCCGACAATAAAACCCTGTACGTAAACGAGTCGGCCCAGCGCAAAGTCTGGGCTTACGATCTGTCGGCCGCCGGGCAGATCAGCCACAAACGGCTGCTGATCGAGTTTCCTGATTTTGGCATGGATGGGATGCGCTGCGACGCCAAAGGAAACCTCTACATTGTCCGGTACGGCAAGGGTACCGTTGCGAAAGTGTCTCCGACCGGAACGCTCCTTCAGGAAATCGCCCTGATAGGAAAAAAACCGACGAACATCGCCTTCGGTGGCAAAGACGGGCGCACAGCCTACGTAACGCTCCAGGACCAGGGGAATATCGAAACGTTCCGGGTGGACGAGCCGGGGCAGGAGTGGGTTCTGAATACGAAGTAAAAAAGGGGTTCGTCAGGTAAGCAGCACCAGCGTAATGACCCAGTAATTGAAAAAGGTCATCTGGCTTTTCAGGGCGACCAGCGCCTTGTAAAGCAGGTTGGCGACCGACTGTCGGTTAATGTCCATCAGTTCCGCGATCTGGTCATTCTCAAGTCCTTTGTAAAATTTCAGGAAAACGGCTTCCTGCTGGCGTTTGGGCAACGTATCGATTGCCTGACGAATCCGGCGCTGGCTTTCAGAGTCGGTCTCCGTCTGTTCGATCTCCGTTTCGACCGTCTGCCAGTCCGACAACTCGCTAACTTCCTGACTGTATACCGACGAAAACGGTTGTTTGCTCCGTCGAAATTCCTGCATCAGTTCATTCCGGAGCGATTTGAACAGGTAGATTGAAACAAATTGAATCGTGAGGGATGCTCGTTTTTCCCAGATGCGGATAAATATGTTCTGGATAGAGTCCTTGATGAATTCGCGGTCGTCGGTGAAGTTGGTGGCGTAACTGAACAGGGAGCGATACTGCGTCTCGGCCAACTGGCAAAAGGCGACCTTGTCTCCGGTCTGTGATTTAAACCAGAGTTTCAGTAAGTATTCGTTCTCGTCAATAATACGCTGCCGCTGATCCAAAATACTTCTTCCTGTTCTACCTGTAAAGAAACGGAAATATAGAAAAATTGCGAATAAAAACCTGTGTAAGCCGCCGTCCGGCAAATATTCCCTCTTTAAGAACAGAAAGAACTTGTTATTGTATAAGGTAAACGACTGAGTAAAAACCCACCGGCCTGCGCGGACACCAATAGGTTTAGGGCTAAATCGCCTTAAGAATTGGACTGGGTACCTTATCACGAATGAAACAAACACTTTCGCTTTTCCTGACAGTATTAATCCTTAGTGACGTGCTGGCTCAGTCTGGTTCGGCGCCATCAACATCAGTCAGAGCCCCGCTGCGCCGGAGCGAAAGCTTCTTCGGACTGCACTTCGATTTTCACGCCGGAGCCGGTGATCTCAACATTGGACAAACACTAACCGAAGGGCGGATTGATTCGCTGCTTACGCTGGTCAAGCCCGATTTTATTCAGGTGGACTGCAAAGGGCATCCGGGCATATCCAGCTACCCGAGCCGGGTTCCGACCACGACCAGCGCTCAGAGTTTTATCAAAAATCCACTCCAGCTATTTCGGGACGTAACCCGGCGGCATGGGGTGGCGCTGTACGTGCATTACTCGGGCGTTTTCGACCAGGCAGCCGCCCGAAAATTTCCGCAGTGGGCCGTCGTCAACGCCGACGGGCAACGTAATCCCGACAAGATGTCAGTGCATAGCGCTTATGTCGATTCACTACTGATCCCGCAACTTAAAGAAATTGCCGACTATGGTGTGGATGGCGTCTGGGTTGATGGCGAATGCTGGGCTACCGAACCCGACTATTCGCCCCAGGCATTGGCGGCCTTCAGGGCCAGAACCGGCCTTCAGACCCGGCCCATTTCGCCAAATGATCCTACCTATGAATCATTCCGAAATTTCGCCCGGCAATCGTTCATCGATTACGTGGGGCATTACACCGACGCGCTGCACCGCTATAACCCCCAGTTTCAGGTCTGCTCCAACTGGGCCTTTTCGTCGATGATGCCGGAACCGGTGACCATTGATGTCGATTTTTTGTCCGGCGACCTGACGCCCGGCAATAGCGTCAATTCGGCGGTACTGATGGCCCGGGTGATGGCCTCGCAGTCGCGGTTCTATCAAAAACCTTACGACCTGATGGCGTGGGGATTTTATCATAGTTTTACGCCCCCCGGCTCATCGGGCGACCCCAAGACGGCTCTGCAATTGCAGCAGGAAGCCGCCGAGATCATGGCGATGGGCGGAGGTGTGCAGAGTTATTTTCTTCAGAACCGGGACGCGTCGATTAGTCGTCAGGACTGGCCGGTCATGGCCGAACTGGCCCGGTTTATCCGCGCCCGCCAACCCTACTGCCAGTACACCATAGCAGTACCGCAGATTGCCGTGCTATATTCGTCGGCCAGTTTTCGCAAGTATAACCGCAGATTGTACGACGGGGGCCGCGATGCTGGGGTGTTGGGGATCACTACGGCGTTGATGGACGCCCAGTATCCGACCGAAATCCTGATGGAGCATCATCTGCACGGCAATATGAAACGTTACGGCTTAATTGTGATACCAGAGTGGCCCTACCTGACCGATGCCTTTCAAAAAGAGTTACTCGACTACGTGCAGGGTGGTGGCAACCTGCTGGTCATTGGCGCCGGGGCTACCAGAAATTTCTGGACGGAGCTGGGCGTAATCCCCGCTGGCCCCGCCCGGAAAAAGACCACCTGGGTTTCGGTTGACGGTCAGGTGACGACTCTGTCCGATTCAATTCAGACCGTACAATTGCCGCCGGGCGGGTCTGCTCTCATCACGGCCTTTGCCGATCAATACGTCAAAACGAGTGAAGGGGCTCTGGCCACGAGCCGACAGCTGGGAAAAGGAACCATTACCGGTCTGTATGCGAATATCGGCCGGGACTATATCCGGCATCAGGCCCCCAACCTGCGCAGGCTGGTAGCCGGGCTGGTAAAGCCACTGTTTCCCAATCCAATCGTTGAGATAAGCGGCACGAATCTGGTGCACGTAGCGGTCAACCGGCTGCATAAGCAATTGGCCGTAAACCTGATCAATACGGGGGGGCGTCACGCCAACGAAGAGGTGTTTACGTACGATGAGGTGCCGCCGTTGCAGGCGATTAAGGTTCGGTTGCGGCTGGACCGAAAACCCGGCCGGATTGTGCAGCAACCTGAAAACAAGGTTCTGCCGTTTAGCTATAGCCATGGCGTATGTACCCTAACGGTACCCGAGCTGGCAGTTCATTCTATCCTGGTTGTAGTTAATTAACCGAGAGAAAACTCATTTAGCGGTATTGACTGATGTAGCCGATAACGTTAAAAACTGAGAAGTTGCTGTAAGTAACTAAGTGTTTTTGAGGTTAGCCACAAATAACCCCAGTTACCGGGTACTGGTGATCTATAGGTTCTCTTTAAAGGATAGTTAAGTTTTATGAACCTATAGATTAGCTTACCCTATAACCTTACCTGCAGCGTCAGGTAAAGTGAGCGACCGTCAGAGGGCAGGATGCCCGGGCCTGGGTAGCCGGTTGCTCGCCGGGTAAAATAAAAGACATTGGTTAAATTGTTAAGGCTTCCTTCCAGCCGAAAACGACGGAACTGGTAAGAGCAGCTCGCATCCAGTATATGATAGGCCGGAATTAGACCAATAACCGCCGATACACCACCCTCACGGGCGTTGGTGGCATCCGTGAACTGTTCAGAAAGGTAGGTGTACTGGAGCGACGTTTTAAGGTTATTTATGCCAAACCGGACTCCCGTCTTCAGGTTAACAGCCGGTACGAACTCAACCCGGTTACCTACCACCCCGGGAATTTCACTGACTGCATAGCGGGAATGGATGAAGGCCAGATTAGTAAACAGAACCCCACTGAGGGTGGTACGTTGAGGTTGGAGCAGTCGCAGCAGGTCTGCCTCTGCATAGGACTCCAAGCCTAGAATCAGCGCCTGGCCGATATTACTCCGGCGCCGGAGAACCCGATCGCTCTGGTCATAAAACTGCACTTCCCCAATGCGATTGTTATAGTTAAGCACAAAACCACTTACATCAAAGCTGTAGAGGGTAGTCTGTGTACTTCGCACGCCTACGTCAACCGAATAGCCACGTTCATCCTTTAGATTGGGGTCAATTACCTGCGAAGGGTTGGCAATGCGCATGTCGCTGAAGGTAATGGAGCGGTAATTCTGGGATAGGTTGGCATAAAGGTCCAGAAGACTGCTCGGCTTAACGCTCAGCCCCAATCCACCCAGCAGGAACTGACGACCGTTCATACGCTCTTCGGGGGTACGGCTGGCACTTAAGATATTACCCGCCAGATCCCGGGTAAGCGTACCGTAAAAGCCGTTGGCCCGGGTTAGGATGTATTCATACCGAAGGCCCGGAGTGAGCGAAAACTTATCGCCTATATAAAAGATATTCTCGGCAAACAGAGCTACATTCTTATTCGGAAAGCGGTAATCGGATGAGATACCCTGTTGCTCATCAATAAACGAGAAATCATGCCCCTTTCCCTTACTACCTAATCCCTGCACGTTGTGATTAAAACCATGGTAGTACCGGCTGCCTACCAGCCCCACGGCCTGATGAGAACCTATGGAGTAACGTTTTAAATAGCGGGCCTCAGCACCCCAGTTGGCGAAGTCGCCTTTTATCAGGTCCCGCTCACTTAAATCATCCGGACTGGCCACCCGATTAGGCCGAAACCCTAAGGAATACCGGTAAGCTGACAACCCAAATAACCTTACATTAACCTCACTCGAGACACTGAATTTATGGTCAAAATGCAGGGCAGGCAGCGTCCAGTTAACGGCAAACCAATTACGCTCCCGGTTACTCTGTCGGGGATTCTCCCGAAACATGGCATCGGTCAGGCCACCCGGCTGCTGGGCCAGATAGCTCATCTGGGTCAGCTCAGCACCCAAGGTTGTTTTAGGCGAGATGAGATAGTTCACATTGCCATAGGCTGTATAGTTGCTGAAGTGGGAATTCGGGCGCCAGCCATTCCCCACCTTATATTGAAAGAACGTATAGTAGCTTAGCTTGCCTACGGTACCGCTGAGACTCGTAAAAGCGTTGTAAAAGCCAAATGAACCAAGCGTCTGGCGAGCCGTCAGCTCTAGTTTGCGGTTCGTAACGGGCTTTTTCATGACAAAGTTGAGTAGCCCCCCAAACTGAGTTCCATACTGCAGGGAAGCGGCTCCTCGGACGATCTGTATCCGACCAATGGCTTCAACCGGGGGCGTATAATAACTCTCAGGATAGCCCAGCGCATCGGCGCTGATGTCATAACCGTTCTGACGTACGTTAAAATTAGCTGTTCGGTTGGGATCCAATCCACGCCCACCAATACTCAATTGCAGGCCAGCACCTTCATTTTCATAAATATTCAGGCCAGCTACACGGGCATAGATCTGGCGAGCATTGTTAGTAGCCAGATTGGCTACTAACTGCTCAGGAATGATTACCTCGGATTTTTTTCCTTCATAAATTCCCATGTTCTCTACCCCCCGCATGCGGGTAAAGCCAAAATCCGTTCGCTTATCCGTGACCACCAGTTCGTCCAGCGTTTGGGTTCGGCTGTTTAGCCACAGGCTTACGTATCTGTTCCCATTGTGGATGGATACGTCCATCTTTGCAACCCAAAAGTCTGGATGGATCACCTGTAACGTGTATTGGCCATTCGCCAGATTGGTAAACTCAAACCGTCCTGAACTATCCGTGGTGGTGACAAGACGGCCATTCGCCAGATAAACCCGGCAACCAGCCTGGCCGGTGCTGTCAGCTCGTGATCCAACTCTGCCTGATAGGTTATATTGCCCAAAGGCTAACGAGGAAAGCAGCCAAAAGAAAAAAAAATTAGAAACCAATGATTTCATCATCAAAAGGGGTAATCCACGTTTTTGGAGCGAACGAGTCTTCCAGTCGGGCCAGGTTAATGGTGGGGGCAACCAGTGGTTTACCCAGCCGGCCATTCAGCGCTACGTACGAATCCACATACACTTGTGGTTGGTGAAAGCCCTGCTGCGCATAATGGTTCCGTAGCAGGTGGGCATATTGCAGGAGCATGTCCGGCTGAGTAGCCATCATCTTTTCCTGCAATGGAGTCAGGAAGGTAGAATTATTCACGACCACCTGATGCCCCCGGTCGTCTTTCACCGTAAACTGAGCATATCCCGCCTTTTCCATAAGCATAACCCGCCAGGAAAAGCGGTAACCCTGCTCACTCCAAAAAAGCTCCCCTGGATACAGCAGGTAGCGAAAAGGAAGCAACAGTTGTACCACAAAAAAAAAGAGCAGCAGAATCAGTATGCAAAACTCGGTTGGCGGTGTATACCGGGACAGCCGTGTGGATTCCATGAACGCTTGCGGCAGGGCCAGCCACTGGGCCAGTCGGTTTAACACGCGTTGGTGGAAGTCGGGGGAGAAAAAAAGCAGTCCCGTAACAATCATAATGTAGGGAAACATGCCAATAGGAAACAGCAGGGCTGTCAGACCATGAAAAAGCACAACGGCGACATAAGCCAAGAGCCGGGTCGGGGCGTACCAGAGTAGAAAGGGAATGCTCAGATCATACAGACAGCCGATCCAGCTAAAAACAAAGGCAACCCATTCTTCATTTAACAGGAAGCCAACCAAGGGCAGATCATTATGGGCTGGTAACCAGATACGCAGGGGCAGGGCATGGAACAGCCAATCGCTGTTTAGCTTGGCCAGGCCAGCGTACACATATAAAATAGTAATGAGCAGTTTTAGGGAATCGATGGTCCAGGCCGGAACCTGATGGCCAGGTTTTACGCGTCCTTTATAAGCATCAACGGAAAAGTATACCTGCGCGGGCAGGACAATTAACAACAGACAAACCAGACTGGTGAAGTAGTAGTGGTTGAGGTACGTAGACTTATCAATTAGCTCAATATAAGTAAAGCTCAGAAAAAGGGTTATTGCTGCAAGCCGGTAATACCAGCCCAAAGCCACCAATAGAGCTGCCACAGCACAAATAGCAAAGAGCCAGTACGTATAGGAACCTAAAGGTTTGATAAATTCAAACCCGTAAAAAGGGAAAAAAAATGTGGGCTGTATATAGAGCTCGTCGATCCAGCCCTTACTCCAGAAGCGTATGATGCTACCCAGGAGCATTAGACCAAAGATCATTCGAAAAACCACCAGCGGGGTTACCGATGTCGTTTTGTGTAGATAAGCCCCCATCTGCTTAATCGCCGTCGTTATCTGTGTAGGTAATGGTAATGCTCATGGCCGTGGTCATATCCACCTTAAGCATGCGGATGGCCTTCTGCATCTCTGTATATACACTCGTCACAGCCGCTGTATTGAGGGTTACCTCGTCGTAAAGAGACGGCTTTAAGGTGTTAAGCCGATCCTGGACTGAGTTAAACTGAGTGTTGATCAGGTCGGTCAGAAGAGTGCCTGTACGACTATCCTTTGCATTCAGCCCGTTGAGGTAGGTTTTCAGACTGGGCCCTTCCAGTCCGTTTTTAACCCCTTTGCCATTGAAGAAATCAACAGCTGCTGTATGGGCCGCTTTGGCCAGAGTCAAGCCAAGCCCTTTGCTGTAAAGGGCCTCTACCTTATCAGGCATAGGCGTGCCATTGGTCATCGCTCCGGATGGGATACCGAATTTACCCGACCGGATATAGCGCTCATAATGCATTACGTAACCGTTGACTAACTTGGAGGTCGAGCAGCCCGCATCCAGGCCGGTGCAGTTCACGAACGTATCCCGGTACCCCCCCGTCCATTCGCTGTAAACGGTATTGAAGAGCGTTTTCATCTGCGTTGTAATGCGCTTTAAGTACGCCAGCCGTTTGGCCGCATCAGGCGCCGATGTATAGCGAGCTACAATCGCTTCATCGCCGGAATCTAATCCGTTCAACAGGTAGTCAAGGGCCGGAAAACCCTGACGGGGATACGCAGCCGGTACGTCAAGCGGAGCGGAGGCTCCAATGCTAATGTACTCCTCAATGCCAATGCCATTGGCCGGGTATATATTAAAGAAATTGCGAAGCGTGTGCCTTTCGGCGGGTCCAACATCATACAACTCTACTTTCTGCCATTCTGTATACGCCGTAGCCCAAGCCCGGCGCAGATCCGATAACGTTGCTTTGCTTGGCTTAGCGGTAAACGCATCCACCCTGGTGAGCATGTCATCAAAGGTCGTTTCAAAATTGGCGTAGCCTGGCAGAATGATGTTATCAGCGATGTTCGTAAGCATTGCCTGGCGATTCGTGCCCGCCCCGTCCGTGGGCTGAGGGTTCGGTGTTTCCTGAGCGCTCTTTGTCGAGCAAGCCCACAAAATGCCGATCAGTATTCCCATTAAAAAAACCGATTTCCACGTGCGCTGTCGCATAGCCATAGAATAGAGATACCGGAAGACAAGTTGTCTTCCGGTAAAGGATTTAATTAAGAAGTGATTAATTGAGCTGTTTGAACTCAATGCGTATGGCGTCAGCGGCTGCATCAATTTTGGTGTTGGTCAATCCCCAGAAACCATTTGGAGCTGCATACACCAGGTTAGTTAACAGGTTATCCGAGAAGGTGGCATCCCCACCATTCAATTTGGCGTAGCGTAAGCTGTAAATAAAGCCAAGGCCCTCACCAATCGCATGGGCCCGAGCCGCATCGGTGGTGCCCGTCTTCCATTTGCCCAGATAGCCCACGGCGGCAGAAGCCACCGCTTTTTCCATTTCGGTGCGTAGTAACGTAGCCTGAGCTTTCAGCGTCTGCTGGTCGTTATTGACAATTGCTGCCCGTCCTTTCAGTAGTGCCGGATGAATCTTGGCAAAACCATCTTTATTATATTCCCACAGGTAGGAGCCCAGAAAGCTTTCGCCCGAGGAGGTGGTCGTAGCCTTACCGCCGTAAACGGGGTTGGCCGTCAGGATACCATAGATCTGATCCCAGTTCTGCTCCAGAGCTGTGTAGTTTTTGCCCGCAACCAGGGTGGAGTTGTCTGCCGACAGGTTTTTGTCACTCAGGAGCACGTTGGCAATATAATCTAGCTGAAAGGCGCCAATAAGCGACTTTTGAATAATCTGCGCCCATTCAATGCCTTTCTCATCAACCAGGTAGGTGCCTAACTTGCCAGCTTTGCCTTCAGACGCCGTCTGGCCTACCGATTTGCTGGCGTTAGCCATGGCCGTGAAGCCAGACTCAATGGTTAGGCGTTCTTTCTCGGCTTCCCCTGCGGGTAGTGATGAGGCCGTCACACTGCGCAGCTGCACGCCCGAGGTGTTCAGAGTTGTGAGCGAACCAGAGAAAGGACTACTGGCATTGGCAAACATATTTTTAAGCTGGATGGCATCTAATGTAGCCCCGGTGCTGGCCGCAGTTCCATTGTAGGTATTAATAGCCCGAAACATCAACAGGCGATTGCTGCCATTGGTCAGATCAACAGTCGACGTTTTCTTCTCATCAAGAAAACGGGTGGCATACGTTGCTGTGTCTGAGAGCGAGGCATAGTCGATCTTCGGTCGAAGTTGGGGTGTAACGGTGGTTTCTTTCTCGGTAGAGCAGGACCACAGGCTGGTAGTCAGGAGAATAACAGACAGAGTTGAAAAGCGTAGAAAACGTGAAGTCATGGTATCTGCGAATTAGAACAGGTCAAAACCTGCACAAAGAACTTCTTTATTTAGATTAAATACAAATAAAATGCCCAAATAACTTTTTATCATATTACCTACTGGGGCTAACGTATTTGATGAGTAGATGTAATTTTTTCCTTCAATATCTTTCTCTATCAATCGGTAAAGCTATTACAGCACCTGAGGAATCAAAAGGTTGTTCGTTAGGAACAAGCACAGTTTTTCAATAGCAGAATATTTCTTCAAGGCTGAATCTCAACAGCATTCAGTTAAAATGAGGGTATATAAAGAAGCTTTGCTGGGGACATAGGCAACCTTATCGAAAGTGGAATTGCGGCAGAGTTAGTAGCAAGATTGATCCGCCAGTTTGATAACCATGTTTACAGCACAGGATGTTGAACTAAGATTATGATAGGATTACAAAAGCTTTGACGATCAGCCGGATGTGTGAATAGAAACGAATGTTTTTACCAGGGTTATAATTAAAGTATAAACAAACGTTGGCGGTCTGGTTGAAGATAGAGCAGAACGGATCAATCTGTGTAGAGGTATCTTGCCGGGTTTTAATCAAGCAGACTAACAGCCAGGGGTTGGGTTGATGCCTGGACGACCAGTGTTGCCGGAAGGTTTGCCTGCGTTATTCGATTATTGGCGGACATCGTTTCCAATAAAATCCGGGTGGCTAGTTGTCCCATCTCCTGTAGCGGCTGCCGAACATAGGTGAGCGGGCTATGGAACAGATCATTAATATCCGTTTCGTCGAAACTGACAACGGCTACGTTATCGGGTATGCGAATGGACTGCGATTTAAGCTGCCGTAAGCCACATAACGCCAGCGTATTCGACGCGAACACGATCGCTTCTACGGGATTGTGCCCGGCCGTAAGCTCATGAATCGCTTTAGCTACTTCGGGTATCAGGTTACTACGGCTGATTTCCCTCAGCCAGCGTTTTTTGAAGGGAATCTGATGGTCGTTCAAGGCTGATCGGTAACCTCTCGTGCGTTCATTAATGTGGGTAAGCTCCGTCTGGAACGTAAGCATGCCGATTCGCCGAAAGCCGGACCGGATCAGGTGCTCCGTGGCCAGATAAATTGCCTGATGATTGTCCAGGGCCACGTAACTGGTCCGCAGGTCGGGAAAATAGCGGTCAATAAGCACGAAAGGGGTCGCCTGTTGCTGTAACTGAATGATCTGATCCTGCGTACCTTCGGGAGGGGCGATCAGTAAGCCATCAACGTTCCGGCTGAGCAGGGTGTTTATCAGCTTCCGGAATTTTTGAGGATTCTCATCCGAACTGGCGAAGATAAGCGTGTAGCCCTGTCGGTCGGCTTCGTCTTCAATATACCGGGCCAGAGAAGAAAAAAACGGATTGGCAATGTCGGCTACCAACAAACCCAACGTGCGGGTTTTGTTGGTTTTCAGGCTTTTAGCGATCTGGTTGGGCTGGTAATTTAACTCCTGAGCGGCTTTGCGGATTTTTTGCGCAACGGCCTTACTGATCCGGTTCTCCCGCTTGTTGTTCAGAACGTAAGAAACAAGAGCCGTAGAAACCCCTACCAGCTGAGCTATATCCTTTAAGGAAGTTCGTTTTGCCATATCTGCAACATAAAAATAATTCAATAAATTATTTAATCGTTTAAACATGAAATTGTTTCATAAGAGAGCCGTAGGGGTTGAAACTTCATAAAATAATTCTAAATTGGTCATATTAATTGTATTATTATTGTATATATGGATGGTTATACGAGGAAATTTGCCCATAAAGAGCGTTTATTGGTTAAACGTTTAAACTTTTGTCCTACCGAGTCCGTTTCTTTGCTGAAGCCTTGAGCGTAAGTGAGTTAAATGAAACGGAGATCATCTCTCGTTTAATCACATCGATTTATACAACGGATCAAAGCTGTCGAGGTAGGTTGAATCTGGTCAACTGCGTAACAAGTGGATTGACGCCTGTTCACGGGCAATCACGTTCGCCCAATGACAAGCAACAGACCGGGGTTTATCAGGAAGGAATCGTTGAATCACCAGACTGATGCACAAGCAACAAACTGACCATGGAACTGACACACATTACTATAAAAAAGGCCTTTCTGGCCAACTTTCGCTTTTTATCTAGACAAACGCTGGCTAAGAGTCTCAGCCAATGGACAGAGGTATTTGAAGCCCTGAGCCGACATGGCGCCCCGTTTGGGGAGAACTGGCTATCCACTAAACCATCAGTATCGGGTGGAAGCCATCGGATAAGCCAACCTTAAACAATATTGCGTTGAAATCCAGTATCGGCATGTGATTCGAATTGATACCTGAACGACCGGCTAATTATCAAACCAAACATACCGTAAAGGCCGGCTGGTCGACAGCGCAGCAGTTAAATCGTCTTTGTTCAATTGGGTATTCGTGCAAAAGCAAGCGCATCGGGGGCTTAAACACAGAATCTCCGGCGGCTGACGATAGCCAATCTACATTGACTGACTGCATTAATCCTGACGTAATACGATCCGGTTTACCGGCGTATAAGTCTGTATCGCCCGGTCACGGGCATTCATCTCCAACAAGATCATTCTGACATGAAACGTTATTCAGTTTTATACCTGCTCCAGGAGCAGTACCACCATATTGGCTGCACCAGCTACGCCCAGGCCCGAACCGTGCTGCAAACGCTGCTGCAGGACAGCCGCCGGACGCCGGTAGGCATCTATGATGCCAAGACCGAGCTGTTTGAGTGGGAGCCGGGCGGCCAGCAGGCCTACAACCAGGCCAGCATCGAAGAGCAGAGCCGGCAGGCCGAGCAGGTCATCACCATCGCCCAGGCATTACGGCGTCGCGACGCGAGCTGGCATCCGGCACTAAACTTCCAGCGTCCCAGCTTTTTCGCCTGAACTAAGTCTTTCGAAGACCCGGACACTTTCCGGTTAGGTTTCCAGGAATAATTAGACCAGCTAAATCCAACTGAATATGCTGACTACCATTCAAAACCAATCAACAACCGATCTGCTGAATGCTTCGCAGTGTATGCTATCGTATCCCGCCTATCTGGCCGGATACCGAACCGTACAGGAGGCTATGCAGGATCGCCTGTTCAATGCGTATCTGAACGCCTTTCTGAATGCCACCCAAGATTGCCCGGATTCAAGGCGGCTTTCCGGTTTAAGCGGGGGAGGCAACGAATCGTTACTTGCTCAGCTGACAGATACGACGTCCGACACCGAGCTGGAAGAACTCTGTCGGGATGGCGCGTCCAGACTTTCGGCGTTTATTTTGCCAATTCTGCTTGATCGGCTTAAACGAGGGCGGGAGATTTCCTGCCTGGCGTTTCTGCTGGCCGCTTATGGCCATTATCTGCATACCGGCATGGATGATAAAGGGGAAATCTATACGGTCGATGAACCACACCTGACTGATGAAGACTGGCTGCGGGTGAATGATCTCGACACGACGGCGTTTTTAGCCATGTCGCCCTTCGCAGCGGCTAATCTGCTGGATTTTCCGCAATTGGTTGCACCGTATAAAATCTATCGTATCCAGATTGCCTGCTATGGACTTGTCTTTTCGCTAAAACAAGCTTTGTGTGCCTTCTGGGAAACTCAGCCGGAGGTGTCGGAAAGTAGCTCTTGCAGCTAGCGGTCGCCAGGCAACCGGTGGGTATTATTAAACAACCCAGCAACCTCTTCGGTTAAGTAAAGAGAATATCAGGAAGTTAATCGGCGGGCAGGGTTACGTTTTTCAGTATCCTGCCCGCCGATTTGTACAAGCGCTCACGTTATGAAACGATACTCTGTACTTTACCTGCTCCAGGAGCAGTACCACCATATTGGCTGCACCAGCTACGCCCAGGCCCGAACTGTGCTGCAAACACTGCTGCAGGACAGCCGCCGGACGCCGGTAGGCATCTATGATGCCAAGACCGAGCTGTTTGAGTGGGAGCCGGGCGGCCAGCAGGCCTACAACCAGGCCAGCATCGAAGAGCAGAGCCGGCAGGCCGAGCAGGTCATCACCATCGCCCAGGCAATCCGCTGCCGTAAAGCAAATCTTCCGCCGGTTCATGAGGTGCAACGACCTGTTGTATACGCCTGAACGGTGCTGGGATCGTTGCCCTGTTTTTTAGCCGATTGGCCACGTATTCTCAATCATTGGTCCGCGCAGGGAGTTCAGTGGAATAGTTTTCCAAGGCTAACTCATTGTTTGAACCAGGATGAATACGACAGCTAACAGTACCGCCACATCGCTGGTTGACCCGCTGACGAAGTACCCGAAGCCACCCTACCCGGCGAAACCGTGGGCAGTGCCCGGCACTGAAGCCCAGATGCAGTTCAGCGCCGACCATGGCGAAACGTCGTATCAGGGATCGGGTAAGCTGATGGGACGTAGAGCGCTCATTACCAATGCCGGAGTCGTGATTTCGTATCTGAACGAAGATCAGGATGCCCGGGAAACCGCGCGTTACAGTGAAGAAGCGGGCCACAAAGCCGTGCTGGTACCGGGCGACATCGGCGATGAAGCCCACTGTCAGCAGCTTGACCGGCGGACCGTGGAAGAACTGGGTGGTCTGGATATTCTCGTCAACAATGCAGCCTATCAGGTGGCGCACAAGTCGTTGCAGTAGATTACCAGCGACGAGCTGGATCACACCTTCCGCACAAACATTTATTCCATGTTTTACCGTTGTAAAGCGGCCAAAGAGCACCTTAAACCGGGTAGTTCGGTGATCAACCCACATCGGTAAACGCCTATAAACCCAGACCAACGCTGCTGACCTATGCCGCCACGAGGGCCGCCATTCAGAAATTTTCGGTGAATCTGGCTCAGGTGTGGCTGAAAAAGGGATCCGGGTGAACTGCGTGGCCCCGGGCCCGATCTGGACTCCGCTGATTCCATCAACCATGCCTGAGGAAGAGGTGAAAACCTTCGGTGAGTATGTACCGCTGAAACGCGCTGGTCAGCCTGTCGAACTGGCCCCGATATACGTACTGCTGGCCTCCGGCGAGTCAAGTTACATGACCGGACCGGCAGCACCGTGCAGGAAACGGGCGGTACGCTAACGATTTAAGCCCGGGATTTATAGCCAGAAACAGAGCGGATGCCTGGTCATGCCCATACGTTTTCTGGTATTCAGCGGAGGGTAAAGATTTTTCGGGCTAACCAGACATGATGGCGCGTCAGGGGCCTTAACCGATTTCGGCCAGGCAGAAAAAGCGGAACAATCGCTGTCCTAACACCAGTGGGTTTTGCTGCTGGAAAATACAAACCGGTTTTCGGCCGTTATCCTAAGCGTCTAACCCGATGCGTCAAACCGGCGGCCAGGTCTTACCGGTTAAAAGTTTCCTCTCATTAGATAGGCTAAAACGAATAAATTTTTGGTAAATCGTGTTGTAGAAGCAGAGAAATCGCTTACTTTTCGGAATCACACTTTAACCCTATTCAGCATTTGGTCGAAAAAGTCATAACCCTCGACAATGTCTCGCTCATCGACTTTCTGGGCGTAGAGAACCACAATATCAAAGAAGTGGCCGCTGCGTTCCCGATGAGTAAGATCATCTCGCGCGGTAACGAAATCCGCATTAAAGGCACTACGCCCGAGATATCCCGCATCAGCGACATTCTGGATTCGCTGATGGAGCATTACCAACGATACGGCAAAATCACCCACGAAAACGTGCAGAACTATATCAGTCATAGCGGTCAGCCTGCTAACGGAACGGGCGTTACCCCCCCCGTGGTGCCCGATGATGACGAGGTGCTGGTGTACGGAAATCGGGGCGTCGTCGTTCGCGCCAGAACCGATAATCAGAAACGACTGGTCGAAGCCGCCGAGACGCACGATCTGGTCTTTGCCATCGGTCCCGCCGGAACGGGTAAGACCTATACTGCCGTGGCGATTGCGGTTCGGGCCTTGAAAAATAAAGAGGTTAAGAAAATCATCATTACGCGGCCAGCCGTAGAAGCGGGTGAAAACCTGGGTTTTCTGCCGGGCGATCTGAAAGAGAAAATCGATCCGTATCTGCGGCCCATCTACGACGCGCTGGACGATATGATCCCGGCCGAAAAGCTGAAATTCTATACCGAAAACCGGATTATTGAGATTGCTCCACTGGCGTATATGCGCGGTCGGACACTGAATAATGCGTTTATTCTGCTCGACGAAGCGCAGAACACGACTCCGATGCAAATGAAGATGTTCCTGACGCGGATGGGGCCGTCGTCGAAAGCGATCATCACCGGCGACCGCTCGCAGATTGACTTACCCAACCGGCAGAAGTCCGGTCTGATTGAATCGGTTGATATTTTAAAATCTATTAAAGGCATCTCGTTTGTCGAGCTCGACGGTCGGGATGTGGTGCGGCATCGACTCGTGCGGGAAATTATTACGGCCTATGAAAAAGCCGGTCAATAACGGGCAAACCAGATTTTGGCAAACCGGCTGGCGTTGGCTGGCCGGTTCTTTTATTTGCCTGCTGACGCAGGCTGGCTGGGCGCAGGTGTCCGAAACCGACGTGCTACACCGCTGCGGTACGGTCGAGTACGAACAGCATGTGCTGCAGCGACGTAACCCGCGACGGCTTCAGCAACTGAACGAGCTGAACCAACTCTTGAAGCAGGCCGAAACCGACGGGATGAAGCTGCGCCTGAAAGCCGACGACGAGACGATCTACCGGATTCCGGTGGTGGTTCATGTCATTCACAATACGGCGTCGGGAGCGGTTGGCGGCAGCACCAATTCGAACATTTCTGACGAGCAGATTGCCTCGCAGATTCAGGTGCTGAATGAAGATTACCGGCGGCAGCCCGGTACGAACGGCTTTAACGACAACCCGATTGGGGCGGATGCCAAAATCGAGTTTTTTCTGGCCCAGACCGATCCGCAGGGACAGCCCACCACGGGCATCACCCGCCATTATTACCCCCAGAAAACGTCATTCAACATTTTTACGGACGACGTTCTGCTATCGCAGATTGCGTACTGGCCGAGCGATCAGTACCTAAATATCTGGGTAACGACGCTGCAGGATAATTACCTGGGGTTCACGCAGTTCCCAACAGCGGCCGATACGCTGTCGGGTTTGCCGGGGGATACGAATGAATTTGTGGATGGCTCGATTATCGATTACCGGTACTTTGGCCGGCAGATTGGCACGGTGCGCAGCCCGACCTATGGGTATGGCCGCACGGCTACCCACGAGATAGGCCACTGGCTGGGCCTGCTCCATACATGGGGCGACGGCGACGGCTGTAACGAGGACTACGTAGCCGATACACCGCCCACCAAAACGGCCAACCAAACGGTTAACTGCAACGAAACCTTTTCAAACTGTTCGGGGAAGCGCACCCGCGATCAGATTGAAAACTATCTGGAGTACTCGCCGGATCTGTGCATGAACCTGTTTACGAAGGGGCAGGTGGACCGGATGCGGGCCGTACTAACACTTAGTCCACGGCGGGCGCGGCTCATCCGGTCCGTTACGAGGCTACCCGAAACCGAGACGCTGACGCTCACGCTATATCCAAACCCGACCCGGAGCGGTTCTACCGTCGATGTGCAGCTTAAAGGCTTTCAATCGTTCACGGTCGATCTGATCGACATAAGCGGTCGCCTGATTCACACCCGTAACTATACGGATTCACCAAGTACCAGCGTGTCGCTGCCAGTGAGCAGCCTCACGGCCGGTCTATATATCGTTCGGGTTAAAACCACGAACGAGACGGTTAGCCAGCGATTGCTGGTGCAATAAGTATTTACCCAGTTATTCGGACGCCTTTCGGCTTGCTTATTTCTGCCAGAAGAAGGAGAAATAAATACCCTGACCAGCGCCGAACTGCTTACTTTGCTATTATGATTGATGTTTTACCAATTTCCAGTCCCGCCGATCTTGACCTAGCGTTTGCCATTCGCCGACAGGTATTTGTCGAAGAGCAGAACGTTGCGGCCGAGGAAGAATACGATGAATTTGAAGTAAGCAGTACCCATTTTCTGGCCCGTGCCGATGGTACGCCCTGCGGCACCGCCCGCTGGCGACGTACATCTAACGGTGTTAAGCTGGAGCGATTTGCCGTTCTGCGCGAATTTCGGGGGCAGGGGGTCGGCAAGGCGCTTGTTCAGGCTGTTCTGGATGACGTATTCAGCCAGCAGCCCGAACCTATCGAA
Organism: Spirosoma taeanense; assembly: GCF_013127955.1. Taxonomy (NCBI): domain Bacteria; kingdom Pseudomonadati; phylum Bacteroidota; class Cytophagia; order Cytophagales; family Cytophagaceae; genus Spirosoma; species Spirosoma taeanense. The sequence goes on from NZ_CP053435.1 coordinate 2,819,068, forward strand.
CGCATCTACCTGCATGCGCAGCTAACAGCCATGCCGCTGTACGCAGGCTTTGGCTTTGTGTCGGTCGGGCCGATATTCGAAGAGGCCGGTATCCAGCACTATAAAATGGTTTTGCCCGGCTCCGCCTTTTCGCACCAATGAGCAAGGGGGCAGTCGGCTACCCGTTCGTGCGCGCAGCGGCCGGACTGGCAACGGGAATCCTGCTTTACGTGGGTTTGCCGGATTGGTATGACCTGCCCTGGGCTGCATTCGTCACGGGTTTGCTGCTTCTGGGCTGGGGGGTCGGGCGCAGTGCAGGCTCGGTTCTTAAACCAGTTCGCGCTGGCTATGGTATTGGTAGCTTTCTGATCCTGCTGGCGCTCGGCTGGGCCATTACGTATCAGCGCACAGCCAGCAACCGACCCGACAACATTCTGCATCTGGCGGACACCCTGCAGGCTTATGAGGGCGTGATCGTTGCCCAGCCCGAGGAGCGGGCCCGCACGTACCGCGTTGAGCTGGATATCCGCCGGGGTAGATACTGGCGTTTATCGGCCGGGCGTGCTCATTCATTGCCGAACTGGCACCCATTGAGTGGCCGGATTATTGTCTATCTGGACAGAGCCGATTTGCCTATGCCCCGTTACGGGGAAGTCTGGCTTGTATCGGGACCACCCCGGCCCATTGACCCACCTTTGAATCCCGGTGAGTTTAACTATAAGCGATACCTCAGCTACCGAAACATTTATCATCAGCAGTACCTGCGTCCGTTTCAGCGGCAGATTCTGGCCTATGATCCACCTAATCCGGTAACCAGGCTGGCGACGGTTGTTAACCGCTGGGCTGACAGTCTCTTTACGCAGCAGATTGGCAGCCGGGCCGAGTACGGGATTGTGAATGCCATGATTCTGGGCGTCCGCGACGATCTGGACGCTGATTTGTACCGGTCTTACTCGGCGGCCGGGGCTGTGCATATTCTGTCGGTGTCGGGGCTGCACGTCGGGATTCTGTTTCAGGTGCTGACCCTGCTGCTAAGTTTTCTCGTCAAACGACCGCGGGGCAAACTCCTGATGGCCGGTTTGCAACTGCTGATTCTGTGGTTCTATGCACTCGTAACGGGACTGTCCCCGCCGGTTTTACGGTCGGCCGGGATGTTCTCAGTTGTCATTGTGGGAAACGCATTTGGTCGGCAGCAGCAGCTGGCCAACACATTAGGCGTATCGGCGTTTTTCATCCTCTGCTTCGACCCATATGCCTTATTTTCGGCCGGGTTTCAGTTGTCGAATCTGGCCGTGGCGGGCATTGGGGCGTGGCAGTCATCCGTGTACCAGGCGTTTACGTTTCGGCATCGCTGGCTGAACAGAATCTGGGAGTTAACCGCCGTGGCGATTGTTGCCCAGTTGATTACGTTCCCGCTGGGGGTATTCTATTTTCACCAGTTTCCAACCTATTTTCTGCTGGCGAACCCGGCCGTTATGGTCCTTTCGTTTGTCCTGCTGCCGATGTCCATGGCTACGCTGGCCTTCAGCTGGGTGCCGTTTCTAAATTATGGGCTAAGCTGGCTTTTGCAGAAAACGGCCTGGCTGCTTAATTTGGTGGTTACCCAAACCAGCCAGCTACCCGGCGCGGCCTGGGAGGGACTGTGGCTTTCGCCGGAAGCCCTCTTGCTGATCTACGCTATTATCCTGTTCGGAGCAGCCTTACTGCTGACCCGCAACCGGGCTTACCTCTGGGCTACCTGCGCAGTTGCGGTATTGCTGGCTGGTTTGACCATCCGGGACGATTACGGCCAGCGTCACCAGCGGCAGCTGGCGGTTCATTTTCTACCCCATCGCACGGCCGTCAGCCTGACCGATGGGCATACCGCCACGCTGCTGACCGATCTAAACACCACCGACACGCGCTCCTTCGAGTTTTACCTGAAAAACACCTTCGGGCAGTGGGGCGTTTCGAACCTGACCGTTGCCCGTGCACTCGCCGATTCGGTAAGTGCCATTCCAGGTTATCATCGCACGCGCGACTATGGGCTCTGGGTTTGGCAGGGTAAAACGGTGCTGCTGGTGAACCGGCTGACGGGCCGGAACCACTGGCGACTCCCGGCCATTGTGGATTACCTTATCCTTCGCCGGAACGCCCTGCGGGAGTGGAATCAGTTGAACGGCCGGATTGTTGCGCGGCACATCATCTTCGACGATTCGAATAAAACGCCCTTAACCGACAGATTGCTGGTGGAGGCTAAGCAACGCGGAATAACCTGCTACTCGGTGCGGCAGATGGGCGCCTACGTAGCCAGCCTTGACTGACTGGGTTATTCTTAGCAAACTGGCTCGTGCATGCACGAGCCAGTTGAGGAAACAAAACGTTATAAGGTAGTGGCCCTCGGCGCCGTGGCGGTGGGTTTCGCCGGTGGACGGAAACCGCCAATAGCCTTCTGCATGTCTTCTTTCTTAGACTGATACAGGGTCCACTGATCCGGCGTTAAGAGGGTTTTCAGCTTATCTTCTTTCTCTTCGTTCAGCATCAGCATCATTTCCTGCACCTGTTTCCGGGTTTCAGGTGTTGGCTGAGCACCCCCGCGCAGGATGTCTTTCAGGGCGTCCTGCTGCTGGTCAGCGTACTCGTTATTGAGCTTCTTAACGGCCTTGGCCTGTTCTTTATCGAGGGACAGGTTTTCTTTCAGCCACTTGGTTTCTTTGTTCGCCATGTCGCCGGCGATGTTGGGAATTGGACGCGAGCTGCTACCCATATTCTGACTGCCCATGCCCATACCTCGCCCCATACCCCCGCCTGAATAGCCCGGATAATACTGGCCAAAACTTTGCAGGCTTAGAAGAAGGCCCGCGCTCAGGCTCAGGAGACTCAGAACTGCTTTTGTCGTGTTCATGACCACTGGTTAATCGAATTTCAATCAATCTGGAAATTAACTGTGAAGTACGGTAAAAAACAGGAGTAGACCGTACAGGAAAGGCGAAAGCAGGCTTAAACTTTTTCCTGTAACCAGCCGTTCTCCTTGTGTATGGAAACGCTCGAAAAAATCCGTAAGGCGTACACTGAATACGTCCTTGAGAACGGAAAACAACCCACCTCCGTCTTCCAGTTCGCTAAAAAACTGAAACTTGCCGAAGCCGACTTTTACGTCCACTACCCATCGTTTGATGGGATTGAGGCTGATATCTGGCTGACGTTTTTCAATGAAGCGAAAGCGGCCGTTGAGGGCGATGAAACCTTTCAGGGTTATTCAGTACGCGAAAAATTGCTGGCTTTTTATTATACCTGGATTGAATTGCTTAAAAGGCAGCGCAGCTTCGTCGTTTATAGCTACGGCCGCCTGCGCGAAGGCACTTCGTCCGGTGCCGTGAGCCCAACGTCCCGAGCTGGCATGAGCGCCCGCCGAAACAGCGCCAATAGTCGGGTACTGCAGCCATTTAAAGAGGCCTTTCTCGATTACGCCCGCGATCTGCTGGCCGAAGGCCGCGAAAGCAAGGAGGTCGAACCGCGCCCGTTCGTAACCGACCGCTACCCCAATGCGCTTTGGGCGCAGACGCTCTATCTGCTCGATTTCTGGGTACGGGACGTCAGCAAGAACTTTGAAAAGACCGATACTGCCATTGAAAAAGCTGTGAACACCGCTTTCGATCTGATCGGTCGCTCACCCCTAGATACCCTGTTCGATTTCGCCAAATTCATATACCAAAATAAATGAGTGAACAAGCGAATGAATGAGTGATTCATGCGGGCGAGCCCCGTTTCACTCATTTACTCGCTCGTTCACTCTTTGAACTTATGAAAACCCAAAGCTCCGTCCCGACGACTAAAGTTGCCCGCGCCAGCCAGTTTGTGAAGGCCGGAGTCAAGGTTGGCGGGAATTATATCAAGCATTACAGCAAGAAGCTGATTGACCCCAGCCTGTCGAAAGATGAGCTGCATAAGGATAATGCCGCCGACATCTACGATGCGTTGAGCGAGCTGAAAGGCTCGGCTCTAAAAATGGCGCAGATGCTGAGCATGGACCGGGGTTTGCTGCCCGTAGCCTATTCCGATAAGTTCACGATGGCGCAGTATTCGGCTCCGCCCTTGTCGGGACCGCTGGTCGTGAAAACGTTCCGGACGTATTTTGGTAAGTCCCCCTCGCAGCTATTCGACAAGTTTGATATTGAGGCCGTCAATGCGGCCAGCATCGGGCAGGTGCATCAGGCCTGGAAAGACGGCAGAAAGCTGGCCGTAAAGGTGCAGTATCCCGGTGTGGCCGACGCGGTCAGTTCGGATCTGAAAATCGCTAAGCCCCTGGCCGTTCGGCTGCTGAACCTCAACGAGCGCGACATTGACCGCTATATGGGCGAGGTGGAGTCGAAGCTGCTGGAAGAAACCGACTACGAACTGGAGTTGAAACGCTCCATCGAGATTTCGCAGGCCTGCGCCCATCTGCCGGGGCTGGTGTTTCCGACGTATTATTCTGAGTTTTCGTCCCGCCGGATTCTGACGATGGATTGGCTCGATGGCCTGCACCTGAAGGATTTTCTGAAAACGAATCCGTCGCAGGCGGTTCGCGACCAGATCGGGCAATCCCTCTGGGATTTCTATGATTTTCAGATTCATACGCTCCGGCAGGTTCACGCCGACCCGCACCCGGGTAACTTCCTGATGCGGCCCGACGGCACGCTGGGCGTCATTGACTTCGGCTGCGTGAAGGTGATTCCGGACTTTTATTACGATAACTATTTCCGGCTGGTTAATCCGGATACCATTGAAGACGACGCTCTGACCGAACAGATTTTCGAAAATCTGGAATTTTTGACCTCGGCCGACTCACCGAAAGACCGGGCGTTTTTCTCCGATCTGTTCAAACAGATGATCCGGATGCTGGGCGAACCGTTTGCCGTTGAGGAGTTCGATTTTGGCGATGACACTTACTTTAATAAAGTGTATGCTTTTGCCGAAGGACTGTCAAAGGTAGACGAGCTGAAGAATTCAAAGGTGGCCCGTGGGTCGCAGGATGGTCTGTACGTTAACCGTACGTATTACGGTCTGTATGCCATGCTCAACGAACTGAAAGCCCGCGTCGTCACAACAAAACCCGAGTGGCTCCGGTCGAAAAAGGCCATCGCGGTCTGACGCAAGAAAAGCGAAAAGCCCCGGGAATGAACCCAGGAGCTTTTTTCGTTTTTGCGGGTTTATGGGCGCAGGCGTACCAACTCCAGTGTTACCTTTACTTTATGTTATTAACCACCGATACGCCCATAGCGCATACACGACCTCGTTTTGATGACATATTTATGGAGCTGGCCGTTAATCTGGCCAAACGCTCACACTGCATCAAAGCGCAGGTCGGAGCCGTGCTGACCCGCGATACGCGCATCATTTCCATTGGGTACAACGGCCCGCCCGCCGGTACGCACAACTGCGACGAGGAATACCCCGGCGTCGGTTGTCCGCGCGACTCCAAGGGCTCATGTTCGCTGGCGCTCCATGCCGAAGAAAACGCAATTCTGTACGCAGCCAAAAATGGCTCGGAGGTGGAAGGTGCCACGATTTACGTCACCCTGTCGCCCTGCATCGCCTGCGCCCGGATTATCTACAGTATGAAAATAGCCCGGGTCATCTACCTGCATTCGTATGCCGAATACAAAGGGATCGCGTCGGACGAGGGCGTTGATTTTCTGCGTCGGTTTGGCGTTACGGTGGAGCGGTACCACCCTGGCAAAGGGGTTACACTGGTTGCCGAGCCGCCCCTGGCTACCAAGCGCCTATGAACCTGCTGGCGCACGCCTATCTGTCCAATCGGCAAGACGGCCTGATCGTCGGTAACTTCATGGGCGATTTTATCAAGGGCGACCCCACTCACCCGCGGCACGAACTGACGCCCGTCGAGATTATGGGGGTTCGATTGCACCGCGCCATCGATACCTTCACCGATGCGCATGCTGAAGTAGCAGCCGCGCGCACGCTGCTGTATCCACGCTGCCATAAATACGCTGGTGTGGCCGTGGACGTGTTTTTTGATCATTTTCTGGCGATTCGATTCGGCGAGCTGACCGGCGATTCGCTGGCTGGCTTTACGCGCTTCTTCTATGAGACCCTGCAGCGGCATACCGACCGACTGCCGGTGCCCGCCCGCCGGATGCTCAGCGCCATGGTTCAGTATGACTGGGTGACACATTACCAGACCACCGATGGTATCGACCGGTCGCTGAAAGGACTATCGCGCCGGACGACCTTTGCTTCGGGGCTGGACAGCGCCATTGTCGATTTTGAGCGGTATTATTTTCAGATTGGCAATCATTTCGACTACTTCTGGCCGCAATTGGCCGCCCATGCCCGCCAGACACTGGTGCGACTATCAACTGTCGGTTAACTTTGCAGCCGGAGTTTTGGGGAGAGAGAACTCCAACTACCGCATCCCGGATCACAATAACAGAAAAAGAGTTTGATTCCCGCCGTTGACGCCCTGCTGAAAGACATCCGCAACAAGCGGATTGCGCCCGTTTACCTGCTACACGGCGATGAGCCGTATTATATTGATCGCGTTGCCGAGGAGCTCGAAAAAGTAGCCGTACCCGTTGCCGAGCGCGGATTCAACCAGTTTGTCCTGTTCGGGAAAGACACCGACGTCGGCGCGGTGCTGAATTACGCCCGTCGATATCCGTTTATGGCTGAGCGGCAGCTGGTTTTAGTCAAAGAAGCCCAGCAGATGGCGGGTATTACCGATAAATCGGCGCAGACGCTGCTCGAAGATTACGCCCTTAATCCGCTGTCCAGCACGATTCTTATGCTGTGTTACGTCCGGGAGGAAGGTAAACCCAGCCTGGATGAGCGCAAGTCGTGGGTGAAAGCTTTCGGAGCCAAAGGCAAGCTGCTGGGCGTAAAGAAGCTATACGATAACAAAATTCCGGATTGGGTAGGGGAGTACTGCCGAGAACAGGGCGCAAAGGTTAGCCCCAAAGCCTGTCAGCTCCTGGCCGACCATATCGGTAACGACCTCAAGCGGCTGGCGGGCGAGATCGACAAGATCCTGCTGAACCTCCACGTCGGCGAAGAGATTTCGGCCGCTACGGTCGAGCGGCTCGTGGGCATCAGCAAAGAATACAACGTCTTTGAATTACAGAAGGCGCTCGTGCAGCGCGACGTGGTGAAGGCCAACCGTATTGTAGACTACTTTGCCCGGAATCCGAAGGATAACCCGCTGGTGGTGATTCTGGCGCAACTGTTCGGCTATTTCAGCAAGGTGGTGCTGGTGCAGGCCAGTAAGGACCAGACCGATAAAGGACTCGCTCCGCTGCTGGGCGTAAATCCGTTCTTCGTGAAGGATTATTTATCCGCGGCCCGGACGTTCCCCCTGCCAAAAGTAGCGGCCATTATCCAGGCCATCCGCCGGGCCGACGCCCGCAGCAAAGGCATTGATGCGCCGACCATGACCGAAGGTGACATTCTCCGCGAACTGGTCTTTGAGGTGCTCCACTAAGCCGTAGTCAGCGCGATTACACAACGCATCAGAAACCTGAGTTCTGGAATAAATGAAAACTCCCCATCTATCAGTGCACAGATGGGGAGTTTTTACGTAAGGCGGTTTCTATACGCCTGGGTAACCTGGGTTCTGCGGCCGCAGACTTGGGTTATTCAGCATTTCCTGCTTGGGCAGCGGAAGCAGCAGATGCTTCTCCTGCAGAGGCTGGTTGGAACTTAGGTTTACGTGCCCGACGAAGTTGTCGAATCCATTAGTTTTCTCATTGTACACCTTCCGCAGACGTACCATGTCGAACCAGGTGAGTTGCTCGTAAGCCAGTTCATGCCAGCGCTCCCGCCAAACGGCTTCCCGGAACGTAGCCTGCGAGTAGGTACCCAAGGCGGGCGTTTCGAGTTTAGCCCGGTCACGAATGCGTTTCAGCGCGTTGTAGGCTTCCTGCGTCGGACCACCCACTTCGTTCTGTGCTTCTGCATAGATCAGCAGGGTTTCGGCGTAACGAATCTGGGGCACGTTGAGGTTGTTCTGGCGCGTACCAGCAACCCCGGCTGTACCATTGGCTGTGCGGTTGAAATGCTTAAACACATAGGGCGCTCCCAAGCTGAAAGGGGCCCCATTACCGTTGGTATAATACGAGGTGTAAAAGAAGCCCTCCTGATCCTTTGCCCGCAGGTCACCCTTTTCGTACGAATTATAGAAAGCCGAGGTGGGTACCGAGCTGCCCGTTCCGCCGGGGCCATTATAGGTTACCGGTTTAAAGTTGGGGTAGAAATTATCCATCGGGTTACCCGCCACCAGCGTATTATACTGCAGCATGAACAGGTGTTCCAGCCGGTTTTCAGTACTCTCCCGGTGTAAGTCTTCGTAGGTCGAAAACAAATTGATCACTGAGGGGTTCGCATTGGCATACGTGATTACCTCAAACGCTTTGTCGGCGGCCAGTTTGTAATACGCTGCGCCCTTGCTGAGCGGAAAGCCCGCCATGGTCAGGTACACTTTAGCCAGTTGGGTTTTCACCGCGGCCAGGTTAACGCGTCCGCTGACATCCATCCACGCCAGGCCGGCTTTTTCAGCCGTGGTCAGATCGTCCACAATCAGCTTGTAAACTTCTTCTTTAGACGCACGGGTCGGCATGAAGTCTTCCGACGCTGCCGTTTGTGGCTTGGTAATCAGCGGGATATCGCCCCAGAGCTGCACGGCCGTGAAGTAGGCCGACGCCCGCAGAAATCGAGCCTCACCCAGAATTTTGGTTTTCTGAGCCTCGGGCATTGGATTGATGCCCGGCACCTTGTCGAGCACCTGGTTAGCCTGGGCAATAACCCGGTACAGACCATTCCAATAGTTAACCACGTGCGCAGTGTTCCCGTCGTGAACCAGACCATACAGGTTATTGAGGTCCGAGTTCTGCGCCGTTTCGGTGGTCGACGTTCCGGTCAGGGCTTCCAGTAACTGCCAGTTGCTGGAGAAGATACCCGCTCCGCCACCCATGAACCGCAGGTTATCATAAACGGCAGCCAGGGCGGCTTCGGCATGGTCAGGAATGGTATAAAAGCTGGTCGGCGTCAGGTTCGAGGGAGCTTTCTCTTCGAGAAAATCCTTACAGCCAATGGGCCCGGTCAGAGCCAGGCCGCAAAGCAGGGCCCGACTTACAGTTTTTACGAGCGTATGTCTCATCATTTGAAAGTCAATAAATTAAGAAAGACTTAAACTACAGACCGATCTGGAGACCCAGCAGGTAGGTAGTTGGTTTTGGATAATTGTGCCAGATCATGCCCTGCGAGAAAGCGCTGTTGCCACCGCCCTGGTTGGTGGGTGTTACTTCCGGATCGCCAACGATGGGGTCTTCAACCAGCAGGAAGAAGTTTTGGGCCGAAGCATACAGGCGGAGCCGGTTCAGTCTTAGTTTGTTCGTGACTACCGCCGGGAAATTGTAGCCGAACAGCAGGTTACGACCACGGAGGAACGAACCGTTCTTAATCCACCAGCTGTCTACGTTAGTTACATAGCCCGCCCGCGTATCCCGAACCTGAGCGATCATCGTGTTCTGGTTCTGCGGAGTCCAGGCGTTCAGAACAGACGTATAGCTGTTAGCGAGCGCCTGGCGGTCTTCGCTGGGGTGCAGGTTCATGAGCATAACGTCGTTACCGAACATGAACTGTAATTCAAACGTAGCGTCGAAGTTGCCAAACCGGAGGTTGTTGGTCATCGCGCCCCAGCCTTTCGGGCTGCCGTTGCCAATGATGCTGCGGTCAGCATCCGTGATGGCTTTATCACCGTTCACGTCCAGGTACTTGATATCGCCGGGCAGAATCGTCAGACCGTTCCGGTAGCTGGTAAACTTAGCGGCTACTTCACGCTCTGCTTCGCTCCATACGCCCACGCGGGTCAGTCCCCAGAACGAACCAACCGGCTCGCCCACGCGGATGACGTTGGTTGGGTTCGTGAAGTTCGGACCACCTACGTTAAAGATATCCGAAGGGGTAGCCAGCGACAGAACCTTGTTGCGGTTAAACGAGATGTTGAACGTTGTATTCCAGGAGAAGCTGCCCCGGTTGATGTTCACCGTATTCAAACCAAACTCGAAACCTTTGTTCTCCATGGAACCTACGTTGCGCCGGATGGTAGCGTAACCGCTCGACTGCGGTACGGGTGCATCGAGCAGCATGTCGGTGGTCAGGCGGTAGTAATAGTCTGCTTCGAGCGAAACGCGCCCTTTGAACAGACCAATTTCCAGACCCACGTCTGTCTGCGCTGTTTTTTCCCAGCGCAGGTCCGGGTTAGCCAGGCGGCTGATGCCTGTACCGCTTACGCGCGTGTCATTGTAAATGGTTCCGTAGTTGGAACTCAGCAGCGACAGGGACGTATACGGTGGAATTTCAGAGTTACCCGTCAGGCCATAGCTGCTCCGCAGTTTCAGGTTCGAGATGAGGTTATTTCCTTTCAGGAAGTCTTCCTCCGACACCCGCCAGGCCACAGCCGCTGAGGGGAAGAAGGCAAACTTGTGGTTTTCTCCGAACTTGGAAGAACCATCTGCCCGGCCGGTTGCCGTAAACAGGTATTTGTTCTTGAAGCCGTAGTTAATACGACCAAAATAGGAGTTAAACGCAAACCGCGACGCACCTGATCTAACAGAGGGGTTGGTAGCCCCGGCACCTAAGTTGTTGAAACCAAAGTAGTCCGTTGCGAAGCCGCTCACGCTGGCCCCCATAGTGAACTGATTGGTTTCCTGCCACGAAATACCCAACAGACCCGTAAAGGAGTGATCCTGCCCAATCTGCTTGTTATAGGTCAGGTAGTTTTCCAACGACCAGAACGAGGTACGTGTATTGTCAGTCTGTGCGTCGCCATTTCCGCCAATATTCAACGTACGGGTCTGCGACCGGTTTAACTCCTGCGTCTGGATGTTAGCGCCTAATACCGTCCGCATCTCCAGACCTTTAGCGATGCTGATGTTGGTGTAGAGGCTACCCAGCGTTGTCTGCGTGTTCTGAATGTATCGGCGGTCCATGAGCCGGTGATACGAACTCATGGTTCCTTCTGCGTATGGATAATCCCGGTTTTCGGCCATTACGCCGGTGTCAGGATACCGCACGGGTAGGAAGGGGAAGTCCTCCACGATCTGCCGGGCTACCGCGTCATTGACGTCCACCAGGTTTTCACTCTGGTTGTTGTAGCTCAGCGTACCTCCGATTTTCAACCATTTTTTCACCTGGTCATCAAGCGAGAAGCGGCCTGAATAGCGCTTCATGTACGATGTTTTGATGAGACCCTGATCGTCCCGATAGTTGAGCGACAGCGAGTACTGCGTCCGCTCATTACCTCCGCTGAAACCCAGCTGATGGTTCTGCGACAGTTTATTCTGGGTCGTTTCTTTAAACCAGTCGGTATCGTACAACGGATTCAGGTTGGCGTCGAAAACACCTGGGTGAGCCGCGCTGAAGGCTTTCCGCCGGGCTATGGGGTCCAGGTAGGTCCACTTACCAGCGGCCCAGCCGACGGGGTCATACTTGGCAATGTTGGCATAGGCCAGGTCCTCAACGGCCAGGTACTCTTTGGCGTTCAGCACCCGTGGCCGGTTGGGACCAATGGTGTTTACGCTGTACTGCCCATCGTACGTAACCCGGCTTTCTCCGGCTTTCCCTTTTCGGGTCGTGATCAGAATAACCCCGTTCGCACCCCGAGCACCGTAAATAGCCGTTGACGACGCATCTTTCAGCACCTCAACGTTGACAATATCATTGGGGTTGATGTAGTCAATGGCGTTACTAAACTGATCGCCGGTACCCTGCGGCAGCATAACGCCGTCCACGACGTAGAGCGGGTTGTTTGACGAGTTAATGGAGCTGAAACCCCGAATCCGGACGGTCGTACGTCCACCGGGACGGCCCGAGTTGGTGTTTACCTGGACACCGGGTAGCCGGCCCGAAAGCTGCTGGTTGAGCGATGGCGCAGGTCGCTCCAGCAACTCGGCTTCTTTCACACCGGAAACCGCGCCGGTCAGGTCCGACTTGCGGGTCGTACCATACCCTATGACGACAATCTCGTCCAGCGTCTTGTCATCCGCCTTCATGGATACGTTGATAGACGCCTGATTGCCTACGGTGACCTCCTGAGGCAGGTACCCGACAAAAGAGAAAACCAGGGTAACCCCGGATTCGGGTACGTCGAGCCGGTAGCGACCATCGGCATCCGTAACCGTACCCCGTGTTGTGCCTTTTACGACGATACTAACGCCAGGCAACCCTTCATTTTTCTCATCGGTAACGCGCCCCGTCAGGGTCCGGTCGGCAACCATGTAGTTGGTCAGGCTCGTGGCACGTTTGCCGAGTGCGTCCCACTCAGGTGCGGTAGTGGCATGGGCAAGGCTGATGCAGGAGCAGGCCAGGAAGACATGCGCAACCGAAGTCCTCACCATCCTGACAACCTGACCTTGCGGTTGTAAAGGGTTTTTCATAAGCTTCTCGTCGGGCCCCGACGGATTAGTTTAATATTATGGTTGACAAATAAGGTTTTTTGTAAGAACTACCTAGTGACCGGAAACTACTCTTCCGGTGATATTATTTTTTAATAAAATTTAAAATTCACTGTAGTACGGAAGGATGATATATATTGCCCTTTTCTTTATACTATTTCGGTCCCATACAGGCAGACGTTTCCTCCCCCTGGGGGCGGTCGCCTGCCCGGATCAGGAATGGCCCACTAATTATTTGTACCCAGTTTCAGCCTGTTATGACGGCTTCCGAGATTACGGCGCATTTCTCGCGGATTCTTCCGTTGAAAGTAGGCGTCGTCGGGGACTTTGCCCTTGATTTATACCTGACTGTTCAGCCGGATACCGGCGAACGATCGCTCGAAACCGGGCGCGCAGTTTTCTGGGGTAGCCAGCCCCGGTCATCGCTGGGTGCAGCCGGTAACGTCGTGCAGAATCTGGTGGCGCTGGGTGTCCGCGACGTGCGCGTGGTGGGCTGCGTAGGCAATGATCTGTTTGGCCGGGAGATGCGGCATCTGTTCACTGATCTATTGGTCGACACCCGGCATCTGTATACGGTTCATCAGGACTGGGACACCTGCGTGTATACCAAGCCGATGCAGGCGGGTACGGAAGCGAACCGGATTGATTTCGGAACGCAGAACCAACTGAATAACTCGCTTTTCAATCAGCTACTGTTCGATCTGGAGCAGACGTTGCCCGACCTAGACGTACTGATTCTCAACCAGCAATTCGCGAATCCGCTGCTGGACGAAACCCGGGTAACCCGCCTGAATGCCTTGATTGCCCGCTTCCCGAACGTTCGGTTCGTGGCCGACATGCGACAGGTGGGTCAACTGATTCGCGGGACTACGCTCAAGGTAAATACCGCCGAGATGGCCCGGTTTCTGAACCTTGACCTGCCCGATCAGCCAGACTGTGGCTGGTGTGCCCACCAGGCCAGAACCCTGAGCCGCCAATGCCGGGGACCCGTGGTTGTGACGCGGGGCGAAGCCGGGATGCTGTACGTCGATCAGACAGAAATCCAGTCGGTTCCGGGATTGCCGCTGCGGGGTGAGCTGGATACGGTCGGGGCGGGCGATACGGTCGTAGCAGCCCTGGCGGCCTGTCTGGGAGCGGGCATGGCTCCCGCTCCGGCCCTGGAAATCGCGAACCTCGCAGCCGCTGTCACCGTTCAGAAACTACAACAAACCGGCACGGCCAGCCTGACCGAAATCCTGGCCGTACACGCTATGTACAACCACCATGACTAAAGAAACCCTGATGCAGTGCCGCCAGGAACTGCATACCCACCTCACGCAGGAGTTATTGCCCTTCTGGGTAAACCGGAGCCCGGACCGCCAGCACGGGGGCTTTATCACTCAGTTTGATCAATACGGTACCGATACCGGCGAGGATGAAAAGTCTCTGATTGCCCAGACCCGCTCCATCTATACGTATGCGTCGGCGCACCGGGCCGGCTACGGGAATGGCGAACTGGCCGATCTGGCCCGCCACGGGGTCGATTACCTGCTGAACCAGATGTGGGACGACGAGTTCGGCGGATTTTACTGGATGACGAACCGCCAGGGCGAGGTGATCAACGACCAGAAGATCGTGTACGGACAAAGTTTTGCCCTGTACTGCCTGAGTGAATACACCCTGGCGACGGGCGATACACGCGGGGTTGACTACGCCGAAAAGGTGTTTGATCTGCTGCAGAAATACGCCGTTGATACAACCTATGGGGGGTACTTCGAGATGTTTTACCGGGACTGGACTCTCAAAGGACCCGGCCCTGCCGGGGGAGACCGTAAAACTCTCGATGCCCATATGCACCTGATGGAAGCCTTCACCACGCTGTATGAATGCACCCGACGGCCCATTCACCGGCGTAAACTCCGGGAAGTGATCGAACTGCTGGTGAAGAAAATTATGCACCCGCAGTTCGGTACGGGCGTCCCCCAGTTCTGGGCCGACTGGCAGGTAGCACCGCAGATTAAGTTCGAGGTAATCTGGGGCTGGGACCGCTTCACAGAGGACGGCGTCAAGCGGGAAGCCGAAGATAACACCAGTTACGGTCATAATGCAGAGTTCGGCTGGCTGTTGCTGCACGCCCTCGATGTGCTTGGCCTGTCTTACGACACCTACCGCTATGTCCTGCAGAAAGCGTTTGCCCATGCTGCGCACTACGGTGTTGACTGGGAGTTTGGCGGGGTCTTCGTGGAAGGGTCGCACGACGGCACGGTCTATGACCGCGAGAAAGAGTTCTGGCAGCAGGCCGAGGGGCTGATCGGGTTTCTGGATGCGTACCGGTGGCTGGGCGATGAGCTGTACTGGAACGCTTATGAAAATGTCCACCGGTTCGTGCTGGATAAGATGATCAACCATTCCGTTGGCGAATGGTGGCCGCTGATGACGCGGCAGGGCGTCCCAATCTGGACGCATATGAGCCATTCCTGGAAAATCAATTACCATACCGTGCGGGCTATGGTGCAGTCCATTCGCCGGCTGGATCTGCTGCTGGCAGCCAACCCCACCGCTTAGTCGGTTCGGGGTAGCCCGTCCGTCAGTTCAATAGAGGATTTTGCCGGTTCATCCGGTTCAACGTAGCCCATCTGGCATTGGGTGGGCTACTTTCGCTTCATCTTTCCAAATCCTCTTTTCAAGACTACTGATGAACGCTAAACGAATCCTGTTTGCCACCATGCCCATGGATGGCCACCTGAACCCCCTGACGGGCATTGCCCTGCATCTGCAACACCTCGGCCACGATGTTCGCTGGTATACCGGCCCGACGTACGCCGACAAAATTCACAAACTCGGGATTCCGTATTATCCGTACCGGAAAGCGCAGGAAATCAACCAGCTCAACCTGGACACGGTGTTGCCCCAGCGCCAGCGGATTAAAGGCGCGATTGCCCGGCTCCGCTTCGATATTAACCAGGTGTTTCTGCTGCGGGCACCGGAGTTTGTGGTTGATCTGACGGAGATTTATCAGGACTGGCCGTTCGATCTGCTGGTCTGCGATGTAGTGTTTACGGGCGCGCCTTTTATTCAGCAGTTACTGAACGTTCCCGTGGCGGCAATTGGCGTCGTACCGTTGAGCGAAACATCCAAAGACCTGCCTCCGTCGGGAATGGGCCTGACGCCAGCCCGAAGTTTCCTGGGTAAGCAGATTCAGTCGCTGCTGCGCTACGTAACGATCAATCACCTGCTTAAGCCCTGTACGGATCTGTACAACCGGCTGCTGGCCGAACATGGCCTGCCCCCGACCCAGGACTTCGTCTTCGACGCGTTTATTCGTCAGAACGACATTCTGCTGCAAAGCGGCACGCCCGGGTTTGAATATTCCCGTCCGAATCTAAGCCCGAATATCCGGTTTGTGGGCCCGCTGCTGCCCTATAGCCGGGGCGTCAGCCATCCGTTCGTGGACGTTGCAAAAACCAAGGAGTACGAACGGGTCGTGCTGGTTACGCAAGGCACTGTTGAACGGGACCCGGCCAAGATAATCAGTCCAACCCTGGAAGCGTTTAAAGATGATACCCGAACACTGGTCATTGTGACGACGGGGGGCTCGCAAACGGCTGAGCTGCGCAAGCGTTATCCGCAGGCCAACATGATTATTGAGGACTTCATCGATTTCAACGCGGTGATGCCCTACGTCGATGTCTACGTCACAAACGCCGGTTACGGAGGTGTCCTGCTGGCAATTCAGCACGGTCTGCCGATGGTAGCCGCTGGTCTGCACGAGGGTAAAAATGAGATTGCCGCCCGCATTGGTTATTTCAAACTGGGCGTTAACCTCAAAACCGAAACCCCAACAGCCGCGCAGATTCGCCGGGGCGTCGAACAGGTCCTGGCCGATCCTGACTACAAACAGAGCGTCGGGGAACTCCGGAATGAGTTTGCCCGGTACAACCCGAATGCACTCTGCGAACATTATATTCTGAACTTACTTAAGCAGCGGGAACCGACCCCGCAACTGATCGAAGCCTGATTTCGTCCTGCACGCTTGGTACTTCATCAGAAACCAGGCATGCAGGAGAATCCAGAACATAACCACCAAAAACACCTGTTGACACAAAGAAAATCGCATTTTCATGCCTTCACTTGCCTGTTCATAGTCGACCCGTTCAAATTTTTCGTTATTATTGCAACTTTGTTGCATTAATGGGGTTGTAGTCCTTAGGGCTGCATCGAAATGGCGGTCAAGCAATTCATGCGGGGTTTCTGGAAGCAAGCGTTTATGGGGTGGCTGCTGGTTGGAGCAGCCACGGGCGGGTGGGCGCAGACTCCCTGCGTCACCGTATTGACCGGCCGGATTTTGGGACAGGACACGCATCAGCCGCTGGCGGGCGCTACGGTATTCGTACGTGAACTGGGTACTGGCGCTGTGGCTGACACGGCTGGTTACTTTCGGCTATCGGCTGTCTGTCCGGGTCAATACACTCTTAATGTGCAGTTCGTTGGTTATAAGTCCATTACGTCATCTATCGCCGTTAGAACCGATTCGTTGCAGACGCTGGCCCCAATTGAGCTGCTCGCCGACAGCAAAACTCTGCAGGAAGTGGTCGTAACAAAACGACGGTCTGAGGCCGATCAGTTGCTTCAGATTCAGACCAGCCTGGCTGGCAACGCGCTTGCAGCCACGCGGGGGCTGTCGCTGGGAGAGAGCCTGAAAACTTTGCCCGGGCTATATTCCATCCAGACCGGCCCGTCGATATCGAAACCCGTCATCCACGGCCTTTACAGCAACCGGATTCTGACGCTGAACAATGGCGTTCGGCAGGAAGATCAGCAGTGGGGCAGTGAACACGCTCCGCAGATTGATCCTTTTCTGGCATCCCAACTGACCGTAATTAAGGGGGCGGCCAGTATTCGCTACGGTTCCGACGCCATTGGCGGGGTAATTCTGGTGGAGCCGAAAGCGATGCCACTCAAGCCCGGTTTCGGGGGTGAGGTGAACCTGGTCGGAGGGACCAACGGGGGACAGGGCGTGGTTTCGGGACTGATCGAACAGGCCTTCGGGAAAAAACTGACGGGGCTGAGCTGGCGACTGCAGGGAACACTCAAGCGTGTAGGGTATGCCAGAACCCCTGACTACTATCTAGAGAACAGCAGCTATCATGAGAACTCGTTCTCGGGTGCCGTCAACTATACGCGCCGGATTGGCACCACGGGGACGGCAGGCATTGACGTGTTCTATAGCCAGTTTTATACAAAAGTAGGCTTGTTTACGGGCGCGCAGGTGGGCAGTCTGGCTGATTTTTACGCGGCCATCGCCCGTCCCGAACCGCTTCATCAGCCTGGCTTCTCGTACGCGCTCGGGCGGCCCTACCAGCAGGTGCAGCATGATTTGCTGAAAGTCAGGGCGTTCGTCCGGTCGGATCGACTGGGAACCCTGACAGCTACCGTGGCCCGCCAGCAGAACGTCCGGCGCGAATACGATTTGTTGTCATTTAGTCGCGCTACCGACCCCGAACTTTACCTGAAGCTGGTCACGCAAACGGCCGATTTAATCTGGGAACACCAGCCCCTTAAGACCGGGGGCGGGGGCAGTGGTCGGGGAGCATAGGATTCAATGGGCTGACGCAGGGTAACGTTCGCCGGTTTCTGTTTCTGATTCCAAATTACCGTAGCTATGGCGCGGGGCTATTTGCTCTGGAACGCTATGCCAACGACCGCTGGACACTGGAAGGCGGTATCCGCTATGATTACCGCTGGCTGCGCGCTTATTTCCTGGACGAGCCCAGTAAGCAGGTCAGCACTCAGACCCGCAACTGGCGCAACGGAACCGGTTCGCTTGGCGCAACGTACCAGCTAAACCGGCAGCTATCCGTTTCAGGGATTCTCAGTACGGCCTGGCGGGCACCCAGCGTCAGCGATCTATACTCCGATGGCCTGCATCAGAGCGCGGTGGCTTACGAACGGGGCAACCCGGATCTGAAACCCGAGCAGGCTTACAATGCCAGTCTGTCGGTGGAATACACGGGCAAACGACTCTACGCTGATCTTGGACTATACAATAATCTAATCCACAATTACATCTATCTGAAACCCGATTCGGTGCCCGTCATCCGGCAGCGGGGGGCATTTCCGGCCTATTCTTACCGCCAGGTTCAGGCGTTGTTCCGGGGGATCGATGCAACCATCCGGTACCAGCTTACAGATCGGCTGACGTTTACGTCAAAGACTTCTCTGCTTTTTGCCTACGATCACACCAACCAAAGCTACCTGGTTAATGTCCCTCCGAACCGCACCGATACCGGACTACGCTATGCGTGGCCGAAAGAGGCAGGTGCGGGGCGGATTTCGGGCCTGTATGCCAGTGTGAACACTCTGTACGTGGCCCGGCAGAACCGGGTGCCGAGCGTAAGCCAGCGTCAGGAAAACGGACAAATTATCTTTACCGGCGATTTTGCCCCCCCACCGGCGGCCTATGCACTGCTGGGGGTCGAAGCCGGTTTTACGTGGCGGATTGGCACGCAATCGCTGAACGTCATTCTGACGGGCAATAACCTGCTGAATCGGGTGTACCGGGATTATCTCGACCGGTTTCGCTACTTCGCCGACGAGCCGGGACGTAACCTTATGCTCAAGCTAAAGTTACCCCTGACCTTCACCCGGGCAAATTCCTGATCGTTCATTCTGTTTTACACCTACCTATATATACGATGTCTTTTTTTCAAAAAACGCTGATCTGGATCCTGCCGGTTACCCTGATGGCCGGAGCCTGTAAACACGACGAACAAAACGTTGCCCCTACGGACGACAACGAAGCCATTACGACCGCCAGCTTATCATTTACCAATACAGCGGCTCCGCGCGAAATAGTAACGGCCACTATTGAAAACCTGAATACCCAGGCGGACCTTTCGCAGGCAACAATTAACCTGAAGGCCAACACTACCTACACGGGCGGCATCGTGCTGCTTGACAAAACCAAAACGCCCGTTCTCGTCGTCACGGATGAAATCCGGGAAAAAGCGAACGAGCACCTGCTGGTCTATACGTTCACGCCCGCAACCGGCTCACCGGCATCCCTAACCGTGACGGCTACTGATTTGGACACGAATCCGACGCCCTTACCCGTTGGGCTCACGACGCGTGCACAGACTGGCATGGCTGGTTCGGGCAAACTGAACGTGGTGTTGCGCCACCAGCCGAACGTGAAAAACGGCCTGCCAGCACCCGGTTCTGATGATTTAAACATAAACTTTCCGGTGGTTATCCGGTAGAGTCCGTGAAAACAAAAAGCCTGACGCTGGCCAGCGTCAGGCTTTTTGTTGCGTTTTATTCGCTCATTCCTGTAGTGACAACAAAGTGATTCAGGCGTAAAGAAAAATCCGGAGCCTACTCGTAGAATAGCCTTATTCGTGAAGCCAGCGGTTTATCGTCGCCAGCCAGTTCACCCAGCTAAACCGACGCGCCGATCGGGGCAGTTTCACCAGGCTCCAGAACGGTGCCACGAAGCAGGTAATAGACATGGCTGTGTACCGCTTCATGGGCGACCCCTGACTGTTGCATTCTTCAATCAGGCAGAAGCCGGTTGGCGCATAGATAGAGTTCACGCGCCAGTAACTGCCATCCCGATTCTGCAGCACCGCCCCGGGATGGATTGCTTCAATTCTTGCTCCGGACGGTGATGAACCCGGGTCCAGAGACGATAACCACTGCTCAATCGTCAGGCTGCCCGGTTGCTCATAGCACCGCAGCGTGATGAGGTCAGACGAAGCAAGTTTATATTTTTTCATATATGGGTGAGATCAAGTTCAGGCATTAACGATTAAGTCTACCTATTAGCTTTGTAACTGTATGCTTAACTCGCCAGGGAACATTTAGTTGCAAATTTCTCGAAAAAAATGACGTACAGTGTATGCCAACTGGATGTCAATCAATTATCGCGATTGTATACAGCCAGAACCCAAGTAGAACTGAACAAATTTCGGGCCGAAACTGCGCAACATAGGAAACGCCCAACCAGATATGACCTGATTGGGCGTTCGTGTTATAGCAGTAGCGGGGAGCAGGATCGAACTGCCGACCTTAGGGTTATGAATCCTACGCTCTAACCATCTGAGCTACCCCGCCGGATTGATGGCACAAAAGTAAGCAAAAAACGTCCACGCGCAAAGGCGTGCGTTGACTTTCGCAAAAAAAATCGTTTACCTTTGCTCGAAACCTAGTTATACCCACCTTAGTCAAGGAGTTAATATGGAGAAGAGAAAATTTGTGGCTGAATACGAACTACGGGCTTCTCCCAAAATGCTGTTCCCGTACATCAGCACCGCATCGGGCCTGTCGCAGTGGTTTGCCAGTAAAGTCAACACCATGCCTGAACAGCGATTCGATTTTCAGTGGGACAATGAAAGTCATATTGCCCGGCAGGTTTCCATGCGGCAGAACAAAGGGGTGCGGTTTGAGTTTCTGGACACGGCCGACAATGGCTCCGATAATAACTACGTTGATTTTCGCGTCGATCAGTCTGAACTGACTCAGTCAACGTTTCTGCGCATCACCGACTACTCTTCAACCACCGACGAAGACGAACTGAAAGACCTCTGGGACGGTTTAATGGATAAGCTGAGAGAGATCGTAGGTAGTTAAAAAACTAAAAAATACCGCGAGGTGCCGACGTTTCTCCGGTTGCTGACGTTTGTTCCACAGGGGCGAGTTCCCAACGCCAGACTTCAGTGAACTTCCCGAAACGGTTGCATGAAGAAAATTGATAAATTAGTACTCGGCTCGTTCTGGGGGCCGTTTTTTCTGACCCTCGGCGTCGTCATCTTCATCTTTCTGATGCGGCTGCTGATGTTTTACATCGACGAGTTTGTTTCCAAAGACCTCGATTTAGCCACCTTCGGCCGCCTGCTCTTTTATTTTGCCCTGCTGACCATTCCGACGGCGCTGCCCCTGGCCGTGCTGCTCTCGTCGTTGATGACGTTCGGGAACCTGGGCGAATTCTTTGAACTGACGGCCCTGAAAAGCGCAGGCATTTCACTCACGCGCGCCATGCGTCCGCTGCTGGTCGTAGCTCTCGGTATCAGTATATTCTCGTTCTGGTTTAATAATAAGGTAGCACCCTGGGCTAATCTGAAAGGCTATAGTCTGCTCTACGATATCAAAACCGCCAAGGCTACCCTGAATCTCAAAGAAGGCATTTTTTACAACGACCTGCCGGGCTACAGTATCAAGGTCGATCAGAAAGTCAAAGCAGGTAAGGAGAGCACGACCGGCGACCTGCTGAAGGGGCTGGTAATCTATAAGCACCCCACGAGCGGTATGGAAACCGGCAACCGGGAGATTATCCTGGCCGACTCGGGACGGATGTATACCGATAAAGACCTGACTTATCTGGTCTTTGAACTCTTCAACGGTAACGATTATCAGGAGTATTCCGACAACAATACGGTGAGTTATGCCAGTACGGGCACACCGGGTAAAGGGGCGCAGTTCGTCAGGAACGGCTTTAAGGATTACCGGCTGGTCATCAGTCTCGAATCGTTCGGGATTAAACGAACCGACGAGAACCAGTTTGAGTACCACGAGTACATGAAGAACCTCAGCGAACTCTCCACGCTGACCGATTCGTTGCGTAAGGACCTGAAAAATACCAGCCAGAGCGTCGCGACTACCTCCCGCCAGTATTACAATTATCAGTTTAAGACGGTCGCTCTACCCCCTGATCAGAAAAAAGTAGTCGCTGGCAAGTGGGTCGATTCGCTGGTGCGCCGGAAGAAGATCACCCAGCAGGAACTGGCGCAGACCGCGCTTAGCCAGGCCCAGAATATCCTGTCCTATGCGTCTTCGAACGTAACCTACCTGACCGAGAAAGAAAAGAACGTCTGGAAGTACCAGCTGGAAAGCCACCACAAGTTCACCCAGTCGATATCCGTATTCGTTATGTTCCTGATCGGTGCTTCGATGGGGGCCATCATCAAGAAAGGCGGCTTTGGGCTGCCCGTGCTGGTCTCGATCGTATTCTTTATCTTTCTATACGTGCTGACGCTCACGGGCGATAAATACGCAAAAGATGGCCTGTTGTGGGTACCGCTGGGTGCCTGGATGGCTAACCTCGTCCTGTTTCCCATCGGGTTGTATCTGATGCAGCGCGCCCGGCACGACTCGCGGTTGTTCGATAAGGATATATACGTGATTGCCTGGGAACGGCTGAAACGAAAGTGGAATGAACGCCGGAACCAATCGACCGTTGTAGGTGGTTAATCTGTTCGGATAAAAACTGCTCCCTGGCGACTAATTGCCGCCGGTTTTTCACTACCTTTGCACCCAAATTCATTAGTTTCATTTATTAGCTGTCTGAAGATGTATTTAACGACCGAAAAAAAGCAGGAGATTTTCTCTACCTCGGGTTACGCCAAAAGTGCTACGGACACCGGGTCGGCCGAATCCCAGATCGCGCTGTTTACGTACCGGATCAGTCATTTGACCGAGCACCTGAAAGTTCACAAGCACGATTACGGCACCCAACTGGGTCTTTTAAAATTAGTTGGTAAGCGTCGGCGTCTGCTGAACTACCTCCAGAAGAAAGACATTATGCGGTACCGGGCTATTCTGGCCGCATTAGGACTCCGTAAATAACTGGCGTTCACAAAAAAGGGAATCTGCTCATAGTAGATTCCCTCATTTTTGTAGTTTCCTTACTGAAGCGGTGATTGCTGCGGTGAAAGCGGTTTAAGGAAGGTTGTTTTAGTTGATGTATTAAAGCTGTAAGAGGGCGTATTCAAAATCTGTTGTATGTTTCAAATCACCACGCAATCTGTTGCGCTGCCCGACGGGCGGGAAATTACCATCGAAACCGGCAAACTGGCCCGACAGGCCGACGGAGCGGTGGTTGTACGGTTGGGCGACACCATGCTGCTGGCCACCGTTGTATCCAGTAAAGAAGCTAAAGAAGGAGTTGATTTCCTTCCCTTATCAGTTGACTATCAGGAAAAATTTGCCTCCTCCGGCCGAATTCCCGGTAGCTTTCAACGGCGTGAAGGTCGCCTGGGCGATCACGAAATCCTGATCAGCCGCCTGGTAGACCGCGCGCTGCGGCCAATTTTCCCCGAGAATTACCATGCCGACACGCAGGTAATGATTACCCTGATTTCGGCCGATCCGGAAGTTCAGCCCGATGCCTTAGCTGCGCTGGCCGCTTCGTCGGCGCTGGCGGTGTCGGATATTCCCTTCAACGGGCCCATTTCGGAGGTGCGCGTTGCCAAGATTGACGGCGAGTACCGGATCAACCCTAAAACGTCGGATATTGAGCGGGCAACGCTCGATCTGATCGTGGCGGCTACCGAGAAAGATATCTGCATGGTGGAAGGCGAAATGAGCGAGTGCTCGGAAGCCGAAGTGGTTGAGGCCCTGAAAGCCGCCCACGAAGCCATCAAAACCCAGTGCCGGGCGCAGAAAGAACTGGAAGCTAACGTTGGCAAGACCGAAAAACGGGAGTATAACCACGAAACGCACGACGAAGAGTTACGGGCGGCCGTTCGGGCGTACTGCTATGATAAAATTTACGAGGTTGCTCGTCGCCAGAACCCCAGCAAAAAGGGGCGCAGTGAAGGCTTCCGCGAAGTGCGTGATGAGTTCCTGGCTACCTTCCCCGAAGGCAGTGAAGTGAACGTGGCACTGGTGAAAACCTATTTCGGTGATCTGGTCTGGGAAGCG
Organism: Spirosoma taeanense; assembly: GCF_013127955.1. Lineage (NCBI taxonomy): Bacteria > Pseudomonadati > Bacteroidota > Cytophagia > Cytophagales > Cytophagaceae > Spirosoma > Spirosoma taeanense. The sequence continues at coordinate 2,843,154 of NZ_CP053435.1, forward strand.
TCGCGTCGGCTGGTACTCGATGAGCGCGTTCGGCTGGATGGACGTAAACTGGATGAAATCCGGCCTATTTCGGCGGAAGCCGGTTATCTGCCCGGTCCGCACGGTTCGGCTCTGTTCACCCGGGGAGAAACCCAGTCGCTGACGACCGTAACGCTCGGTACTAAAATGGACGAGCAGATCGTGGATCAGGCGATGTACCAGGGCTACAGTAAATTCCTGCTCCATTATAACTTTCCCGGTTTTTCGACGGGCGAAGTAAAGCCTAACCGGGGTGCCGGTCGGCGGGAAATTGGACACGGTAACCTGGCCCACCGTTCGCTCAAGAAAGTGATGCCGCCCGAATCCGAAAATCCGTATACGATCCGGATTGTGTCGGATATTCTGGAGTCGAACGGTTCGTCGTCGATGGCAACGGTCTGCGCCGGTACAATGGCGCTGATGGACGCCGGGATCAAGATTAAGGCACCCGTCGCCGGTATTGCCATGGGTCTGATTTCGGATGGGGAAAAATACGCCGTCCTGTCGGACATCCTCGGTGACGAAGATCACCTTGGTGATATGGATTTTAAAGTGACCGGTACCGAAAGAGGCATTGTAGCCTGCCAGATGGACCTGAAAGTAGATGGTCTGTCGTATGAAGTGCTGGCGCAGGCGCTGGAACAGGCCCGGGCGGGTCGTCTGCACATCCTCGGCGAAATGCGCAAAGGCATCGCGGAGGTTCGTTCGGATATGAAACCCCATGCGCCCCGCGCTATTGTCATCAAGATCGACACCAACCAGATCGGGGCCGTTATCGGACCGGGTGGTAAAGTCGTTCAGGATATCCAGAAGGATTCGGGTGCTGTGGTTAACATTGACGAACACGACAATGCCGGTTGGGTAAGCATTTTCGCGACCAATAAGGAAAGCATGGACAAAGCCGTTTCGCGCGTAAAAGGCATCGTTGCCGTTCCCGAAGTTGGCGAGGTTTATGTGGGTAAAGTAAAGACTATCCAGCCCTTCGGCGCGTTCGTTGAATTCATGCCCGGCAAGGATGGATTATTGCACATTTCCGAGATTAAGTGGGAGCGTCTGGAAACGATGGACGGGGTCTTGCAGGTAGGTGAAGAGGTGACCGTAAAGTTGATTGACGTGGATAAAAAGACTGGAAAATACCGTCTGTCCCGCAAGGTGCTGTTGCCCAAGCCAGAGAACAAAAATGCGTAAGCGATTGTTACTTTTTCGTGTAATGCAACGTCCAAAGTTAGCGTTATATAGTAACCCCACCAGGGGCAACGTATCATGAGACAGCTAAAGATTTCAAAACAGATTACCAACCGCGAGAGCCAGTCGTTAGACAAGTACTTGCAGGAAATTGGTAAAGTAGACCTGCTTACGCCTGACGAGGAAGTAACGCTGGCCCAGAAAATTCGCGAGGGGGATCAACTTTCGCTGGAACGGTTAACCAAGGCAAACCTGCGCTTTGTGGTGTCGGTTGCCAAGCAATATCAGAATCAGGGCCTTTCTCTGGGCGACCTGATCAATGAAGGAAATCTGGGTTTGATTAAAGCCGCGCAGCGCTTCGACGAAACGCGTGGGTTCAAGTTTATTTCGTACGCCGTCTGGTGGATTCGCCAGTCGATTCTGCAGGCGCTGGCCGAGCAGTCACGGATTGTCCGGCTCCCGCTCAACCGGGTCGGCTCGCTGAACAAAATTTCGAAGACATTCTCCGACCTCGAGCAGAAGTTTGAGCGGGAGCCGTCGCCGGAAGAACTGGCGGCCGTGCTGGAGATTTCGGCCGCTGAAGTTGTTGACACCCTGAAGATTTCGGGTCGTCACGTATCGATGGATGCGCCGTTCGTGCAGGGGGAAGAAAACAGCCTGCTCGACGTTCTCGAGAACGATGGTGAAGATAAGCCTGACTCGGGCCTGATCAACGATTCGCTCCGGAAAGAAGTACAGCGCGCCCTGTCGACGCTGACCCAGCGTGAGGCTGATGTCATCACGCTCTACTTCGGTCTGAACGGTGAGCATGCCATGACGCTCGAAGAAATCGGAGAGAAATTCAACCTGACCCGTGAGCGGGTTCGTCAGATCAAAGAGAAAGCAATTCGTCGTCTGCGTCACACCTCCCGGTCAAAGGCTCTGAAAACTTATCTGGGATAAGTTTTCGAATAATATGCAAAAAGGCTCCTACTGCGCAGTAGGAGCCTTTTTTGTTATTGTTTCTTACTAGAATTCAAACCGACTTTTTTTAATAATAACATATTTACATTGATTAGTATTAAACAGATTTAATTAGTTGCCAGCTTCCATTCTGTTTAATTTTAAGGCTGTTATAGATGCAAAAGGCTACCTATTTTTGAATGAGAGTTTTTTCCTGTTTCTTGCTTTACCCGGCTGCGAGGTTGTGGTTATGCATCCTCTGCCTGCTTGGGCATTCGATGGTGGCTGCGCCCGGTACAGCTTATTCAGGGGTAAACAATACCCATCTGGTGAACGGAGGGGCTGGCGCCCATGATCACCACGCTTTCTTCCTTGACTGCGAAGTTCCCTACAATCCATTAACCTACGAGATAACCGCCGGATCGGCCCATTTGTACTGGTATAATATCAGTTACTCAAACGTAACCTGGGATATACAGTATCGGGTTGTTGGAACGCCTACCTGGACAACCATCAGCGGCCTGACCAGTTCAAATTTTGTCTTGATGGGACTTGCCAACAACACCACCTATGAATGGCAGGTCCGTACGAACTGTTCGGGGGAGAGTTCGGCCTTCACCGCTTCCACTAGCTTCACCACCCAATGCCAGACGCCGGGCAGCCCTTTTGCGTCGGATATCAAGGCGGTGTCAGCAAAGCTCAACTGGACGGCGGCTGCTCCCAATCAGACCTACGCAATTCAGTATCGGGTCGTGGGAACAAGCAACTGGACTGTCATGACCGAGGTGCTGCGTTCCTCCTTTACGGTATCTGATCTAGTTAATAATACAACGTATGAATGGCAGGTGAAAACCGTCTGCTCGGCGACGGAAAGCTCGACGTATACGGCCATCAGTCAGTTCACTACCCAATGCCGTCAGCCTTCGGGTCTGACGACGGATCTCGTTGCCGCCCACTCGGCCCGGCTCAACTGGAACTCCGATTACAGCGCATCGCCGGAGATTCTGTATGACCTGCAATGGCAGGCGGTTGGCGACGCCAACTGGACGACCGTATCTGGCCTGACTTCAGTATCCTATAGCCTGAGCGGCCTGACGAATGGGCGATCGTATCAGTGGCGAGTGCGGTCGCGCTGCTCGGCCGCCGACAATCCAAACTATACTGCGCCGGTCACGTTCAATACCTTATGCGCCAATACAGCATCCCTGCTGAACGTGACGAGCGTGATGCCCTCGGCAGCTTCTTTAAGCTGGTATACCACCGATTTTAGCGCGAAAGAGCCATACGTGCTCCAGTGGCGCTCAACAGGTGCAACTACTTGGAATTCAGTAAGTCCGGTTACCTCGCCTTACTCCTTGACGGGCCTGTCGAACAATACGACCTACGAGTGGCAGATCGCTAACGGGTGTACAGAAAGCATGGTCTCTACGCCAACAGCGTCCGTCACGTTTACCACCCAGTGTTCAGCCCCCAGTGAACCCTCCACCGCAAACATCTCGTCTACGCAGGCTCGCTTGAACTGGTTTCCCCCGTATTATTACGGCCCATCAACCAGCTACGAACTACGTTGGCGTGTCGTGGGGACGTCGGTCTGGAACACGGTTACAAACTTGACGGGGACCACATACCTGTTGAGCAGCCTGACTAACGGTGCCAGCTATGAGTGGCAGATAAAAACCCTGTGCTCTGCCCAGGAAAGCTCCGAGTATACTGCGCTGACGACGTTCGCAACTCAGTGTACAAGACCAACTTCACCCAGTGTTAATGCGATTACGTCCACATCAGCCCGGCTCAACTGGTCGGGACCGGGTGAAGGCGTTACGTTTATGATGAACTGGCGGGTGCAGGGCACGACAACCTGGAACGTAGTGAGCGACATCCCAACGACGAGCGTTGATCTGGATGGTTTAGTGAATGCAACTACGTATGAGTGGCGCGTCCAGACGGTTTGTCCGGGCGGTGGTAACTCAACATTCAGTAGTTCGACGACCTTCGTTACGCAGTGTACCAACGCTGCGTATGCCTTTAAAGCCACCGCCATCATACCGACGGGTGCTACGCTCAGTTGGTATGGCCCAACCGAAGGAACGTTGTATGATATCCGCTGGCGACCCCTGGGAACAACGGTCTGGAATACGGTCAGCAATTACGTACCCACGACCACGAGTCTGAACCTGACGAATCTGACTAATGCCACGACGTATGAATGGCAGGTCCGGACGGTCTGCCGGGATGGACAGGGCTCGGTCTATGGGCCGTTACAAACCTTTACTACCCAGTGCCAGATGCCGATGTATCTGACGGCCATGGGTGTAACCGGCACATCGGTAAGCCTGAACTGGGCCGCTAACGGGAACCCACCTGATATGCCGTATCAGGTGCAATGGCGGGTGCAGGGAATCGGCGCTGACTGGAACACGGCGAATCCATCGAACCCGTCCTTTCTTATGTCGGGTCTGACACCGAATACAACCTACGAGTGGCGGGTGCGAACGCAGTGTTCATCAACCACTAATTCATCCTTCGCGGATGTCGTGACGTTCAGCACGACCGATGCCCCAGCCGGAGCGTGTACCGTGCCGGTCTCGCTGACCGCGAATAATCTTCTGCCCACCGGAGCGCGGCTGTCGTGGATTGGGTCGGCAACAGGTTACGAAATACGGTATCGGCTAATCAATACGGATAGCTGGACCGTCGTTCCCGACCTGACGAGTTCGGGCTATGAGATCACCGGTCTGCTGGCCAATACCACGTATGAGTGGCAGGTGAAGGCCGCCTGTTCAGATTACTCGGCCTCCGCCTATTTTCAAACGCAGTGCGCGCTGCCTACCGCAACCTCAACGACAAACATCACTGCCAGCGGTGCCCGGTTCAACTGGTCGGGAGGCAATGGCGGAGGTCTCTACGAAATTCAGTATCGGGTTGTCAATACGCCTGACTGGACTACGGTAGGGAATTTATCAACGACCTATTATGAGGTTGCGGGGCTCAGTAACACGACCAGTTATGAATGGCGGGTCCGGCGCGTCTGCTCCGCTACCGACCGACCGGCCTTCACCCCATCCATTACGTTCATGACCAGCTGCCGTGCGCCCACGAACCCGTACGTGTCTGAAACGGGATCGACATCGGCTGAGCTGGACTGGTCGGGCACCGGCGATTCGTTCGAAGTGCGCTGGCGGCCCACGGGTAGCAGCACCTGGACGACCGATGTAAACATGGCCGCAACGGAACACTCCCTAACGAGCCTGACGCCCGACACGCAGTATGAATGGCAGGTCCGCCAACGCTGCGGGGCAAACAGCGTGTCTGCCTATACCGGGGTGGAATTTTTCCGGACCCGCTGTTCGCTTCCAGTCAGTCCGGTTGCCACCGAGCTGACCGCCAGCACTGTTCGATTAAGCTGGGCCGGCGCGGGCGATACCTACGACATTCAGTGGCGGCTGTTGGGGACAACCGCCTGGACTGCAACGGGAAGTTTCGCCGGAAAGCAGTACGTGCTAACGGGTTTGACCGACAATAGCGTTTACGAATGGCAGGTTCGGTCGGTTTGTACGCCAACCAGCAGTTCTGCCTTTACGACCCCCAGCACGTTTCAGACGGGGTGCCGGCAGCCCTATAACCTGGTCGTGGCTCTACAAACGTCAAACTCCGCTCAGCTTTCCTGGAGCGGGGGTGGAGCGGATATAACCTATGAGATCCAGTGGCGGGTTACCAATACGCCCGGCTGGACAACGATCAGTAACCTAATCCAACCAGCCTACCGGCTCAGTGGTCTGCCAGCGAAAACAACCGTTGAATGGCAGGTCCGCACGGTTTGTTCGGCGACCAGCAACACAGCCTTCGTGGGTGGGCCAACTTTCCAGACGCAGTGCGCTCTGCCTGCATATCAACGCACCGATTTCGTGTCGCCTAAATCAGCTCAGCTTAGCTGGGGACCAGTAGCCGACGGCAACTTCGAGCTGCAGTGGCGGGTAGCAGGTGGCATGAACTGGAATTCGGTAAAAACAACCCGTACTCTTTACAGTCTGACCGGCCTGACTATCGGCACAACCTATGAATGGCGGGTGCGAACGCTTTGCTCACCGACCGATAGCTCCGCATTTATAGGCCCTGTAAGTTTTACCACCCAGTGCAGTTCCCCCAGTGCGCTGACGACCAGCAACGTTGGGCCCGGCTCGGCGGTGCTGAACTGGACCGGGCCAACATCCGGCGAAGTGCCTGACTCAACGATTACGTATGAAGTAAACTGGCGCGCCCAGGGTAATCCGGCCTGGACAGTCGTGCGGGGGCTGACCACAACAACCTACGCGCTAACGGGCTTGACATCCGGCACGGTTTACGAATGGACAGTCCGCACAAGCTGTTTGGCGGGGGATAACTCCTTGTTTGCTCCATCGGTTACGTTCAGTGCGCAATGTCTGGCGTCGGTGGCGTCGGTGCAGGTTAGTAGTGTATCAGCAGGTTCTGCTTCTCTGACCTGGGGTTCTGGTGCACCGGGGACTTATACTCCCAACTACGACCTGCGCTGGCGGGTTCAGGGGAGCGCCACCTGGACTACCGTGTCGAGCCTGACCAGTACGGCCTACTCGTTGACCGGTCTGGCGAACAATACTCGTTATGAAGCGCAGGTACAGGGCATTTGCTCAGATGGGCAACGAACGGACTTTTCGCGTGTGGTTACGTTCCGAACGGCGTGTGTCTTGCCGGCAGAGCTGAGCACGACGGCTATCGGTTCATCGTCGGCCCGGGTAAACTGGTCGACACCAGTCAGTGCAACTTATGTGTTTGATCTTCGGTGGCGTCCGGTGGGTAGTGCCGACTGGACGACGGCTGGCCTCGTTACATCGGGGTACGCACTGACTGGCCTGACAAATAATACCCTGTATGAATGGCAGATACGAACAGGCTGTAACCCGACGAATATAACGGTATATTCGGCTCCGCAGATATTCCGCACCCGTTGTACAGCACCAGCGGGAACGTTTACGTCGAGTATAACCGGGAATTCCGCTCAGCTTAACTGGACAAATTTCGACGGTGCATCCATGTATGAAGTACGCTGGCGAGCGGTAGGAACGAGCACCTGGAGTGTAAGCGGATCGTTGACTTCCTCGCCTTATACACTGACGGGCTTATCCGTGAATAGCTGGTACGAGTGGCAGGTACGGACAATCTGTTCAGATGGACAACCGGCCGATTTTAGTCCGCTGCTGCGCTTCCTGACGACAGATACAGTAGTCTGCACCAGTATGTTTACCCTGAAAAACGGGGATTGGAACGACGTAACGGTCTGGTCATGTGGTCGTTTACCCAACAGCTCAGACCCGATTCGGGTGAAGCATACGGTATCGTTACCAGCCGGATACGTCGGTAATGTGCAACAAGTAAGCCTAGATGTTGGGGGCCGGGTGAATTTCGGCTTGAACGCCCGGCTGCGCATGAACCCCTGACGTATGAGGCTGAATCAACTGATGCTTTAAAAGAACGAGGCCCGCTGGTTGCGCAATCAGCGGGCCTCGTTCGTCAGGAAATTGCTTTACTCCGTCAGATTTTTGAGGTAGGCAATGCTTTGCGGTACCTGGGTATCTTCATGGTTGCTTTCATCTTCAATGTAATAATGCTTGATGCCGACCTTCTTGGCGGCTTTCAGCACGGCCGGCATGTCAATCTGGCCTTCGCCCAGGACGACATCATTCTCGGGGGGCGTACCACCGGTAAGATCGCCCTTAATCCCTTTCTTGAGATCTTTCAGGTGCATCAGCTTCCATCGGCTGCCATACTTAGTCAGCAATTTAACCGGATCGGCACCACCGTGGGTCGCCCAGAGAATATCCATTTCGAACGAAACGTATTGGGGATCGGTATTTTTAACAATATAGTCGAACAGCGTGCCATCCTGGTACGGCTGGAATTCATACCCGTGGTTATGGTAGCAGAACGTCAGGCCGTTATCTTTCAGGACTTTACCCACCCGGTTAAAATCTTCGACGGCTTTCTGGGCATTTTCGAGGGTAAAGTTTCCTTTCTGATGCGGAATCCAGGCAACCATCACAAACGAAGCGCCCAGGGCTTTGGCGTTTTTAACCACCGATTCGGGGTCTTTCACAATCTGTTCGTAGCCGGCGCCCGTCGCCGTCATTTTTATACCTCGTTCGTCCAGCAGTTTTTTGTATTCCTCCGCCGTCAGACCTTTGGGCACTCCGCCTTCCATTTCTGTAAAGCCCAGTGATTTGATCAGGTCCAGGGTAGCGACGACATCCTTGGGGAAATTGTGCCGGTAGGTATAAGCCTCGACACCCAGCGGAAAGGTATAAACGCGTTTACCTGATTGCGCAAAAACGCTGTTCAGGCCCATCAGGCCAAGCGACAGCAGGGTGGTAAAAAACAGCTTACTCGTGCGATTGTGTTTCATAGAGTGATTGACAAGGTTTTCTTCTGTAATGCATGGGGTTGTCCGCAGCCTGCCTGTTAAACGATCAGAAACCAACTGGTAGAGTTGCGGATAGGGTAAAAAGCCAATTCCTGGGTAAGGCTACTATAGACCGCTTACGGTTTTATCAGGAAAAGGCCCGCAGCATGGGTAGCGGACTGGAGATAACTAAAGTAATGCGAGAAGTTCATGGTAAAATTCACGCAAACACGGCATTGACAATTCTGCCAACGATAAGGCCAGTAAACAGAGCTACCGACTGGCAACCCTGTTTACTGGCCTTATGGCTTATCCGATATTTTTATCAGCTACTCTGACGTCTAGTTTTTGAGAATCCAGGCGGGTGTATGTGCTAACTGACTAACCGCAGCCACACTGGCGATAGCTTCAGTTCGGTCTGTGGAGCCTGCTGCGGCTACCTTATACAACTGACCTTTAACGGCTGGCATAATAACGTACGCATCCATATAACCAGCTTTGCGGAGCTGACGTTTCAGGCGGAGCGCATTACGTTTACTGGAGAAGCTACCGGCAATCACCGTAAATCGGGGACCTGAATAAGCCGGAACTGGCTTAACCGCTACGACCGGAGCTGTGATAACTGGCTGAACTTTAGCCGCCGGAGCTTTCGTTACAACCGGTTCAACGGCTGGCGTGGTAACCGGCGTGGGCGTCGCTACAGCCTGAACTGCTACGGGCGTCGGGGCCGGAGTTGGCGCCGGTTTTGAAGCCGGGGCTGCTTTCCGTACAACCGAGACCGGGGTTTCTGCTGCATAAGCACCATAGTTCAGCCAGGCAGCCGGAACGCGGAACAGGTTGGCCGGGTCGAGACTACCCTGGAGTGGTTGCCCTGGCTTGATCACGGAAAAATAACTCACCAGTCCCAGGGAACCCACCAGCAGAGCGGTGGCGGCTACCCGCCAATAGGAGCGGGATGGACGATGAGGCACCAGTGTCATTTCTTCGTCCCGGACCAGAACCGGACCAAGCGCGGTTAGCGGCACGGCCTCCAGCGCGGGTTCAGGCTGTTGCTGCGGGTTGAGCAACTGCACCGACAGCGCGCTCATGCCATAGGCTTCGCCAAAGAAATTATGCCGGAGGCTGGGATCGAACTGTAAGCGGCCTTCTTCGTTGTGGCTAAAGGTGCCAATTCCGTCCAGTTCAAAGCGGCCGGTGGTTTCTATCTGCTGGCGCAGCTCGCTGACGAACAGGCCGATATGGCGCTGGGCCCCCTCGCGGGTAACCGGCTCGTGCAGCATAATATAATTCGCCAGAATGCCGTCGTCGAGCCGCAGGGCCTCGTTAAACGCAACGCGCTTGCGTGGGGGGAGGTACAGGCCACTGGTTTCCGTGAAAGAAGCCGGTTGGTAGTGCGTTAGAAAAGCGCCCAGTTCGGGGACCACTACGCAGTCATACTGATACAGCAACTTTTTAAGGTAGTCATTTACGGAAGCCATAGTCTGGATCGGTGGCGGATTAAAACGAATAACTGATTCCTCCGAGAAAGTTAAGCCCTTGGACCTGATAATACAAATAGCGCTGGTAGTTCTGACTAAAGATATTATTTAACGACACGAACGCTGAAACCTGCTTTCCTAGGAAATAGTCAATTTTCAGGTTCGCGTCGTAGATGGGTTTTAAGGTGTAGGTTACGTTAGACGTAAAGTTTTTATTTTTTATCCCCTCATAAAAATACAAATCGGCCGTAACGAATAATTTTTTATTCAGAATGTATGAATTCGTCCAGGTACCGGCCAGTCGCGGACGGCCCCAGGCCTCTTCGAGCCGATCCAGACCATAGCGGAAGAAGTCGGCTTTAAGTGTCGAGCGAAACTTATCTTTCTGCGCGTACCCGATCTGCCCCGAAATTGTCAATACCTGCGATACCCCCCCGTCGTATAAAACAAAGAATTTTGTGGTGTCCGGGATGGTGTTGTTAAAGGTAGAGAAGTTCCGGTAGCGGGCAAAGGAAACTTTCCCTTCGTAGGCGAACCCTCCGCCCAGGTTTCCTTTCGATCCACCGTAAATATCCATCAACTTAACAGTGTTAGCTAAAACGACCTGGGGCGCAAGCCATTTATTCTCAAGGAGTAAGGAGCGGAGCGTGTTCCGATTAATATCGCCGTCAATGCCCGCAAAAAAGTGAATATTGCTCACGGGAACCACATCAATATCAAGAACCGGAAAGGCCCTGGTGTCGTTAATGCCCTGCCGACGGTCGGTCTGGTTAACGGCGTTGATCCCGGCGGTTACGGTCAAGAACGACGACGCGTACTTAAAGGTTGGCTTCACCCGAAACAGGTTCCGGTTGTCCACCAGGCTACCATCCGAACGCTGGGTAACGTAGGCATCGGCTGCCACCAGAGCAAAGACGTTGTCAGTAATTCCCAGCGAACCATTGAAGTTGGTAGCCCAGTCGGTTTCGGCCGCGTTGAAGCGGTCGCGCAGGGACGTAATGCCGGTGCGGAGCGAATAGTCGATCGCGTTTTCAGTGTTGGCGTTTTCAATACCCACCCGGAAGTTGATGGTATTGAGCCGTTGTTTGATCAGTTCCGGATTAAACCCGGTCTCGGCTGCGTATTCCCGGCTGTAGCCATAGAAGTTATAGGTGTTGCGATCAAAGCCCAGGTCGCCCTGAAGCTTGAAAGCGTCGGTCAGCAGCTTGCCTGTCACCCGCACCCGCGTGTCGCTCTGCGCCGAATTCTTACCGTCGACCGGCCCAATGGCGGAAGACAGGTGGCGTACCGATCCTTCCAACGCTACGTTCGACAGGTTGTTGATACCCACGAACCCTTCGCCAAGAAACGAACTGTAGTTCCCCGCGCCCAGTTTTACGTAATTGTTGTAGGCGGGCGTGGCGTCGGGCTGGGTCGTGCTGGGCGGAAGCACCGTCGTGTTGATGCGCGGGTCGCCCACGGTTAGTTTACGATCTTCGAACTCGTAGGTGAGCTTCCGCTGCTCAGCGGAAGGTTTAACCGACGGAATCTTGTTGAACAGCCGGTTGGCGGGCGGCAGTTCAATCTTTCGGCTCTTCTCGACGGTAATTTCCTGATTGTCGATTTCGCCCTCCCGGGTGGGACGCGTCGGGCGCGGCTGTTGCTGGGCAAAGAGCGCCGTGGAGAGAAGCAGAAGCAGAAGGGTATATGAAGGACGTCTGATCATGATGGGAACAGGATGAGCGATGACGGGAAAAGAGGGCGAAACCGGCGATAACACCTTGCCAATCAGCCCTTTTCCGCCGTCGCTCTTCATAATTAGTTTTTCGATTCGAGACCCGCCAGCTTTTGTTTGGCTTCGGCGATAATGGTTTCGTTGGTCGAGTTTTCAATGATGGAATTCAGGACGGCTTTAGCCTGTGCCAGTTCGTCCAGGGCAACGTTGTTATCGGCGACCAGAATGAAGGCTTTGCCTTTCCAGTATTCAAAATCCGCGAACTGCTCATTGAATTTGAGCAGCGTCGCCACCGATTCCTTGTATTTTTTCTGTCGGTAGAGTATATCACCAAGGTAATACTGTGCTTCGGCACCGTTCACGTCTTTAGCCAGGGCAATTGTCTTATCGAATTCAGCCTGCGCCGTTTTGTAATCGCCTTTGGCGAAGGCCACCTTACCCAGCATCAGCTGCGCCCGGTTCTGAGCACCCGGTACCACGTTTCCGGCCGCTATAACCTCCCGGGCGATAATGGCCGCCGAGTCGGGTTTGGGGACGATGAAATACGTATCCATCAGGCCCAGCTGCGCCGTTACCTGCGCGGCTTTGTCGTTGGCGCGGTTGATAATGAACTGGTAATTCCGAATAGCGCGTGGGTAATTCTTCTGCTGGGCTTCCAGTTCAGCAGCACGCGTGGCAGCCCGTACCAGATAATCGGACCGGTTGTCGGCGATGATCAGGTTGTAATAGCGCAGGGCGTTCGTGGGGTCACTGGTCAAACGGTACGATTCGGCCAGATAATAGCGGGCCTCGTTGGTATTCGGACTGGCCGGGTATTCCTGCATGAACGCTATCAGGGACTGAATGGCCTGCGGGTATTTCTCGTTAAAGAAAATGTTCTTGGCATTTTCGAACTGCACCCGTTCCACGTCCGTACTGCCGGGGTTGCCCTTTTTATACTGCCCCAGTACCTGCGAAAACTCTTCCGGCCGACCGGCGTCATTCAGCGTGTTCTGGATACCCAGCAGGGCACTCTGCGCCTGATCCGAATCACCGTAATTGTCCAGAATCCGTTTGTAATCAGCTACGGCGGGGTCGTACTGCTGCAGGTTCCCGTAAGCAATGGCCCGTTTCAGCAGGGCCGCCGGCACGAGGGTGCTGTTAGGCTTATCCTGGATCAGCTTCGTAAAGCCCCGGATAGCCACCTGATAGGCGCCCTTCTCAAAATCAACGTTAGCTGTCTGAAACAAGGCCTCATCGACAAACCGTGAGTTGGGATATTGTCGCTGCACCTGATCGAACTGGGCTTTGGCTTCGGCGTCGCGACCGACGTAACTTAGGATCACCGCTTTCTGGTAGGATGCGTAATCCTTGTCCGGGGCGTTCTGAGCGATGGCCTGGTCATAATACCGCATCGCGTTCTCGTACTGCTTGTTGGCAAAATACGTATCGGCCAGTCGGATGGTGGCATCCAGGAGCTGCGCCCGGTCGGCCGAACTGGCCCCCCGGCTCACAAAATCGCGGAAATACGGCAGGGCGCGGTTGTAATCTTTCTTGTTATAATAGGCATAGCCCAGGGCGTACAGACTGCGGGTGGCGTACTCGCCGGCGTTACTTTTGGCAATGCTGGCGTAGAGCGGGATGGCCGTATCGTACTGTCGGCCAGCCGAATAGGCTTCGGCTTTCCAGAACTGGGCGGCCTGCTGCATCTCGGGGTCGACCGGATACCGCAGCGATTTGTCGAGGTTGGCGACGGCCTGCGGGTAGCGCTCGGCGTTAAAATCGTTGACGCCCTGGTTATAGGTCAGGCGCTGGTAGGTCGCGTTGATTTTCGGGGTCCGTCGCTTCAGCCCCTCGATATAGGCGATGGCAGCCGGGTAATTATTTGAAGCGAAATACGCTTCGCCGACCAGCTCGTTCGCTTCGTTCTCAAACTTGCTGTCGGGGTATTGTTTCAGGAAAGTCGTCAGTTCTTTAACGGCTTCGGCGCCGTTGTTCTGGTCAACCAGCAGTTTGGCGTGATTGAAGCGGGCTTCCTCCTGAATCTCGCGGCTGAACGACAGACGACCGGCCTGGTCAAAGGCCGTCAGGGCATAGGTAGGGTTCTGCGTCTGCAAATAACTCACCCCCAGCGTATAGGCAGCATACTGCGCCGTGGTATCCTTGCCACTAGCCAGCGGCTTGAGCTGCGTAATGGCATCGTTGTAAGACCCCGTGCGGAAGAGCGACTGCCCATACCGAAACTTAACGGCTCCCGGCGCTTTCGTGCCCGTCGCGTTAATATACTGCCGGTAAAAGGGAATAGCGCGGGCGAACTGATTCTGCTGGTAATACACTTCAGCCGTAAACAGGGCGACTTCGTTCAGGCCCCGGCCGTTATTCCGCCGAAGCAGCGGCTCGGTATAGGCGAGCAGGTCGTCGAACCGGTGTTGGCGATACAGCGCCTGGGCAATCCAGTTGGGCACCTCGTTCTGGTAGGTCGGGTTGTTCTCCACCCGCCGGAAATCCGCTACGGACTCGTTGTAGTTACGGTTGCGGAAATTGATCACCCCCGCATAATAGGACGCAGCCGGCGCATCGGCCGAATTCGGGTCGAGCTTGACTTCATTCAGCAGGGGCAGGGCCCGCTGCAGATCCTGCGTATTGTAATACGCGAGCGCCAGCTGGTATTTATAGGCGGTCTGGCGGGCGCTGCTGCCCCCCTGGGCCACAGCCTTCTCCAGGAACCCGATGGCTTTCGCGTAATCCTGTCGGGTGTAATAATACGTGCCCAAATCGCCGTATAACTGCCCGGCTTTGGGATGCTGGCTGTGATTCTTGACAAACCGGTCCACGAGTACTTCCGCTCCGGGCTCATCGATATACAGACTCGTCAGGGCAATATAGTATTCGGCTTCAACGGTGTTCTGATCATTGGTATTCAGCAGCGTCCGCGTGCCATCGCCCCGGCGGGGTTCGAGATACTGGCGGAATTCATAACGGGAAGCCGCATAGTTATTCTTTTCGAACAGTTCGAGGCCGTTGCGGTAGTGATAGTCAGGTTCGGAATGACTCTGGGTGCGCTGGGCCGAAGCCGACAGTGCCGTAAGTAGCCCAAGGGTCAGAAACAGCAGCCAGTTGCCGGGAACCGGGAGGAACTGAGGTTGACCTGGTTGGGATTGGGAATAGGGCATAAACAAAATCAACGGTTGTGAATGCTTGGAATGCGTCGTAGTTTCGCCGACAAATTGGCAAATTACCATCCAAATCTGGACAAAAAACGAAGGTATTTCTGTTTCCGTATGAAAAAAAACACCCAGCTGCTGTATTTACTTACTGTCTGGACTCTTTTTGCTCCGCTCAACGTTTTTGCTGCCCGTAACCCTGCTGACGATATCGACCCATCGGCGGCTTCGCCCACGATTACTTATCTGCTGGCCATGCCGGAGCCGCAGACCCATTATTTTGACGTAGAAATGCAGCTCAGAAATATAGCTGCCGTCACCCAGGCGAAAAAAAATGGGTACGTCGATATCAAGATGCCGGTCTGGACGCCGGGGTCGTATCTGATCCGGGAATACGCTAAAAATGTAGAAGCCTTTACGGCAACGGCCAGTGGGAAACCCGTGCCGAGCGAGAAGATCCGTAAAAACGCCTGGCGTATTTATTCCGGCGACGACAACCTGACGATTCGTTACCGCGTGTACGCCAACGAACTGACCGTCCGGACGAGTTTCGTCGATAGTGATCATGGTTACGTGACGCCCGCCAGCATGTTCATGTTTCACGACGCCCTGAAGAACCAGCCCCATCGGGTAGTGGTGCAGCCCTATAAAGACTGGAAGAAAGTGGCGACGGGTCTGAAGCCGGTAGCGGGCCAGAATTTTACCTACGAAGCCGCCGACTACGATATCCTGGTCGACTCACCCATTGAAATCGGGAATCACGAAACGTTTCAGTTTACGGCCTCCGGTATTCCGCATACGGTGGCCATGTTTGGCGAGGTAGAGTATAACCCTCAGCGCCTGGCTGCCGATTACAAACGCGTCTGCGAAACAGCCGCGTCGGTCGTGGGGGAGCACCCCTGTCAGGATTATCTGTTCATTGTCCACCACATTCCGCCGGGCGGGGGCGGTCTGGAGCATCTGAACTCCACAACGCTTGAAACCACGCGCTATGCTTATGCCACCGAATCCAATTACAAAGGGTTTCTGACGCTGGTGGCCCATGAATACTTTCATCTCTGGAACGTAAAACGCATCCGGCCCATCGCGCTGGGACCGTTTGACTACGAGAATGAGAACTACACGCATATGCTCTGGCTATCGGAGGGCTGTACCTCGTTCTACGAAGATTATATCCTGCGCCGGGCGGGTTTTCATACGCCGGAGGCTTACCTGGGCATCGTCGCCAACGACATCACCCAGATTGAAAATCAGCCGGGAGTCCGGCTGCAGTCAGCAGCCGAGTCGAGCTGGGACGCGTGGATCAAAGGGTACCGACCGAACGAAAACTCGGCCAACACGACCATTTCGTACTACAGCAAAGGCTCCGTGCTGGGTTCGTTGCTGAACCTGGCCATTCTGGCGGGCAGCAACGGCGAGCGGAACCTGGACGATCTGATGCGGTATCTGTATACCGAGTATTACAAGAAGCAGAAGCGCGGCTTTACCGACGAAGAGTTCCGCCGGGCTGCCGAACAGACAGCCGGCCGCAAACTCGACGACTTTTTTACTGTCGGCGTCAACAGCGCAGCGCCGATCAACTATAACGCGTATTTCGAGCCGGTTGGCCTGCAACTGACCAACGTGGCTGCCCGGACCCAGGATGGGTTTTTAGGCGCCGGAACGACGGTTCAGAATGGCAAGTCCATCGTAACGAGCGTCCGTCGCGGATCGGCGGCCTATACCGACGGTCTGAACGTAGGCGACGAAATTATTTCCGTCGACAGCGTTCGTGTGGGCGACGATCTGCTGCGGCTCATCAGCGGTCGGCGCATTGGCGACAAACTGACTATTCTGGTTAACCGCGCCGGGCTGATTCGTAAGATTCCAGTTACCCTGACGGCCAACCCGCTGGTCAGCTACCGCCTGCAGCCGCTGCCGAATCAGACCCCGCAGCAGAAAGCCTTGTTTGAGAAATGGCTGTTTATTCAATAAGAGTTATAACCAGGTGTTAAATACAAGGGGGACCCTGATCAGCGTCCCCCTTGTATTTGAGCTAGGTTTCAGATGGTTCCAGTCCAGTAGTGCTGGGCTTTTTGAAAAGCCTGTTCGCCAACCTGGCGACCCAACTGGAGCCCTGATGTGTTTCCTTCATAAAAGTGTATCCCTCCGTATAATCGGGATTCGCCGGCCTCCAGAGCCGCCTGCGTAAACGAACTCCAGCGCATCGCCAACCCAATAACATCGACGGATGGGTCAGCCGAAAGGGGCCTGGTTTGCAGATAAAAGTACCCGAACGTATCGCTTCCCGTGAATCGCCTGAGCACTTCGGCAGCCGCCATACTAAACGCGCTGTGGCCGGAAGTGTATTCAGCAAACGGCGGGGTAGGAAACGTATTCACCTGAAAGGTTCGCCAGTTCTCTCCCTGTATATCGATGGTTCCCCGCCCGGCACCGCCCCAGGCCCGGATCGTTTTTCCCCGGAATAAATGCCGGATGGCCGTGATAGGCCGACAATAGTCATAAAACCGTTTGGCTTCCCAGGTAGCAATAGATGCGTCAAAAATAGCATTAGAGACCGCAAAGAAGAGCTTTACGCTTGCATCCAGGTCCAGATGGTCCCGGTTTGCCACAAAGGCAGTGAAAATCATCCAGTGACCAGGCGGCAATTCGGACCTCGGCCCATCGGCCCAGTATTCGGCAATTACTTGTTGAATAGGGGTAAGATTCGCCTGCACCTCGATGATGTGTTTCGCCTGGTCCAGAAATCCCTGAGACGTTAACGGCTCGGGCTGACCCGGCCGAAACTGGCTGCCCGACGTAAGCGCAAAGGGAATGACATTGCCCCAGTGGGGCGCAATAAAATCAGGGGAGGCTGGCCGACCCTCACTCGTTAAGTAGACCAGTTTCTGCCATCGGTCGGGATGGGGAATATCGTCAACCGTGGAAGGGAAAAGCGGGTTCAGGGGCGGATTGACGCTGACATATCCAGAGGTATCGGCGTAGTTTCCGGCTTCGTTGGCACCATCGGTTTGGCGGAAGGTCAATACTATACTTGCCGCTTTGTTGCCAATACCGATCGGGGTGTTCAGGGCCATTGAGTTATTCGTCGGGTCCAGACCCAGTGACACCATTCGATCAACAAAGAGGGACCTTGCCGCCGAGAACTGATCGGCTAAAGCCCGGAAGGCGGCATAATGGATGGCCGTTTCCTTATTAGGTGAGGTGTTTTCAGCCGATGGCCGTTGGGGAATACCGGGTTGCGTCGGTTTGGCAACGGGGTCGTAGGCGGCCCAGGCATCGTACACGCTGGTGTATACAATGGCAATCGAGCGGGCAACAATCGGCGGACCGGGTTTCGTCTGGCGGATAGCCTCCAGGAGCACTTCATTCCATTCATTCAGTACGTTCAGCATTCTCGTATGGGGATTTTGAAATTAATGGCGTGGACACTGCCAGGCAGAGCCCCGGCTATTTAGTCGTTGCTGGAATCTATGCAGGAAACAGAGCCAGGATAGGCATGGACGATCCGTCCGCCTTTATCGGCGGTTAACAGCCACCAGAGTCAATCCTGAAAAAGAGTATTACTTAAAGTAAACATTTATTCATATTTACATAATGAGCTATTAATAAGAACATTATAAAATAGTGTTATTGCTTGATGCTGCTCACTTGTGTTATAAATGCCATAAGTCGATTCGCTTAGTTGACCGACGGTTTTCGAACATAAGCCCGTCAAAATCACTTTTGAGATAAAGGCTTTCGGGACGCCGTCGTACCTTTGCCTTTATTAATCCAGTACATGTCATCAACGTTACGATTTGAATTAACTACGCCGGTCATTGACGACCGACCCATATTTGTTGCCGGAAATTTCTGCGACTGGATACCCAATTCAGACCTGTTTCGGCTTGAGTCGCTGGGGCCTGGTCAATATGGTCTGACGCTGGAGGGCCTTACGCTTCCCGATGTCATCGAGTATAAATACACTAAAGGCGGCTGGGAGCAGGTGGAACTGAGTGTGTCCGGCGAGGGGGTTCCGAACCGGCAGGTCGCCGTTGATGCGGGGCTGGTACAGGATTACGTTGCCCACTGGCGCTGGTTCGGCATGCCGTTTAATCCGGAACTGCTGCCCAGAATTGAACTGCTCAGCGCTGAGTTTGCCGCTCCCCAACTAGGTACTGCCCGCCGGATTCACGTGCTGCTGCCGCACGATTACGAGCGAACCGACAAACGCTATCCCGTGCTGTACCTGCACGACGGACAGAACCTGTTCGGTGAAGGCGCTGGCTACGGTACCTGGGCGGTAGACCAGAAAATGGCCCTGCTGGCGGCCCGGGGTCATCACGAGGTTATTTTAGTATCGATAGACCACGGTTACGATGAACGCATCCGCGAGTTTACCCTGCACCGGACCCGCGCCGGTAAAGGCAAAGGCCAGCGATACCTGGATTTTATCCGGCGCGAGCTTAAACCCGTGATTGACGCCAGCCTGCGGACCCGGCCCGACGCGGCCCATACGGGTATCGGCGGCAGTTCGCTCGGTGGCCTGATCAGTATCTATGCCGGACTGATGCACCCCGATGTGTTCGGCCGACTGATGGTGTTCTCGCCTTCGCTCTGGATTTCTCCGAAAATCTATTTCGATGCTATCCAGTTTCAGGCCCCCGAGCCCATGAAGGTTTATGTGTACGGGGGCGAACAGGAATCGGGTTATATGGTGCCGAATATTCAGCGGCTGAATGAGTCCCTGTTGAAACAGCCTCAGAGCGGCCAGTCCGTGGAAGTTCATTTATCCGTCGATCCGGCGGGTACCCATCAGGAAGCCCACTGGGCGCGCGAGTTTCCCAAGGCGGTTGAATGGTTGTTTTATTAATTGATTCTCGTTCATGATTATTTCACTGCAAACGCATTCGAGTCCGGCCGATGTGCTGATTATTCCGGTTGCTCAAACGGATGGCTTACTGGAGCAGTTGGCTCGCCTGGCCGATTCCGTTGGCCTGCCCACGCGGGTACTTCAGGCTGATTTTAAAGCCGAGCCCAACGAACTGTTTTCTCAGTATCAACCCGATGGCAGCCGGGTCTTTCTGCTCGGACTTGGTAAAGAACCGGGGTCGCTGGACTGGTTGCGGACGTTCCGAAAACTTTTCTTTACCCAGAAGACAAAATTGCCTCTTGCGGTAACTATCGACCTGACGGGCTTCGCCGGTGCGGTTGCAGAATCCGTCGTGCTGGGGGTGCTCGGGGGCGGCTACGACCTGCGGCTATACCAGACGGACAAGACTGACCTATCGGCTTTTTACGCCGAAGAAGGCAGGTTAACAGTGTTAACCACGCCTGCTGAGCAGGAAACGGCGCAGGCCGCTCTGATGCGGGGCGAGGTGCTGGCGCAGACGCAGCGGCAGATGCTGGATCTGATGAATGCTCCGGCCAATTACAAAAATCCGCAAACGCTGGCTGACTGGGCGCTGACGTCCGGACAGGCACATGGGTACAAGGTGACGGTACTGGATGCCGACGCCCTGGCTGAACAGGGTCTCGGCGCGCTGCTCAGCGTCGCGCGGGGCAGTGAAGTAGCCCCCGTATTAATCATTGCTGAGTATACACCCCAGCCGGACGACCCGTCAGCCCAGCCGGCATGGCCCAGGGTAGGGCTGGTGGGTAAGGGCGTTACCTTTGATACGGGTGGGATATCGATCAAGACCTCGGCGAACATGCACCTGATGAAAAGCGACATGGGGGGGGGCGCAGCCGTACTGGGCACCATTGAAGTGGCTGCCCGGCTGAAGCTGCCCGTTCATCTGATCGGGATCGTACCGGCCACGGAAAACAGCGTGGACGGTCGCTCGACCAAGCCCGGCGACGTCGTGACGGCCTACAGTGGCAAAACCATCGAGATCATTGACACCGACGCCGAGGGGCGGGTGATTCTGGCCGACGGACTGGGCTACATGATCCGAAACTTTCAGCCCGACGTGCTGATCGATCTGGCTACGCTGACGGGGAGCGTTATTGCCGCCCTGGGCTACCATGCCGCCGGCTTATTCACCCAGAACGATGAGCTGGCCGCGCAGCTCATAACCGCTGCCAACGAAACCGGCGAACGGCTCTGGCGGATGCCGCTCTGGGATGCGTATAAGGAGGATATAAAGTCCGACGTCGCCGACGTAAAAAATTTCAGCGGTAAACCCCTTGCCGGTTCAATCAGTGCGGCCAAGTTTCTGGAGGTTTTTGCCGAGGGGCATCCGGCCTGGGCGCATCTAGATATTGCCGGAATGGCCTTTGCCGATACGGAATTTGGCCAGCAGAAAAACGCAACCGGGTTCGGAATTCGGCTGCTAGTCGATTACCTGCGCCGGTTAAGCGCAAAACACTCCGAAACCAAGTCCGGTTATTAATACACAAAGAATTGTTTCGGACTAAACTGGTAAACGGCGATGACTTCCCTGACGTTTTTATGCATTGCGTCCTATTTCAAGGGCCAGGAGTTTATGCGGTCCTGCAAAGCGCTGGGCAATACGGTCTATCTGCTGACCGATCATAAATTAGCTCATGAGCCCTGGCCGCATGAAGCGATCGATGAAGTTTTCTATCTGGCTTCGCCGAGCAATTCAACCGAGAATCTGGACCGGATGGTGGCGGGCCTTGCCTACGCGATGCGCTCGCGCCGGATCGACCGGGTCGTCGCCCTGGATGATTTTGACGTGGAAAAGGCGGCTCTCGTTCGGGAAACGTTCCGCATTCCCGGTATGGGCCAGACAACCGCCCGGTTTTTCCGTGACAAGCTAGCCATGCGGATGCGGGCGTCGGCGGAGGGGATTCGTGTGCCGGCCTTCAGTTCATTATTTCACGACGAAAGCATTACCCAGTTTCTGCGCAGTACGGAAGCTCCCTGGCTAATTAAACCCCGATCGGAGGCTTCGGCCACCGGCATCCGAAAGGTACACTCGCTCGAAGAGGCCTGGGAGGTCATCCATAGTCTGGGCGACCGGCGGCATGAATACCTGATCGAACAGTTCAGACCCGGGCGGGTATATCACGTGGATTCGCTGTCGTACGAGGGGCGTATTGTATTCACCCGCGCCAGTCAGTACCTGGCTACGCCCATGGAAGTGGCCCACGGGGGAGGGGTTTTCCGAACGATGAGCCTGGCACCGGAAGCGCCCGAAATAGCTGGTCTGTATGCCATCAACCAACAGGTGCTGGATGCTTTTCGGATGCGCCACAGCGCTTCGCACTCGGAGTATATCCAGGGCGATCACGACGGCGAACTGTATTTTCTGGAAACATCTTCCCGAGTGGGGGGCGCGCACATTGCCGAGATGGTCGAAGCCGCTACGGGAGTGAACCTCTGGCGTGAGTGGGCGCGTCTCGAAAACGCCGTTGCGCGCGAAGAAACCTACGAGCCGCCCGTTGTAGACCCTCAATATGCCGGACTGATTGTTTCGCTGGCGCGTCAGCAGTGGCCGGATCTAGCCAGCTTTACCGACCCGGAAATCTACTGGCGGATGGACCGTGAGCATCACGTTGGGCTGATTGTCCGCTCGGAGGACCCGGTCCGGGTCCGGGAACTGCTCGATGCGTACATGCACCGGATTTACTCGGAATTCCATGCGTCGGCGCCCGTACCCGAAAGCCGATAAAGTAGTGACTGACCTCGCACTATCTGTCAAAGTACGTCGTTACGTTCGCCAGTAGCTGTCCAGTCGGTATCCATATCGGCAAAGCGTTGGGCTACGCGTGCCAGGAAGGCGTCATCGAGCATGGCCGGTACGTCCCCGGCGCTGGTCAGATCCATTTCGCTGATCTTGTAGGTCTGTTCGTAGGGACCGGCTTCAATTTTGACGATATATTTGCCGTTCCATGCGTAAAGCCCGATACGGAACTGGGGATGAGGAATGTCCTGAACGAAACGCATAGCGTGGGGTAACGTGAGAAGATTTCCTGAATGAGTCGATTAACAAAGATACAAGCGCAGACCACAGCGCGAAGGCATCCGCCCGGAATTAACCGGATGGCCTGTGTGATCTCTTTTCTTTTTTGTGTAACCGTTCTGTATAGCTGCGACCAGCGCACCGACGAAGCGGCCCAGTTTTTTCTGCGGGGAAATGTTCAGCTGCAGAAGCGCGAATACCGCGAAGCCATCCGGTATTATACGGAAGCCATCGAGAAGAAACCGGATTTTGCCGATGCCTACAATAACCGGGGGCTGGCCCGCTTCCGCAACGACGACCGGGAGGGAGCGCTGGCCGATTACAGTCGGGCCATCCAGGCCGATCCCGATTTTGGGGCGGCTTACCTGAACCGCGCCGAGGTGCTGCTCGAAACGGGTGATGCCGCCGGTAGCCTGGCGGACCTGCAGCGGATCGCAACCGAATACAGCGACTCCACGTTTTACCAGACCCGGCTGGGCGATACCTTTGTTCGACTGAATAATCCGGCGCAGGCACAGGCGGCCTATGACCGGGCCATCCAGCTAAATCCCAGCAACGTAGAGGCCTTGACGAACCGGGGGGCTTTATTCTTTAATCAGAAAGCCTATGAGCTGGCACGCCAGGATATTGAGCGGGCCCTGCAGCTTAATCCCCGGCAGGACGCGGCTCTGAACAACCTGAGCCTGCTGCTGGCCCGCTCGGGCAAGTATGCCGAAGCGCTGACGTATGTGGACCGGGCGTTGGCCGTGCAGCCGGGGCAGCCTTACTATCTGAACAACAAAGCGTATCTGTTGCTGGAACTGAACCGGCCAGCCGAAGCCCTGCCGCTGGTGCAGGAGTCCCTCCGGCGCGATGCGCAGAACGCCTGGGCACACCGGACGCTGGGTATCTATTACCTTCGCCAGAACCAGCCCACGCAGGCACTGACCGCGTTCCGGCGGGCCGAACAGCTGGATGCGTCCGTCGATCAGTTATATTATTATCTCGGAACCGCTCAGCAGGCCGCGGGTAATCGGACGGAGGCCTGCCAGGCCTGGCGTCGGGGTGAATCGGCCGGGGATGAGCAGGCGGCTAACGCCCGGAAGAGGCATTGTCAGGGCTGAGCACAGCCGACGCGTCGATATCCTATGGAATTCAAAAAGCCCAAAGTTGGGGTTGTGCAGGCCACCCCCGCGCTCTTTGATCTCGACCGAAGCGTTGAGATCGTTCTTGCCTGGATCGAAAAAGCCGCTGAGGCCGGTTGTCAGCTGGTGTTGTTTCCGGAATCGTTTATTCCGGCGTATCCCCGCGGCTTAACGTTTGAAGCGGTGGTCGGTCGTCGAACCGAAAACGGCCGGGCCATGTGGCTCGATTACTGGGCCAACAGTCTGGAAGCCGATTCGATACAGACGCGCCGGATCAGCGAAGCGGTCCGTAAAGCGGGGATGTTCGTGGCACTGGGCGTCACCGAACGCGAACCCGTCGGTGGAACGCTGTATTGTTCGTTGTTTTACTTCGCGCCGGATGGCCGTCTGCTGGGACGGCACCGCAAACTAAAGCCCACCGGTCTGGAGCGCTACATCTGGGGCGAAAGCGACGGGAGTACGCTGCTTGGCTACGATACGGATCTGGGACGGATCGGCGGGTTGATCTGCTGGGAAAACTATATGCCGCTGGCGCGAACGGCTTTATACCAGCAGGGGATCGAGATCTATCTGGCGCCCACGGCCGATATGCGTCCGTCCTGGCAGGCGACCATGCAGCATATCGCCCTGGAAGGACGCTGTTTTGTGCTGGCCAGCAACCAGTTCGTGCGGAAGAGCGATTATCCCGGGCGTTACCAGCCTGATCTGACCAACGAGCCGGCGATTATGAGCCGGGGCGGTAGCGTCATTATGTCACCTATGGGGGAGGTGCTGGCCGGACCCCTGTGGGATGAAGAAGGTTTACTGACGGCCGAACTCGATTTTGAGGTTCTGATAAAAAGTAAACTTGACTTCGATCCCGTTGGCCATTATGCCCGACCCGACGTGTTCCGGCTGGACGTAACGAATCAGCCGCCCTTTTCTCAAATTTAAGCCATGAAGAAATTTTACCAGACGAGTTGCTTCGAGAGATCCCCAGTAACTATAACTATAGTTATCGTTACTGATCACTTTCCGCGTAATGCACGTTTAGGGCGGCTTTGTACGTAGAAAACTGCCGTTGGTTCACCAGCTTATCCGTGGTTATCTCGATCAGCTTGGCCTGCTCGCTTACCTGGAAAAAGTCGGGGAGGAGCGAGGTGAGCGTTTCGATCGAATCGCAGTGCTCATACACAAGCCGGGCGTCGCTGGCGGTATTGCGGGCCGTATACCCATGCGGAGTTTCGAAATACGTTACGAGTTCGGGTTGTCGCCCGGGACCGTCAATGAGCCGGAAGATGTGCCCGCTGTCGTTGTTGAGCAGGACGATCCGGAGGTTAGCCGGAACGGGGGCCGACCAGAGGGCGTTCCGGTCGTAGAAGAAAGCCACATCCCCAATAAGCAGCGTAACGATTCGCTCGGTAGCGAGGGCGGCTCCAACGGCCGTACTCAGACAGCCGTCAATCCCGCTGACACCCCGGTTTACCGAAACCTGAATGCCCTGCCGTTCGTCGAGGCCGCAGAGATTGGCGTAACGGATAGGCATACTATTCGCCAGATGCAGGATGGAGTTCTCTGGAAGCTGGTCGAGCACCTGCTGAACGGCCGACCAGTCCGTCAGGGGTTGATTAACCGCGTCGAGAGTCTGGTGAATGAGCCGGGCGGCCTGCTGGTCGGCAGTCTGCCACTGGCGCAGATACGCTCCCGCATCTTCGTCTTCGGCGCCCTGCAAAAATCGCTGGTAATCGAGGTCGGCGAAAAGTTTTTGCAGGAACGCCAGTGACTCGGCCGGAATGAGCGTCGTCAGGCTCTGAAACGAATCGGTAATCCGGTCGATGCTCGGCTGAATGTGCCAGTGCCGCAGGGCTGGGTAGGCTCGGAAAAAGGTTTTTAGATTACGGGTCAGAAACGAGCCGCCCAGCGTAATCAGCAGATCGGGTCGGAGTTGCCGGCCCCGGTCGGCGGATAAACCCGACAGGAACGTATCCGTATGGGTAATAAACTGGCCATTGTGGGCGAGATTACTAACGATCTCGCCCACAATCGGTACGCTAAACTCTTCGCTGATCTGACGTAATAGCTGGCTTAACGCCGGATCGCGGGGGAGTTGCCCAACGGCAATCAGGATCCGTTCGGTCTGATCCCATTCGTCGAGCAGGGTATGCCAGGTATCGGGAGACAGCGTTGGCTGGGTCGATAAGGTTTCAATCACCCGAACCGGTCCAAACTGAAACGACTCATCGGCGGCCGGGTAAAACGGCTCCCGCAGCGGAACATTGATATGTACCGGCCCGGCCGGAGCTAGTTGACTCAGGTGAATGGCTTCGTTAACCGACCGTTCAATGAACCAGCGGGCGTCGGCATGCTGGTAGTCAGCGGGCAGATCGTAACTGCGTTTCACCTGAGGGCCAAATACCCCAATCTGGTCCATCGTTTGTCCATCCTGTTGGTGAAGCCACTCATGGGGCCGGTCGGCGGTCAGCAACAGCAGCGGTATATGCTGGAAAAACGCTTCGGCGACGGCCGGAGCGAGGTTATAAACGGCACTGCCCGACGTACAGATGACCGCGACCGGCCGCCCGCTTTGCTGAGCGAGCCCCAGCGCTACAAAACCCGCCGACCGTTCATCGGCCATGACCCGCACCCGCAGCCGGGGGTGCCGCGCCACGGCCAGCGTCAGCGGAGCGGAGCGCGACCCCGGTGAAACCAGAACATCGGTAATTCCTTTCTGAACGAGCATCTCGGCCAGATCGACAATAGGCTGCAGGATAGGCATAGCAAAAGCAACACGGTTAAGGCTGCAAACATACGCAATGCCTCGTTACGTCACGGGCAAGAGATTGGGGTGGAGTTGGAGTCCGGGGACGTTATCGTCCGCATCTGTCGGAGATTTTCTGTTACTTTGTTCTAGAACCCGGCTTAATCCCACAAGACATTCCTGCGCCCGGTAAACGAAGCGGTCAGGATCGACGTTATAGAACCAAACCCCAGTCTTTAGTTTCATGAACCGCATCACGTTTGAGAACGAGAAAGAAATCCGGCTGAAGTCTCTGGCCGGTGCGTTTGCCATCAACCTGGTCCTGCTGGTGGTCTTGTTTTTCGTTCAGCTTTCCCAGACCATCCCTAATCCGCCCCCCATTCAGTTTGTGGAGGTGAACTTTGGTACCGATGCCCGGGGGAGTGGCCGTATCCAGACGTATAACAAAGCGTCTGACTCGCCCAACCCCGTTGACGTTAAAGCCGCTGAGAAACGGCCCAATCCAAAAGTAACCACAACGCCCCGCCTGGAGAAGTCAACCCCGACGCCCGTTCCCAAGGTGGAGAACGTAAAACCGGCGAAGGTAGCGGCCGAGAAACCGCTTATTGCGAGTAAAGCAGAAAGCCCGGTGACCACGCCCGAACGGCCCGAGCCGAAACGCGTGGAGACGTCGAAACCAGCGGCCCCCGTTGAGCGTCCGGCTCCCCCGGCACCGCCTAAAAAAGTGGAAACGGTTAACAACGATGCACTGTTCAAGCGGTCATCGGGCGGGGGAGGTTCGAATGGTACTGTCGGAAAAGCTTCCGGTACGGGTGGCAACAACAACGGCGACGACGCGAGTGGCGTCGGCGATAAAGGAAATCCCAACGGGAAGATCGATGCGAAAAGCTTATACGGTACTCCCGGTGGCGGTGCTTCGGGCGTAGCGTTCGACGTATCGGGCTGGGCATTGGCCGGTCGTCCGAACGTAAACGACGACTCCGACGAAACCGGGACGATTATCTTCAAGATTACGGTCGATGGCAACGGAGAGGTCGTCAATATCCGAACCCAGCAGACGACCGTCAGTCCGGCTGTGCTGGAAGTGTACCGGAAAGCCGTGCAGCGGCTGCGGTTGCGGCCCAAAGGCGGAGCAACCCCTCCGTCGGCTACCGGGACGATTAAATTTATTATTACCTCGAAGTAAATGCAGTACCCGGAAGCAATCGACTATCTATATAGTCGGCTCCCTGTTTTTCATCGTATTGGTCCCAAAGCCCTGAAGCCGGGCCTGGGCAATACACTCCGTTTGTGCGAAGCCCTGGGCAATCCCCAGCATCGGTTTCGCAGCATTCACGTCGCCGGAACGAACGGGAAAGGCAGCACGTCCCACATGCTGGCGGCCATCTACCAGTCAGCTGGGTACCGGGTGGGATTGTATACTTCTCCCCACCTCAAGTCGTTTACCGAGCGTATCCGGCTCAATGGGCAACCCATTGCCGAAGACGAGGTTGCTCAGTTTGTTGTTCAGCATAAAGATTTAATCGAAGCGGTTGAGCCGTCGTTTTTTGAAGTAACGGTAGTCCTGGCGTTCGATTTCTTTGCGCGCCAGTCCGTCGACGTCGCCATCATTGAGGTGGGACTGGGCGGGCGGCTGGACTCCACAAACGTAATTACCCCGATTGCATCGGTCATTACGAATATTGGGTTGGATCATACCGATATCCTGGGGGAGACACTGCCTCAGATTGCCCGAGAGAAAGCCGGGATTATCAAACCCGGTATTCCCGTAATCATTAGCGAAACCCATCCCGAAACGGCCGATGTTTTCCAGGAGGGAGCCCAGGCGGCCAAAGCGCCCCTGGTCTTTGCGGATCAGGAATCCCATGTTGCCGATGAGGGGTTACTAAAAGGGGTGCGTCGGATTCGGATTACCAGAAACAACGGACAGACGAATATCATTGAACTGGATCTGACGGGGGCTTACCAGCTGAAAAACGTTGTGGGAGCCTTAACCACAGTGGCTGTTTTACAAGCGCTCCTGCCCGTACCGGAAGAGGCACAGCTGATCGGCCTGCGGTCGGTGGTACGTTCAACGGGCTTAAAAGGCCGGTTCCAGACCCTGCAGGAATTTCCTCGCGTTATTGCCGACACCGCGCACAATCAACCGGGCATATCTGCTTTATTGACAACGATCTACTCGCTGCCTCATGCGAATTTACGGATAGTGCTCGGGCTAGTTGCCGATAAAGACCGGTCGAAGATTTTGGGCTTATTGCCTCCTGAGGCCAAGTATTACTTCTGTCAGGCCCAGACGCCCCGATCTTTACCCGCCGAAATACTGCAGGCAGAAGCCGCAGTTCTTGGCCGGATAGGAGAGAGTTTCTCCGATGTAAACTCCGCACTAGCGGCCGCTTTACAAAATTCATCGCCCGAAGACCTGATTCTGATTACGGGCAGTAATTACATCATTGCCGAATTAACTAATCTATAACCGTGACGCGTCGAAAACAGCATCACTTTCTGCATAATGTGGAAAGCGCCCATGTAATTGAAGTCGGTAAACCGCAGTATAAAACCATTAAGGGCCAGTGGCGAACAGACTATTTTAAGAACAATAACCCGATTGTACTCGAGCTCGCCTGTGGTAAAGGAGAGTACACAATTGGCCTGGCGCAGGCGTTTCCAGATAAGAATTTTATCGGGGTTGACATTAAGGGAGACCGGATCGCCCGGGGGTCTAAAGTAGCTCAGACATTGGGGTTAATGAACGTTGGCTTTCTTCGAACGGACATCAATTATTTACGGGAGTTTGTTGCCAAGGACGAAGTAGATGAAATCTGGATTACGTTTCCCGATCCTCAGCCACGCCCCAAACAAGAGAAGCACCGCCTGACCCATCCGCGCTTTCTGGCCGTATACAAGGAGTTGCTGGTACCGGGCGGTACGCTGCATTTGAAAACTGACAATCCGGAACTGTTCAGCTATAGTCTGGAAAAGATTAAGGAGTGTAGCTTTAAGGATTTACATTCGACAACTGATTTATATAATTCAGAGCTGAATGAAATTCACCTGGGTATCAAGACAAAATACGAACAACTCTTTTTCAGCAAGGGGTTTACAATTAACTATTTACAATGTAAAAACGGGTGAAGTTTTGTAAACCCCACCCGTCCATATCTTAAATTGTATTTTGTAACCGAAGCCTATTTAACATTGTGCACTTATGGATTCGTATTGTTAAATAGAGTAATGTAAATAGACTGAGTGAGCTGTTACTTTATTTAAACAGTTTGGTCATCAGGTCCGCAACGCGGCTTGAGTAGCCATACTCATTATCATACCAGCCAACTACCTTCGCCAGATTTCCGTTAACAGTTGTCAATCGGGAATCAAAAATGCAGGAGTGAGGATTGCCAATAATGTCAATGGAAACAATCTCATCTACGCAATACTCCAGGTAACCGCTCAGGTTAGCTTCTGATGCCTGCTTCATGGCATTATTAATTTCCTCTACGGAAGCTTCGCGCTTGAGAATAACGGTCAGGTCGGTTAATGAGCCGTCCGGCGTGGGAACACGCATGGCGTTACCATCGAGCTTGCCTTTCAACTGGGGTAACACTAAGCCAACGGCTTTGGCAGCACCCGTCGATGTTGGAACGATCGACAGGGCAGCAGCACGAGCCCGGCGCATATCGGAGTGCGGAGCATCCTGAAGATTCTGGTCTGCCGTATAGGCGTGGATCGTAGTCATATAACCTTTCTCGATACCGAATACATCGTCGAGAACTTTTGCCATTGGGGCAAGGCAGTTGGTGGTACAGGACGCGTTCGAAACGATGGTTTCGTCCCCGGTAAGTGTATCGTCATTTACACCAAGCACAACTGTAGGAATGTTTCCCTTAGCTGGTGCCGAGATAACCACTTTTTTAGCACCTGCCTGTAGGTGCATACCGGCTCCTGCTTCATCAACGAACCGGCCTGTAGACTCCAGGACTACGTCAATACCGAGCTGTTGCCAGGGGAGGTTCTTAGGATCGCGTTCGGCGTAGGCGTTAATCCGTTTTCCATTAACCGTCAGGCTTTCATTGTCAGATAGAACTTCACCTGAGAATTTACCGTGCACAGAGTCATATTTTAGTAAGTGCGCCAGTGTCGCATTATCGGTCAGATCGTTTATCGCTACGATCTCAATGTTTTCTTTTTCGAGGAGCCGTCTGAACGACAATCGTCCGATCCGTCCGAAGCCATTGATGGCAACGCGTATTTTTTCCATGAACTTGATAATAGGTTTGATTCGGGGCCAAATATAAGGATTAATATAAAGTGGAGAGTGTATTTACTAAGAGCCTAATTTTTAGTAAAATATTCGAACATTTAGCGAAAATTAGTTTATTTATTAGTAAAAGCTAATATTTTTTAGTTATTTTAGCTGAATTGACTAACAAAACTCCTGCATATTAGCTGAATATAACATAAATACTAATATTTACTAAATATAATTCGCTATTTTACTAAAAATATCTCTAGTAACTATTACGCTAAAGAGTAGGGGAGTAATTATTATCCATATCGAAATCAGCACTAAACAATTACTAAGTTATGATCTAAGTGTTGTGAGCAAACTACTGGATTTTATATGCTAAGCGTTATCAAAGGTTAGTTTCCACCAATTTTAGTCGATAAAATTTTACCAAAATATTTATTCTTCATTCCTTTCTCCATCTCTCAACTATTTCTTAGACTCATCATTAAGCATTGCAAATTAGATACTGGTGGTCAGTAACCAATCTTATGCATAACGAATCAAATCTAATTTGAAAACTAACCAACGAAGGCCGGAAGTATTCCTGGAGTAGCTTATCTCTTTTACGTGTAGATAGGGTATGATCAGCAGTCTGGTCAGTAAGCTCATTCATGATAATAGTACCCTATAAGATGAACCAGATTTGTCAAACAATTAGGTTACTCTACTAAGTTTATATTGAGTAATACATTTATCCGAAAGCTAGAGAGTAGGGCAAGTAAAGAGCAGTATCTTGAAGAGTTTAAAGGCAAGCTGCTGTACGTGGTTACGGATAACGAAAGCTTGCTATACGCTAGCCAGCGCATTCGGTTTTTCTAACGGTTTATTTGCTATCAAATCATAGGAGATTTATATCAAGCAACTATTACACAAATGACTTCATGCGTACACACATTTAAAATTTTTAAAAGCGTATGTTTCAACTATACAACGGTTCTCCTTACCTTTGACAAGCCAAGGAGATGATACATATATTATATACTGGTAAACAGAATTTTATTTTGGTATAATTATAAAAGTGCTGTTATTCAGATAGTTATAATCGTTTCTATAAACTATTACTTTAATATTGATGAGTACTGAAGTTGAAAAAATATGGGCTGATCGGGAGCTACTCGCAGAACCTGAGTCCCTGCAGTTGATTAGGGGCATAATTGATCAATTAGATAAGGGGGAACTTCGGGTAGCCAATCCGCCAGTCGACGAAACAAAGGAGTGGACCGTAAACGAGTGGGTTAAAAAAGCGATTTTACTTTATTTTGTCAGCCAGCAGATGAAGTCAGACGAGGTAGGCATTTTCACTTTCCATGACAAAATTCCACTCAAGACAAACTTCGCCGAGGCTCGAGTTCGCGCGGTCCCACCAGCCGTAGCTCGCTATGGATCCTACCAGGCTCCGGGTGTTATCCTCATGCCATCTTATGTCAATATCGGTGCTTATGTTGATGAGCGTACTATGGTCGACACCTGGGCAACGGTTGGTAGTTGCGCCCAGATTGGTAAGGATGTTCATCTTAGTGGGGGCGTTGGAATAGGAGGGGTTCTTGAACCACCACAAGCGGCCCCGGTCATTGTGGAAGACGGCGCTTTTATTGGTTCACGGTGCATTGTTGTCGAGGGTGCCCACATTGGGAAACGGGCAGTGCTGGGGGCTGGTGTTACCATAACAGGGTCTTCTAAAATTATCGACGTGACGGGTACTAAACCGGTCGAGTATAAAGGCTTTGTTCCCGCTAATGCCGTTGTTATTCCGGGGAGTTATACTAAACAATTCCCCGCTGGTGATTTTCATGTACCCTGTGCCATCATTATTGGTGAGCGTAAAGCTTCTACAGATTTAAAAACTTCGCTGAATGATGCCCTCCGGGAAAACAATGTATCCGTTTAATTTATTAACATGATACAATAATCTTGTCTCAATGTACTTTCACAAAAGTCCATTTACGTCTGTAAATGGACTTTTGTTTATTCAATTAAATTACAGATATAAATTGATGTATCATATCAGATTTACTTTTATATTTGACAATTACAAAATCACCTTTGCCATGAACATCAATGACAAGATTAAACAGATACTGATTGACAAGAACCTAACTCCGTCTTATTTCGCGGACGAAATTGGCGTTCAGCGCTCCAGTATCTCGCATATACTGTCAGGTCGTAACCGGCCTAGTTTCGACATTATTCAGAAAATCATCCGTCGGTTTCCTGAACTCGGTTACGAATGGATTATGGAAGAAGAATCTTCAATGAATATTCAGGGGGCAAATTCATCCGCAGGGTACATGAATCGACCATCTAACCGACAGCCTGCTGAGCGTTCGCAGCAAAGCAATAACCCCGCTACTTTCTCTCCACCTTACTTTAATGCTTCGCCCATTGGTACCCGTACAACGCAACGTACCGAGATTCCGCCGGTTAGTCCGGTTGCTTCATCATCCGAACTGGCCTCAGCCTCAACGAACGCCCCGGCATCAGTTACTGGTGAAAAGAAGGTTGAACGAATTCTGATTTTTTACACGGATGGTTCCTTCCGGGAGTACACGCCTGCCAGCTAAGTCATGATCATGATGGGAAAAATAACCTCGATCTGGCTAGTTTAAAATTTAGGGTATCTCTTTATAAGCTACTTTAATCGCCATTTAGATTCTAGTAGCAGTTTTACACCAATAGCTTTACGGGTGCTCCACAGCTGCCAGCTTGTCTCAGTATTACAGATTGCGTTCGGGATCTCATGAGCCTCAACTCTCTAAGCGCCCTGTATTGTTATGCTAAAGAAATAGTTTAGGCGCTTTTAGGCGGTAATACTCTTCGTTATTTGTCATAGGAATAGCCATTTCAAGCGTATTGAAGGGGTTTTTAAGCTAACTGCTTGTAAAGCAAGACTTTAGTGTTCCACGTGGATATTTTACAAATACGGTTGTGGCTCGCTTCCAGATACGCGTCAACGACACGTTTTTTTTGCCCCGTAAGAATTGCTCAACGGTCCTATAACGTATGAGAATACAGCCGTAACCAGCAACTGGTTTCCTAAGATTGATAACCTACTGTCTGTGTATTTGCCATTTGGTTTGCTCTTGAGACTTGTTGTATAATTTATATTATGTTAAGTAGAGTTTTTAAGAAATAGGGTCAGCTTCCGCCGACCCTATCCTCTATTTAATTACTTACTTTCTACGCAAACGATCTTCCGATCTTCGTACTGCTTCAGAATGTTCTGCAGGTTCGTCAAGTTCTCATTCAGGTCAGCCTCATCTTTAATCGACTTAGCTTTGGTGAAGTATGGCAACGCCTGCTTGAATTTTCCGCAAACCAGACCATCCGCTTCTTTACCACGCTTGTTGTACTCGGCCATGTCCATTTTATCGACATCCTGCTTCATCAGAACCGCTTCGTTAAAATAAACAACGCCCAGACTAAAGTTCGCATCGTAATTGTTCGGATCAACGGCCAGCGCCTTCATATAGTAATCCTTTGCCATTTTACGCTGCTCTTCCAGTTTGGGCTTTATCTCGGCCAGTTTGCCTGCGTTACCAGCTGTACTGGCGCTGTTCGCTGCTTCTTCCTTCGCTTGGGCATCCAGTTGAGCAACCATAGCTTTGGTATCGGCCTGCCGCTTGGTTACGTCGGCCAGCTGACGTTTTGCCTCTGCATTCCGGGGTTCTTTCTTTACCTTAGCCGACAGACGGGCTACCTCTCCGTTGATGGCGTCCAGCGCGTCTTTCTGAGCTGCCAGCTTGGTTTTTATGTCTCCTCCTTTACGGCTTTCACCTTCCAGCTTACGCACTTCGGTCTCCAGCTTGGCCGCACTGTTATCGTAGAGAATTCCCAGGTTCACCAGGTTCTGTACGTTGTTAGGATCCTTCTCGATCATTTGCTTCATGCCCGCGATGGCCTCATCCATCCGGTTCGAAGCCAGCATGATGTTAATCCGCTCGTTCGACAGATCTTTATTCCCCGGCGCCAGCGCTATTCCTTTATCGAGGGCCGTCAGCGCTTTATCGATTTCCTTATCATTCCGATAAAGCATAGCCAGCGAGCCATAGATCGACGCATCTTTCCCTCCGTTGGCAATGTATTTTTCCAGCTGGGTTTTAGCCGTTGCGTTGTCCTGAATCTGCTGCGCCCCAATAGCGGTGTACAGCGGAGCAAGCGTATCCTGTGGCAGTACAGTGCTCGCCAGTGTCATCACCTTTATAGCTTCAGGGTAATTTTTCGCCTGGAACTTGGCAACTCCCTGCTGCATGATCGCGTTATAGAGTTCGCGGCTTTTTAGGGCATCCTGTGCTTCTTTTGCCAGCCGACCGGGGCCCCCTTTTTTATCTTTATCCAGCTCAACAACTTTATTGTAGGCTTCATAGGCCACCAGGGCTCCATTTGAATCCAGTTTCATCAACTGGGGAGCCGAAAATTCCTGATAGAGTTTAGCCCGGTCCATCCAGGTGCTTGCTTTTGCCGACGCTTTCGGATCGGTGATCGCCTTATCGCTTTTCTCCTTGTCTTTTTGCTTCGACTCCAACATAGCTGCGTCTACGGCATTGGTGGTGCCCTGCGCCTGCTGGTTCTGAGCGTACGCTCCAAACGTCAGCGTGCACCCCAGCATTGCTAAAAAGATTGGTTTCATGTGTACTTTTGGTTGTGTGTTTTAATTTAAAGAACGAAAGTACGGAATCAATCCGTATAAGCATGACCGGGTATAAAATGTTTGAGCCGTTCAGAACAATAGGTCTCCCCTTCCCGAACGGCTCAACTATTTTATACTCCGGACTAGTCTTCAGTCGCTTCGACTACCGGAACAAACGTTTCCTCGGCTTCTTCCTTTTTGATCTTGGTCACCGACGATATCTCATCGCCGTCCCGTAAACTAATCAGTCGCACGCCCTGGGTATTCCGCCCGATTACGCTGATATCTTCGATCGGGGTCCGGATGGCAATCCCAGATTTATTGATGATCATCAGATCATCGTTATCCGTTACGTCCAGCACGGCGACTAAGCGGCCAACTTTTTCGGTCACCTTCAACGTACCCACGCCTTTGGCACCCCGGTCCGTGATCCGGTACTCCTCGATATCGGAACGTTTACCGTAGCCTTTTTCGGAAACTACCAGCAGCTGGGTATCCGGTGCGCCAATGCAGACCATGCCCACCACATAATTCGTTTTGTCTTCCTCATCGAGTGAGATTCCCCGTACGCCCGCAGCTGTACGCCCCATGGGCCGCACCCGGCTTTCGTGGAAACGGACCGCCTTACCCGCGCTCGACGCGATGACGATATCGTTATCACCGTTGGTCAGGCAGACGCCAATCAGCTGGTCGTCTTCATCGATCGTAATCGCAATGATTCCGTTCTGGCGCGGGCGGGAGAACGCTTCCAGCATGGTCTTTTTAATCGTGCCCTGCCGGGTACACATCACCAGGTAATTGTTGTTGATGTAGTCCTCGTTCTTCAGGTCCGTTACGTTGATGACCGCCCGTACCTTATCGTCCGACTCAATGTTGATGAAGTTTGCCAGCGGGCGCCCTTTGGAGATGCGCGAACCTTCGGGCAGTTCATACACCGGCAGCCAGTAGAGCCGTCCTTTCTGGGTAAAGGCCAGCAGGGTGTTGTGCATCGTGGCCGTGAAGAGATGCTCGGTAAAATCCTCTTCTTTCGTGGCCGCGGCCTTCGCGCCTACCCCACCCCGACTCTGCGAGCGGTATTCGGTCGTCGGCGTCCGTTTGATATAGCCTTCGTGCGAGATGGTAATGACCATGTCCTCATCGGCAATCAAGGAAAGGTCGCTGATGTTGCCGTCGCCCAGCGCGTTGATCTCCGTCCGGCGGGCATCGCCGTAACGGGCGCGGATGTCGGCCAGTTCGTCCTTGATCACCTGCCGCTTGCGGTCTTCGCTGGCCAGAATCTCCCGGTAGTCAGCGATTTCCCGCATCAGCTCGTCGTACTCGCCCTGCAGTTTGTCGCGCTCCAGCCCCGTCAGGCGCTGCAGACGCATTTCCAGGATGGCTTTTGCCTGTGCGTCGCTCAGCGAGAACCGCTCCATTAATCCCGTACGGGCTACCTCCGGATCGCGCGACGAACGGATCAGTTCAATCACAGCGTCGATGTTGTCGAGCGCGATCAGCAGCCCTTCCAGGATATGCGCCCGCTTTTCGGCTTCCCGCAGTTCGTACTGCGTCCGACGCGTGACGACCTCGAACCGATGCTCGACATAATACTTGATCATGTCCTTCAGGTTCAGCAGCATCGGCCGTCCCTTAACAAGGGCAACGTTGTTGATACCGAATGACGATTGAAGGGCCGTGTGCTTATACAGGTTGTTCAGGACAACGTTCGGGATGGCATCCTTCCGCAGATCATAAACGACCCGCAGACCGTCCCGGTCGGATTCGTCCCGGAAAGCCGTGATGCCTTCGATCTTTTTGTCGTTGATGAGTTCGGCCGTCTTTTCGAGCATGACCGCTTTGTTGACCATGTACGGTACGTCCGTTACGATGATCTGCGTCTTGCCCCGGTTTTCTTCGATGGTCGCGTGCGCCCGCATAACCACCCGTCCCCGGCCTGTTTTAAAGGCTGACTTCACGCCTTCCATGCCGTAGATCGTGGCACCCGTTGGAAAGTCGGGCGCCTTGACGAACTCCATTAGTTCTTCGACCGTAATGTCGTTGTTACTCAGGTAGGCCGTAATGCCATCCACCACCTCGGTCAGGTTGTGGGGGGCCATGTTGGTCGCCATCCCCACGGCAATCCCCGACGAGCCATTGAGCAGCAGGTTCGGCAGTTTGGCCGGCATAACGCTCGGCTCTTCGAGCGAATCGTCGAAGTTGGGCTGGAAATCAACCGTTTCTTTATAGATGTCAGCCAGAATCTCATCCGCAATGCGCTTCAGCCGGGCTTCCGTGTACCGCATGGCGGCCGGCGAGTCGCCATCAATCGAGCCAAAGTTACCCTGTCCGTCAACCAGAGGGTAACGCAGAGACCAGTCCTGGGCCATCCGGACCATGGTATCGTACACGGAGGAATCGCCGTGCGGGTGGTATTTACCTAATACCTCCCCGACGATACGCGCTGATTTTTTATGTGGTTTGTTGTAGTTAACCCCCAGTTCAGCCATCCCAAACAACACCCGGCGATGCACCGGCTTGAGACCGTCGCGTACGTCGGGCAGAGCGCGCGAAATGATGACCGACATTGAATAGTCAATGTAGGCACCACGCATTTCGTCCTCAATGTTGATGGGAATGATGTTACTGGGCGATTCGAGGTCGGGATTTTCTTCCGCCATGTGACAAAGGAGTTTCGCAGAAAATTACTATTCCGGCCCACACGCTGCGCGTAGACCGCTGTATAGACAAATATACAAAATTTTTAGAAGAAATGGAAATAATGGCACAAATACCTGCTAAAACGCCTGAAAACCGCCCTTTCGGCTGTGTTCCAATCAGATCGGTTTCAGCATAATCCACAGCCCTGTCGTCTATTTGAAATACAATTCTATTTCAACAAAAACGTATACAGATCAACCGGCTCATAGGTCAGGATTTAATCCGGGGATCAAAGGTGAACGGCTCGGTCTGGCGCAGCCGAATCCGGGCAAAATCCGGATGGGACGGATTCAGCAGGTAATTCCATTCGTGGGTGATAATCGCCGAGGGCACTTGCAGGACGGCTGAACGTCCGCTCCGAAGCCACTCCCCTCCTATCTGCTGGCAGAAACCATACTGCTGGAAATCAAACCAGTCAGCGGGTAAAGCCTCAACTGAAACCGCATCAACCGCCAGATCGTCGGGGATATCGATTAGCATGACCCGAAAGCCGTCCAGCAAACCTTCCCCACTACGATGAACCACGTTTTCCAGGCAGGCCAGTGCCCGACTGGCGGCTGTATAGATAACAAACTGCCCCCGGCTGTTCCAGCGCGCAGCCCCGCCCGAAGCCACCAGGCGGTCGGTATAGATAGTTTTGGCAATCCGATAAACAAGCATTGGAAATAAGTCCCGTCCGGTTGGCCGAGTTTCAGGCCAGATCGCCGTATTCAATCCGGACAACCTCATCCAGAATCAGATCAATACCGCCCGAGGTATGCAGCAAATCAAACGGAACCTGATTACCCAGCCCGTAGGCAGGTTTGTCCATCCACCGCCGGAAGGCCTCCGCCGAGCCAAATACCGATTCACCAGTCCGGAACAGGACCATAATCTTCAGGACTTTCTCGCTGTCCTGCGGGTTAAGTTTCCGCTGTTCCCGTTCGTACCGCTGAAAGGTTTTGAGTGAGGTGTCAAACACCTCAGCCAGCTGTTCGCGTTTATAGCCGGTCAGGTCCGCAATTTCAAAAAAGCGCGTCGCGGGAACCCCCTTCAGCGCGGAAAAGACGAGTGCGGTACGGTCTGGTATGATCATGGCGCAAATATAAGACTTTTGTCTCATAAACAAAGAAATTTGTCCCGGAGTTTCCGTGCGTTGGTCTGTTCGGAATTAGGTCAATACCCGCCCTGGGTTGATTATTGGCCCGATTCCGGGAACAATCTGGGCTAAGCCCGGTTGTAGCTATACCACGTTTTCCTATCGGGTGTATTGGCTCAGATAGACTACGTAGGTTCTCTACCCAGCATGGAAACAGCCTTACACGCCAGCACTGCGCGTAAATCTCGCTTACCCCTTCATCCCTGTTTATTTGCCCAGCCCCTCCCCGCCCCTCAGTTACTGCTAACCGTTGTGGTGCCGGTACGTAACGAGGCTCACCACCTGACCCAGACTCTGGACGCGCTGCGCCGGCAGCAGGACCCGCACGGCCAGCCCCTCCCTCCGGCTCATTACGAAGTTCTGCTGCTGGCTAACAACTGCACGGACCGCTCCTATGCCATTGCCCGTCAGTACCAACGGCAGTTTCCGGATTTCCCGCTGCATGTTGCCCAGATTGCCCTGCCCGATCACCAGGCTAATGTTGGCACGGTCCGGCGGCTACTCATGGACGAAGCCTACCGACGCTTGATGAGCCTGGACAAACCCCAGGGGATTATTGCCTCCACCGATGGCGATACGATAGTCGATCCGCAATGGGTGTATCAGACACTGCAGGAAATCGCGAACGGCAACGACGCAGTTGGCGGCCGGATTTTGACCCGGCCCGACGGCAGTCCGGTCCGGATCAATCATCTCCGGAACGTAACGTACCGAACCCTCATTGCCCGCGCCGAATCCATTCTGGACCCCTGCCCCCATGATCCCTGGCCGCGCCACTTTCAGCACTTTGGGGCCAGTCTGGCGGTTACCTGCGCCATGTATCGCCGGGCCGGGCGGCTGCCAATGGTGCCGCACCTGGAAGACGAGGCATTCTACCGGGCTCTGCTCCGGGCCGACGCCAAAGTCCGGAAGAGTCCGCACGTGCGGGTTTTTACGTCGACGCGGCTGCAGGGCCGGGTGGCAGTTGGGTTTTCGGAGCAGTTACGTTACTGGAACGGTCTGAACCGCACCGGCCAATATCAGGTTGTGGAGCCCAGCGAAGCCGTCCTGATCCGGCTTCGCAACCGGCATCGACTCCGGATTTGCTGGCAGGCGGGCGGCCAGGTGCCTACGCATGAACTCCTGGGGAGCATTGCTACGGCGCTGGGCATTCCGGAAACCTGGCTGCGGAAAGAGTTCCGGAAGTACGGGTGTTTCGGTGAGCTATGGGAACGAGTAGAGCAGCAGATGGCGGTTGGCCGGTGGTCGGCGCGCTGGCAGCCCGTGCCGATCACCACGGCGATTGCGGGCCTGCGCCGGTTCCTGCGGCTGCAGGCCCGCCTGAACGATGTTGCCGACTAAAGCGATCGTTTCTGAAACAGATCCAGCCGGTATTTTTCCGTGCGCTGGTTAAGCAGATGTATCAGCGGTTGGCCTTCCCCTACCGCATCCATAAAAAAATCGTGCACCTCGTCGCCCGTCAGCGGGTAATCCGGCACGAAAGGCGTCCAGTGAACCAGCAGCAGATGCCCGTCCGGCAACAGGTGGTCCAGCATCTGCTGGCGGGCGCGGTCCAGGTCTGGTTCTGCCAGATAATACCCGACTTCCGACATCAGAATCAAATCGAACGACTCGTCGGGGAAGCTCGCCGGAATCTGCATCTGTGCTACAGTAGCCTGCGGATACGGGGCCAGTCGCCGACGGGCGGCCTGCAGCGGCAGTTCACTCGCGTCCACCGCCAGCAGCCTGTCGCAGCGAGCCGCCAGTCGTTCGCTCAGCACCCCAATCGAGCAGCCAATCTCGAAGGCGCTGGCGTAACGTTCCCGGGGCAGGACCGCCAGCGTAGCCTCGTACTTTTCGCGCTCGTATGCACTGCTGGTGAAGTTCCAGGGGTCCTCATTGGCCCGGTAGACGTCATCGAAATACGCCTGCGGCAGGCTGGTCTTGGAAGTATTCATACGGAGAGATTGGTTTACAGCACTTCCAGAAACAGTTCCCGGGGCGCATCAAAATGGGTTAAGAGTTCGGGCGACAGGTAAAACGCCGTAGGGTCATCGTCGATCAGCCGGGTCACCTGCGAGCGGTGGGCCGCAATGGCCTGATTACGCTGCGCCAGAACGGAATCAATGGCTACCCGCCAGACGTTCATCTCGTCGGCCTGAGGCATATCGGCTTCGCTGCCCAGCTCCCAGAGCCAGATCAGGTACTCCAGCACCCGTGGGGGCTCAGTCTGGTTTTCCAGCGCGGTCTGCAGCATTTGCCACGACGCCCGGTGGTCGCGGTGCGGGTCCCGTCGCCAGGGCACCAGCACGGTCGTCGGCTTTACCCTCGTTAATACCTGCCTCATCGACGTAACGGCCTCCCTGAACTCCGGCTCGCCGGGCGTCGGCACCCGCGAATCGGGCAGTCGCAGAAACGTAACCTGCTCCGGCGCAACCCCCAGAATCTGCACGGCTTCGCGGGCTTCGGCTTCGCGCAGCGCCCGCAGCCGCTCGGCCGGAAAGCTCGGCGAGTTGGGATGGGACATACTGCCGTCGCTCACAAACAAAACGTGCACCGGATAGCCCGACTGACGTAACCGGGCGATTGTCCCTCCGCAACCCAGGGATTCATCATCCGGATGCGGAGCCACCACCAGCGTAGTGCCCAGTTGACCCAGATCCGTCAGCGGAACGGCCTGCTGCTCCAGCCACCGGCTTTTATCAACCCCAGAGATCATGAGC
The DNA here is from genome assembly GCF_013127955.1 of Spirosoma taeanense. NCBI lineage: Bacteria > Pseudomonadati > Bacteroidota > Cytophagia > Cytophagales > Cytophagaceae > Spirosoma > Spirosoma taeanense. The sequence goes on from NZ_CP053435.1 coordinate 2,885,269, forward strand.
CGCGTCGGGGTTAGTTAGCACGTATTTACCAATATCAAGCAGGGTTGCATCGGGCGCGGGCTGACGCAGATACAGCGTCAGATCGCGATGAATCCGTTCGAACGGATTCGGACGCAGCAGCCCCCGGGCCCCCACACAGCGTTCGGCCAGGGGCATCACCCGCAGACAGATTTCTTCGATGGCCGTCCGGGTCATATTGGCATAAGCGACTATCTTCGCGTCTGCGGCCCCTTCCGCCAGCCACTGGTCGGTTTTATCGCCGGCCATCTTCAGCCACTGATTCCCGGACTCGATCAGATACGCCATCTCGGCCAGCCGGCTTTGCTGCAGCAGATCATCGGTGCGGTGCATGGCTCCCAGAAACGAACGGGTGGCTTCGTATAAGGCTTCGGCCCCACCCAGTTGTACGGCCGCAAAGCGGATAGCCCCCCCGCTGAAATAAGGTTGCTGCAGGTACTGGCCAGGCCGCCCCAGCAACGCAGATTCGTCGAGTTCAACCCCCGTAAAATCCATCCGGAAGCTGGCCGACGCCCGCATGCCCAGCGGTTTCCAGAACCGGCCGTCCGACTCAATCGGCTTGACCTGCTCCGTGGGGATGATAACCATCTGCCAGCCGCGCTGCGCGCCACCGGCGGAGATCAGTTCGCCCGTCACCAGCGGCCGCTGAATCCAGCCGGCCCCCGAGCAGAACGTTTTGGCCCCTTCAAGCCGATAGACGCCCCCGGTCATTTCGCCGATCTGCACGCCATCAGCCGCCTGCGTGTTCCAGACGCTGAACAGCCGGTTATGCACTGCCACGTCAGCGTACCAGTTCTCCCGCTGGGCTGGACTGGCGAATAAATGAATCAGGTACAGGGCGTTGATGTGGCCTTCATAGACCCGGCCAACCGCCAAATTAGCCGCCCCGATTCGCTTGAGCAGGGTCAGTAGGCGGGCCGTAGTGGCTCCGTTAAAATCCAGTTCCCGGCCCGGCAGCGTAACCCCCAGCAGACCAGCGTCGGCCAGATCAGCAAAGGCTTCTTCAGGAAACGCTCCTTCCTCATCCGTGTCCGGCGCCTTCCCGGCAATCCGACGTAACAGGGCCTCGAATTGATTAGAGTCAGCAGCGTCAATAAGATTGGGCAGGACCGGGTCCGTTTTAGTCGTAAATGCATTCATCGCCATACAGCGTCGCCCTACAGCGGTTGTTCGCTCGGTTCGTGTAGTGTCATTTTCAAGTTCCGCCGGCGATTGGCCGCGACGGGTGGTTGTCTGAACAATCCCTGAGGCAGTCTAAAGGATGCTGTTCCAACCGACTGGTACGTCCGAACTTAACCGTCTGTATGCGCGAACTGTTTTCACGGAAACTGCCGGGCGTAAAAAAACGTCGGCGAATAAGACATATCATCTTCGTTCTGCCGACGTTTTTTTACGTAGTTGCTTACGGTACCGCTACTGTACGGCCACAATCTTGAACTCGGTCCGTCGGTTCAGCTGGTGTTCGATTTCGGTGCAGTTCACGCCATCCACGCAGCCGTTGATGATCTCACTCTCGCCGTAACCGCGGGCGACCAGTCGGTCGGGCTGAATCCCCCGCGAGATCAGGTAGTCGAGCGCGGCCCGGGCGCGGTTTTCCGACAGGCGGACGTTATAGGTATCCGTCGCCCGGGCGTCGGTATGCGAACGCAGTTCGATCTTCATCTGCGGATACTCCTTCAGAAGGGCTACGACATGGTCCAGTTCGCGGGCGGCATCGGCACGGATAAAGAACTTATCGAGGTCGTAATAGATGTTCTTGAGCTGGAAAATGTCGCCCACGCCATACAGACCGAGCGAATCCGTAATGACTTTGGCATTTCGCTTTGGTTTGCTGTACTGGGTCTTTTTGGTAGCGTAGCGATCTTTCTGGGCCGTAATCGTGTAGGGCGCGCCCGGCTTCGTATCAAACTCGTATCCTCCGTCGGGGCCTGTCGTTACGGTCTGTTCGGATTTATCCTTTTCATTCCGCAGCGTCACTTTTACCCCAGGGGCGGGCCGCTGGTTAACCTCTGTCTTAACTACACCCCGCACGAGCATATTCTCGGCACGTTCGAGGTAAATGGATACGCTCATGACCGGCCTGGCCGACTGCGTCAGCGTCGAAAAACGGACGCTGTTCATGGCGAAGCCTTCTTTCACGGCCTTAAATTCGTAGTCGGTATTCACGTCCACGCATAGCTCTGCCCGCCCTTCGACGCTCGTCACGCGCAGGTCCTGGTTGGAGCCGTTCCGCAGAATCCGCACGTCGGCGTTTTCGATCGGTGAGCCCGTTTTGGCATCGTATACAAAGATATTCAGCTGCTTGCAGATTCGCCGGAAGGAATAGATATCGTCATCGCTGACGCCCTTCTTTCGATTGCTGCTGAAGTAGCCGCTGGTGCGGTACCTATCCGTGATGAAACCGAAATCATCCTTCTCGGAGTTAATGGGCGCTCCTGCGTTCTGCACCCCTTTAAAGGCTACGCCATCCTTCAGCTCAGCATAGAATACGTCCAGCCCGCCCAGCCCTTCGTGGCCGTCGGAAGAGAAATACAGGTTGCCGTTCTCGTCGGCAAAGGGGAACATTTCGTTGCCTTCCGTATTAATCTCCTTGCCCATGTTGACGGGCGTTCCCCACTGGCCGTTCTGGTACTCGACTACGTAAATATCCGTACCGCCGTAGCCGCCGGGCATATCCGATACAAAATACATTCGGGTATTGTCAGGCGAAAACGCCGGGTGCCCCACGGAATACTCGTTGCTGTTGAAGGGCAGTTCCTGAATGTCCACCCATTTCCCGCCTTTGTTGATGGACGAATACAGTTTGAGCTTTTTGATCCCGTCCGAGCTTTTCCCCGCTTTGCCTTTGCTGGTATTGTTGCGGGTAAAGACGATCATGTTCTGATCCTTCGTGAAGGTCATTGGCCCTTCATGGTATTTGGTATTCAGCGTCCGGCTGAACAGTTCAGCTTTCGTCAGGGGCTGGTTTCCGCTCCCCGCAAGGTCGCTGGTCGTGGGCCGGGTATCTCCGCTGCCGAGCACAGCCGCGTTGGCCGGCCGGTTTGGCTCGGGACTGGGCGCCCGCAGCTGCGTGGTATCGGGGTGAAAATACATGTCCAGAAACGGTGTCTGGTTCCAGCTGAACACCCGCTTCACGGCCCCTGATTCGTCGCGGGCCGACACAAAAACCAGACCGTTTTTATAATACATAGGGCTGAAATCCGCCTGCCGCGAGTTGATGGGCAGGTTATGGAGCCGGTACGACGACGAATCCTGATAAAAGCGGCTCATGTCCATGTACGACACGGTAAACCGGCGTCCGCGCAGGTCCTGACTTTGCTTTTCCCCGTACTGGCTATACATCTTCTGCGACTCGCGGTATTTGCCGTTAGCCGCCAGCGACTGCGCGTAGTACAGATACACTTCGCTGTCGAGGTCGGTATACGCCCTGATCAGATCGGCATAGACCCGCTCGGCGTTACGGGTATCCTGTAGTTTGCGATAGCTATACCCCAGTTTGGTCAGGGCTTCGCGGGTTTCAGCGGGGTCTTTCTGTTTGTCGGCCCGCAGAAACTCTTCATACGCCCGTATCGCACTGACGTAACTAAGGTTATCAAAATGCTTATTAGCTGCTCGTAAACGTATGCTTTGCGCCTGAGCCGTCAGGCTACCAAGCGCCAGTCCCGCCATGAGCAAAACCCGTACAATTCGATTCATGAATACACTGTGGTTAATATCCTATGGGTTTACGTTGATACGTATCAAATAGGATGCCAATTCAGGACCTAAGATCTGGTCCATGCCCGTTCCGCCCCGCCAGACTGCCCCCGAAACCTTAAACATACGAGTTTTCCGAATGCAAAGGCTCGTCAGCCTGCCACAAGCCTACTGCGCTACCCAGACCAGCCGTGCCACCCGCCTGGTTTGCGGAGTGATCCGGACGTGGTGACTGATGCGTCGGCCGATGACCCAGGCGATCTGTCCGCCCGAGAGCAGCAGCAGGGTTCCTTCCCGTTCGGCTCGGCTCAATTTCAGATCATTCAGCAGATCGCTGACGAGCTTATGGCCCTGCAGCCCCAGGGGTTGAAATCGGTCACCCAGCTGCCAGGGCCGAAGGAGCAGCGGAAAGCTCAGCCGGTCGGCGTCCAGACAGGCTATATTTGGGTCGGCAGGCAGTTTGAAATCGATCGGCCGGGGCATCGTCTCGATAGTCAGCCAGAAACGCCCCGCTACGTCAATCGGTGCGTCCGGCCAGACGTCCAGGCGGATTTCCGGCCAATCTAACGGTGTTAGGTGGGTCAGGAGCAACCCGCTGCGCTCGTGAGTCACCCGGTGCGTTGCCGACTGGAAGACCTGCCCCGGCGGTCGACTTAACGCGTCGAGCATCTGCCCAGCCTGATCCAGCGTAAAGCCGAACGGCTTCAGCCACTCTCCCAGCCGGAAGGCGGGTTCGGGCAGCGCCAGCAGAGCATTCGTTCGCAGCAGCGTTCTATCGCCCTCTGTTTCGGTGATGGTCTGCCAGGACCGGTCGAGTTCGGCCTGCATCAACACTTCGGCCGCCCGAAGCCGCCCGATCGTGCGCGGAAAGGTTTGCCACAGGCCCGGATTCAATTCGGCCAGGACGGGCACTACGTGATGTCGGATTCGGTTCCGGGCATACGTGTCGTCGGCATTGGACTGGTCTTCCCGAAAGGTTACTTGGTGGGTATCCGCATAGTCCTTCAGCTCATCGCGGGTTGCGAACAGCAGCGGCCGGATGACCGATCCCTGCCGGGCGGCAATCCCATGCAGCCCGGCCAGGCCCGTGCCCCGCGTCAGATTGAGCAGCAGAGTTTCCAGCACGTCATTCTGGTGGTGGGCCGTAGCCACGCTGGCGTACCCATGCGCCTGAATCAATTGCGCGAACCAGTCGTAACGCAGATCCCGGGCGGCCATCTGGATAGAAATACCCCGTTCGGTCGCTACGGAGGCCGTATCGAAGCGGGTCAGGTGAAACGGAACCCCGTACCGGGCCGCTATGTTCTGAACAAAGTGAGCATCGGCATCGGACTCCACCCCGCGCAGACCGAAGTTAACATGCGCCAGGGCAAAGGACTGTCCCGTTCGGAAAAAGACCTCGGCCATGACTACCGAGTCCAGGCCGCCACTGACGGCCAGCAGGACCCGGTCGGCGGGACCGATTAGTCGATTGTCGTTAATAAATCCTAAAAAACGCTGCTCCAACATCCGGTATCGGCCCGAAGCCGTAGTTTTGTCGTTATGGTTCGTCTGTTGTTTCGCTTTCTTGCCCTGCTTCTCGTTGCCGGATCCCTGTTCGTTTCCCACAACGCCGGGGCGCAGGTTGGTCGGCCGCCAGCGGGGGGTGGCGACAAAGTTGAGCTGCTGCCCGGCGCCGACAGTTTGGTTGGCTTAAGCCAGCCCGGTCAGGTCATCCGGAAAATCTATAACAACGTCCGGTTCCGGCAGAAAGGCGTTTTAATGTACTGCAACCTAGCCATCCAGAACGTAACGACCAACGTTATCGAAGCCTACGGGAACGTCCGGCTGATTCAAGGCGACACCATCAGCGTCCGGGGCGATACGATGTTCTATTACGGTAATACCCGGCAGGCTAATCTGCGCGGCCATGTGATTATGCGCGACCGGAAAATGACCTTAACGACCGCCCAGCTGGATTACGACATGCTGGCGGGTATAGCCCATTACCCCACCCCCGGCCGTATTGTTGACAAAGAAAACGTGCTGACCAGCCGGGAAGGTTATTATGATACCCGCAGCAAATTGTTTACGTTCCGCCAGAACGTCCGGCTCGTCAACCCCAAAGGTACGCTGACGGCCGATTCGCTGCTGTATAATTCCCTGACCCGCATCGCAACGTTTCAGGGCCCGACCCGCATTACCAACAAAGACGGCGTGCTGACAGCCGTGGCCGGTCAGTACAACACCACCACGGGCATCTCGAATTTCGAGCGCCGGGCCACCGTCGATACGCCGAAATACCGGCTCACCGGCGACACGCTTTACTACGACAATGTCTCCGAGCTGGGGATTGCCCGGGGGAATGTGGTCATGGTGGCTAAAGACCGGAAAGCCGTCATCACGGGGGATCACGTTCGTTATAACGGGAAAGCCGGAATCTCCCGGGTAACTGGCCACCCCGTCGCCCGGAGTATAGTCAGCGCTGACACGCTGTTTCTGCGCGCCGATACGCTGTTTTCGTTCGACAATAAAGTCACCAATACGCGCCGGCTGCTGGGTCAGAAAAACGTGTTTGTCTATAAGTCGGACCTGCAGAGCAAGTGCGACTCCCTGCTTTACGATACGGCCGATTCGACCATCTATTTTTATAAAAAGCCGATTGTCTGGAGTCAGAACAAGTACCAGATGGAAGCCGACTCGATGCGGGCGCTGCTGAAAAACAACCGCATCAGCACCATGTTCCTCAAGAGCAGGTCTTTCGTAATTTCACTCGATACGCTCAAAAACTTCAACCAGATCAAAGGCCGCACGGTAACGGCTTATTTCGTCACGAAACCCAATGCGGCACCCATGGCCAAAGCGGGTTCATCGGCCAGCGCAACCGCCGGTTCCGCCCGAAAACCCTCCCCGGCTGCAACGAAAGCCCCCCAATCCGGCGTATTGGCCAAGGGAACGGCGCCCGTGTCCACCACGGCTCCGATGCAGGAAGAAACAACCCTGGATCGGGTGATCGTAGAAGGCAACGGACAAAGTATCTACTATGCCGTCGACGAAACGAATAAGCTGATTGGGTTGAATCACGTGGAATGCAGCCGGATGAACATAGAGTTTGCCGACAACAAGGTGGGACGGATCCGCTTTTACGGTCAGCCGGATGCGGAGCTGATTCCGCCTAAGGAAATTACCGACGAAGCCAAACAGCTCGACGGATTCCGGTGGCGTGAAGCCGAAAAACCGAACAAAGCCCAGGTCTTATGGCTCGAAACGCCCCCGGCCGAACAGCCCGCGAATAAAAAGCCGTTAAAAACCAGAGCCTCAGCTAAACCTTTGGCTAAGAAATTCGTTCCAAGGGGTAATAATTGACTTATTTAACAATTTTTTAGATAGTACGCCGTTGACTTTGTCTTTTGTGATGAATAGGTTTGTGGTGAGTACGTGTGTACCTGAAGTAAATAATTATGAAACAATGTATACTTATTGGTTTTCTGACCGTCTTACTGGCGGCCACCACTCCGCTCCGGGCGCAGATTGCCCCGCGCGATTCCGACGCCCGCAAGGGTAGCCGGCTGGAGTTGGGGCGCACGGCCGTAAGCCGGAAAGCAACCAGCCCGGCGATGCCTGCCCAGCGGTTTTCGCTGGTAACGGCTCCGGCCTACCAGAGCCTCGACCGACCGAACATACTCCGTAAAAACACCCCGATCAACGAATACTATCGTTCGCTGCTGGTGGCCCGGCCAACGACCAAAGCAGCTTCCCGCCCGGCGGCTACCGAAGAAACGCCTGCGGCCGTGAGCGAACTGCGCTCGGGGGCCGAACCCGAGCTGAAGGCCGAAGACCATATGTATACCAGCGAACGGATTACGGTATCGAACATTTACCCGAATCCGGCCAGCGAAGCCGCCGAAATTGATTACCAGATCTCCGGCCCCATCGGCGAAGCGAAGCTGATTCTGCTCAACGTCCTGGGCTCGCCCGTGGCCGAGTACGAGCTGGAACGTAACGAGCGTAAGGTTCGTATTGTGACCCGCGATCTGGCCACCGGTTATTATTTCTATCAGCTTTCCCTGGATGGTAAAAAAGTAGCGACCAAGAAGCTGCTTGTCCGGCACCAGTAGGCCCGGGCGGCTGTTAATATTTCGTAAAGCCAAGCCCCTGCCGGGCAGGTTGCGGCACTATACGGGTCAAGTCATCGTTTAATCGGTGTAGCCCGTATTTTTTTGTATCTTTGCCCCCCTATGCAACAGCGTCTTATCCTGCAGGTTCTTTTAGGAGCCTGGTTTGTCTTTCTGCTCACGTCCTGCAGCTCGTTCTCGAAACTCCAGAAGAACGGCACCGACGACGAGAAATACAAGGCAGCCGTTGAATACTATAAAAAAGGTGACTGGTATCGGGCCGGCCTGTTGTTTGAGGAACTGATCCCGGTTCTGAAAGGCAGCACCGAGTCGGAGCTGGCCCAGTTCTATTACGCCTATACCCAGTATCGCCAGCAGCAGTACCTGCTCAGTGCCACGTTATTCAAGAAGTTCTACGAGACCTTTGCCCGGTCCGATCACGCGCAGGAGGCCATGTATATGTATGCCTACTCGCTCTACAAGGATACACCCCAGTTTAACCTCGACCAGTCGAATACACTGACGGCAACCGCGGCTCTGCAGGACTTTATCAACGCCTATCCGGACAGCCAGTATCGCGATGAATGCACTAAACTCATTCTTGACCTGCGCCAGAAGCTGGAGCGGAAAGCCTATGAGAAAGCAAAGCTGTACTACAGGACCAGCGGCTTTAACATTGCTTCCTATAAGTCGTCGGTGATTGCGATTAATAACTTCCAGAAAGAATTTCCGGATTCGGAGTACAACGAGGAACTGGCCTTCCTGAAGGTCGATGCGGAGTACAGTCTGGCGCAGAACAGCCTGGAAACGAAGCAGAAGGAACGTTATCAGGAAGCGATTGGTTACTACCAGGCGTTCGTGGATAAATACCCGAACAGCAAGTACCTGAAGCAGGCCGAGAAAATGTATGAGTCCAGCCAGAAGGAAATTGAACGGCTGGTAAAGTTAGAACAGGAACGCGAAAAACTGAAGGAGTCTGAGACCAATCGCCCGGCGAAGGTAACGGCCGCGAACTAAGTGGTGAGTCGTCCGGCAACGCCGGTCCCCGCCTTAATTACTAATTTTAAATATATGGCAACCAACCAATCCATTATTACCCGCGATAACGACAAGATTGCGGCCCTGACGGGCAATCTGTATGAATCGGTTTCGATTATTTCGAAGCGTGCCCGCCAGATTGCGACCAAAAATAAAGAGGAACTGAGCAACAAGCTGTCCGAGTTTGTGTCGGCGGTTGATAACCTCGAAGAGGTATTTGAAAACCGGGAGCAGATTGAAATCTCGAAGTTCTACGAGCGGATGCCCAAGCCTACTTCCATCGCAACCGACGAATTTCTGGAAGGCAAGGTATACTGGCGGTACAACGACGAAGAACCCCAGCCGTAAGCAAACACTATACGTTTTGGAAGCCGCAGGGTCATCAGGCCAGGCGGCTTTTTATATATAGCCTGCATTCAGCTGGTCGGTTGCTGCCCATAACTTTGCCGTCGCTGTTCACAACCGTTCATAGACAGATTCACGGCTGAATCGTTAAGTAACTATCGTCAACTGTTCGTCCTGCATGATCGGACCGCATACACCATTAAATCAAGATAGTGACGCCGAGATTGAGCGGTTAAAATTTGCCCTGCAGGCGGCTGGTATCGGCACCTGGGATCTGGACCCGATCCGTCAGATCGTTCGCTGGGACGACCGATGTAAGGAACTGTATGGCTTTTCGAAAGATGACGTGGTTCCCTACAATCAGGTGCTGACGTATATGCACCCCGACGACCGGGTTCGGGTGCATGCGGCTGTCCAGCAGGCACTCCGCCCGCAGTCGGATGGTCAGTATGATATTGAGTTCCGGACCATAGGGGCCGAGGACGACCGGGTGCGCTGGCTGCGGTGCCAGGGCAAGGCGTATTTTAATGAACAGGGTCTGGCGTACCGGTTTTCCGGTATTGCGCAGGAGGTTACCCAGGAGGTCATGCACCGGCGGCAGCGGCAGGAACTGACGAACCTGCTCCAGTCGGTTCTGGACAGCTCGGCGGCAGGCATCAGTGTGCTGAAAAGTATCCGGAACGAGCAGCATAAACTCGTTGATTTTGAGTACCAGCTGGTGAACCGGGTCACCGGGCAGATCACGAACCGCCACGATCTGGTTGGCCAGCGTTATTCGGCCGTTCTCGCCGACTTCCAGCAGCAGGATTTGTTCCAGACGCTTAAAGAAGTCATTGACACGGGCGATACCCGGCAGATAGACATCCATTTCACGAACGAGGGCGTCAGCCGCTGGTTTGCCGCTACGGTGGTTAAGCTCGACGATGGCGCCGTCGTTTCCGTCACCGACATTACCCAGCATGTGGAGGCCCGCCAGGCGCTCGAAGCCAGTGAAGCCCGCTTCCGGAGCCTTATCGAAGAAGCGTCGGTAGCAACCTGTTTATTCATTGGCCGGGACATGCGCATTGACGTTGCCAATGAGATTATGCTTGGTTTCTGGGGTAAAGACCGGTCCGTAATCGGCCAGCCGCTTCAACAGGCCGTGCCGGAGCTGGTCGGCCAGCCGTTCCTCCAGATTCTGGATGAAGTATTCACCACCGGTGAGCCCTATGAAGCCAGAGCCGCCCGGGCCGAATTAAAGGTAAACGGCGTCCTGGGGACTTATTATTTCGACTTTACCTATAAGCCCCTGCGTAATGCCGAGGGCGAAATCTATGGGATCATGGATACGGCCGTCGATGTTACCGAACAGGTCGTTGCCCGGCGGGCGATTGAAGCCAGCGAAGCTAAACTACGCTCAGTGATTGCCACGGCTCCCGCGGCCATGGGCCTGTTTGTCGGGCGGGATTTAATTGTGGAGCTGCCCAACCAGGCGTTCATTGATATTGTCGGCAAGGGGCCCAACATCTCGGGCAAGCCGCTACGGGAAGTGATGCCGGAACTGGAAAGTCAGCCATTCCTGCAGATCCTTGACGATGTGTATACGTCGGGCAGCATGTTTCAAAGCTTTGGTACGCAGGTCAATATTGTGCAGCACGGAGTTATGACCCATAACTTCTACAATATCACCTATACCCCGCTGTTTGATGCCGAAGGCAAGGTCTATGCCATTCTGGACATCGCTATTGATGTTACCGAAGAAATAAAAGCCCGGCATCGGCTGGAAGAAAGCGAACTGTTCTCCCGCAGTATTATCGAAAATGCGCCGGTAGCCAAGCTGGTTCTCGTGGGCGAAGATATGCTCATCAAGACCGCCAATGAAAACATGCTGGCCATACTGGGCCGCGACGCGGCCATTATTGGCCAGCCGTTCGGGGAGGCTATGCCCGAACTGAACGCAACGCCCCTGCACGAGCGGCTGCGGCATGTGTTTACGAGCGGGGAAACGCATTACCAGCCCGAAGAACAGATTATCCTGAATCGATACGGGCAGCCTTATACCGGCTATTTTAATTATATCTATAAAGCGCTGCGCAATACAGCCGGCGAACTGTATGGCGTGCTCGTGACCGCCATTGAAGTGACGGAACAGGTGGTTGCCCGGCAGAAGGTTGAAGCTACGCAGGCTGATCTGGCCGAGGCTACCCGGCGGTTGAGTCTGGCGCTGGAAGCTGGTCGGTTAGGATCGTATGACCTTGATCTCGCCACGAATCAGATGACCTGCACCGCCCGATGCAAAGCCAATTTCGGACTGGCTCCTGAGGTCACCTTCAACTTCGATGACCTGATACAGGCAATTGTTCCCGACGACCGGCCTAAGGTACAGAAGCAGATCCATCAGGCGATCGGGACTAGGACCCCCTACTATGCCGAGTATCGGGTTATCTGGCCTGACGGCACCCTGCACTGGGTGAAAGCAGCCGGACTGGTCATTGATTCCGACGAGGGTCAGCCAGCCCGGATCATCGGCGTAACCCAGGATATTACCGCCCGCCGGATGGCGCAGGAGGAACTCGAGCGGCAGGTTCAGCTCCGGACCCAGCAGCTGCGGGCATCGGTGCAGGACCTGCAGCGGTCGAACGAAAATCTGCAGCAGTTCGCCTACATCGCCAGCCACGATTTGCAGGAGCCCTTACGTAAGATTCAATCCTTCGGCGACATCCTGCGGAGCCAGTACGCAGTCCAGTTAGGCGAAGGCGTTGACCATCTGCAGCGCATGCAGTCGGCAGCCAGCCGGATGTCAATCCTCATCCGGGACCTGCTGAGCTTCTCCCGGATTTCGACCCGACAGGAAGCCAGCGCTCCGGTATCGCTCACGGATGTGGTACATACTGTCCTGACCGATCTGGACCTCACCATTCAGGAAACGGGAGCGGTGGTGAGCCTGGAACCCCTGCCCACCGTGCAGGGCGACCCCTCTCAGCTGGGGCAGCTGTTCCAGAACCTGCTGAGCAACGCGCTGAAGTTCCGGCAGCCAGGCGTATCGCCGGTGATTGAGGTTAGCGCCGGGCAGGTGACAACCGATGAACTGCCCGCTTCCGTGCAGCCCGCCCGCCAGACCGACTTTTACCACCGCATCGACGTAAGCGACAACGGCATTGGGTTCAACGAAAAGTATATCGACCGGATTTTTCAGGTCTTTCAGCGGCTGCATGGCAAGAACGAGTTTGCCGGTACGGGCATCGGGCTGGCCATCTGCGAGAAAGTAGCCATCAACCACGGCGGAGCGATCACGGCCAGCAGTCAGCCCGGTCAGGGCGCTACGTTCAGCGTGTATCTGCCCGTGACGCGAATGGAAGCGTAAGCCCCCAAGTTCTCCGGCAAACCGCACTGCTTAGCTGACGCGAATGTATTATCTTAGCGACCGGATCCCGGCCGCATTCGAGTGGCCAGCTTCGGGGTCAACTTCATAAGTGGCGTGAACGGAAAACGAATTTTACTCGGCGTAACAGGCAGTATATCGGCCTATAAATCGGCCCTGCTGACGAGGCTGCTGGTGAAAGCCGGCGCTGAGGTGCAGGTTATTATGACCGAGTCGGCACAAACCTTTATTACGCCCCTGACGCTGGCTACGCTGTCGAAGCGGCCCGTCCTGTCAGCCTTCGTCAGCAATACCGACGAAGGCCGCTGGAACAACCACGTTGAACTGGGGCTATGGGCCGACGCGCTGGTGATCGCTCCGGCCTCGGCGCACACGCTGGCGCGCTGCGCCCACGGTTTCTGCGACGATCTGCTGTCGGCGGTGTACCTGTCGGCCCGCTGTCCGGTATTTTTTGCCCCGGCCATGGACCTCGATATGTACCACCACCCCGCGACGGTTGACAACCTGCGCCGACTCGAATCGTTCGGCAACCGAATCATCCGGGCCGAACACGGCGAGCTGGCCAGCGGCCTGGTGGGCGAAGGCCGACTGGCCGAACCCGAAACGATCCTGCAGACGCTGGAAACCTTCTGGGCAGATCAGCCCGGCAAAAGCTCATTCGATTCGTTCTCCGTTCCCCCATCCCCTGGCCCATTGCCCGTTGCCAACCGGCGGGTGCTGATTACGGCTGGTCCGACTCAGGAACCCATCGATCCCGTCCGGTTTATCAGCAACCACTCCACGGGCAAGATGGGTTACGCCCTGGCGGGCGCGTTTGTCAGGGCGGGCGCCGACGTAACGCTCGTCAGCGGCCCAACGGCGCTGGCCGTGCCGCATCCCGCAATCCGGCGCATCAACGTTCAATCGGCTCAGGAGATGTTCGAGGCCACTGAGGCCGAGTTTGCCCGGGCCGAGATCGTGGTTCTGAGCGCGGCCGTAGCCGATTATCGACCCGCTTTCCCGGCCAGCCAGAAGATAAAGAAAACCGACGATACCGTTACGCTGGAACTGACCAAAACCACCGACATTGCCGCTACGCTCGGAGCCCGCAAAGGACGGGGCCAGTGGCTAATGGGCTTTGCGCTGGAAACGGATAACGAGCAGGCTAACGCGCTCAAAAAACTCCACGCTAAAAACCTGGACTGGATTGTGCTGAACTCGCTGCGCGATGCCGGGGCGGGTTTTGGACACGACACCAATAAAATCACCGTTATTGATAAAGACGAACAAACCCACGAATTTGCGCTAAAATCAAAAAACGAAGTCGCGCAGGATCTGGTGGCCCTGGTGGCCGATTCGCTCAACAAACACGAACCCTGATCGTTTTCCCATGAACTTTATCCGGATCGCTATTCTTCTGCTGGGCTGCGTGCTGACCGCCAGCGCGCAGGAGCTCAACTGCCAGGTGACGGTCAACTCCGATCAGTTGTTTGCGCAGCAGAAAACCGATTTTTCATACGTCAATCAACTGAAAGGAATTATCTCCGAGTTCATGAACACCCGGCGGTGGAGCAACGACCAGTTTACGGCCGCCGAGCGGATCAACTGCTCGCTGAACATCAACCTGGTCAAATCACTGACCCAGGGCGCCTTTGAGGCAACGGCGCAGATTGTCGTTACCCGGCCCGTTTACGGCACAAACTACGAAACCACCACCTTCAGCTACGTCGATCGGGCGTTCAATTTTGTGTACCTGCCCACCACCCCGGTCTATTACCGCGAGAACCAGTTTTCCGATGACCTGACCTCACTGCTGGCGTTTTATGCCAACGTCATTCTGGCCGTCGACTACGATTCGTTCAGCCGTCGGGGGGGAAACCTGTTCGTGCAGCGGGCCTACGCCATTACAAATCTGGCCCAGCAGGGGTCGCCCAACGGTGCCTGGCAAACCGGGGGCGACCGGCGCAACCGCTACTGGCTGATCGAGAACCTGCAGAATCAGCAGCTGATCCCGTTTCGCGATGCCATGTACACGTATCATCGGCTGGGCCTAGATGTTTTCGCGGCCAATCCGGTCCAGGTGCGCAAACAAACCCTCGATTTGCTCTCCACCATCCGCAGCATCGGCCTGCAGCTACCGAACTCGGTGCTGATCAACTCGTTTTTTGACGCTAAATCGCAGGAACTGTACAATATCCTCTACGAAGGAACGTCTACCGAGCGAAAACGGGCCTTCGATCTGCTGGCGTATCTGGACCCGGCTAAAACGGAAGTCTACCGGAAGTTGGTCAGCACGGGTCAGTAGGCCGGTGGTGTTTCCGACCCCGCGTCCGGTGATCGGCCCGAAAACCGGGCTCAATAAAAAAAGAAACTCGTTGCCCAGAACCCTAAACTCGTTGAACCGCACCCCGGCTGGCATTGTTAGCTAAGTAAGGAGCTTCATGTATGCTATCGCATTTATTGATAAAAAATTACGCGCTGATTGACCAGCTCGAACTGGTCCCCGACCGGGAGCTGAATATCATTACGGGCGAAACCGGGGCCGGCAAATCCATCATGCTGGGCGCCATTGGCCTGCTGCTGGGTAACCGGGCCGACACGCGGGTTCTGTATAACCCCGAACAGAAGTGCATCATTGAAGGCACGTTCGGCGTTTCGGGTTATATCATCGAGCGGATCTTCGAGGAGGAAGAACTTGATTACGCCGACACCTGCATTGTCCGGCGGGAAATCAGCGTCAGCGGCAAGTCGCGGGCGTTCGTCAACGATACGCCCGTGAATCTGGAAACACTCCGGCGCGTCACGAGCCAGCTCATGGATATCCATTCCCAGCACGATTCAGTGCTGCTTGGCTCGAACGAATACCAGCTGGAGATTGTCGACACCTACGCGCAGGACGATGCGCTGCTGCGCCAGTACCGATCGGATTACCAGACGTACCGTAACCGAAAGGCGGTCTTTGACCAACTGCTGGCCGAAGCTTCGGCCATGCGCAAGGAGTTTGATTACAACAACTTTCTTTTCGAGGAATTAAGCAAAGCCCAGCTGCAGCCCGACGAGCAGGAATCGCTCGAACAGGAGCTGAACATTCTCGAAAACGCCGAGGAGATCAAGGAACGCCTGCAACTGGCTTACGAATACCTCGACAATACGGAGCAGTCGGTGATCGACTTCCTGAAGGGAGCCGTCAGCAATCTGGCGTATATCAGCAAGCTCTCTGACCAGTATGAGCAGTTGCAGCAGCGGGCGCAGAGCAGCCTGATTGAACTCCGCGACCTGGCCGACGAAATCAGTACCGAGCAGGACCGCGTTGAGATAGACGACACCCGGGCCGAAACCATCCGGGAACGGCTGAACCTGCTCTATCAGCTTCAGACCAAGCACCAGGTTAAGGATGTTACCGCGCTGATTGAACTGCGCGACGAGCTGAGCCAGAAAGTGAGCAAGGTTCTCAATCTGGACGACGAACTGGCCGACGCCAAAACACAGACCGAAGCCGCCCGGACGCAGCTGCTGGCCAGTGCCGAGACCCTGTCGGCCGCCCGGCAGGCTGTCCTGCAGCCCATTGAGGCCGAAATTGGCGGGCTGCTGCACGACCTCGGCATGCCCAATGCCTCCCTGAAAATTCAGGCCGAAACCGGTAAGCCCACTCAGACGGGTGTCGATACGATCTCGTTTCTGTTCAGCGCGAATAAGGGGGTTAAGCCACAGCAGCTGAAGAACGTAGCGTCGGGGGGTGAATTCTCCCGGCTGATGATGGCCATCAAGTATATCCTGGCCAGCAAACGCTCGTTGCCGACGATTGTCTTCGACGAAATTGATACCGGTGTCTCGGGGGAAATCGCCATCAAGATGGGGAACATGATGCGCGACATGGCACATAGCCACCAGATCATCGCCATTACGCACCTTCATCAGATTGCGGCCCAGGGCACGGCCCATTATTTCGTCTACAAAGACCATTCGGCGGCCAAGACCGTCAGCCGGATCAAGAAACTAACCCTCGATGAGCGGGTAAATGAGATTGCCCAGATGATCGGCGGCAAGAACCCTTCTGCCAGCGCGCTTAAAAACGCCCGGGAGATTCTGAAACAGCGAACCACCGCAGTGGCTAAATAAAGGCATCCCGGCTGGCGACCCATTCAGGTATCCGGCCGGGGTAATTCTGATTAATTAACCGAGTTCATGACCAAATTTCTCCTTCCAGTAGCGGGCTTTCTGGCCCTGAATATAGCCTTCCTGGCTTGCAGTCCATCCGGCGAAGAAGCCGTAAAAAAAGCCGAAAACGACGTCTTTGCGATCCATGACGAGGTTATGCCCAAGCTCGACGACATGATGCGGATGCGCAAAAAACTTCGACAGCGGATCGCTGCGCTCGACAGCACGGCCGCTTCGGGTTCAGCCTCGGCTACGCTCCGCACCGGCGAAGAGCAGGAACAGGCCCGCCGACTCCTCCGGGATCTGACCGAGGCCGACAGCCTGATGATGAACTGGATGACCCAGTACAAGAACGATACGCTAACCAAGTTGCCTTCGGCAGAAGCGCTGCGCTACCTGGAGCAGCAAAAAGATAAAATTTCCGATGTTAAAACAAAAATCAATACCAGCCTTGCCCAATCCCGCCAGTATCTGGATAAATAGAAGTCGCTGGGCGATCCTGACGGGTTTGCTGGCTGCGGTTCTCAGTTGCAGTCCGGCCGACGATAAACTGCCGATTTTAGGGGAACGAACCACCGTTACGCGCACAGTGAACGGAAAAGCCGTTACGGACTCGGTGTATCATACCATTCCCGATTTCACGTTTGTCAGCCAGTACGGTGATACTGTTACGGCCAGAACCCTGAACGGTAAAGTTTATGTGGCCGATTTCTTTTTTACGAGCTGCCCGACGATCTGTCCCAAAATGAAGGTGCAGCTCAAACGGGTCTATGAGAAGTTCAAAGGCAATCCGGACGTCATGCTGCTGTCGCATACCATTGACCCCGCCCATGATTCCGTGCCGATGCTCAAGGAGTTTGCCGATAACCTCGGCGTTACGGGTCGGCAGTGGCTGTTCGTGACGGGCGACAAGGAAACGATCTATGACATTGGTCAGAACAGCTACATGGTCACCGCCCAGCAGGACGCATCGGCCCCCGGTGGGGTGATACACAGCGGAGCGTTCATTCTGGTCGATAAAAACAAACACATCCGGGGGGTTTACGACGGCACAACGGAAGACGGCGTGGACAAACTCATGAAGGATATGGACCGGCTGCTGGCCGAAGAAAAATCATGATCCGATTAGCCGGAAGTCTGGCCGCGCTGCTGTTACTCGTTGGGACTCTCTCCTGCCAGAGCGAGGAAGAAATCAAGCGCCAGCGCTATATTACCGAGGGAATTCTGCTCTATAAAACGCATTGCGCCAACTGCCACCAGGACAAAGGTCAGGGGCTGGCTGCTCTGTATCCGCCCATTGCGGGTTCCGATTATCTGGTCAATAAGAACAAGGTTATCTGCCTGATTCGCTATGGCCAGCAGGGCCCGATTGTGGTCAATGGCAAACCCTACAACCGCCCCATGCCCGCCCAGCCCCAATTGAGCGATCTGGAAGTGGCCGAGCTCACGACCTACCTGTATAACGAATGGGGGGGCGAGTCAAAGGTGACGGATGTGAAAGCCGTTACGCCCGTATTGAAACAGTGCGGAAACTAGCCGATCCGGCGCAGTTGACCGGTTGGCTATAGCCCACCTTCGACGTTGAAAACGCCGGTTGGCTTGCGGATGGAGTACTGCGAAAAATCCTGGTTGGCATCCAGGCCCAGACCGTACAGCTTCTCGCCCGTCTGCTGGCTGATAACGGCCACGCGCTTATCGGTAAACACCTTCTTGGTCGCCGGATTCCAGCTTAGTTCGGGCGTCAGCAGTTTCTCCTGCTTTTCTTTGTTGATGACGACCACATTGCCCATAACCGTATACAGGTCTTTGGCTTTATCGTAACGCCCGGAGTCGGAGCGCAGGGTTGTCACCTCCGCCCCCGTTGGTCCGTAGAAGCTGATATGCACCGGCTTAGGGTACGTCCGGTTATCGTTGGCATAACGAAACTGCCGGGCCGTCGTTAACTTCACTTTCAGCATCGCGGCTTCACTGTACAGCAGCCGGACATCATTGATTTCCTCAACTGGCCCCTGATAGGGCGCGACTTTTTTAACCTGCTTCGGCTCATCGCAGGCCAGCAGCAGACCACTTAATACGGCTATCAGAATCAGATTAATAGAGGGCACACTATGCATTCTCATTCAAAATCCGGGTCGGTACTGTTCGGATAACACCGATCCGGGTGGGTAAGTTTGCGGAGGAATTAGTCGATAACCGACTTACGGAACCAGCGATCAGTGAGGGAGAAACCAATCCCGATCCGGACGTACTGCTCCCGGATCTGCGTACCCGTCAGGGCTCCCCGCTGGCCGCCGATAATCGATAACGTAGCGCGGTTGACATAGTAGGCACCTACCGGCAGGGACAGGCCTATACTGGCATTTACGTCGTTGATCTGCGTGCCGTCTACGCGGAACGGTAACTGGTTATATTGAAACCCGGCCCGGTACGTAATCAGATCGCGGTAACGGGTTGAGGTTGGCTTCGGCGTATACTCCAGCCCCGTTGCTATGCTCAGGCCATTCACCAGATTGCCCGGCTGGCCGGTAACGGTGCGGTACTGCGCCCATTTCTGTAAGCCAACGTCCACGCCGATCAGTAGCCGGTTGATGCGTTCGAGGCTGATGCCAAAGCGGAGCTGCTGCGGCAGAGTCGCCTGTCCATCGGTGTTGGAACGGAGTGTATCGGCGGCCGAGATCGTCGCGCCGGCGAGGGAGGTCTGCTGGTAGATATCCGTTTCGCGGGCCTTGACCTGGGTGCTCGGATCGTAAGTAACCCCGAAGTTCAGCCCCCACTCCTTGCTGAGTTTAGGCCGCCAGGCCGCGCCCAGCCGCCAGACGATATCACTGTAATTGACGCGGTTCAGGCGGCTTACGCGGGTATCCTGAATCCCCGCGTTGGAGTCATTGATCAGCACCCGCGAATCCGACGAGTTGGTGATGTTGCCAAACAGAAAGGAAGCTTCGGCCCCTAAATAAACAGATTTACCGAGCCGGAAGCCACTGGCGTAGGAAGCCTTATTGAGTCCACCCCGACCACTGTAATTGTATTCGGCCTCGTAGATCGTTCCCGGGATGGGCCGGTACTGGCGGGTGTTGTAATCCACGTAGGTATACGGGCGCAGACTGAGTGACATGCTCCAGCGCGAGTTTGCGGGAAAGCCCAGCGCCAGGTAGCCAAGGTTCCCCCCAAAATCCCGCTGGGTCTGCGTAGCATTGCTGATGGTCTGACTGAGAGCTTTCGACTGCCCCACCAGCCCCACCTCAAAGACTGTATAGGGTGGTCGGGTGCCCAGCAGCGCCGGATTCTGCAGATTCAGGTGGAACGGACTGGCATTACTCACCCCGATATTTCCCATGCCCAGGTTGGCTATATTCCCATCGGGGTAAAGCTCCCCAATGCCCAGCGCCGAATAGGGTGAGTTGCCTAAACCCTGTCCCTGCGCGATGGACGTCGTCGCGGCAACCGCCAGCAAACTAATTTGTAGTACCCGGCGTGTGCGCGTGTAAATTCTCAACATTATAGCGTAAAATTCGATTCAATCCCACCAGCACCAGCTCCGGTACTGCAAATATCGGGGGTTTCAAATGACTTTCAAAGACGGACGCATCGCCCCCGCACAGGACAACGACTAAATCCGGCCACTTCTGGCGGTATGCATCCAGCAGCCCGTTCATCTCAAAAGCCAGCCCGTTGACCACGCCACTCAGCATGGCCGACCGGGTATTTTTGGCCGTCAGCTCCGGCCAGTCCAGGCCGTGCCCATCCGTCGGCGGCTCAACCAGCGGCAGGCGGGCCGTCTGCTCGTGCATGGCCCGGAAACGCATCCGCAGCCCCGGCGAAATCAGCCCGCCCTGAAACGTAGCGTCCGGGTCCACGAAGTCGGCCGTCAGGCAGGTGCCCAGATCGAGCACCAGACAGGCCTGATCCGGAAAGAGGCTGGCGGCACCCACCGCAGCGGCTACCCGGTCGGTGCCGAGCGAATGGGGCGTATCGTAGGCCTTTCGAATCGGCACCGGCGTCTGCGCATCCAGAATCCTGATCTCGCTGTTCAACCCCGACAGCCCCGCCCGAATCTCATCGGCAGGCCGGCTCGTCGACGAAACCAGGACGTGTGCCGGTTGTCCCGGCGAAGCCCCGTCCAGTTCGGCCAGTAGGGCATCCACCGAAGGGTAATGGCCGGTAACGATTTGTTTGTCTTCCCGGAACCACCCAGTTTTCAGGCTTGAATTTCCCCAGTCAATTACCAGATTCATAGCAGTACGGTCCCCAAAATCGTCGTACCGGCGGGTCGTGTGCCGGAGAGGTAACGACGGTTGGGGGTGCAAACATTGTCAAATTTTATCGTTTTAAGATATTTTAAGGAAGGCGCCCCGGCGAATCGGGGCCAGACAGCGATCGTTTCCGGCCTGAGCGGGACCGATCGCCGGGTACGCCGAGGCTGAACTTTTTGAGCGGCTGACGTCTAACAGCCAGCGTTCGGGAAACATTTTTTATTAAAATACGTTCTATTGACAAAACCGGACCAAAACACTACCTTTGTTCGTATCAAACCTGCTGACCAGGTAGTATTCATCCTAAACAGCGACTCACGGCTGCCACGGATTTCCGATTTCCCAAACGTTTTGTTAGCCACCGCGTCTGGCCCCACCAGACTCCCGTGTTTGGATCAAGCAAACCACGTCTTATTTCACAGTTAACCCAGTTTGATTACGTCTAGATCTGAACCTTCGTTCGGTTCGGCAATCGGTGGTTCGAGCAGCCATCGTATGTAGCCCCAGATAGCCTCCCGGCGAACGTTCACGTCGCGTTTCACTCCAATCGTATCACCACCCAATCAGTTGCCCTGAGGTTTATCGTAACCCGACTTTTATGTTAACAAAGGAAGAATTAGACATGAAGCTTCTATCAGAGCTTCAGCCCATTGCCGAGCAGTTTGGCATCACGAACATTGCCAAATACCAGAAGAAAGAATTAATTTATAAGATATTGAGTGAACAGGCCGTCAACCCGCAGGCAGAAGTCGTTGAGGAAGCGGCTCCGGTGAACGAAGCACCCCGCCGGGGTCGGCGGACCAAAGCCGCCCAACCCGAAGCGGAAACGCCCGCCGAGCCGCCAGTTGCTCCTGGCCCGGCCCGCACCACCGAGGCACCCGACAGCAGCCGGACCCGCCAGCGCGTTCGGCGCGACGCCAGTGCCGCCGATACCCCTCCGCCAACCCCGGAAGACGGCATGACGGCCACCGAAGGAACGCCCGCCAGCGAAACCCAACCCGGTACCTTCCCGGAAGATGCCAGGCCCCTTCGCCAGCCCCGCGCCAACCGCGAGCGGCCGGCTGCGAATGCACAGGCAACGGGTACTGAACAACCGCAACCCGAAGCCGCGTCGGAGGCCCAGCGCCCTGAAACACCCACCCAGCCGGTGCAGCCCCGGCCCGAAAGCGACCGGATGCCCGGCCCACGTGCAGAACGGGAAAACGGTCAGCCTAACCGGCCCGACCCAAACCGCCAGCGCGGCCAGCGCCCCGAGGGGAATCAGCCCGGCCCCCGCGACGCGGCCAACCGACCCCGTCAGGACGCGAACCGCAACGACAACCTGCGCGAAAACGGCGCCATGCGTCGCGATGCACGGGATGGCGGCCCCCGGAATCCGCGCGACCAGCGTCCCCGTACCCAGCGGGTGGTTACCGACGAAGTGGCGCTAAATTACGTCCAGCCCGACGAAGAGTTTCTAACGCCCACGGTTGTATCCGACGACAACGCCCCGAACATGCAGTCGGATGTCAACGGAACTCCGTCCACCGATCCGGGCGCTGACACCACCGACCTTTCCACGGAAACGCAGCCAGCGCAGCAGTCTGACCAGCCACAGAATGGAAACGGCCCGGCGGCTCAGCCACAGGTTCCGCAGCCGTCGCGGGAGGCTCAGGAATACCAGAACCGCATCCGCCGGCAGTACAACCAGCACATCCGCGAGTTCGATGGTATCATCGACAACGAAGGGGTGCTGGAGATCATGCAGGACGGCGGCTACGGCTTCCTGCGTTCGGCCGATTACAATTACCTGGCCAGCCCGGACGATATTTACGTATCGCCCTCGCAGATTAAGCTGTTCGGCCTGAAAACCGGCGATACGGTGCGCGGAGCGATTCGTCCGCCGAAGGAAGGTGAGAAATACTTTGCCCTGCTGCGCGTCTCGACCGTCAACGGCAAAACGACCGAAGAAATCCGCGACCGGATTCCGTTCGAGTACCTGACTCCCCTCTTCCCCGAAGAGCAGCTGCACCTCAGTAACCGGCCCGAAAATTATTCGTCGCGGGTACTGGACCTGTTTGCCCCGATTGGCAAAGGCCAGCGCGGGATGATCGTGGCCCAGCCCAAAACGGGTAAGACCGTGCTGCTGAAGGAAATCGCCAATGCCATCACCAAGAACCACCCCGAGGTGTATCTGATCGTGCTGCTGATCGACGAACGGCCGGAAGAGGTAACGGACATGGCCCGCAGCGTAAATGCCGAGGTGATCTCCTCCACGTTTGATGAGCAGGCCGACCGGCACGTAAAGGTGTCGAGCATGGTGCTCGAAAAAGCCAAGCGGATGGTGGAGTGCGGCCACGATGTGGTGATCCTGCTGGATTCGATTACGCGTCTGGCGCGGGCCTACAACACGGTTGTGCCTTCGTCGGGTAAGATTCTGTCGGGGGGTGTAGACGCCAACGCCCTGCACCGGCCGAAGCGGTTCTTCGGTGCCGCCCGGAACGTTGAGAACGGCGGTTCGCTGACCATCATCGCTACAGCCCTGATCGACACCGGCTCCAAAATGGACGAAGTGATTTTCGAAGAATTCAAAGGCACCGGCAACATGGAACTCCAGCTCGACCGTAAGCTGGCCAACAAGCGGGTATACCCCGCCGTAGACGTTCTGGCGTCGGGAACGCGCCGGGAAGACCTGCTGCTGGATAAGGAAACCCTGCAGCGCGTCTGGATTCTGCGCAAGCATATGGCCGACATGAACCCCATGGAAACCATGGACTTCCTGCTCGACCGCATGAAAGGAACGCGCACCAACGAAGAGTTTCTGATCTCGATGAACCGCTAACGTTGACCGTACTGTCCATCAAACAAAAAGCTCCGTTGCCGGAGCTTTTTGTTTGTATCTGGCGCCCGTTTTCAAGTCAGTTCAGGTGCTCAAACCTCACTAAGCTGCGTTTTCAGTGTCTCGATCCCGCGTTTTACTTCCGGCTCGAAATTCGTCCAGTTGCATTCCAGGGATAGCCCACCCCGGTAGTTGATTTCTTTCAGTGCATGCAGATACGGCCTGAAGTCGTCACCGTCCGTACCGGGGGCGGTCCGGCTTCGTTTTTCGGCAATGTGACAATGTACAATGTGACGGCGGTACCGGATGATTTCCGATGGCGGTTCGTTTTCTTTGAGCATATGGTAAATATCGCACTGCAGTTTCAGCCATGGATTCCCAACCGCTTCGATAATTTCTACCCCCTCGGCTAAGCTGTTGATGAAGTTCGTCTCGCCCCGGTTGAGAGGCTCAACGGCGAGGGTTACCCCGTGCTTTTCGGCCAGAGGAGCCATTTTTTTGCATAATTCTATATGCTGGGCTTTAGCCTGCGCTTGGTCGAAGCCCTCCGGAATGGCCCGCGAGCCACCGCTGCCGAACACAATATTCTGCGAGCTGCATTCTTTGGCCCGCCTGAGCGCCAGGTCGGCGCGTTGTAAAATCGCTTCGTGGTGCAGTTCCGGCCCGACCGACTTCAGATTACCCGGAAAAAAGTAGATGTATGACCGGACCGGAAACGCGGCCGCCTGCAATTCCTGCCGGTTTGTTTGATAACCACCATCGCCTGAATCGGGAATTAGAAACCGCCCGACGCTCTCCTCCACGAAGGAACACCCCAGCTCTTTCAGCAACGGAACGTTTTTATAGGCCGTACATACACCCAGGGGCAACGAAAATGCAGCGGGCTTTGCTTCATTTACAGCCGCTCGCATCAGTGTGTCCGTCCCAACTACACCGACCAGGGAAGTTTTCAGAAAATTACGTCTGGATACTGAATGCAAATCAGCCATTGTTTATGGTTTAAGGTTCAGGAACTCAACTGCTCTTTCATCCGACATACCCGACGAACAGGCGGATAGGCGCAGCAGGTTAACCGCAACAAGTTACGCCATCCAGGCAATTGTCGCTACCTATGCAGGCATTTTGGGGAATGACCGGAGCCATCGGGCGGCCATTAGGTTCTGTTTAGACTATATTCCGCAAAACCGAACGCTTGGATTTAACCGAAACTTTCCTGATCCGACAGCTGATGATTCGGCAAGACGATACGCGGTTGTATATTTGTTTAAATCCCTGACACCCAGTGAAAGATCTGATTCAATACGCCATTCCCGGCTTTATTCTGCTGTTAGTCGCGGAGGTTATTGTCACGGCCATCCAGCAGAAAGATTATTACGATGCCAAAGACACGGCGGGGAGTCTGGCGATGGGCATCGGAAACGTGCTGGTGGGGTTCGTGGGGAAAGTGATTGTGTTCGGCGCTTATTCGCTGGTGTATCAGTTCCGGCTCTTTACGGTCGATATGAGCCAGTGGTGGGCCTGGGTTGTGCTGTTCTTCGCCGACGATTTCAGCTACTACTGGTTCCACCGCATCAGCCACAGCAGCCGGTATTTCTGGGCCTCGCACGTCGTCCACCATTCCTCGAAGAAGTATAATCTGGGCACGGCGCTTCGCCAGACCTGGACGGGCAACCTGTCGGGTGCGTGGGTGTTCTGGATCTGGTTGCCGCTGCTGGGATTCTCGCCCGTGGCCGTGATGACCATGCAGGCCATCAGCCTGTTGTACCAGTTCTGGATTCATACCGAACACATCGGGAAATTTCCGGCACCGATTGAGTTCATTTTCAATACGCCCTCGCACCACCGCGTTCACCACGGCTCGAACCTGGAGTACCTGGACAAGAACCACGCGGGCGTCCTCATCATCTGGGACCGGCTGTTCGGCACCTTCGAACCCGAACGCACCCGCCCAACCTACGGCCTGACCCGGAATATCGACTCGCACAACCCCATCCGGATTGCCTTCCACGAATGGACCGACATTGCCCGCGACCTGCGCCGGGCCGGATCGTTCCGCAACGCCCTGGGTTACGTGTTCGGCCCGCCCGGCTGGAGCCACGATGGTACTCGAAAAACAACCAAGCAGTTAAGAGAAAAGTGAGTGCTGCAATCTTGATGATACAGTGACCTACCGCTTAGTCACTTCGTTTTGATAAATTAGCTCCAAGGTCCTCATTTACCAATATAAGACGGAAGTTCACTTAATAAAAACGCGGAACTATAATCCTTTTATTACTAATGATTTATAAGCGAATAGTTCCGCGAAATCGCGTACAATACTATGTTGTACGGAGATGCTCCCTACCTCCCCTTGCTTTTGTCCTATTTTTGGGCTAGCTTGTCGGCGCGGGGAAGCTCGCTTACAAAGCTCCCGACAAGCTAGCCCAAAAATGCACGGCCAACCGCTTCAGCCCATCCCCCGGACTGGATGGGTGTAAACGGACAGTCAAGCTGTCGGTCGAGCCGGTCGACGCTCGTACAACATCGTGAGGGTGTAAGCCGCTGTCGCTACGCTCCCCGGCTTCACCCTCACGGTCGTTGTACGGAGATGCTCCCTACCTCCCCTTGCTTTTGTCCTATTTTTGGGCTAGCTTGTCGGCGCGGGGAAGCTCGCTTACAAAGCTCCCGACAAGCTAGCCCAAAAATGCACGGCCAACCGCTTCAGCCCATCCCCCGGACTGGATGGGTGTAAACGGACAGTCAAGCTGTCGGTCGAGCCGGTCGACGCTCGTACAACATCGTGAGGGTGTAAGCCGCTGTCGCTACGCTCCCCGGCTTCACCCTCACGGTCGTTGGGTGACCCGTAAAAGCAGTGCTTGCATTTCCGGGCCGCGTGTGACAAGCCACACGTCCCGGAGGGCAGTTACGGGGTTCGTTAGGCGGCTTCGGTCGACACGAGAATCGCCCTGGTTAGGCAATTTATACAGAACAGGAAGAACACCTTTAACCTTTATATACTCTAATCCATACAATGATGAAAGCATTTTTACAAAGTATCTCTTTGTTGTTTTTCCTCTGGTTGGTGTTTGCCCAATGTAGTAAAACTCCTGACACGCCCGTAACTCCCAAGAGTTCAGCAAAAAGTTTAACCAATCCGGTTATTGATGGGATAAGTAGTGCTTCCGCAACTTATGATGCTGCCACTTTTACACACATGATCACAGTGCCTTTTGGTACCGATGTGACGGCCTTAAAAATCTCCTTTACGTTGCCGAGCGGGGCTACTGTAAAACCAGTTTCAGGGAGCGTACAGAATTTTACCAATCCGGTCAGTTATACAGTTACCGCCGAGGACACTAGCACACAAACCTACACTGTAAAGGTAGTCGTGCAGGCGGCTCCAAAATCAAGTGAAAAACAGATTACTAGCTTTATTTTTGCTGCCCTCACTCCGGCTGTATCAGCCAGCATTGCCCAAGCTACACATGCCATATCAGCCACTGTGCCAGCCGAGGCTAATCTAACGGCTTTAGTTCCGACCGTCAGCGTTTCAGCAAAAGCAACAGTTTCACCTGCATCAGGTATAGCTCAGAATTTCATTAACCCAGTGAACTATACTGTAACGGCGGAGGACGGTAGTCAACAAATTTATGAAGTAAAGATCGCAAAGGGCAACCCAACTTCTAATAATATAGGTTGCTTAATAAGCCGAATAGATAACCTTGATACAAGCGAAAATATAAATTTTCAGTACGATTCACAGGGGCGAGTTACTAAAATTGATGGAACGTATTTATCTGGCAATACTTTAACTGGTCGTGGCTGAATTGCGTTGAAATGGTATCTTTGTTGATGGTCTTAGAAGCGGTTATTTGCAAACATTGCGGTCAAACTCAACAAGTCAAACGCTATGGCTCTACTCGGGCTGGCACTCAACGCTACCGATGCTACGACTGCGGTCGAACATTTGTGCAGATTTATACCCACAAAGCCCGTGATCCATTGGTTAAAGAGCAAATTACCCAAATGGTGCTGAATGGATCGGGCGTGCGCGATACGGCTCGTGTCCTGGGTGTTAACCGCAATACAGTTAGCAACCAATTTAAAAAAAAGCAGTGAGGTTGTTTATGTCAATCCTGTTTATGTCAATAAAGGCTTGAAAATCACGCTTAAAGTTGACGAAATGTGGGCTTACGTACGTAATAAGAAGCAGCCGCGCTGGCTATGGTGGGTAGAGGATGCCGTGACCGGCGAGGTGGTTGCTTTTGTTTTTGGTCGTCGTACTCACCAAACCTTCCGTCACTTACTAGCTCTATTAGAGCAAGCTAGAATTCAGGTAATTAGGTGGATAACAGACTGCTGGTGGGCATACTTTGATTGTTTGGATCAAAGACTGCGTTTGGAAAGCAAAGCTTTATTGCAGAGTCTTGAACGAAAGCATCTTACTCTTCGGACCCGGCTAAAACGCCTGGCCCGCCGAACGATCTGCTTTTCCAAGTCAGTTACTATACATGATACGATAATCGGTCTATTCATCAACCAATTTTTCTTTGCCAATAAACGCAATTAAGCCACTACCCTTTAACTCCTTTTTCACTTTCTTGTACTTACGGAGCAACGGACGACCTCGTTGAAGCCAGAGATGCTAAAGGTTTTAGGTATATACCTACATATCAGACAGGCAAATTAATTAGCGTTGAGTTGATCACAACAGCATCTGAAAAAAATTCTGTTACAGTTAATGAATCTAATCAAATTACGCAAAGTATTACAAACTGTTGTACTTCAAACTATCTGTACAACAATGGTTCAATTATAAAATCTACAGTAATACAAGGTACAGGAACGAATCAAAAAGTCATTCGAACAAGCGATTTCGAATACACTACTGGTAAATATTTTTTCACTCCTCAGAGTTTACGACCAGCTTTTCTGTATACATTTTACTGGTTTACAGTCAGTTCAAATTGGAGTTTATTTGGTAGTTATTTGGGGCAGAGTAGCCCAGCAAAAACGACGGTTTATTCAGATGCAGGCAGCACAGTTATAACAAAAATTGCTTGGATTAACAAGCTTAATAGCCAAAACTTCCCATCTGAAATTCAGATTGTTTTCGACACAGATGTTAATACTACGTCTCCCAAACAACAGAAATTTAATTATAAACTTACTTATAATAATTGCCAATGATAGATTAAACAACTCCCGGTGACAGGGAGCACGTCCCGAAGAAAAGTAGGCAGCCCAACTGACAAAGGGTGTAAAGGTAGCAGGCAACTCGCCCGTTTTGAGTATTTTGCTTACCATCAGCCCTTTGGGGTGTTAGGTGCGAGTTCATAAACTGCTTCAAATTCTAGCTTCCGGGCGACAATTTGAACGCCCCGCTTGGGAAGGTTTATTCTTCCATTTCGGCGTTTCGGTTGACAGGTTGTACGTCCAAGAGGTCAGGTTTTTTGTTTGTTTGGCGGGTTGCGGCTGACACGAGAAACGCTCCCGTTAGGCAAATAATAATGTAGCAGGCGAGCAACCAACTACCCAAAAGTGAGCTGGAAACGGGTTGAGTTAGATATGAGCGATATAGTGAAAGAGAGTAATACGGCTGAGCTTGAGTGGGGAACGATACGGGAGTATTCTTATATCTATGATTTATTATATTTAATAATTTAGGACGAATGAGTGTATTGTCTATTGTGACGATCAAATGAAAAAATGATATAGTAGGCATATAGGATAATGCTATGGCAAAAAGGGCAAAAACTACGATGGTGGCTGGCTTATATCGTCTTGGCTCAATACTTTTTGCTAATACTAATAGAGCAAAAAGTATAACAAAGGCTAATTCTAAGCTAGACCGGCTTAAAGAACGTCTTAGCCAATTAAGATCTATTGTTATTAGTACAGTGCTTATTATAGTTATATGTGTAATTGTTCATATGATATGGAGAGAGGTAAATAAAAACTATATAATTTTCGATTCTATCGAAGTACCTGAAGAATTAGTTACTCAAGGATATACAGGAACTGTGGTTGCAAGATACCTTATAGATGAGATAAATAGGATAAAATATGTCGCTGAAGACTCTGTAAAATACACATTAAATCCACGGCTGGATATAGTAACGATCGGAGTATATAATGATATACCCGATTTGAATTTTGAAGTATCTGAAACAAAAATTTCCTTTTCATCTATAATAAATTTTTTTAGAATATACTTTAACAAAGAGAGGCTTAATGTAAGTGGCAATATTTTAATTAAAGATAAAAACGTAGAAATTATTTGTAGATATAAAAGTGAAACTTTTCAGGCCAAAGTTTCTGTTGATTCAGTTCGTATTGGGATTAATTTAGTCGCATTAGAATTATTCAAAAAACTCAAACCAATTACTATAGCTAACTATTACTATGCCAAAAATAATTTTGCTGAAGGAAAAAGGTTTTTGCTAGATAATCTACCTTATCTAGAAACAGGCGACAGATCGGAAGCTTATTTGATACTTGGATTAATAGAGAATAGTAAATTGCCTCGTGATACTACAAAATCAAGAGTTTATTTTAATAAGGCTATTCAGGAAAATAGTCAAAATGCTGCTGCGTATAATAACTTAGGATTGCTCATGCGGGAAAATAAACAGTACATTTTAGCTGAGTCTTGCTTTAAAAATGCTATAAATGCTAATCCTAAGAGCGCAAGCGCTTATGTAAATTTTGGTTTATTGAGACTATCAAAATTAAATCATAAAGATTCTTTGATGGCGGAAGAATATTTTAATAGTGCTATTGCACAAAATCCAAATTATTCCTCATATGCATACATTAATCTCGGACTTCTAAAAAAATATCAAGGCGATTCTGATACAGCTGAAAAACTTTTTCAAACAGCTATTGACGTTGCACCCAGACAAGTTGATGGATATATCAATTTAGGCCTACTCAAAAGAGATGAAGGTCGTTTAGTTGAGGCAGAAGAATTATATACACAAGCAATCAAGCTGGAGCCTAAAAATTATTTTACGCATAATATTCTAGGTATTTTAAAAAGAGATCAGGGTATTATTGCTGAAGCGGATTCGTTTTTTCGAGTTGCTTTAAAATTAGAACCTAAACGACCAGCGTATGCATACAATAATATGGGACATATAAGAAGGGATATGATGCAAAATGTTACGGTCGATTCTATGTATCACCTTTCTAATAGAGCAAATCCAAAAGCACCCAATTCTGCGGCTTATTTAGGTATAATGGCTGAAGGACGTGGTAATCAATCCTTAGCTAAATACTGGTATAACAAGGCAATTAAAGTTGATTCTAGTGGTGTCAATGCGTATGTCTATAAAGGATTTCTAGAATTAGATCGCCATAACTACATATCAGCCGAGCAAGAATTAAAGAAATCAATTAAACTAAATCCTAATTTTGTAGATGCATTAATTTGTTTGAGCCTTCTCGAGATTGCAAAAGGCAAAGTAGATAGAGCAAACTTGCTACATCGTAGAGCTATTAATATAAGTCCGACTAATTCTGCTTTTGCTTACAATAGTATTGGTAATTTAAGAAGAGATCAAAAACGTTTTCCTGAGGCCGAAAAAATGTATCGCATAACTATTCAAATCAATAATAAATATATATCCGCGTTCAACAATCTTGCTCGCATCAAGGAATTGCAGAATAAGTTAGAAGAGGCAATAATATTTTATAACAAGGCACTTGCTATCAATCCCAAGGATTTAGAAGCTAGGGCAGGGTTAAAAAGAATAATACGACGATAGGCAGAAGTGGATTTTATTAATCCGTAAGTAAGCCTGTAAAGTTTATGATTGCTCAATATAGCTTGTGAGAAAGTCATGCTATATATGTAAGCTAACGACTTTACGAACCTGTTCACGTATCAATAAGTAGTATCGC
Source organism: Spirosoma taeanense (assembly GCF_013127955.1). Classification (NCBI taxonomy): domain Bacteria; kingdom Pseudomonadati; phylum Bacteroidota; class Cytophagia; order Cytophagales; family Cytophagaceae; genus Spirosoma; species Spirosoma taeanense. The sequence continues at coordinate 2,916,913 of NZ_CP053435.1, forward strand.
TCTGCGTGAGGCTGCTTCCCGGCGACAGGCTGCTCGCCCCAGGAGGAGAAGTTGCAGCCCAACGCAGACAAGGGTACAAAGGTCAAGGCACGTATCTTGCCGTGAATAAAGCGACTCCCATCAGCCCTTGTGGTTGTTGGGCGAACTAAATAAATCCTTGTCTACGCTCAAAAATCACTGACGTTATAATCTTTTGAAACAACCCGGTTCCAGTCGGGGTGGCGTTTGAGGTAGGTGGTTACGAAGGGGCATAGCGGAATGATTTTCAGGTTGTTTCGCTCTACGTATTCCAGCACGCTCTGCACGAGCTTCGACCCGACGCCATGCCCCTCCAGGCTGGGGTCTACTTCCGTATGCGTCAGGGCAAGGGTTTCGTCGTCCACTTTCTGGTAGGCAACAATGGATAGCTTGCCGTCCGTTTTTAGTTCGAAGCGGTGCTGGTGACGGTTATCGCGGACGATGCTTTCATCAGGCGATTTATCGGAAAGACTCATAGCAGTTGGTATTACGTCCTCTCTCTACTCAAAAAGCCGCTTACTTGTTTAGCCGTTTGGGTTATTTTCGCCTTCGATTTCAGCCCTTACATGCCATGAACCGCCTTGACCGCCTGACCGCCATCCTGATTCATCTGCAAACCAAGCGGGTTGTCCGGGCGCAGGAGCTAGCCGAACGCTTCGGTATCAGCCTCAGGACGGTTTACCGCGATGTGCGGTCGCTCGAAGAAGCGGGCGTGCCCATCGGCGCCGAAGCGGGCGTCGGTTATTTCCTAACCGACTACCATTTGCCGCCGGTCATGCTGACCAATGCCGAAGCCAGTGCGCTACTGCTGGGGGCCAAACTAATTGAAAAATGGACCGATCAGTCGGTGCGGACGGCCTTCGAATCGGCTCTGTTCAAGATCAAGTCGGTGCTGAAACGCGCCGATCAGGAGCATCTGGACGACCTCGCACCGAATGTGGACGTATCGAAACCCGTCCGGGACCAACCCTATGCCGATGGGCTGCTCGTTACGTTACAGCAGGCCATTGCCCGCCACCACGTTCTTGACCTGCAATACCATTCGCTGTATAACGACGCCGAAACCCGTCGCGAAGTTGAGCCGGTTGGGCTGTGTCATTACAGCATGAACTGGCACCTCATCGGCTTTTGCCGCACCCGTCAGGATTACCGCGACTTTCGGGTTGACCGCATCCGCGAGCTAACCGGTACGGGCCAGCGATTCAGTCGGCGCGAGCGGCTGACGTTGCAGGAATACCTCGACCGCGTGGGCAACAGCGATCGCCCCTCGGTGGCCGTTACGCTGGTGTTCCAGAAGAAAGCGACCCGCTACATGCAGGAGCAGAAGCACTATTTCGGCTTCCAGGGCGAGGAAACCGTGGGTGACTGCGTCCGGATGCAGTTTCTGACGCCTTACGTCGAAGGACTGGCCCGGTGGCTGCTCATGTTCGGCAATCAGGTGACCATCGAGCAGCCCGATCTGCTCCGCACGATGATGCAGCGGCTGGTAGAAGAAGTCCAGACGCATTACGCCTGACATCGCCGTATTATTTATACGCCGGAATCCCGGTGATGTCGGCCCCCAGAATCAGCAGGTGGATGTCGTGCGTGCCTTCGTAGGTGCTGACCGATTCGAGGTTCATCAGGTGCCGCATGACCGGATACTCGCCCGAAATCCCCATAGCCCCGAGAATCTGCCGGGCCTCCCGCGCGATCCGTAACGCCATCTCGACGTTGTTACGCTTGGCGAGTGAAATCTGCGCAGTGGTCGCTTTCTCCTCGTTTTTGAGCATCCCCAACCGCCAGCACAAGAGCTGCGCCTGGGTAATGTCGGTCAGCATCTCGGCCAGCTTCTTCTGAATTAACTGAAAACTGGCGATGGGCTTGTTGAACTGAACGCGTTCGAGGGCGTACCGCCGGGCTACTTCATAGCACTCCATGGCGGCTCCCAGCGAGCCCCAGCTAATGCCGTAGCGGGCCTGATCGAGACATTTGATGGCGCTTTTCAGGCCAAAAGCTTCAGGCAGCAGGTTTTCTTTCGGCACCCGCACGTCCTGAAATACCAGTTCGCCGGTGGTGCTGGCGCGTAACGACCATTTGTTCTCGATTGCGTTGGTCGAAAAGCCTTCCATGTCCCGCTCCACAATCAGCGCCCGAACTTTGCCCTGATCGTTTTTCGCCCAGACGATCGCAATATCGGCGATGGGCGCGTTGGTAATCCAGAGTTTGGCGCCGTTGAGCAGGTAGTAGTCGCTGCGCTCGATGAAGTTCGTTTCCATACTGCCGGGGTCGGAGCCGTGGTTGGCTTCGGTCAGGCCGAAGCAGCCCAGCAGTTCACCTGTCGCCAGCCGGGGCAGGTATTTTTCGCGCTGCTCTTCGGACCCAAACGCCCAGATCGGGTACATGACCAGCGAACTCTGCACCGACACACAGGAGCGCATACCCGAGTCGCCCCGTTCCAGCTCCTGCGTCATCAGGCCGTAGGAAATCTGATCCAGGCCGCCCCCGCCGTATTTTGTGGGGATAGTAGCACCAAAAACACCGATCTGGCCAAACTTCGTGACCAGATGCCGGGGAAACTCGGCCCGCTGGGCACAGTCTTCGACAATAGGCGTGATCTCACGCTTGACAAAATCGCGCACGGCCGACCGAACGAGTTTATGTTCAGCCGTCAGCAGATCGTCGAGCTGGTAGAAATCCGGCGACTCAAACGAGTCGACCTTGTTGCGGGGCAGGGTTGTGAGGACGGTTTGCATACCGATTTAACTCCAAACCGGTCGGCTTGTTGGCTACAAGGCCATTTTTTGCCCGTCTCCAGCTTAAATCAGGCTACTTTTTACGCTGAAGCCCGCGAAACACACTGGCACGAACCCAAACCCGGAGCTGTCTGTTACTCCTGGGAGACGTTTATTGATTGTATGTATTCCCTGCCGGATAAACACCGGCCCTGATTGGTTCATGATTCATCAACTTTCACTTACCCTTACGCCCGAACAGGCTTACGACGACCTGGCTTTTCAGGCCGAGGCCCTTCGTTCCCTTCGCCTTCCTGCCAGCAGTCCGGCTGTAGTTCGCAAACGCCGGCAGTCTATCGATGCCCGTGGTCGGCAGATTCGGGTTCATGTCGACGCCGAGGTGTTTGTCGGCGAAACTCCTCCCCCACTCATCCGGTATCAGAAACCCCAGACCGATGTCAGCCAGGCCCGACAGGCCATTGTGGTTGGTGCGGGGCCGGCGGGCCTGTTTGCGGCTCTGAGGCTCATTGAACTGGGTGTAAAACCCATTGTGCTCGAACGCGGCAGCGACGTACGCGCCCGCCGACGCGATCTGGCGGCTATCAACAAAGATCATATTGTCAACCCCGAGTCGAACTACTGTTTTGGCGAGGGCGGGGCCGGTACGTACTCCGACGGCAAGCTTTACACCCGTTCGACCAAGCGGGGCGACGTTCGGCGGATTCTGGAGATTTTTGTGGCCCACGGCGCTACCGATCAGATTCTGGTGGATGCTCACCCGCACATTGGTACCAACAAACTCCCCGGCGTGGTGGCCGACCTCCGCGAGAGCATCCTCCGGGCCGGTGGCGAAGTTCGCTTCGATACGAAAGTAACCGACCTGATTCTGGTGAATGGCGAGCTGAAAGGCGTCGTTACGGCCACCGGCGAGGAGCTGAACGGCATCGGGGTCATTCTGGCAACGGGCCATTCAGCGCGGGATATTTTTCACCTGCTCCAGGAACGTAACGTTCGGATTGAGGCCAAGCCTTTCGCCATGGGTGTTCGCATTGAGCATCAGCAGTCTCTGATCGATCAGTTCCAGTACCATCAGCCCGACCGGGGCGACTATCTGCCGGCGGCTTCGTATAGTTTAGTCACCCAGACGCGTTTCAACGGGGTAGAACGGGGCGTTTTTTCGTTTTGTATGTGTCCGGGCGGGTTTATCGTTCCGGCCGCCACGGCCCCCGGCGAACTGGTTGTCAATGGGATGTCGCCTTCGCGCCGGGACTCGAAATACGCCAATTCAGGGCTGGTTGTGGCCATTACCGATACCGACCTGAAGCCGTATGCCGACGAGGGACCGCTGGCGGGGCTGGCGCTGCAGCAGGATCTGGAACGCTGGGCCTGCCGCATGGGCGGTAATAACCAGACGGCTCCGGCCCAGCGCGTGGCCGACTTTGTGGAGGGTCGCGTATCGGGTGAACTGCTGCCAACGTCCTACCAGCCCGGTCTGGCATCGGTCGATATGGCGGATGTGCTGCCTGATCACATTGCCCAGCCCCTGCGGCAGGGTTTACGCGATTTCGGCCGGAAAATGCGGGGGTATCTGAGCAACGACGGACAGGTGATCGGTGTGGAAAGCCGAACCTCGTCGCCGGTACGTATTCCGCGCGACCGCGACACCTGCGAACACGTAGAGGTTCGGCGGCTGTTTCCGTGTGGCGAGGGCGCGGGCTACGCGGGCGGGATTGTCTCGGCGGCTATGGACGGCGAGCGCTGCGCCGAACAACTTGTGCATCTGTATAAATGAGGTTTGGTTTTCGGTTTGTAGTTTACGGCCCTGATTCGGCGAGCCACTACCGAAAACGGAAGACCGGAAACCACTATGATCGACACCTCCTTCCAGACCTTTACTGAACACCTCCGGCAGCGGTTGCAGGAGCCGCTGCCGGGCGAAGCAGCCCATCAGAAAATGGCGTCGACGGCCCGTTACCGGCTCGGGATCAGGCCCAATGAACGTACGCGTCGGTCGGCGGTACTGATCTGTTTTTACCCTTATCAGAATTCAATCTATCTGCCACTGATCCTGCGTCCGCAGTACGACGGCGTTCATGCGGGGCAGATGGCCTTTCCGGGCGGACGCATGGAGCGAATCGACGAAAACCTGACCCGTACGGCCCTACGCGAAGCTCAGGAAGAGGTGGGCATCCGCGTGTCGGACGTAAAAGTGCTGGGGTTACTGACCGAGCTGTTCATTCCGCCGAGTAACTTCTATGTGCAGCCGGTGGTAGGCGTTCTCCCCTACCGGCCCGATTTTTACCCGGACCCCCACGAGGTCGAAGCGGTGGTGGAAGTAGACCTGCAGACGCTGCTCGACGAAACCATCGTCGGCGACAGCCAGATCGAGGTGCGCGGGGTAATGGTCGATGCCCCCTTTTACCAGATCGAGGGCTACCGCGTCTGGGGTGCTACGGCCATGATGATCAGCGAGCTGCTGATGGTGATGGGATCAATCACGCCCTCCTAGCTCCCAAACCCGTAGCTGATTGACTTACCCTCATAAAAAAAGCCACCTGACAGGCAGATGGCTTTTGAACCAGGCGATACACGCGCTTAATCGCCGATCCCAGTTGACTTATCGGGCCGAATCGTCTTCTTCCGGGTGATGGTGTCGGGCGAAGCAGCCTGAAACGGACGCTGGATTTTATAATTCCGAACCGTTACGTCCTGAACAGGCGTATGGTCGACCGTGACACCCCCACTGGGTTGCTGGAAAGGTACCTGCTTTTTATAGTCGGCCAGACGCGCATCCCCCGGCGCCGGTTGCCGGACAGATACCCCTTCACTGGCTTCCCAGCGCCGGGCGGCCGCGGCTTTGTTAGGGTGTTTATAGTTATGAGTCGAATAGGTCGGATCGTTACGTAGTTTCCGGTCGTCCTGAGCCTGCCCGGACAAGGCCAGCAGGCATAGACCTGTTAGTAGTGAAAGTACCGTTTTCATAGCGATTCTGTGGTTTTGTTGTACGACAAAAGTACAATTCTGTCTCAATATATAAACAACAAAAATCGCTACTATATTTATAGTTTTATAACATTTTTTGTATCATTCTGAAAATAGACTCAGATTTTGCATAAGAATTGGCTTCTTTAAGAGAAAACCACCGAATATTCTGCACTTCATCCGTAATGCCGAACGGTTCTTCCGGATCAGCTTCCAGCAAAAATCGAATATCGTAGTGGAGGTGAGCGGGCTTACTGTCTAGGGCGGGTATGGAATGAATATCGACGTCGAAAATCGCCGGGCTGACCAGCTGCAATGACGTCAGGCCGGTTTCTTCCTGTGCCTCCCGCAGGGCCACTGCCGCTACGTCCGGATCGCCATCGGCATGCCCACCGGGCTGAAACCAGCGATCGAGTTTACGGTGGTGAATCAGGACCACCCGCGGCTCGTCGGAATGGCCCCGATCACGCCCGATAATCCAGGCGGAGCCCGTTACGTGCCCGACCAGCAGCGTCCGCTCAAAACAATCGGGATGCTGTTCAACGAACATAATCGTTTCCTGGGTCATGGCCTGTTCATTGGCGTCGGCGAACCGGTGGTGCTGAAGGTGCTGATGGAGGAGCGAAAGGAGCGGCTGGCGGTGCATGAGTTGGGTTTATGCGTAAAAAGCCGCAATTTCGTCTTGATTTTCAGAAAATCATCAACCCAAAATTATTCCCAGTTCATGCGTAAATTCGTAGTTAGTGGCGTAACGCTTTGCTTAGCAGCTCAGTTAGCCACGGCGCAGATTAAGCTTCCTTCCCCTAGCCCCGGCGCTACGGTGATCCAAACCGTCGGCACAACCGACCTGACGGTCAACTATTCGCGGCCCAGCCTGAAAGGTCGTCAGCCCTTTACCGACGCTTTCGTACCGAGCGGCAAAGTATGGCGGACGGGTGCCAACGCAGCAACGGCCTTCACCACCTCTACCGACCTGACGGTCAACGGCCAGACGCTCCCCGCCGGAACCTACGCGATTCTGTCGATTCCAGCCCAGGACAACTGGACGCTGATTTTCAGCAAAAACAAAGGCGTAACGGAGCAGTCTTACAAACAGGATGAAGACGCCCTGCGCGTGAGCCTGAAACCGACCACGACGTCCGAAAAAACCGAAACGTTCACTATCGGCTTCAGCGACGTAACCGACAGCACGGCGAAAATGAATTTTCTGTGGGGCAACGTGAAAGCCTCGGCAGATCTGGCCGTTGACGTCAACAAATACGCAGCCGCCAATGTAGACAAAGCAGTAACTGAAAAGCCCGACGATCCGGCCGTTCTGCAGGCAGCCGCCAGCTATAACCTGTCCAGAGGCCGTAACCTTGACCAGGCGCTGACGTGGATCGACAAGTCTATTGCAGGCCAGGAGAACTTCCGCAACCTGTTCGTTAAGTCGCAGATTCTGGGCCGAATGGGCAAGTTTGCCGATGCGCTGCCGATTGCGCAGAAAGCCCTCGCGCTCGGTCAGTCGTCCAACGACCCGATCTTTGCCTTCTTTAAGGAGGGTATTGAAAAGAGCATTGCCGAGTACACCGCCAAACTCCCGGCGGCTCCCGCCAAAGGAAAAGGCAAGCGCAAGGCGTAACGCACTTGTCTGATGCAAAAAAGCCCGCTTCTTATCATTTGAAGCGGGCTTTTTTGCATCAAACCCGGCTGAACTTCTGGAATACCCAGGCTATGCCCACCACGAGCAGACAGCCGATTACGTTCAGCCAAAGAAACGCGGTGAGGTCGTAATGCCAGCTCAGCACAACAAACACCTCGGCCACGATAGCCGCCCAGAACGTTGCCCGGCCGCCCACGGATTTGACGTAGAACGCCACGACGAACACGCCCAGGATGACGCCGTAAAACAGCGACCCCAGAATATTGACGGCCTCGATCAGGCTGCCGAACTGATTCGCAAACTGTGCTACGCCGACGCAGAAAACGCCCCAGCCAATGGTGGCCCAGCGCGAAACCTGCACGTAATGCCTGTCGTCGCCGGTTTTCACCAGCAGCTTATACACATCCACAACCGTGGTCGATGCCAGTGAGCTATACGCCGACGCAATGGACCCCATCGACGCCACGAAAATGACGGCAATCAGCAAGCCAATCAGGCCGTGGGGCAAATAATCCAGCACAAACCGCAGAAACACATAGTTGATGTCGTTGGTGTCGGCCGTCGGGTTATTCTTCTTGATCAGGCCAACCACGTCGGCCTTTACCTCCCTGAGCGCTTCGTCGGTTTCGCGCAGCAGCGTTCCAGCCGCCGACTGTGCGGCTTCGTCGTTGGCGTCCAGAGCCGCCTGCATGTCGGCCACCGTCCGCTGTCGCTGCGCGGTCAGGTTCTGATGCTTGATTTCGGCCAGCTGGTAAGCACCCGCATAGGGGCTTTGCTTGAGCCGGTCGGTTTCCTGTTTGTTGAAGAACGTGGGCGACGGATTGAACTGATAGAACACAAACACCAGCACCCCCACCAGCACGATCAGAAACTGCATAGGCACTTTCAGCAGGCCGTTCATCAGCAGCCCCAGCCGGCTCTGGCCAATCGACTGCCCCGTCAGGTAGCGGCCCACCTGCGACTGGTCGGTGCCGAAATAGGAGAGCTGCAGAAAGAAGCCGCCAATCAGTCCCGACCAGATATTGTAGCGGCTGTTGGGATCAAAGTTCAGGTCAATCAGATTCATGCGTCCGGCCTCGCCCGCAACGTGCAGCGCATCCACAAAGCCAACGTTATCGGGCAGCAGTTTCACCGTCAGGTACCCCGCCAGCACCATCGCCAGCGTCACAATGGCCATTTGCTGCAGGTGCGTATAGGAAATGGCTTTCGTGCCGCCAACCACCGTATAGAGCAGAACGAGGCTGCCCATGATCAGATTCGTCAGGTAGATGTTCCAGCCGAGCAAAGTCGAGAGGACAATGGATGGCGCGTAGATTGACAAACCCGTCGACAGGCCGCGCTGGAGCAGAAACAGGCCCGCCGTGAGGGTGCGCACCCGCGTATCAAACCGATTTTCGAGGAACTCGTAGGCCGTGAAGATTTTCAGCCGGTGAAAAATCGGCACGAACGTAACCGACAGCACAACCATCGCCAGCGGCAGGCCGAAATAAAACTGAACGAACCGCATACCGTCGGCAAAGCCCTGCCCCGGTGCCGACAAAAACGTAACGGCGCTGGCCTGCGTAGCCATCACCGACAAACCAACGTGATACCAGGGCAGCGATTGTCCCGCCAGCAGGTAATCGTCCATACTCTGACGGCCCCGGCTGCGAAAAACCCCGTACCCGATAATGCCAATCAGCGTTACGGCCAGAACGCCCCAATCCAGTATACTCATGAGAGCCAGCGCATCAGAACGTAAAACAGGATAATCTCCACGACCAGACAGCCAATGACAATGGCGTAAAGCTGTGGCCACGAACGAACAAACGGGGGTAATTCAGGTGGGGTTTCGGACATGAAAAAAGGTGGGTTGTCTAACTCTAACGGCGAAATTAGGGGAAATCTGTCGTTCTCTTTGAAAACCTTCCCGATTCCCATAGTTTGCGGACCAATCCAGCAACAAAATCACTATGCCCATGCAACCGGTTTCCAGCACCGAAAACGCTTTATTTGACCTGACCGGTAAGGTGGCCGTTATCACCGGCGCGAGCAAAGGCATCGGCGAAGACATTGCCCGGCTCTTTGCCCGCTTCGGCGCCCGCGTTATCGTCAGCAGCCGCAAACAGGATGCCTGCGATCAGCTGGCCGATGACATTAAGGCTCAGGGTGGCGAAGCGACCGGCATTGCGGCCCACGTAGGCGATGTAGCCCAGCTTCAGCAACTGGTCGAGAAAACCATCGCCACCTACGGGGGTATTGATATTCTAGTAAATAACGCGGCTTCCAATCCGGTTTTTGGCCCCGCGCTTGACTGCGACGGGAACGCTTTCGACAAGATTATGCAGGCCAACGTAAAGGCTCCGTTTGAGCTGAGCAAGCTCTGCTACCCCAGCATGAAAGCGCGGGGCGGGGGCAGCATCATCATGATGAGCAGTATTGCCGGTCATACGCCCGATCCGGGTCTGGGCATCTACAGTGTCAGCAAAGCTTCGCTGAATATGTGCACCAAAGTGCTGGCGAAAGAATGGGGACCCGACGGTATCCGCGTCAACGCCATCTGCCCCGGCCTGATCAAAACCAAATTCTCGCAGGCCCTCTGGCAGAACGAACAGATTCTGGAGCATTTCACCCAGCGGCTACCCATCGCCCGCATGGGTACTACGGACGAAATCAGCCCGCTGGCCCTGTTTCTGGCTTCCAATGCGTCGTCGTACAGCACCGGCGGCTTCTTCTACGCAGATGGCGGAACGACTATTTAAACCCGAATACTGATGACCCAAACCGATACCCGCGAAGTCTGGCTACGTGGTCCCCTACCCGACGTACCGCCCCTGCTCCAACCCGTGGCTCATACGCTGTTGCAGGCCCGCGACGAAGTGAACGCTCTGATGCGCGACTTTCCCGAAGCCCTGCTCTGGGAGCGGCCCGCGGGCGTAGCCTCGGCCGGGTTTCACCTGCAACACCTCACGGGGGTGTTGGACCGGCTCTTTACGTATGCCCGCCAGCAGGCTCTCTCGCCAGCGCAGTTAAGCGCTCTGAACGCAGAAGGCAAGCCTACCGATACGTCTTTGTCGGTAACGGACCTGGTCGATCAGTTTAACAGACAAGTTGATCTGGCGCTGGCGCAGTTGCGCGCAACGAATGAAGAATCGCTCACCGAAGTACGCGGAGTCGGCCGGGCGGCTATCCCATCAACCGTGCTGGGCCTGCTCGTTCACGCTGCCGAGCACACCATGCGACACGTAGGGCAGCTTACAGTGACTGTGCGTATCCTGCTCGCCCAATCTGCCCAATCCACTCAATAGGGTTCATACGGTTGAGAAAACTTAACGTGCCTGACCTGGTTATACCCCTGTCAAGTGTTCATTTTAATCAGCAACGTTATGAAAAAGGTAAGTTTAATGTTGTTACTGGCCGCAGCTACCCTAAGCTTCCAGGCCTGTAATGAAAACAAAAAAGCCAGCAGCGACAGCGTCGAAAATGCGAACGACGCCAATGATCTGAAAGAACAGAACGGAACCGGGCAGGAAGATGATGCCAATGATTTCGCGGTTAAAGCCGCCAATGGAGGGCTGATGGAAGTCGAAATGGCGCGGGTGGCGCGGGAAAAAGCTCAAAGTGCCGACGTCAAGGAGTTTGCAGCCATGATGATCGCCGATCACTCGAAGGCCAATGACGAACTGAAATCACTGGCGGCCAGTAAAAACATTACCCTGCCGACCACCCTCGGGGAAGACGCGCAAAAAGACCTGAACGATCTGAGTAAACTGTCGGGGAAAGAGTTCGATAAGAAGTACGTCGACATAATGGTTGAGGATCATGAAGAAGACGTCAAACTCTTCAAGGATGCCGCTGACGATGCCGAAGACGCTGAGGTGAAAGCCTTCGCAGCCAAAACATTACCAACGCTCCAGAAACACCTCGATCGCATCAAGATGATTGATAAAAGCATGGATTAATGCTTTGTTTTTCGACCCGCCCCGTGATGAGCCTTCTTATTACGGGGCGGTTATTTTTTAGGTTTTCAGACCTCCGAAGTGGTTTGGCTGCCTATTCCTTTCAATCACCAAGACAGTTGCAATCATGAAATCAGTCCTATTCGGAGCCGCTCTCTTTCTGGCGGCCAGCTTTTATCAGTCTATCCAGGCGCAGTCAACCACGGGTGGCCAGAGTGGCGGCTCGACGGCCTCAACCGGTTCGGGTTACCTAACCGGGGGCAGACGCCCAGCCACCAGCAAAGCCGCCAGTATGACCATTGCCGATGAAGGCGCTACCCGGTCATACATGTATGTTCCGCCTTCCCAAAGAAAAAATGGGGCGTCAACGCAGGCGGGCACCAGTCAGCAGAAAAGTAGCAGTACGGCCGCCCGAAAAGCGTCGGTCAAAACAAAAACGACCGTCAAGAAGAGATTATCCACCAAGGCTCGGCCGTAGTAACACCGTTTTCAGGAGAGAATTGGGCCGGGGCTTCAGCCCCGGCCCTACTACTTTATTCATCTGCTCACGCAGCTTTGGGTCCTTGTCGTCTACTGGTATCTCCTGCTGCTCCACACAGGGCACCGGCTGCGTACAGATCAACCAGCGTAACATCACCCAGAACACTGTCTATTGGCTGGTGAACATCCCGTTTCAGTTCTTCGGTTGTCATAATGCCTAATGCTATAGGTCTACTTTTTCCAACTCCTGTGCAAGCTTTTAAAGTTACGCCTACTGCTCTTTTGATTTTCAGTTAGGATGAGGGGATGTTAACCCTACTCAATCGCCGATAAATCATTAGAACGTCGCCGGTTGTAATGAAGTTTAGAAATAATAAGGATACAATTAATCGTCTGTAAATACAAAAAGCTCCCGCCGTTACAGTGGGAGCTTTTTTATGGTTATCAGAACTTGTGAACTGGTCTACTGGTCTGATTATTTTACTTCTTCATACGGTACGTCCGAGACGTTGTCGCCGGTGGGCTGGCCCTGACCGTCGGCGGAACCATTGCCATTGCCGGTGAAACCATCGGTCGGATTGGCCTGCTGGCCGTTGGTGGCGTTGTACAATTCCTGCGAAGCCGTACCCCAGGCAGCGTTCAGCGCTTCCATGGCCGAGTCAATCGCAGCTACGTCGCGGGAACCATGAGCCGTGCGGAGCTGACCCAGAGCGGCTTCGATGGCCGATTTGTTACCTTCCGATAGCTTATCGCCATAATCTTTCAGCTGCTTCTCGGTCTGGAAAATCATCGAGTCGGCCTGGTTTACCTTCTCGATCTTCTCACGCTCGGCTTTGTCGGCGGCTTCATTGGCTTTCGCTTCTTCGCGCATCCGGTTGATTTCCGTCTCGGTCAGGCCGCTCGAAGCTTCAATCCGGATTTTCTGCTCTTTCCCCGTGCCTTTATCCTTCGCCGTTACGTTCAGGATACCGTTGGCGTCTACGTCGAAGGTTACTTCAATCTGCGGTACACCACGCGGTGCGGGTGGAATATCCGACAGGATGAACCGGCCCAACTGACGGTTCTGAGCCGCCATTGGCCGCTCACCCTGCAGCACATTGATCTCTACGCTCGGCTGGTTGTCCGAAGCCGTCGAGAACACTTCCACTTTCTTGCTCGGGATGGTCGTGTTGGCGTCCACCATCTTGGTGAACACGCCACCCATCGTTTCGATACCCAGCGAAAGCGGGATAACGTCGAGCAGCAGCACATCTTTTACTTCACCCGTCAACACACCACCCTGAATAGCAGCACCAATGGCTACGGCTTCGTCGGGGTTAACGGCTTTCGAGGGCTTCTTACCAAAAAGTTTTTCGACTTCGTCCTGTACTTTTGGAATGCGGGTCGAACCACCCACCAGAATTACTTCGTCAATCTGACCAGCCGACAGACTGGCGTTCTTCAGCGCCCGGCGGCAGGGCTCCAGGCTCCGCTGAATCAGCGAATCGGCCAGTTGCTCAAACTTCGCGCGGCTCAGCGTACGGACCAGGTGCTTCGGAATCCCGTTCACCGGCATGATGTACGGCAGGTTGATTTCGGTCGAGTTCGAGCTCGACAGTTCGATCTTCGCTTTCTCGGCGGCTTCTTTCAGACGCTGCAACGCCATCGGGTCCTGACGCAGGTCAATGCCTTCGTCTTTCTTGAACTCGTCGGCGAGCCAGTCAATAATCACCTGGTCGAAGTCATCACCACCCAGGTGCGTATCACCATCGGTCGATTTTACTTCGAAGACGCCGTCGCCCAGTTCCAGAATAGAGATATCGAACGTACCGCCACCCAGGTCAAATACGGCGATCTTCTGATCTTTATCCGTTTTGTCCAGACCATAGGCCAGCGCGGCTGCGGTCGGCTCGTTGATGATCCGTTTCACGTCGAGACCGGCGATCTGACCAGCTTCTTTGGTAGCCTGCCGCTCGGCATCGTTAAAATAAGCCGGTACCGTAATGACAGCTTCCGTTACGGTCTGGCCCAGATAATCTTCAGCCGTCTGCTTCATTTTCTGCAGAATCAGCGCCGAAATTTCCTGGGGTGTATATTGACGATCGCCGATTCTGACGCGGGGCGTACCGTTGGGGCCGTTCTCCACGTCATAAGCGACGTTCCTGGTTTCGTTCGTTACCTCGTTAAAGCGTTTACCCATGAAACGCTTGATCGAAGAGATCGTATTTTTAGGGTTGGTGATGGCCTGACGTTTGGCCGGCGCGCCGACTTTCCGTTCGCCGTTGCCGTTATCCATAAACGCGACCACCGACGGCGTCGTCCGTGCTCCTTCCGAGTTGGGGATCACGACCGGCTCGTTACCTTCCATAACGGCCACGCACGAGTTCGTGGTGCCTAAGTCAATACCAATGATTTTTCCCATAATTACCAACTAGTGTTGTGGTTTAGTTTCTTGCTGTGAATGTTAACTGACAGACATCACCTATCTATCAATACAAATGCCAGCTCCAAAAATTATTTGTTTTGCTGTCAGATTGACAGTATAACCTGAGTTGACGGGCCAGAATGTCGTCTATTTTCCGCCTTCGGTGTAACTGGCTGGCAGACCTTTAAGCTGAATGACGTTCTCTATCAATTTGAAAGCCGACCAGATTACTGTCAATGGCGGAACCCGTGCGATTACGTCGGCCGGTCAATACACCCAAGAATACGGCGGCAATGGCTTTGACTCGAATGTTGGCAATAACCCCTCAACCTTTACCATCAACTGCAGCAGTTCGGACTGCGTAACGCCCCCTGCCCTACCCTGGCTATCACGGCGACGCCCTCGGCCTGCAACCCCGCCACCAACCTCTACGCCGTTACGGGTACGGTCAGTTTTACCAACGCCAGCGCAGGCAGCCTGACCGTTACCGATGGCACGGCCACGACAACCGTTTCCACGACGGGCACCAGTCCGCAGAACTGTACCCTGACGGGTCTGGTTTCGAACGGGGCGAGCCATACCGTCGCCGTTACGTCCTCAAACCTGGCCCGTCAGGGCGCGTCAACAACCTATCTGGCACCAGCCTACCTACGGTGTGTTCTATGATTATGCTGGTTAAACAATAGCCAATCCGCTCCGGCTCTACCATAAAAATATACGGTCGAAACCTCCTGAATAGACAAAGTTTCGACCGTATATTTTTATGAAACACTCGTTTACAATAACCCTCAGGTGGTTCAATACAGATTAGCTACCGCCCGCCGAACAGGCCACCCAGCATGCCGCCGAGTCCGCCACCCGACTGCTGACTACCGCCCCCCTGCTGTCTACCCATTGCGCGCATCAGATCGCCCATGTCGAGCTTACCATCGGCCATAGCCGACTGTGCCATACTCATCCAGTCAGTACCCTGTTTGCCGGTAGCAGCGCCCATGATGGTATTTCCGTCAATACTCTGATCGTTAGGGTCCTGGGCTTTGTGCATCAGTTTGTTCAGCACGATGGGTACAACCATACTGGCCACCGACATGGCCACCTGCGGAGAAATACCAAGTTTCTGCATCAGATTCTGCTGAACATTCTGCTGAACCCCCTGCGTCACATCGGTATGGGCCGTGCTGTTCTGTCCCGTGAGCATACCCAGCAGATTCCCGAGGCCACCGCCCTGCGCCTGCTGTTGCAGGCCGCCCATGATCCCCCCCGATATCGCCTGTATGGCGTCGTCATTCTTTTCGTTCGGAATAGCCGGGTTGTTTACAACGGCTTCACCAGAATGCTGACGCACTAAATTCATAAGGGTTTCTAACATGATTACGTCGTTTTTTGTAAAGTAAGAAGAAAGCAAACCGAAATGTTTGACCGTACCGCCCCAGGCAGCCTCCGCAGCCGCTCTGACAAAGTGTATCTTTGCTCGACGAGGTCCAGCACTCAGGAAAACTGATGACGAACGAAGCAACCGAACGTAACGACCAACCGGCAGAGGATCGCCCCTTTGAGCAGGCTGCGGCTCCTCTGCTGGCCGACTTGCTCTACCCGAGCGAATCCGACGAACCCGTCGAATTTGTATTGTGCTATTTAAACCAGCCCGAACCGCTGACGGTCAGCCAGATCAAGGACTGGCTGATGCTGCCGCCATCGGTTTACGTGGAAGAGGTCCCGGAGACGACCTTCTGGGAACCTGTCGTGACCGGACAGGACTGGTTTGGCGATGAGGAAAAGAAACGACTGGCTCAGTTTCAGCAGCTCAATCAACTGGTTGAGCAGAAATTGACCGGCCGACAGGTCTTTCGCGTCGGCGAAACCGAGGTAAAGGTTTATTTGCTGGGTCAGCAGTCCAGTAGCGGACGGGCGGGCCTGAAGACAACGCTCGTAGAAACGTAGAACTGTGTAGCTGTATCATGTATTGCTGCTAATGACCGATAAATAAGAACAACTGCAATCCGTTTGAATTATACAGTTGCTTTACCTGTCCAAATAACTAATTGCTTATCAATCATATACGCATTCTAATAAATAACAATAGTTTAATTTATCCAACAGTGGCCAACAGTGAGGATGGCTTAACACATCGGTAGGCTCCTCATCGAATAGCTCTTAATACCTACCATCTTACATAAAATTCATTGTCCCGTTACAATACGTTAGCTCGCTGACCACTGAGCCATAGACGGTTACTGCTTATGAACTGCCGTTTGTTAAACAGTCCGGACATGCTGGATCAGGACAATACTGTCATTCCTACGTTCGGGCGGATAGCCATCGAGTCTCAACTGACTAAGTTTTTTAGTGCTCACTTTCAAACCTGCAAAAGTATGTTACACACCAAAGGTTATGCAGCACACAGTGCTGATTCGCCCTTATCATCGTTTCAGTTTGAACGTCGGGAGGTAGGGGCCAAAGACATTCAGATTGAAATTCTATACTGTGGCATTTGCCATACAGATATTCACATGGCCCGTAATGACTGGGGCTTGACTAATTATCCAATTGTACCTGGTCATGAAATAGTAGGGCAGGTAAAAAAAGTAGGAAGTGACGTAACAAAATTTAAGGAAGGCGACTATGCGGCTGTTGGTTGTCTGGTCGATTCCTGCCGCACCTGTTCCAGTTGTAACGACGGCCTGGAGCAATATTGTGAAAACGGTTGGGTAGCCACCTATGGCTGGATTGAACGGGATGGAAAAACGCCTACCTATGGCGGCTATTCCAGCCAGATTGTTGTAGACGAACATTTTGTATTGAAAGTTGCCGATAATCTGCCGCTTGAACGGGTTGCTCCGCTGTTATGTGCAGGTATTACCACCTATTCTCCTTTAAAAGAATGGAAAATTCGTAAAGGCCATCGCCTTGGCGTTGTGGGTCTGGGTGGGCTGGGCCATATGGCCGTCAAACTTGCAGCGGCTATGGGCATTGAGGTTACGATTTTGAGTACTTCGCCTGAAAAGGAGGTTGATGCCAGACAGTTAGGTGCTCAGAACTTTGTGTTAACGACCGACGAAGCCGCACTAGCGAGCGTACAGAATTATTTTGATTTTATTATCGATACCGTTGCCGCTAAGCATGATCTGCAACTCTACTTAACTACGCTCAAACGCGATGGAACACTGATTCTGGTTGGGGTACCTCCTCAAAATTTAGAGATAAATTGTATGGGCCTGTGTTTTCCCCGGAAGCGGGTCGTCGGCTCGTTTATTGGCGGTTTGCCGGAAACCCAGGAGATGCTCGACTTCTGTGCCGAACACAATGTTTTGTCAGACGTAGAAATCATCTCCATGAGCGAAATAAACGATGCCTATGACCGACTGCTGAAGGGAGACGTAAAATACCGGTTTGTCATTGATATGGCTACCTTGTAGCGTTTAACAATGCCCAACCCTTGAACTCTCCTTAAGAAAACAAGACATAAGTGGAGCGCAAATGACAGGTAGCTGCTATGTTTTACCAGAAATACAGTCCGGCACATCACCTGAAGCCGTTCATTGAATGCTATTATGCCTGGGAGAGTATTCGCTCAATTACGCCGGATACCCCCCTCGTCATCGAATCGCCCCCGAATGGGTTCGGGTCAATGGTGTTCAATACCGGACAACCCTACGCTGTTCAAACATTGAGCGGCCTCTGGCATTCAGTTCCTCCCTCATTTGTCATGGGGCAGTCAACACAGCAATACTGGCTACGGCTGACGGGGCCCGTTCGGGTAATTGGCATTGTCTTTCGTCCGGCAGGCCTGAGCGCCCTGTTTGGTCTGGATATGGTCGAACTAACCAATGAGCGAGTAGACCTAACGGCTATTCTGGGGCCAACGGCTTCGATCCTGATTCAACAGATTGCCGATTGCAGCAACCCAACGCAAAAAGTGGCGATTCTGGAGCAATTCCTTTCCTTTCAATTACTCAGGCAAAACACCTCGGCCGACCGTATCGATCATGCTACAAACCTGATTGTTGAACAGAAAGGAATTATTCAGCTGGACATGCTGATCGAAGACGCCTTTCTATGCCGACGGCAGTTTGAGCGTAAATTTCTTCACCGGGTCGGCGTAAGTCCCAAGTATTACGCCCGCATCCGGCGTGTCGGTTACCTATGCGCCCAACTCGCCGGTCAGCGCTGGCAGATAAGCGACTGGCAGGATCTGATCTGTCGATTTGGCTACTATGACCAGTCCCATTTCATTCGGGAATTTAAGGCCTTTACGGGCAAACAACCTTCGCTGTATGTAAAGGATAACGTTGAGCTAGGCAATTTTCTGGAAAGCTGAAAAAGTCGCATTTGTACAATCATAGCGAGGATGAGGACGATAGTTTTACCACCAGAATCAAACTTCTTCCTCACGATGAAAATGTTCATCCTTCCCTGTCTCATTGCTCTGGCTGCCAGCCCTTTGGTTGCTCAATCCTTAACACCAGCCAAGCTATGGACCGAAACCGACCGGCAGTACACGCTCGACAACCTTCGTCGAACCCGGGATGACCTGGTACGCGAAACAGAAAATCTGACGCCAGCCCAGTGGTCTTTCCATGAATCGCCCGATCGATGGAGTATTGGCGAGGTGGTCGAGCATTTAGCGCTCTGGGAGATCATCTGGGCGCGCGAAGTGGGCGTAAGTGTTATCAATAAACCTACCCCCGAACTCAACCAGACCAGCCGCCCCGACAGCTATTACGTGGAATGGATTATGGAACCGGCACCCCATCTATCACCTGACTATTCGCGCCCCAGCGGACTGATAGAAGGAAGAAACAATCTGACATTTTTTCTGAAACTCCGTGATCAAACTATTGGCTTTGTGGAGAATACCACAGCCGATATGCGAGCGCATTTCGACCGAACCGGCACGGATAGTCCACGTAACATGCACCAGGTTTATATTTTTCAATGGGGTCATGTGGACCGGCATCTGCGGCAGATACGTAAAATCAAACAACATCCCAATTACCCTCAAGCGACTGTTTCCAACCGATAAATCCTCCTAAAATCATGAATACCGTTCAACAGGACACCATTTCAACCCAAACCCGCAAAGGGGCCTGCCTGGCTTTTTTCACCGCCTATGACGACCTCGACACCGCCCGTATGATCGGGCTGGCAGCCCCCGATGCTACGGTTCACTTCCGCCCCCTGGGCGATGCTGGCAAAGGCTCATTCTGGGAGTTCGGCAAAGGCGTCTGGGACCTGCTCATCGACTGCTTCCCCGACCTCAGCAACTCGGTCGATAGCCTCTCCGCCGAGGGGGACACCGTAACGGCTAACGTAACCATCGAAGGTACGCAGGCCAAGGAGTTCATGGGTCTGCCCAGCAAGGGATTACGCTTCAACTCTGACCATATTTTCGTGTTCCGCTTCAACGAGGCCGACCAGATTCAGGAGCTGACCATCGACTGGGACCACGCCAGCTTTGTGAGGCAGTTGAGTGAACCGGTCACACAGTAGTCCTGAGTTTGTACTGGCTGATGCCGGGGCAGACCCAGGACTACTGTGTTTATCATCTGAATTTGTAATTAATGACTAGACTATGCGCCTGAACCGGCTTAAGGGTCTATAAACGCAAAAAGCCCCGGCTTACCGCCGAGGCCTTTGCGCAATTCAGGTCTGTTTACTTTACTTGTTCCACAACGGCGGCAAACGCTTCCGGATGGTTCATGGCCAGATCGGCCAGGACTTTACGGTTGAGTTCGATGCCCGATTTGTTGAGGGCACCCATCAGGACCGAGTACGACATGCCGTTGATGCGGGCACCGGCGTTGATCCGCTGAATCCAGAGAGCCCGGAAATCCCGCTTCTTGGCCCGGCGGTCGCGATAAGCGTATCCTAAGCCTTTTTCGACGGCGTTTTTAGCAACCGTCCAAACATTTTTACGCCGACCGAAATAACCTTTGGCCAGCTTCATTACTTTCTTCCGACGCGCCCGTGAGGCAACGTGATTGACGGAACGTGGCATATTCTTTTGTTTTTTGACGACTGGCGACCGCTTATGGGGTGCTTGAAGGCCAGTAATCGGGTGAAACTTAAACCAGACGCAACTGCGTCTTTTTTGTTCTTAGACGTTCAGCAGCGCTTTGATGCGACGCTCGTCAGCAGGTACCACCAGCGTATCATGAACCAGGTTCCGCTTCTGCTTGGTGGTTTTTTTCGTCAGGATGTGACTGTGGAAGGCGTGCTTCCGCTTGATTTTTCCGGTGCCGGTCAGCTTGAAACGCTTCTTGGCAGCCGAATTGGTTTTTACTTTTGGCATTGTCGTAAACCGCTAATTGTGATAGAAAAAGTAAACAGGCCGCAAAGATACGAAAAATCCGTTAGTTTTCTGTCTTGTTGATGAACAAGGCTCAGGAAGATATAGACCCATTTCGGCTGGCTTGCCGGTCGGTTACCCATTTGCAGAATAAGTCCCACTTCGCCCGGGGCATATCCCGGCTGGACGGCATATACGTAGCGGACGCCCAGTTTGCGGGAGCCATGCGGTGCGCAATGAATTTGTGTCCCCGGCGAAAATAATCTTCGGTAAACGGCGTAATCAGCGACGCTTTCGGATATACCAGATCATACGTGTGTAGCAGTTCCTGGTAAATTACCTCGAAGGTCACCGGCGTCGGGTAATGCGGGTGGCTCGGGTCCAGGAATTTGCCGTAATCGGGACTGGGCAATACGCGCAGACTGACAAAATAACCGGTTCGGATCAGATCAGTCAACAGATTCTCTGAATTAACCTTCGTCGAACCGGGATAGAATACATACATCTTGTTGGCCGCCTGATCGGTCGGGAAGACCACCGTTTGTCCGTCACGAAAGTCGGTCGTTTTAAGGAATTGATTGACGGAAGTCGACGCGCCGGATTGGGTGATCGTAAGTTCCATAATCGTCACCGGCAAAGCTTCTGTACAGGGCCTGCCTTTCTGGTATACACAGACCCGGCAAGGTTCTTTCACCGGACCATAACTAACATAGCCTTCGTTGGGGTCCTGCCCTTGATCGGCGTACAAACCGGCCTGATCGGAAGCAATCATATAGTCGCTTTCCTGCATCAGGATAACCTCGCTGCCTTCATCCTCTACGGATGCTTTGGAGCGCCCATACAGGATTAACCGACCGGCAGCGAATGCGTCTTCGGTTAGTTCTTTGGTAACGGAGAAAGGCAGATCAAGGATTCCGCCCGTTTTCAGCAATTGCTCGCGACTCAGGTGCTGGGCATCAACCTGAAAAACACCAATCGAAATAGCGGGTTTGCCCTCTGTCAACAGCATCAGGTTTAGCGGACCTACCGGATAGGTTTCATAGGCAGGAGGCTCAGAGCTGACCCGTTCTTCGGGAATACTGCCCAGAACGTCCAGGCGCACGCGGCCCTGCTGAATATCGACCTGACCTATAACAGGGGCAAACACTTTGTCGGCCAGAAACGGCGCTACCGGTATCAACTGCCTGCCCATCATTATGGATTTCATTTCTCCTTCGTACCAGGGCGTAAGGCTCCCCACAATGGTAGCAAAGGCCGGATTGGCCTCTGTGCCCAAAATTGAATAATCAGGCGTCTGACTTTCCTCTACCTCAAACAGATTGTAGCGAATAAAAATACCCTTGAGCGGTTCGCTTTTTTGTCCGTAGTACCGGAACAGGCTCATCAGGGGCGCGTGCATGCCCCCCGCCAGTTCTTCCAGCGGGAGTACCGCAAAGAACGTCCCCGACGCTCCTAAAGCCCCTGTTTGATTCACAATTCGATCTGGATTCATAAACCGCAGCGAACCTTTTTCGGGCCTGCCACTCATCAGCACCGCCCCGTTCTGTTGCAGCTGAATCCGATCGCAGAATACCTGACTGAACATGGACAGACTGGGCAGTACGTCGATCATAACCGCACTCGTTTGTCCCAGTTCATGTTCCATACACAGGGTAGCCCCCAGCAGACCGGCAACATCAGCGGGACATTCCGATGTTTCGGAGGTGATTAACCGGTGGTCGGAGATAGCTACACTTTGCACCACCACATCCCTGAACCCAAATTCCATTCCACCGTAATAATTCCAGTTAGCAGGCTGATGCCCCGTCAGCGGTTTTCCGGTGCGTTTACTCCTGACCAGCTCATACAGGTCATGGTAGTCGGTATCCAGCAGACTTTGCCCCAGAGGAGTTATTGCCCAGTCGGCGAATGTCTGCCGGGAGTTAATCGGCTCTATTTCAATGTAACGCAGATCTCCATCTTCGGCAATCAACTGGTTTTGGGGTATCGGCAAGGCCCCCAGCCTGTGCAGCATGAGCAGATCCTGTGACAAGTAGATTCTGGGCGGCAACAGCGCCTGCACCTGAATCGGGTCATAAGTCACCAGGGGCATCAGAATATTATTGTTGGCCGTTCCGGGGTTAATGAAAGCCCGACCCGAAAAATTGATACGCGGAAAATCAAACTGGCTCATAGTCGCTGAACAAATACCATCGGCCCAAAGAAGCTGAGCTATCCGCTAAATTTCTTAAAGTTCACCGGATAAGTTGTAAGTTAGGCTTCCACTGCCCTCAGATGAACGGAACGCTGGCTTCCTATATCGATTTACTCACGCCCTGGATTCCGACAGAGCTGATTTCGCCCCCCTACCTGCACCACATCCGCAGGATTAGTCAGCGGCTGCCGGCTCTGTCATTCGGCTGTTTTGAATGCTGGCTGGCGGCCGAGGAACCTCGTGTTGATTTTAACGTAGCGATTGCGGGCAAACTAAACGAGCACAGAACAGTAGCAGACTGGGTTGCGCGTCTTCCGCAGCCTGATGCTGAAGCACAAACATCGGCACTACGTAACCTGCAAACCATTTGCAGCACCTGGAGCAGCCCCGGCTTTTTTCTCAGTTCCCATATCCGAATCCTCTGGCTGGTTTATGATATTGTCAATCCATTGAGCGTTGTGTCAGTTCCCTGGTTGTACGTTCATTTCCGTGAGAATCAGTTTATGAATGATGCGGTCGTGAGGCCCGAAATTATCCTTCAGACACTCGCGCTGATAGCGAATCGGCCGATTTCAGCTAAAACCGGCGCAATCCGTGCGTTTTTGGAATCTATCCCGTCCAGGATTCAAATCCGCGCGGTTGGACTTCCATCGAACCGGGGCGATAATCTGCTGCGGATATACCTGGTAATGCAGACTTACGCTGACTTGCAGCGTTTCATAACAGAGCACGCATGGCCTGGCGATGTGAATGCGCTGGAGCAGCAGATGAGTCCCTTGATTCATCACTGTGATTTTTTTGCTTTACTCATTGATGTAAACCCAGCTATACAGCCTAAAATAGGGATTGAGTGCTGGTTCAACGACGCCCAGACGCAGGACAAATTAATCAGCTTTACCAATCGCCTGTTGGAGGCCGGGCTGTGCTCCAGCCAGAAACAAGCGGCCCTGCTGCGCTGGAACGGCAGGTTCGAAACCAAAACCAGTCCGCTACTTTGGTCGTCGCCCGATTCCATACCTCACACAACCACCGAACCGCAGCGGGTGGTTATCCGAAAAATGGCTCAGTACGTCAAGCTTGTCTACGAGCCCGGGAAGCCCGTAGTGGCAAAAGGGTATTTGTACTTCGACCGGTTGCTGAAAGGGGGTTGATATGAGCCGGAAGCGACTCAGGCGGAGATTGGCGGTGAGTAAGGCAGACTAATCATAAACTCGGTATAGCTGCCAGCTTCGGTCCGAACGTTCACCTCACCTCCATGCCCTTTTGTAATAATATCATACGTCAGAAACAGGCCCAGACCCGTACCCTGGCCAGCCGGCTTGGTGGTAAAGAAAGGCTGGTAGATTTTATTCAGAATCTCGGCGGGGATACCGGTTCCATTGTCCTTCACCACAAGTTTTAGTTTGTTTTTTTCCAGGTACGTACTCACCCATACCTGCGGTTGATAAGCGTTTCCCTGCTGCCGAGTTTTCTCGTTGACCGCATCAAACGCGTTATTATATAAATTCAGTAAGACCTGCCCAAGCTCCTGCGGCACAACCTCAATCTCGTTCAGATCAGGCGTAAACTCGGTAGTGAGTTTAGCGTTGAACAGCTTATCCTTTATCCGTTTTCCCTGATAGGCTACCTGTAAATATTCTTCGGCCAGAGCATTAACATTGACCAGTCTCTTTTCAGAAGGCCCCGTGCGGCTATGCTCCAGCATACCCTTTACAATGGCATTGGCCCGGTGGCCATGAGCCGTAATTTTCTTCATGTTCCCCTTTAAATCCTCCAGAATAAAACCTGCTTCCTGTAGATCACCTTTGCTCAATTCCTGCTGCGCTTCATCAAGTAAATCAGAGCTTACTTCCGAAAAATTAGTAACAAAATTCAGCGGGTTCTGAATCTCATGGGCAACGCCCGCCGTCAGTTCGCCGAGCGAAGCCATTTTCTCGCGTAGGATCAGTTGGTCCTGGGTAGCCCGGAGCTGGCTGAGCGACTGGTTCAATTCAGCTGTACGCTCCTGTACTTTTTGCTCCAGTTCCTGGTTTAAGATTACTTGTAACTGTTGATTCTCCTCCAGCTGATGAATAATGCGCGTCTGCTTTTCTTCATTCTCACGTCGAAGCACATTGATCATATTTGCCAGGGCAAAAGCCAACAGAATGACTTCAATTGCAGAGCCAGTAGGGAGCGCATATTTAAAAGTGAAATCCGATTTAGGTAGCACGCCCATTAGCGAAAGAATTACGCAAAGGATTCCCAGAAACATGAACGAAAAGCCAATCGAAAAGATCAGTGCCGATGGATACCGGTCTCTGATACTGCGTATGCCTACATATATTATGCAGGGAAAAGTAGCTAATCCCAGAATTTGGGTGATGGCAAAACCTATATCGAAATAAATATAGTTCAGAATACCTGAAATTAGATAGGCCCAGATCAGAGCGTTTAAAACTTTATTCCATCCGGGATACCGTTCCCTGAGATTAAGGAAATTTTGGACAAACAAGGTATAAACAATACCTAAAACATTAGAAGCCGCTACGTCAATATATAAATACCAGTATGGAAAAGAATCAATAAAGCCTAATAAAGAAATAAGGTAACCCGAATTACCAGCGGTGAAAAATATAGTAAACACCAGAACTAACAGGTAATAGGCATAACTTTTTAAGCGCGTCGAAATAAAAATAAATGAATTATAAATAAGCATAACCAGGAAAATACCCAGGAATGTGAATATGATTTTCCCGGCCTGGGCATCCTTTTCATCCACTACGGCTCTCGGCGCTATGGTAAAACTCAGGTCACGTGGAATCTTTTCCGGGTCGAAATGCGATTCAATCCGGACAAAACATTCTTTTATCTCGTCTGACTTTATAGACAATTTAATGTAAGGTTTGTTGGCCTCCGGATAATCCCGTTTTTTATAAGGCAGCAGATATCCGGTTTGCTTATGAATAAACTGATCGCCAGATTTATAATAAAAATCAACGAAGGCCCAATTTTCAAAATTAACTATCCATTCAGCATCAATCTCCTGATTATTTTTTAGCCGAAACGCAAGCCAGTAGACCCGTGTATTATCGTCAAATGCCGTACGGCTTACAACTTGAAACTTCTGGTAGTTTACAGAATGAGTAACGTCCGAAATAGTTAATTTCCCGGAACTATCTTTTAAATATAAAAAATTAGAAGCAACAGGTATCGTCTGGTTTTTCTCCAGCAGTATTGTCTGGGCCTTGGCAGAGTTAATCTGAAATAGCAATGAAAGAATTAGTAAACCGATACACCTCATAGCCACAAACACTAGTTTATAGTTTAAACGGGTCCAAACCAATTTGGAAATTGTAGCAGATGTATGACTGAACAAATCACTGTTAGCCTATATTATGAATAGACTTTTCTTCTTCCAGGTAAGCATGTTTCTTTCTCCATCGCATGCGACCAAATTAGTGAAAAATACACTTGTTTATCAAGATGATTATGCTACTTTAGATTGGATAAGGGCGAGTCGGTCAATACCGTTCGTTATAATGCCACAGATCAACTGCTATTTATCTAAATATACTTACATTTCTTTATCAGTTAACCTCTTAATCTTTATAAAGCATGAAATCATCATCCGAAACCTTAAAAGATGCTCTTATTCGGGTTGGCGACGGTCATTACGCCGATTTGCTGTCCCCAGAGGCTCAGAAATTGACTAAGGCCAAAATTACCGATTTCATGAACAGCAAATCGACGCACACTTTCAGTACAGAAACGGTTAAATCATTGCGAAAATTTGCCAAGCAACGCATGAAGGATGGGAAGAGCATTTTTCCATATGAGAAAATGGAAGGCATTCAACATAATGATGCTGATGACCATATGGGTGGCGGAACCTGGTAAATAAGGTTTCTTGTCCTTATCAATGCTGAAAATGTGGCATTGGTAAGGACAAACGATTCAATAATTTTTTAGCCCCTACGGCAGATTCATATCAAAGTCTGCTCAACTGAGGTTCGTCTATAAAAACTGGCCTACGCGTCTTGTCTTTGTCCGTGCCTGAGCAATAGACTTATGGTTACGAATACCGTAAAAAAAAGACTTCTTGATTTTACAATGGAGACACAGTTAGGCCATGCGTTGTGCTGGGCTGCTGTTGGAACCAGTTGTGCACTTTTTTATGATTCAAACAGTAGCTGGACTCAATGTACCCTGGCCAGCGCTTCCATTACACCTGCCCCGGGCGATTGTTGTTCCGATCCGGAAAACTCACCCTGTGATATACCCTGGTTTCTTCAGAATAAACAAGATATCGGCTCGTTTGTAACGGCTGGAATTGCGGATAATTTCCACAAGGATTTTATTTCGTTTACGCAATTAATGGAGCAGCTGGATCAGGGCCGTTTAGTCGCTTATCTGCTGGAATTAGACATTGACGGCGAAATAGCTGATATGGATAAGTTTTCACATTTTGTGGTTATTGCGGGCTACGAGTCTACGACTACTGAGCAAAACGTCACTGTTTACGATCCTTACTTCGGCACATCGGAAATGCCCTATAAGGAATTTGTAACTAATTATAAATGTCATGGGGGTTCTGTTCTGGGCCATAAAGTAACGCACAGCTTAGTAGAATATACTTTTTTCTCAAAGCCTGCTAAAAAATCCTGACTTATGCCAATATGTACTACGCCTGCACCCGAAGATTCGGTCAAGGGGTTTACTGGCTGGCTCGCGAAACGAAAACCAGACACACGCCTATCTAAACGTAAGAACGTATTACCCCATAAAGTTTTTCATGTTAATCTAAGCGACATTATTGCTGGCAAAGGGTTTACCAACGCGCATGTCGTATCCTGGCGCCATATTTATTCAGACAAAC
Source organism: Spirosoma taeanense (assembly GCF_013127955.1). Classification (NCBI taxonomy): domain Bacteria; kingdom Pseudomonadati; phylum Bacteroidota; class Cytophagia; order Cytophagales; family Cytophagaceae; genus Spirosoma; species Spirosoma taeanense. Next base: position 2,944,432 of record NZ_CP053435.1, read on the forward strand.
ACGGTAGTACGGCCATAGAAACCAAAGTTGGGGAGTCAGGTGATTTCTTATTTCACGAGGCCCATTCCGGCCCAATGGTAGATGAGATGAAGACGTTGCACCTCAAATTAAAAAAAAGGAAAAAGCTGCAGTCCGAAACTTACGAGTTCGCTTTTCTGCGCATGTTTGCGCTAAAGATCAGCGCTATCTGGCTGAGGGCAGCCGATCGACAAAACGATTACTTTGTCCCGCTCCCGCCCTACTTTTACGGATTAGAACAAGGCAGGTTATATCCGGTCAGCGAATTCATTGCGATTACCCAACGGGCAATTACCCAGCTTTCGGCCAAGAGTCGGGGCCCCGCCCAGCGCATGATGGGTGGCTGACCAGCCAAGGTTACAACCGGCTGATTAGGCCGAAAAAAACCGCATATTCCTGAGGGGTTACGAACGCGCCCAGCCCACATATCATTGCCATTTGAAAGAAACCGATGCGCAAAAACAACCAGAGTGAAAGATGAAGCAGAACGCCTAGCGCCAGCACCGGTAGCCTGAATTCGTCAATCCAGACCAGCGTAAACAGAGCGATTTCGATTACCAGGGTGCCATAGGTAGTGGCCTTATAAAACCATGCATGATTCAGCGCAGCCGGAAGTCGGCCTCGATTCCAGATTCGCACATTCAGAACCTGCTGGGTAGCCGTGCCATTCAGCCAGCTATCGCCCAGCAGCTTGAATAACACGTTCTTCATGTAAATATTAGCCATAAACAACCGAATCATCAGGAGCGTCCACGAATAAGCCAGCACGTCGGCATTGAGCAGATGCGGGAGGTTCAGCAGTGATAGCTGAGTATCCGAAGGAGCGAAAATCAGGAGCAGACAGAAAAACCGGTACAGGGCATCCCCTGAGCTTAAGACATAAATGTTCCGGTTATGAATGGAAACTAACGTAACAAAGCAAAGGAGAGCGGCAAGCTGGGGGAATACCCCCACCATAAGACAAAGACCGGCTATAAACTGCAGCAGCAATACCAATTCTACAGATTTGTTTGTTGCCGGCAGGTAATTCAGTAATGAAAACCGAAACGGCTTCAGAGCGCTGGCATATTCGGGATAACCAAACCAGCCGTCAACCGACAACAGGGGTTTATACACACTCAGCCAGTTGCGGGTTTCGGTCAACACCAGAAAGCCCGTCAACACCCGAAAAACGCATATTGTCAGGGTAGGCTGCTCGCTGAATAACGCCCTGTTCCAGATTTCTGCCAGTTCACCTATAGTTATAAATAAGAGGCTCATACGGCTGATTTTTGTGGCTATCTACAAGATCATACGTATAAATTTTACGGCTTAGCCAGGGTAATATGTAAAACGTGCTATCGGGCGCTGGCTCGTAGTATTGTATGATATGCACTTTAATCGGCGGGCTTTTTGCTTGAGGCTGCTTCCCGTATTCGTGGAGAATGTATTTACAGATAGCTTCCTTCGGTATAGGGTCTTTTTGCGATAACAACTGGTTATGCATTTTAATGAACCGGAAGTGAGAGGTTGCCTGATAATCATCGACGATGCTGTACTGGGGCAGTTTCCAGGCCTGGAGGGTACCGTCCGCAAGTTCGATTTCGAACCCAATCAGGAAATTCTTTGACACGGGGCGGGGCGCAAACAAGGCCCAGTAATTATCGAGACCTGCCCAGCATATGTATTTACCAAAATGCCGGTGCAAAATTTCCCGAAAGAAATACCCTTCCGGCAGGCACCAGAATAACAGCAGAACCGTCAGCAGGCCGACGAACGCGCTGATGAAGAGTTTTTGAGTAACTATAAGCCATTCCAAAGCCAGAAAAATTTAGATGGACAGATAGCGTTCATGAAGATACTCTGACTGGAGTTACGTTCACGGAACCAAACGGTTTGTAATTTCAGAGAGGTCTTCTTAAAACAGGAAAAAATACTGGGAATTTTCAAGAAGATACAGCTACCGGATCATAACATTCTGAATGTCTCGTAAAATACGGAAAAAGACAAAGGGAAGAACAGACAACGAAGTTTGTTTTCTTCATCGCGTTCTTCCCTTCGCAGGTGTTACGTATCGCTTTACTTCTTGGGCACTACGACTTTCGGAGCCAGAAACATGGTCATGCGTTTTCCTTCCAGTTTAGGCTCGGCCTCCACTTTACCGTAGTCTTCGAGTCCTTTTGAGAAGCGTTCCAGGAGCTGGAAACCACGATCTTTGAAGACAATCGCCCGACCAACAAACTGGACGTAAGCTTTTACCTTGGCGCCTTCTTTCAGGAAGTTAATGGCGTGCTTAAGCTTAAATTCAAAGTCGTGGTCGTCGGTGTTTGGACCGAACCGGATTTCTTTAATAACGACCTTGGTGGCGTTTGCCTTGATTTCTTTCTGCTTTTTCTTCTGCTCGTATTTGAACTTGGAGTAGTCCACGATACGACAGACGGGCGGAACGGCGTTGGGCGATACCTCAACGAGGTCGAGGTTCTGCGCTTTGGCCATTGCCTGCGCCTTATTTATGTCGTAGATTCCCTGTTCTACATTTTCACCGACCACCCGTACTTCACGGGCCAGGATGCGCTCATTGACTTTGTAGGGTTCTTCAACCACGCGACGGGGTGGTCTGCGCTGGGGTAATGCCATATAATGTGTTTAGCGTACGAATGTTCAGACTGACTTTTTAAGTCGCTTGGATAACGTACCGGGTTCTAAAAAGTTCGGGAAACTATTGAAAATACTGATTCAGTGCAAGTTTACGCAATCTTTGGTATGGGGGCGTTCAGCGTTTAAGCCAGCAACGTCCCCATACTTTATACCTTTACCTCTGCCTGGAACGTCCGGACAAAGTCGTCAATACGCATGCTGCCCAGGTCGCCCTGGCCTTTCCGGCGAACGGATACCTTACCTTCGGCGGCTTCTTTTTCGCCAACAACCAGCATGAACGGCACTTTATTGACCTCGGCATCACGGATTTTACGGCCGATTTTCTCGTCGCGCAGATCCACAAACCCCCGGATATCATGTTCCTGAAGGGCGAAGAACAAATCATTGGCGTAGTCTTCGTACTTCTCCGAAATCGGCAGGATCGCAATCTGGTCGGGCGAAAGCCAAAGCGGGAAGTTCCCGGCCGTGTTTTCAATCAGAATGGCGATGAACCGTTCCAGCGAGCCAAACGGAGCCCGGTGAATCATTACGGGCCGGTGTTTCTGGTTGTCGGCCCCGATATATTCCAGTTCGAAGCGGTTCGGCAGGTTGTAATCGACCTGAATCGTTCCCAACTGCCATTTCCGGCCGAGGGCGTCACGCACCATGAAATCGAGCTTCGGACCGTAGAAAGCCGCTTCGCCCAGTTCGGTTACCGTCCGCAGTCCTTTCTCGGCCGCGGCTTCGATGATCGCCGACTCGGCTTTTTCCCATAGGTCATCCGAGCCGATGTATTTGGCTTTGTTTTCCGGATCGCGCAGGGACACCTGTGCGCTGTAATCTTCGAAACCAAGCGTTTTAAAAACATACAGCACCAGATCGATCACTTTCATAAACTCATCCTTCACCTGATCGGGGCGGCAGAAGATATGCGCATCGTCCTGCGTAAAGCCGCGGACGCGCGTCAGCCCGTGCAGTTCACCCGACTGCTCATAGCGATACACCGTTCCGAACTCAGCCAGTCGAAGCGGCAGGTCACGGTATGAGCGGGGCTTGGTTTTGTAAATCTCGCAGTGGTGCGGGCAGTTCATCGGTTTGAGCAGAAACTCTTCGTTCGGGTCGGGGGTCTTGATCGGCTGGAACGAATCTTCGCCGTATTTGTCCCAGTGACCCGAGGTTACGTAAAGCTGCTTGCTGCCAATGTGAGGGGTCACAACCGGCGAATAGCCCGCCCGGATCTGCGCCTTCCGAAGAAAGTTTTCCAACCGCTCGCGCAACATGGTGCCTTTGGGCAGCCACAAGGGCAGTCCCTGCCCCACCCGCTCCGAAAAGGCGAACAGGTCCAGTTCCTTGCCCAGCTTGCGGTGATCGCGCTTTTTGGCTTCTTCGAGCAGGAACAGATAATCGTCGAGTTCCTTCTGTTTCGGGTACGTAACGGCGTAAATCCGCGTCAGCTGCTTATTCTTTTCATTACCGCGCCAGTAGGCCCCGGCTACGTTCATAATCTTGGCGGCTTTGATAAACCCCGTGTTTGGAATATGCGGCCCCCGGCAGAGATCCGTAAAATTACCCTGGGTATAGAACGTAATGGTGCCGTCTTCAAGGCCTTCGAGCAGGTCAAGTTTATACGGATCGCCTTTCTGATCAAAATAAGCGACCGCATCGGCTTTGCTCATGGGTTTGCGGATGTACTGCTGCTTCTGGCGGGCCAGTTCCAGCATTTTATCCTCTACCTTTTTGAAGTCTTCCTGCGAGAACGACTGCCCATTCAGGTCAACGTCGTAATAAAAGCCCGTTTCAATCGCCGGACCGATCCCGAACTTGACGCCCGGATAGAGCGCTTCGAGCGCTTCGGCCAGCAGGTGAGCCGACGAGTGCCAGAAGGTTGCTTTCCCCTCAGGGTCGTTCCACGTCAGCAGTTGAACGTTGGCATCTTCGTCAATCGGCAGGGTAGCGTCCTGCACCTTGCCGTTAACTTTGGCAGCCAGCACGTTGCGGGCCAGCCCTTCGCTGATTTGGGTGGCAATATCCAGCCCGGTCGAGCCCTTTGGATACGGCCGTACGCTCCCATCGGGCAGCGTCACGCGGATTTGTTCGTCCTGCGCAATCATTTGGTTGTACTAGTTTATATATGGGTAACCGCAGCCTACCTACAACTGTAAGCTACTTAATTAAACTCTGTACACTGGGTAGCTGGCGAACAATATCGTCCGGACAATCCCCCATTGCACGCACTTTAGGTAATCGTTAATTCACAATCGGCTTGATCGTTCGCCGGAGCGAATCGCTTTCACTCGTCATAACGCGGGCTTTGGGCTGGATCGTGGTAATCCGTACCCGCGTTGTGTCCAGTCGGGTACGGGCTGGCGCTACGGGCTCAGCCGGTTTGTTCGGCAAAATTAAGGAGTTATACGAGTTTCCAGCGTACTGCCGCCGTTGTGAGCGCCATAAACCGGCTGTAGCCTGCCGATCCGCTGCGTTTTGCTGCGTCGCTTTCGTATAAGCGGCTATGGCTGCATCATACTGTCCGGTCTGCTCGTGGCAGTAGCCGATATACGTATCGATGCGCGGAAACTGCGGCCGGAGCTGCTGAACGCGCTGGTAATTGGTCAGCGCAGCAAAGTAATTCCGGTATTTCTGATTAATCAGGCCAATCTGAAAAAACGCCTGGTAATAGCTTGGCTGCAGCTTCACGGTCTGTTGATAACAGGCCATGGCGCTGTCGAGTTCACCGGAGGTATGGTAGATAAGCCCCCGCCCAAAACGCAGCCGGGCGTTGTCGGGAAAATACTGCAGGGCCTGTTCGTTATAAGCCAGAGCTGCGTTTCGGTTACCCAGCGACCGGTAGATCGATGCCAGCTGATTATACGTCTCCAGGTAGCGGGGCTTCAGCCGAAGCGATTGCTGGTAGAGTTCGAGCGCCTGCGCCGTGTCGCCCTGTTTGGCGGCCATCAGGCCGTTAAAAAAGTAAGCTTCGCCATCATAGGGCGCCATCTGCAAGGCTTTGGCAACGTATAGCCGGGCTTTGTTGAACTGGTTCTGCTGCTGGAGCAAATCGCCCTGCAGCGTGTATAGCTCGGGCGTATCAACACCCAGGATCTCGGCGCGCTGAGCGTTTTCGAGCGCTTTGCCGGGCTGCTGTAAGGCCCGAAAAATCTGGGCACGGGTCAGGTAGTACAACCCGGCATTATCGTTGCGGCTAATGGCTTCGTCGATATCGGCCAGGGCGTCGTTGACCCGGCCCATTGTCAACAGAATAGCCGCCCGTTTGGCATACGCCGAAGCCGGTGCTGACTGATTAATCGCTACCGTAAGCGCACGGAAGGCGCCTTCCGTGCGGCTGCTATCGCCTGGTTTGGGATAATCCGGTATCCGGGCACCCTGCCGGTTATCACGACCACAGGACAGGAGAAAAAGCGAAAGCCCGAAAATACCTAAGCGTGCAGCCATCGATAATGAACGTAAACCCTTCCGCCCCAAATCGCTGAGGGGATTCAGATTACGCGCCCGTTCCTGCTGCATCAGCCTCGTGGTTAGCATCTCTTTTTTTACTCGTTCGCTCGTTGACAAAGTTACATTTTTTAAACGGACGTAAACCGGTAGAACACGCCCAACGGCAGCCGTTTACCGAATTTATCGTCCATCACCAACTCCCCCCAGCTTGTGTTGGGCACCTTGCCAAAAGTCTGGCGGATCATGTTCTCCAGGATGAGCGATGAGAAGCCCAGCGAATAAAGATTAATAATGAAAAAGAAGTCGTCACGGTCGAGCAGATCGGCGCAGGATTTCAAAAGATCGTTCAGGTGTTCTTCAAGCACCCATTTTTCGCCGTCGGGCCCCCGACCGTAAGCAGGCGGGTCGAGGATGATGCCATTGTATCGGTTGCCCCGGCGCACTTCCCGCCGAACGAATTTAACCGCATCTTCAACCACCCACCGGATGTTATCCAGCTCACTATGGTCCATGTTTTCCCGCGCCCAGCTGATGACGGGCTTCACGGCGTCCACGTGCGTTACGTCGGCCCCGGCCTGCCGGGCGGCCAGTGAGGCTCCACCGGTATAGGCAAACAGATTCAGAACCCTGGGGCGCGAGACGCGGGCCGAAAGCGCTTTAACGTTTTCATGGATAAACGTCCAGTTGTCGGCCTGCTCCGGAAACAGCCCCACGTGCTTGAACGTCGTCAGGGCCAGTTTGAATTTCAGGTTCAGCCCGCCCTGTTTAAACGTTACAAACCACGGATCGCGCATATCGGGTTTGGTCTGCCAGTCGCCCCGCTCGGGCGATTGCCGGTCGCGCCGGAAAATGGAATGAGCGCGCTGTTCCCAGTCCCGCTCAGAGAGCGACCGGTCCCAAATGGCCTGCGGTTCGGGGCGGGCCAGCACAAACTCGCCAAAGCGTTCGAGTTTCTGAAAATCGCCCGAGTCGATCAGTTCGTATTCCGACCAGGGCGCCGGAAGGATAAGTTGAATATCTGCCATATGGAAAAACGCCAGAGCCTCTCCGGACGGGGAGGCTCTGGTCGCACAAAATTACGATTATTGCTGCCCCATTTTCAGAATCAGCTCGAACTCATCCGGCCGAATAGGCATGACCGACAGACGCGACTGCCTGAGAAGTGCCAGGTTAGCCAACAGCGGTTCGGCCTTTATCCGGGCCAGTGGTACGGCCCGGTAAAACGCCAGCACGGGTTCCAGTTCCACCACTACCCAGCGGGGATCATCCGGAACGGTCGGGTCTGGATACGCTTCGCGGACAACCGTTGCCAGACCCACCACGCCGGGGTTCGTTACGCTATGGTAGTAAAGCACCTGATCGCCCAGCCGCATGGCGTTGAGGTTGTTACGGGCCTGGTAGTTACGGACGCCATCCCAGACGGCGCGTCCTTGTTCGGTGAAATGATGCCACCCGTATTTATCGGGTTCAGATTTAACGAGCCAGTAGTTCAACCGTGTGAAAAAGCGAGTGGGTATTTGAGCGAATTAAAACCTAACCCGTGAGGGTTTTCCGGTTCAGTAATAATCGTCGTGTTCCTGACTGCTGCCGTAGGGCGAGCCGTATTCATCCTCATCATCGTCGGCGTACCGCGCCCCTGCTCCCTTAAACGTCAGGGCTTTCTTCAGAATCATGATCTGCCCCGTATGATACAGATCATGGTTAATAATGCCGTGCAGCATATCGTAGTATGTGTAGTCGCGGCCGGGCACAATATCCTCCAGAAATTCGTCATCGTCACGCTTGTCGAGTTCATTGATCAGCTCCTCCTGGCTCAAGCTCAACTCCATTTCGAGCGCTTCCCATTCGAAATCATCGATTTTATCGGGTAAGGCACCAAAGTTTTTTTCGGGCGTCGTGATATCAAACGTAGGGTCGCCCTGCATCTTTTTAACGCAGAAAATCCGCCAGCTGGTCATATGGAAAACCAGTTCGGCAATGCTGTGCGTGTTGGGTGTAATCCGGCGGCCGGCCATGTCGGGCGTAACGCCCCGCAGGGATTCGACCACGGAGGGACCATGCCAGGCTTCCTCGCTTTCGTACGTTGTGTTCAGCAGGTCGATGATACGTAATAATTCGTCGTTATTCTGAGTCTCCATATTCTCTGTAGATGATGGTGCATGACGAGCCTGACGGGCGGGCCATGTCGTATCTCTGTTTTTATCTCTGCGATTAATCTGCGCTCCGATGAACGGGCCTTAATCGCCCCTGTCCTGCCGCGCAGTTCCCAGTAAGTAGCCAGGGCAAAGTTAAATCAATATTTTATGGCGTTCCCAAAAAAAACGACCGTACGCGAAGCGGGTGAGGACGGGCGCTGCCCAAGCGGTGCTCGATCGGGAAAGCTGCCTATCGGCCTGATTACGCCCTTAAATATGGTGACCAATTTATATGTACGCTTATAATATGATGAATATACCGTTTGGTAGATTTACCAGTAAAGTTGCATATAGTGTAACTTAGTTTATACTTAAAAGGGATAAATTGCTGACGCAAAACAAATTAATCCTTATTTAATACGCGTAAGGAGCAACTTATTACCTAGATTATCATATTTGCGTATCATTTCGTTACTATAATAAGATCTAATAGTAACATCAAAGTTACCACCACCCGCCACGACAAGCTACGCATTAGTAACCTAAACCATGAAGAATCAGCTTAAAGATGAAGAACTGATACGCATGTATCTCCACACCCAACAGAACGATTATTTCGAAACCCTGTATAATCGGTATGTGAGCAAGGTGTATAGGCGATGTTTATCCCTGACCAAGGACACGGCTCAGGCAGAGGATTATACGCACGATATTTTTCTGCGCGTGTATGGAAACCTCGTCAATTTCAAGGAGCGCTCGGCCTTTTCAACCTGGCTGTATTCCATTTCGTACAACTACTGTATGGATCAGCTGCGCTACGCCAATCGGAATATAACCGTTTCGCTGGATCAGAGCGAGGAGGATTACGCCTATCCGGAATCGACGGATTCTGAGCAGGTAGAAGGTCGTTTGCAGCATCTAGCGGAAGTCATGAACACGATCTCTCCCGACGAAGTGCAAATGCTCCGTTTAAAATATGAGGATGGCCTGGATATTCGTGAAATTGCCGATCAGTTTAACCTTAAGGACAGCGCCGTTAAAATGCGGTTGAAACGCACCCGCGATAAGATCCGGCGTCTGTATGGTAATCAGATGCTTTAACTCCCCAATTCTTCCATGGGCTTTTCCCGGTTAATTTAAGTTCAGGCCGATCGTTACGCCCAGGTAAGATTTATTCCGATAAATCCAGAGCGGGTTGTGATTATTAGCCAGGTTTTCAAATCCTAAAGCCAGACCTGCCGTAAAGGTTTTATAACCAAGAATCAGGGCCAGCCCGTAATTAAACCCCAGGGCTTCATATTCTTCTGTAATGCGGCCGTTCGTCGTAAACGAACTAACCAGGGTTGACCCAACGCTGGCAAAGCCGCCCAGGCCGAAACTAAACGAACGTCGTTGCGATTCCCGCTGCCCGCGGAAAAATAACGTACGGTAATTACCCCGGTCGTAGCGCACGCCGATATACACACCAGCATTTGGGTTCGTATTCAACTGGCCGGGTCGCTCCCCCTGTCGGAAGCGGTATTTAAACGGTACGGTGAACAAGTCTACATCGAATGACTTCAACTGGTAGTTAAACCACGGGCTCTCTTCTTTGATCCGATTCAGGACCGGATTATAATGCACAAAGAGTATGGCTGATGAATCAGACTGATCGAGCGTTCGGGGGTTATTGTCTGGCTTCGGCAGTGAAGCTGCGATGAATTCCGCAAACAGCGTGTCATTCCGCTCATAGAGAGCCGCTTTCGTTAGGCTTATATTTTCCTTGGTAATCACCCGCCCCCGTTGGCCGGCATACATGAACAAACGCTGGTTCGGACAGATCTGAAAAATATCGTTCAGTTCCAGAATCTCTGAACGCCGGTGCAGACTGGCACAGGATGTGCATACCAGTCCAAGCACAACTAAAAATAGCCCATTTTTCATACCTTGCCACTGTATTACCCGGTCTGATTGATACGCGCAGGAGCAGTTCCTGCTACAAGACCAGGATCACGGCGAAAGATAGCAACGGGAAAACAAGAGTGCACTGCTAAGGCGACAAAACCATGAGCGCCTTAGGCTTCAGCGGGTGCTAAACCTGAAATTAATTCAACGAAGCTGTTTTGTTCATTCGGCTGTAGGTCTTTTTCCGCTCCCAGTTACCTTTCTCGGGCTGAGGACGCAGAACATAGACATCCAGCATGGCGTAGGGCCGGGCGAGATATTCGCGGATGAGCGTACGCAGGGAGTACCCGTCGGGCACGTCCTGCGCGGCAAAGGCAATCGCTTCAATACCCTCATGATTCCCAATATAAAGGGCACGGGCATTGTGGAAATTCTGGGAGATGATCGTAATCTTATCCTGATTGAAAACGTCTTTACAGCGCACCACCGAATCGAACGTGCGGTAGCCGGCGTAGTCGAGCGTCATAACCGACTCCGGAACGCCGAGCTTCAGGAGCGCCTTTTTCATGTCTACCGGCTCGTTGTAATACTCGGAGTCGTTATTACCGCTCAGAATCAGGTATTTCACCTTACCTTCTTTCCAGAGCCGGGCGGTGGCTTCCATCCGGTAACGAAAAAATAGATTTTCCTTACCCGTCCGAACGAATTTACTGGTACCTAGCACCAGCCCTACGTCATTAGCCGGCAGCTCATGAATGTCAAAATAAATCTGGTCGCGGGTGTTGCGGACCACCCACCAGTTACAGACGAGCACCACTGTTACACCCGCGAAAAGCGAGAAAATACAACATTTGATGGTCCACTTGACCAGACGCACCCCTATTGCTTCGTGGGGTGTTTTTCGGCTGTAGTCGGTGGCCAATGTCGTATTCATTTACAAACTAAAATACGGGTTTTCGATGATTCCAATCACATTCCCGAACGGATCGTTGACGGCCGCTGTTTTTATCCCTCCGCCCACATCCTGAACCGGAGCGTGCAGCGTTGCCCCTAACTGCAGCAATCGCTGCTGGGCGGCTTCAACATCGCGAACACCCCAGTAGGTCAGCGTACTTCCGTCGGCAACCTGTGCGTTCGGATCGAGGCCTAGTTCATAACCACCTACGTTGAAGCCAACGTAAAAGGATTCATCGAAATAAGGGTCGAGGTCCAGCGCCTGAGCGTACCAGCGTTTTGTTTCCGCTAAGGCCGGAGCTGCATAGATCACCGTTCGCAACCCTAAGAAAGGTTTTTCTTCCATATGTATCAATAAGCCTAATCGGGCCTGAGCGGGACCGTCCTGCCCAACAAGGCTTAACTTGTTATGAAAACAATCCTAACTGCACGGACTCCTTTTCGTCGGCTTCCGTTGCATCAAGTGCCAGTGACTCAGCAACCGGGGCCGTCCTGGGGACTTCTTTACCGGCTTTTGGCGCCAGCAGTTTAACGTCTTTGACTTTAGCGAAAGGCAGTTTATTCCCCAGGGCTTTCCAGCCGCGCACCTCAATAAAGCCTTCCGGTTCCAGCACCATCTTCTCAAGCGGCCCGCGATCTTTTACCTGATGGACAATCTCGATTCTCGGGTAGCGATCGACCGTTATGGCGAGATTTTTCGATCCTTTGGCGTCGCCGATGAAACTAAATTTCTTGTCAAGAGAAGTTGTTTCGACCTTGAACCGTTTGACGTACCACGCCTTCTGGTTGGCTTCGTAATACACCGCCGACAGCACCGTTTCAGGATCAAACTTCATCAGGACCGCTATTTCGTTTGGCTCGTACCGGTTGGTCAAATCAAAGTTGGTCAGTTCGTACTGCCCGTCTTTATAAACGACCAGAATGCTGTCTTTCGCGTCGAAGTTACCCAGCAGTTTGCCCCGTTCATCGCGGTTCAGCCGCCCCAGGTGATCATCATACCAGATATCGACTCCCCCCAGGGTTGATACGCCACCTGTTTTCTGGGTGATCTTCCGAACCGGATACTTCGTCAGAATATTCCCCTGCGCCGAGCGGTTCTTGATACCAACGCTGGCAAAATCGAAGTCGAACTGCTTGATCTTGGCCGAACTCTGCGCCGTCAGATTGATCGTAATCACTTCAGCCTCGCCGTTGTCGTTTGCGCTGAAGTACGTAATCTTCGACTTCGGATTGCCCATCGTCAGATCGTACTCGCGGTCGCGCGTCACGCCCGTCACGGGGAATCGTTTCGCCATCGAAATACCTGACTTACCGTCCAGATAAACCAGGTTATAAATCTTCCGCTCGTCATTTTTCTTAAAAACCGAGACGTAGAGAATATCCTTGCCGACGAACACCTTCTCTTGTATCTTGGTCACGACGCACTTACCGTCGCGCCGGAACACGATAATGTCGTCGATGTCGGAGCAGTCGCTGACATACTCGTCTTTTTTCAAACCATACCCAATGAAGCCGCCTTCGCGGTCGACGTACAGCTTCTGGTTAGCAGCCGCCACGACGCTCGCAGCAATGGTGTTGAACGCCCGGATTTCCGTTTTACGCTCACGACCTTTGCCGTACTTCTTCTGCAGATCCTTGTAATACGCGATCGTGTAGCGGGTAATGTTGGCCAGGTTATCTTCCGTTTCGGTCAGATCCTGCTCCAGCTTCCGCATCAGCTCGTCCGCTTTGAAGCCGTCGTACTTCGAAATCCGCTTGATCTTGATTTCGGTCAGGCGAATCAGGTCATCCTCCGTAATTTCGCGGTAGAACTGCTTCTTAAACGGCTTGAGCGCTTTGTCGATCGTTGCCAGCACAGCCTCGAACGTTTCGCATTCTTCGATTTTCCGATAGATCCGGTTCTCAATAAAAATCTTTTCCAGCGAGGCATAGAGCAGCCGCTCCATCAACTCACTACGCCGAATCTCCAGCTCGCGTTGTAGCAGATGAACCGTCTGGTGAGTATTGACGCGCAAGATATCGGTTACGCTGACGAAGTGGGGTTTATCGCCGATGATTACGCAGGCATTGGGTGAGATCGACACTTCGCAGTCGGTAAAAGCGTAGAGCGCGTCGATCGTTACGTCGGGCGAAACGCCGGGCTGCAGATGGACGAGAATCTCAACGTCTTTCGCCGTATTATCCACTACAGCTGCTACGGTCCGGCTGGGTGCCTTGATCCGGATTTTTCCCAGTTCGGCCGCCTTCACAATCGAGTCGATCAGCTGCGAAGTGGTTACGCCAAACGGCACGTCGCGGATCGCGAGCGTTTTTTTATCGACTTCTTCGATTCGCGCCCGCACGCGTACTTTACCGCCCCGGTGCCCATCATTGTAATTGCTGACGTCAACTAGTCCGCCAGTCTGGAAATCGGGAAACAGTGTAACAGGTTTATCTTTCAGAATCTGAATCGATGCATCGATCAGTTCGTTGAAGTTGTGCGGTAAAATCTTGGTCGACAGGCCCACGGCGATACCTTCCACACCCTGCGCCAGCAGCAGCGGAAACTTGACGGGAAGGGTTACCGGCTCTTTCTTCCGGCCATCATAGGATAACTGCCATTCGGTCGTTTTGTCGTTGTAAATCGCATCGGTGGCAAACTTCGACAGACGCACCTCAATGTAACGCGGAGCCGCAGCCCCGTCGCCTGTACGCACATCGCCCCAGCTGCCCTGCGTATCGAAGAGCAGTTCTTTCTGACCAATGTTTACCAGGGCCTCGCCAATGGACGCATCGCCATGGGGGTGAAACTGCATCGTCTGCCCGATGACGTTGGCAACCTTGTTAAAGCGGCCATCGTCCATCTCTTTCAGGGCGTGCAGAATCCGGCGCTGAACAGGCTTCAGCCCATCTTCCACGGCGGGTACGGCCCGCTCGAGAATGACGTAAGATGCGTAATCGAGAAAGTAATTTTCATATAATCCTGACACGACGGTCTGATCGTGCAGGACTTCATTGGCTATTTTAATCGGTTGTTCATCCGGTTCAATGGCGTCGATGGGCTCAGTACCGTCAGCAGCAGAGGTTGCATCGGGCTGGGCCTGATCGTCGTCCATCGGTTCCTGATTTTCGTTGTTCATCATGAAGTAATTCCTCAGGACTGTTTCAGTTGAAATATATGGGCGGGTGTTACGCCAGCATCAAACAGTGGCGATCGGCTCCTTAAAGATACAAAAAATACCTGAATTATGTGCCGTTTTGGCCGTTTTTGTCCAACCCAGTCCATACATCGGTTTTTGTCATTTATCCGGCCATAGCTTCATCTTTTATTATACGGTGGTTTTAATAACCCCGTCCCAGCGCCACGGCGTCATCGACCGGTTCGCCCGCCCGGAAGCGCTGCAGATTTTTCAGAAATTGCACGACTTTTCCATCGTCTTCGGCTGGTTGTCCTCCGCCCGTATGCTGGGTGAGCAGCACATTCGGCAGCGTCCACAGCGGACTGTCGGCGGGCAGCGGTTCGGTAGCCGTTACGTCCAGTACGGCCCCGCCAATGGCCCCGGTCTGCAGCGCCTGAATCAGAGCCGGTTCGTCGGTAGTACTCCCCCGCCCGACGTTGGCATAGATACTGCCCGGTGCCATGGCTCCGATCAGATCAGCCGAGAAAAAGCCAGCGACCGTTCCCGGCAGACAGTTGACCACGATGTCGGTCTGGGGCAGCACCTGCCTTAGGTCGTCTTTAGAATGCAGATCGGCCTGCGGGTCGGTGCGGGCAAGCATCTGAATAACGCAGTCGAAGCCGGTCAGCATCTGCCGGACGGCCTGGCCGATGGTGCCGGTGCCGAGAATAACGACGCGCTTACGTCGGAGCAAACCCGTACGGGTACGGATCGGCGCGCCAACCCACTCGCTGCGCTCCTGTAGCTGCACCAGTTCAGGAATACGGCGGTAAAAACCCAGAATCCCGGCCACCATGGTTTCGGCGCAGGGCCAGGCGAAATAATCGCCCATATTGGCAACGACGGCGCTGGTCTGCACCTCCCGGAAACCGTCGAAGCCGGCCGAGTCGAGCTGCCAGAATTTCAGATTGGCTGGCGACTGTGTAAACCAGGCCGCGGGTGGGTTACCCAGCACCAGGTCGGCGGACAGAAAAGCGGCCCGCTGAGCGGATTCGTCGGGCAGGTCGTGGCGAAATACGACAGTCACATCGGCGGGAAGCTGCTGCCGCAAGCGGGCTTTCAGCGAATCGCTGAAAGCAGGATTAACAAATAGCTGCATACGAATTCTACGAAAATGAGAGCGAATTGGTTGCGTACCGGCGACACTCCAGCTTTACTTCGCTCCGTTTAGCTGGGCCATCAGCCAGCCGGTCATTTTCTCGGTTTGTTCAGGATACGTCCAGTGGCCGGTGTCATGATACACGTCCAGCGTTTTGGGGCCGGGGATGACGTTAAAGGCTGCGTACATAGACGTTGGCGGACAGGTTTCGTCGTTGTAACCCCAGGAATAATAGCCGGGTACGTTGACCAGCCGGGCAAAGTTAACGACGTCGTAATAGCCCGTCGTCCGGATGCGGTCGGGTTTATTGTTATACGCCAGGTTATCGCCCGCGAAGAGGTGCGGCCAGCCGCCCGCCCGGCCGTGGAGGTAGCCCGTTACGTCGGCCAGGGCCGGGTAGTAGGCTCCGAGCCATTTCACCCGACTATCCAGTCCAGCCGTCACAATGGATAAGGCCCCTCCCTGACTGCCACCCGTTACGGCCAGATTCTGTCCGTCGTACTGGGGCAGGCTCGTTAGGAAATCCACCGCCCGAACGCAGCCCAAATACACGCGCTTATAATAGTAGCGGTCCCGGTCGTCGAGGTTAGCCGCCTGGTAGCCATTCAGCGGCCCGCGGCTCAGGTTGTCGTACACGCTGGCGTCCATCGTAACGGGAACGCCGTGGATGCCTACCTCCAGCGTAATGAAGCCTTTATCGGCTTCGGCGATCAGACCGTTATAAGGCCGCACGCCCGCGCCCGGCACCCGCAGAATGGCCGGATATTTCCCTTCTTTCTTGGGCACGGACAGAATTCCATAAAAGCGGGAGTTATTAATGTTCTGGAGATTCAGCTGGTACACATTCGTCAGCTCGGTGCAGCGCTCGGGCAGCAGCGTCATGCGGGCATCCATGGGCACTTTCGCCAGATCGGCTTTCGCATTATCCCAGAACTGCCGGAAGTCGGCGGGATTCGCGACGGTTGGCTGGATGCTCAGGGGATCGAACGCAGCCGTAGCCAGTCCCCGGTACTCTTTGCCGTCCACTTCGGCGGTGGCGACGCAGCGCAGAAACCCGGCAGTACGCATCGTGCCGCCGTCGAGCGCCAGGGTACCATTTTTCAGCGTTACGGTTTCTTTACGGGTCGGCTCCATTTTCTCCGGCCCGATCTCATACCGCAGTCGGGCCGCCGGCAGCAGAACGTTACTGCGATACACCGCTACCGTAAACCGGACGGGTTCGCCTAGTTTATACAACCAGTCGGCATGGTCGGGTGAAACAATGACCTTAACGAGCCGTTCAGCAGGCTGAGCAACCAGGTCATTAATCTGAAAAAGGCAAAGAATAAGTAACAGTCGCTTCATACAGAAATGCGCAAGAGGTATTAAAGGCGTAAAGACGGCAGGGCGCAGTTCTTACCCCATCTTTCTTTCCTACCTGAGTTTCAGGCTACCCGGGCCGGCATCTGCTGCCCCCGCCGAACCGGTTGCAGATTCACGATACACCGGACGAGCAGCGTCAGAGGAAACAGAACATCGACCCCGCCGGGCACCTTCGACAGGAACATACCAAGCAGAATCAGAACGGCCGCGCTGCCAAAGTAAACCGTCCGCCGACGAGCGGTAGTGTTGCGGCCCGTTGCCCAGTAAATCAGGGGAAGATGCAGCGGCATGAGGTAAAGGAGCGTCGGGTTCCAGGCCGTTACACCGTGGTCAGTAGCCACCCAGAGCAGAAATAGAAACCAGCCCAGAAAGCCCACAACGGCGAACAACAGCCGGTCGAGCCAGCGATCTACGCGCCCGATCTGATACCGTCGGATGGTGAACACCGTAACCACAATGGCCAGCAGAGCAAACACGACGTGTGGATCAAAAACAAATGGTAACTGCTGCCGAAAGGTTTGCTGAGCGTTATACAATGTCTGGTCGGACGCGACCAGGGGAACCACCTGCCCGTTAGTCTGCTTCAGGGTGGCCCGTGCAAGCTGGTCGTGTACCTGATCGGGCAGATACATGGCATGCCACCCGTCCGTCTGCTCGTCGGCGGGTTGACCAATGGCCAGATTCATGCCCAGCTTGGCCCAGGGTTTTGCGCTCTTATCCAGATACAGGTTCATCCAGTCGCGATAGGACTTGCCGGTCATCTTCAGGCGCGTTGGAATCGTCAGGCTGTCCCCACAGGCTTCGGCGATTTTATCGCGGGGACGGGTAGCACAGTTGTCGTAAAAGAATTTATACTGATACGTCCGGTTTTCGGGACGCATATTGGTCTGTATGACCGCAAAAAGCTGTTCTTTCTGCGCCGGGGTCAGGTTCAATACCTGTTCCCGGACGGTACGGTTCTCGACCTGATAGGCGTACAGAAACGGATACATTTCATACGCATCAATATAGTACGGCAGGGTGCCGCGCAGGAATTTCACGTAGAAATTATCTTCATACCGAAACCCACCCCAGCCAAACGTCAGGTCCATATTCTGCGCCGGGTCATTGATCCGAATGGCCGTATGACCGAACACGGAATACAGATCTTCGCCCGGTCCTACCGTCAGCAAGCTTATCCGGGCGGCTGGCGACAGCGTCTGGGCTATTGAAGCCCCAGGTCGAAGACCGAATACGGTTAACGCCAGCACCAATGCGATTCGAGCCAGCCACGATGCCGACTTAGTCATCGTCTTCCGTATCCTCATCCTGTTCAAACATTCGTCGCTTTTCGGCCGACCCTCGCCGGACCGGTTCTCTTCCCTGAACACAAATAACAAGCTCACCTTTTACTGTTTTTTCGGCAAAATACGTAATAAGTTCGGACAACGCCCCGCGCCGATTTTCCTCGAATACCTTGGTCAGCTCCCGCGAGACGCTGGCAGGCCGGTCGGGACCAAAGACCTCGGCAAACTGACCGAGCGTTTTGAGCAGCCGGTGGGGCGACTCATAGAATACCATCGTCCGCTCCTCCTCGGTCAGTTCCATCAGA
Source organism: Spirosoma taeanense (assembly GCF_013127955.1). Lineage (NCBI taxonomy): Bacteria > Pseudomonadati > Bacteroidota > Cytophagia > Cytophagales > Cytophagaceae > Spirosoma > Spirosoma taeanense. The sequence continues at coordinate 2,962,702 of NZ_CP053435.1, forward strand.
CGCGTCTGACGGCCTTTTTTATGGGGCAAAAACCCTTCGAACGTAAAGCGGTCGTTGGGCAGACCGGAGTTGACCAGGGCGGGCACAAGCGCCGTCGGGCCGGGCAGGCACTCGACCGGAATGTCGTTCTTAATGCACTCCCGCACCAGCAGAAAGCCGGGGTCCGAAATCCCGGGCGTACCAGCATCCGAAACCAGGGCGAGCGTTTTACCTTCTTTCATCTGACCCACCAACCGCTGCACGGTCTGGTGTTCGTTGAAGATATGGTAGCTGTGAAGCGGCTTGCTGATGCCGAGGTGCCGCAGCAGCACCCCCGACGTGCGGGTATCTTCGGCCAGAATCGCGTCGGCGTTCTGCAGGACCTTAATGGCCCGCAACGTAATATCGTCGAGGTTACCAATGGGCGTTGGTACGAGAAACAGTTTCATGCCGCAAGTTAACAGAGCGCAGCGAGCCAGCCGCAGAACGGTTGAAACTCCCGCCCGTTGTTCATTTTATTCATTCGTTAACCAATCGATCGATGGCACCCGCCAGCCGACGGTCCTTGTCGGTCACGACGTTTCCGGCATCGTGCGTCGATAGTTTGATGGTCACCTGATTATAGACGTTCGACCACCACGGATGATGGTTCATGGCCTCGGCGATAAGGGCCACGCGAGTCATAAACGCGAAAGCTTCCGAAAAATCGGCGAAGGTAAAATCGCGGGTGAGTTGATTATCCTGTTCCTGCCACATAGGAGTTTTTAGTTTGTTGTGCGTAGTTTGCGCAAAATTAGTTTGACGAACAAACTATAGCCAATAAACCACAACTGACCAGCCCCGTCGGGCATTAATCCCCCTCTCCATTCGTTATGGCAAACAAAATTCAGGTGCTACATCCCGAGGTTAAAGAAGGCTTTAAAACCGGCGCGTATTCGCCCGGCGTCATCTGCGATGGCTGGCTGTACGTATCCGGGCAGGCTGCCGTGGATTACCCCAACGGTCAGTACGTCCTCGGCACCATCGAGGAAGAAACGCACCGCACCATGCAGAACGTCCAGCAGATTCTCGAAGCGGCTGGCTGCACGTGGGACGATGTCGTGAAGAGCACCGTCCACCTGGCCGATATTAAGGATTTTGCCGCCTACAACGAGGTGTATGCCAGTTATTTCCCCGGCATCAAACCCGCCCGCACAACGGTTCAGTCGGGCCTGGGTAACGGCATCAAGGTCGAGATTGACGTAGTCGCCAAAGTGCCCTGATATGGCCTGGTATGACGTTCAGAATCCCGACGCCATCGCTTCCCCGGCCCTGCTGGTGTATCCCGACCGGGTACTCAATAATATCCGGCTGACCATTCGGCTGACCGGGGGCGATGCGGCTCGGCTGCGGCCACACGTAAAAACGCACAAGATGCGCGCCGTGACCGAGCTGCTGCTGGACGAAGGCATCCGGCAGTTCAAATGCGCTACGCTTAAAGAAGCCCGGATGCTGGCCGAAGCGGGTGGCGCCTATGCGGGTCAGACCGACGTCATGCTGGCTTATCCGCTGGTCGGACCGGCGGTGACGCAACTGGCCGCCCTGCGGGCCGAGTTTCCGGCGGTTCGGTTTTCCTGCCTGATCGATGCGTCGGCTTCCGCCCAACGCCTGTCGGATGCGTTCCCGGATGATCCGCTGGATGTTTATATCGACCTTAACGTTGGCATGAACCGAACGGGCATTCGCCCATCCGATGCCCCCGCCCTGTATGAATTTGCACGAAACCTGCCCGGTATTCGGGTAGTGGGCCTGCATGCTTACGACGGCCACATTCGTAACACCGACCTCGACCAGCGTCGCCACCACGCCGACGAAACCTTCGCGCTGGCCGATGGCGTACGGCAGGCGATTGACTGGAAGCCCGGCGGCTTACGTCCGCAATTGGTCATGGGCGGAACGCCCACCTTTGCCCTGCACGCCCGACAGTCGGACGTAGTGGTTAGCCCCGGCACCTTCGTTTTCTGGGATGCGGGCTACGGACAAACCCTGCCCGACTTACCATTTGACGTAGCGGCCGTGCTACTGACTCGGGTCATTTCGGTCATTGATGAGCAAACGCTTTGTCTGGATCTGGGACACAAATCCGTTGCGGCCGAAAACCCGCTGCCCCGGGTCATATTTCTGAATCAGCCCGATGCGCAGCCCGTTGGTCAGAGCGAAGAGCATCTGGTGGTGCGCGTGGCCAATGCCCACGACCACCCGCCGGGTACGGTCTGGTATGGCGTTCCGATTCATATCTGTCCCACGGTCAATTTATACGATTCGGTCAGCGTCGTAGTGGATGGTCAGTACGTGGATACCTGGCCCGTCACCGCGCGCGGCCACTAATCTCCATTCCTAATCTGTCATGTTCATTATTGATACCCACCTCGACCTTGCTCTGAACGCCATTGAATGGAACCGCGATTACCGCCTGCCAGTATCGGCCATCCGCGCGTCTGAACAGGGTATGACCGATAAGATCGACCGGGGGAATAACGTCGTTTCGCTGCCCGAGCTTCGCAAGGGCAACATCGGCCTGGTCGTTGCTACGCAGATTGCCCGCGTGAACACAGCCAATGGTAACCTGCCCGGTGCAGGCTGGAACTCGCCCCCGCAGGCCTGGGCCATGACGCAGGCTCAGTTGGCCTGGTATCAGGCCATGGAAACCGCCGGGCCGGATGGCCGACCGGAGATGGTGCAGATCAACAGCCGGGCGGGGCTGGATGCGCACGTTGCCCGCTGGCTGGACGACAGCGAACCCGCTGATGCAAAGCCGGTGGGGTATATGCTGAGTCTCGAAGGCGCGGATTCACTGATTGACCTTTCGTATGTGGAGCGGACTTATGGCTACGGCCTCCGGGCCATTGGACCGGCTCATTACAGCACCGGACGGTACGCACCCGGTACGGGTCTGTCGGGGCGGCTGACGCCGTTGGGCCGCGAACTGCTGCGCGAAATGGGCCGGCTGAACATGATTCTGGATGTTACGCACCTGACCGACGAAGGCTTCGACGAGGCCCTATCGCTCTACAAAGGCCCCATCTGGGCCAGTCACCACAACTGCCGGGCCCTGGTCCCCCATCAGCGCCAGTTGACCGACGAGCAAATTAAAGTTTTACTTGAACGCGGTTCGGTCATTGGCGGCTGCTTTGATGCCTGGATGCTTAAACCCGGCTTTACGCAGCGGATCAGCAATCCGGCTGATTTTGACATTCGGCTGGAAACCATCGTGGATCATTACGACCATATCTGTCAGTTGGCGGGCAACTCCCTCCACTGCGCGATCGGTTCCGATCTCGACGGAACGTACGGTCGCGAACAGTCGCCTACCGATCTCGATACCATTGCCGATCTGCAATCGCTGAAGAGCCGTCTGACTGACCGGGGGTATTCGCCGACGGATATTGCCAACATTTTTCACGGTAATGCCCTTCGGTTTTTACGTTCAGCCCTACCTTAACGTTTGGCAACATCGCCCGAAACGGGCTGGCGCAGCCGGTATAATTTTCCGGCGTTTTCGTCGGGGCGAAGCTGCCAGAAGGTTCGGTTGGGGTAATAGCGGAAAAGCGCCCAGTTCTGCCGGGCACCCTTATCGACGGCCCAAATCACCGACTGGCTGTCGATATTAGCCTGGTTATACACCCATTCTTCCGAAATCGAATGCGTCGGCGCATACTTGACCAGCACGACGTGCTGCCCGCTCTTGGCCGTCAGAAACGCTTCATTAGCCTGGCGTTGCTGCCCTGCTTTCCAGTTGGCGCTGCGCGTCAGGTAGATGCTTTCCAGCACAGCGAGAGGCAGCGTACTGAGCACAACCGCCAGCACAAACCGGGGTCCCCAGTCGCGCCAGCGGCCGGATGCATACCACATGAACAGCAGCCCCTGTCCGACTATTACAGCGAGGGCGCCCGTGGCCGGGGCCAGTTGATGGGGCAGTTCCGTTGAACTGAGCAGATTGGTCCCAAACGCGATCAGAACGCTCCAGAATGCGAGCCGGCCCGTTGCTTCCCAGGGCCCAACTAGAAACAGCACGAACGGCACCAGAAAAAGCAGTCCCAGATAAAAGTTTTCAAAGACAAGCACTTTCCGAAAAACGCCAACGACAAATCCTTCTATGGTTTTTCGATACCCGAATGTAGCCGCTTCGCGCTTATGGAACCGCTTCATCTCCGGCCGATTGTAAAGTATTTCTTTTCGGGCACGCTGGAATAAAAAATGGCGGGTCTGCCTGTATTGCTGAGTATAGTAGGAAGACGGCATCCGGAGAATATCGCCCGTAACGGCATGATTGTAAGCAGGTAACGCCACAATACTGGCGCCCATGAGCAGCAGGCCGGGAATCCAGCGGAGCAACGGCCGGGTGCCATACCAGTACTGCACCTGCTGAATGGCATAGAGCAGCACGCCCAACGGCACAATCGAGAATATAACGCCTTCAACGGGCAGATTGCACCAGAGCAATAACAGTCCTACGGCCATCAGCGTTACGTGCCGCCCGCGCGGTTGTCGTAATAAGGCAATCATTCCGCCAACCATCAGCGCTCCGCCGAGCATGGAGAGTCCACCCCCACCATAGCCCAGGCCCCAGTTTAGCACAAAGGTTGCGTGCGTAGCGACCAACCAGCCGCCAATGAGCGCCGGCACAGCGGGCATGCAGAGCGTCAGCAGCCAGTAAACCGCCAGTACGGCACCAATATACCCCAGCCAGACGCCCACCACCGGCGTACCGAAAATGAGCTGGCCAAAGGCCATGAACATACCCTGCGCGGGCGGGAACTTCGACGCATAAAAGGGTTGGGAAATGACCTGGATAGTTTCGAAAAATGTCCAGAGCGGGTGTGACGGGTTACTCAAACGCCCCTGCGCGAACGTATCGGCGGCCAGTTGCTGACTGAACTCCTCCGGCGCAAAGGGATGCGCCCCTACAACAAATGACAGCAGCAGCAACAGAAATAAGGTGTAGCCCGCCAGAAACCCATAGGCCCGGATCGGCCGGTACGTAATGCGAAGAAGCCAGGCGCTCAGCGTGTAAAAGGCAGGCGTCTGCTGCAGACGTTCGCGACGATCCAGAAGGGTAATCAGCAAAAATGAAACAAGAAAGACAAGCAACTCAAGCCAGCGGTGCTGCGGAATGGGCATACGGGCAACAATTATTCGGGCAGATTAAAACAGCGAAAGTAGCCAAAAGATGAAGGGCAGCCATAGCCGTGTAGTAAATCCACCCTTCCGTAAGTAATATTTCTGGCGGGTCAGGCAGGATTATTTCTGATAGCCTATGCCCTTTGCCACTACACCCGCGCCCGTTATGGTTCTTCGATCGACCAGCAGCGGCACGGTTTTGGGAGAGCGGTCAAAGGCCGAGCGCGTAAAATTCTTCACCACGCACCGGCTCACGACGTTCTGCTGCGTTTCGTTGTAAAAGCGAAAGCCATCCAGACGGGCTCCATCGACGGTTACGTTCGTAAACAGCAGCGTTCCACCGCCCGGAATTCCTGGTGGTGTTTCCCGTTCATCTACAAACACGCCACAGGTTTCGGCGGGCAGGCTTCCCGTGCCAGCAAAAAGGTTGGAATGCCTGACCGATACGTTGCTAATCCGGAGGCTGTCGCCCCCACGTAACGCGCCGACAATAATCAGCCCGATGCCCTGCGCTGAATCGATTGTGTTCTGATAAAAATCGCCCGATGAGCCCCCAGAAATCTGAACGCCTGCGTTCTGGCTGTTCGAGAAGGGAGACACACCAGTCTTGCTGATGCGGTTATGGTGCACCCTGGCTCCGGGCGAACAACTGTACTGGATTCCCTCGCAACCGGCGTTCTCGATTACATTATGGTGCACGTGCAGCCCCCGAATCTCGTGCGGGTACATACCATTTCGACCCTTGTTCCAGAAGCTGTTGCCGATATACAGGCCCTCGCCCCGCGTGTCGTGGACGTAATTGTGGTGCACATGCACATCCTGCATCACAAACTTATTCAGCCAGGTCGATTCGTCGTTTTTGTTCGGGTCGGTCTTGATCATCATACCCGCAAAGCCGGACTGCGACACCTCCACGCGTTCGATCTCAATGTTGGTGGATTTGCCCGCCACCACCAGCGCCGATACGTCTTTGAACGTACTGCTTACTTCAAAGCCATGACGGATGCCCGCCACGCCCGAACCCGTCACGAGGATATACGAACAGCCCGAAATGGTAAAATTGCCGTTGTTCCTAGTTGTACCCTGAATAACCGCTTTATCGCCGTAATTGATAAACACAATCGGCTTGCCCGGCGCTCCGGTAAAATCCTTCAGGATCAGGTTAGGCAGCGTGCCCTGAATCCCGACCGTATCGCCGGGGCCGACGCCCATGCGGGTACCGTCGTACTGCCCGCCCGACGTAATGATCCGTTTTGGTGTAAAGGTGCTGGCCGACCGCTTTACGTGATCTGGAACGGAAGTCCAGGCGCTTTCCCGGCCAAGGGGCTGACGTTTCTTCACTGCCGCGTTGAGTCTATTCGCGATGATGACGATTACGCTCAGCAGCAGGCTTCCAATAAGCAGGTACTTTCTGGTTTGCATCATAACATAATTAAGGTGTCAGGATGCGACCGGCATAACCGGCTTTCTCAGAGGCCGAAATGGCCGGAGGCAGGGCGGTATAGATTTGGCCGGCATCCGTTTTGTTGACGTTAAATTCGAAAAACTGAGCCGCCGGCCCCCGAAGCCGGACGCTGAACACCACCGGCTCGGCCATGCCCGGAAACTGGTAGCGCACATTATCGGTCCGCTCGTCGGTCCATCCTTGATTCATCCCGCCCAGAATCAGCACCTGATAGCCCGTTGCCGTCGGCTGAAACCGCAAGCTATAGGCTGGCTTCTGCGGGCCGTATTTCCCTTTACCGTCGTAGTTATAAGCCTGAATGCCGTCGTAGGCCGACCAGGCTCCACGGCCACCAATTTGTATTTCGGGGTCTTCCACAAGGGTCGAACTGTCGAAAAATTTCTCGTAAGGCTGCAGCTCGTTACGGGCCTGAAACAACGCCGTAACCGCATGGTACTCGTGATTATAGCCCGCTTCCCGGTTGGGGTCAAACCGCGCTGGGGCGTGGAAAATATGAAAACCAGCACCGGGTGTGCCGCCCTCCAGAAAGCGGTGGACGGCATAATAGGAATACATCTCGTAGGGCGGAATCCAGATTTTAGGCTGATCGTCGCAGGGGTCGCCACCATTCAGAAAGTCCAGACAACCCGTGTTCATGGTCGGCGGTACACGCGCAATCAGGTCGTTGGGATACGGAACACCCTCTACGTAACCGGCCTTATCGGCTTCGTACTGGAGTTCGCGCATGCAGACCGTTCCCCGCACCGACTGGCCGGGTCGGTTCTTCATGCGGTAGCGGTTGGCCTGCCAGTGGCCTTTCTGATCGGCGACTACATGCCGTGGTTTAATAGCCGCCCAGATGGCCGGGTAGTTCTGCTTGGTCGGGTTCCGGTTTATCCAGATGTCGGTATACTCTTCTTTGTCCATCCGGAAATTGAACTGGTAGTAGTAATCCAGGTGGAAGGTCTCGTGGCTGTAGATATCGCCTTTAATCTGATACCGACGCCCATTGAGCGTAATGTTCCCGTCCGCATCCCCACCGATATGGCTCACATCGGCATATCCGTCCTGAAACACGGACGTTGAATACGCATTTGATAGTTTAGGCTCCCCCTGATACATCGACGCCCCGTAGGCGATCCAGGCTCCGGCCGGGCTGCGTCGTCGGGCAATCTCCAGCATCAGCACAATCCGGTTGGTGCGCCGGGTAATCATTTCCCGATTCCAGGCCGCAAAGCCACGCGCGGCCAGGGTCTCCAGTGTAACGTTCGGCTCGCCGGTGCTTTCAAGAGTTATGGTCTTTTTGCGGGCCGAACTCCAGGGCTCCGGAAACTTCCCCCGGCCGTAACCACCGTACGGATAACCCGGCATGGGCGCGTCGTAGCTCCCCGGCATCCACTCGTTACTGTTCTCGATATTGGCCACCCAATACCCTTTCTGAGCGCCCGAAATTGACTGCAGACTCTGATAATGGGCTTCGACAGCCGCCAGCGAACGCTCGAAATAACCGGCTCCTTCCAGCGGACCGTGCAGCCCATACTCGGTTGCGTAGACAAACCCATCGCCAAACGGCAGATTATTGTATTCAGCTTCCGTATGCGCCCAGGTCGAAAATAGATTCACTCCCTGCGCCCGGCGTTCGGCAACGGACTGCATCGGGTTGAAGTCAACCGAGAAGCGGTAGTTGGGCGAGTAGTATTTATTCCGGCCAAACTGATCGGCATCCAGCACCCGTTTGGCTTCGAGCCGGTAACCCCGCTGGGTTATTTTCGTGCCAACCCGGGCCGATACGGCATTCGCCCGCGCTCCCTGGGCTACCGCCTGACTACCGGAATTTGCAGGAAGAGTATCGTTCTGAGCCGCAGGACGACTCTCTTTTCCGGGTTTCCGGGAACGGTAAATTGTCTGGGCGCTGGCTGCGTCAAGCAGAGTACTCAGGACAAGAAGAAAACTAAAAAAGCGCTTCATCATTGATTAAAGATAAAACCCGGAGGCTTGTCCGGGCAGGCAATTTATTCAGCGGATACGCTATCCGAAGCTGCCGACGTATAGGGATGCTGCATTCCCTGGATTTGTTGCTAAGTTAGGCGATTGTCGCGAAGGAGTGCGGTAGTCTTCGTCGAACAGCGAGCCAGTACGACGAAGAAACCGGTTTTCGACGCACTTATAAGCAATAAAATAATTGTGTCTCAAACCGGCAATGAATTGACCCAAAATTGATAGCCGAAGAGTTGATAATTGACGAATCTTACGCTATCAATCAAACCTCGTTCGGCTGTTATGAAAACGCTGCTCATCCTTGCCGCTTACTGGGGGTTGGGCTGGTGTGCCGGGAGTCTCCCCACCTGTGCACAACCCGCTGACCAGGAGAAGAATCCGTCGAAAACCGGGGCGCCAAATTCGCTGTTCAACGGGAATGACCCACTGACCTTTACCCTCGTAGCCGATTATCAGGCCATCCTGAAAGGTCGTAATAACCAGACGGTAGTCGACTATCCGGCTACGCTGGCTTATGTCGAAGCAGATCATGACTCGCTCGTCCTGCCGGTTCAAATCCGCATACGGGGTAATTTCCGGCGCGATGCCAGACACTGCAAGTTCCCGCCCCTGCTGCTCGATTTTGACAAGCAAACCACAAAAGACTCGCCGTTTGAACGCCACGCCAAACTAAAGTTAATAACTCACTGCCAGAATGAGGAATACGTTGTCCGGGAGTATATGGTTTATAAGCTGTATAACCTGCTGACCGATTATAGTTTCCGCTCTCGACTAGCGAAAGTCACCTATCGGGACATAGCCGGGAAACGGGACACCGAAACCCGGTACGCATTCCTGCTCGAAGATGAAGCCACGTTAGCCCGCCGGAATGAGGCCACGCTCTCTAAACAAAAACAGCTTCGTATGGCGGCAACGGATTCCCTGCAGATGGCCACGGTAGCCGTGTTTGAATACCTGATCGGTAATACCGACTGGTCGGTGCCGTACCGGCATAATATCCGGCTGCTATCGAGCAAAAAACACCCCGTGCCGATGCCCGTTCCTTACGATTTCGACCATGCGGGAATTGTCGAAGCCAGTTATGCCCTCCCCGCCGAACAGTTAGGCATCCAGACGGTTCGCGAGCGTCTGTATCGCGGTTACCAGTACTCCGACCAGGTCTTTGAACAGGTGTTCCAGACATTCCGGAAACACAAAGCCGAAATCTATACGCTGTATCAGAACCAGCACGCCCTGAGCCCGGCTTACGTAAAACGGACGTTAAGGTATATAGACGAATTTTACAGGATCATCGACCGGCCGAGCCTGGTCAAAGTGCTGTTCGTTGACAAAGGCCGTCAGAATGCAGCGGGCGGCATCGTGATCAAAGGTCTGAAGTAAGCCCTACGCCCATAACGCAGCGATATAGAGAATTACGACCAGCGGAAAGCCAAATAGAAACAGATTATAGCTGATTTTTAAGAGCTTATATTTTTGTTCGAGGACTTTTCCCTGCAGATAGAGGTTATCGATCATGGTGTCGTAGAGCCGTTCCGGATTGTTCATAACGTCTTTAACCCCCGTCCTGTAGGCGTCGGCCGTCAGGCGCGTAAAATCGCCGAAGAAGAGCAGGTCTATCGTACGGTCCTGTGCCGGGTCGGCGGTATTCTGGTGGGACGTAATCCGGGGCCGGGTCGACAACAGCGCAAAGGTGATGGTGAGCAGGCAGAGCGCCGTGAGCAGACAGGTAGGCAGGAGCAGTTGCGGCATTTCGTTCATATTCTTCAGAAACGACGAAATCAGGATGGACACAATAATGGAATTGATGGAAATCATCAGATTCGCCTTACTGTCGGCCATACTGCTCAGTTGAAGGTGGCTGGACATGGTCGTCCGGAACATGGTTTCAATGCCCCGGCTGCCCGATTCCTTCCTTTTTTTGTCTTTCTTCGGCTTTTTACCACCGTCTGTTTTCGTATCCTGATCGGCGTTTAGGAGCGGCTCAGGCTGCATTTCCTCCGGAAGCGATGTCATTGACTGGCAAGTATTTACCGTAAGTTTACAAATCAATCCGGAGATTCCGGGAACACCCGCCTGAATATCACCTGGCTGACCCAGTATACGGTTACGTCAACGTTTGGCGAAGGCTTCTACTGAAAGTCTGTTAGCCATGGGCGAATCGTCCGTCAAACCCTACCTGATACTCCAATTTTATCGACTAATCCGCGCGAACTGGCAAACCACCCGTCTGTTTATGGGTTAACTAATGGAACATACCATAAACCGTACGCTTATGAAGATGAACACGCAGTCGCTGATTAACCTGGAAGTTAATCTGGCCGAGTTGACCGAAGCTTTCCAGCAGCTTCCCTCAAATACAGACGGCAAGAAGCATCATCATGCCGTTAAATTCCCCGTGACCAACGATTACGGCAATGCCTGCGAACGCGAATTGTTATTCACCTGGAATGCCGAATACCAGGACTGGGAATTGAACACCAAAGGTCACGACCTGATTATTACGGCCTCAAGCCGCTAGGCAGTGATTATGTTTGTCTTCGAAGTACTATAGAACAATCTGCAATACACATCATTATATTTATTACCCCTACAACGCTCAATGTTACGTTGTAGGGGTAACTTTTTAAGAGCAGGGATGCATTTGGCTGTTTAAAAGACGGCCACGGAAACCGCTACGAAAAGAACGGCCATTGTCTGAGTGCGTTCACCTATGGCGTGGAGGCCGTGCTGTTTGATTTCTTTCAGTAGCGGGGTAATAGAGTAGTAAGCTTTAGGTGGATAGTACTTTACCCTACATAACCACACCTTTAATTTACTTATTATGTTACAAATAGAACTACTGGACTTAGTACTCAAGGCGCTGTATGAAACCCCATCCCGGTCGGGCGAGATCGTTAAACTATTGAAGCAAAAAGGCGTTGAAGTAACGCTTGATGAAGCTAAGACTCTGGGCAGACGTCTTGGTGATCTTAAATATGTCGCTTATACTCCAACTACAGACAGTGCTCACGTTGACCTGCGTAGTGAAGGTATTGAGTTTGTACAGGGTAGTTCATTTACGCACAAAGGGCATTCAATCATTACCAATCATTATTCTATATCCAATAGCCCGAATGCCAATTTGGTTTCCAGTTCGAGCCATGTGCAAATTACCCAGCAAAACACGACCGAGTTAAAGCAGGTCCTCGACCAGATGAAAGAAGCCATTACTGTGGACGCTTCGGTTGATCCTAGACAGCAACAAGAGATAGTCGAACGTATTAATGAAATTCAGGAGTCCGTCGCTGCAGGTCGCCCACCTAAGTTTGCGATCAAATCTTTAGTTGAAATAGCTTCCACTATCGGCTCTGTGGCCAAATTGGCTACTCAGCTTATGACTCTGTTACCCATTTAACCATTAATAGCCAGCTCAATGTATAGCTATTGTGACTGGAGAGCGAAAAGCAGACAATGATCTGACCAACACGTCAGAACGGTCTATAAAACCAGCAAGTGGGCTTTGAACCGACTAGAATTGAGATTAATCAATCCCGTATTTCACCCAGCTTATAAATAAAAAGTCAACTATCTAATTAACAGATAGTTGACTTTTTTGTGCAGAGAGCGAGGGATTCGAACCCCCGGTACCCTTGCGAGTACTTCTGATTTCGAATCAGACCCGTTCGACCACTCCGGCAGCTCTCTATATCGGTCAATTTGTATCTACTCTCGGCAGAGAGGAAGAGATTCGAACTCTCGATACGGTTACCCGCATACACACTTTCCAGGCGTGCTCCTTCAACCACTCGGACACCTCTCTGTGTCAATTGGGAGTGCAAATATGCACGATTGACGCGAACGACGCAACAGTTTCCAGGCAAAAAATCGCTCATTCGCTCATTTCACCCATAATTGGCTGAGCCAGAAGCGCCCGCAGTCGAACCGGATCTGCCTCCTGGCCGAGCAGCACCATGAGTTTGGTGATGGCAGCCTCGGTTGTAATATCGGCCCCACTCACAACCCCAATCTGCTGGAGCAGTTTGCTGGTCTGATAACGTCCCTGCGTGACTCGTCCGCCCTCGCACTGCGATACGTTGAACACCACCACGCCCCGGTCGATGGCGGCTTTTAGCGTGTCCAGAAACCACGCATCGGTTGGTGCGTTGCCCGCGCCGAAGGTTTCGAGCACAATCCCACGCAGGTTCGGAATGCTGACAATCGACTCGACCACCGGCTGGGTAATTCCCGGAAACAGCTTCAGAATCGTCACCCGAGGGTCGAGCCGCGTGCGAATCGTTAACGGCTGATTGGGCTGATACGAGCGGATGTACGGTCGGTTGTAGTCAATACTGACGCCCGCCGTAGCCAGATGCGGATAATTTTCGGATGCAAAGGCGTTAAACTGCACGCTCTCCTGCTTCGTCGAGCGATTGCCCCGCAGCAGCAGCGAATTAAAGTACACGCACACCTCCGGCACAATCGGCCTGACATCCTCCTGCCCGATCCGATTCGATACGCTCCTTGTGGAATCAGCCGGTTCAACGGCAGCCGAGTCCACGGCGGCCGCAATTTCAAGGGCCGTAATGAAGTTTTCGCGGGCGTCGGTGCGGGCCACGCCAATGGGCAGTTGCGCTCCTGTCAGAATAACGGGTTTGTTCAGGCCCACGAGCATGAAACTCAGCGCCGAGGCCGTATACGCCATGGTGTCGGTGCCGTGCAGAATCACAAAGCTGTCGTACTGATGGTAGTTTTTTTCAATCAGTCGCGCCAGTTCTATCCAGATGGCTGGCTTCATGTTCGACGAATCAATGATGTCGTGCAACGTAACAATCGTGATCTCGAAGTCGAGCCGGTTCAGTTCGGGAACGCGGTCGAGCACCTGCTCAAAATCAAACGGAATCAACTGGTCGGCACGCCGGTCATAGACCATCCCGAACGTACCGCCGGTATAAATGACCAGCACCGATCGGGCGGAGGTAGTCTGAATGCCCGGAGCCGATGCAGCCGGACGGGAGGATTCCAGACTATCCGTAATGGTGGTGTTCCGGCGCTGAGGGTTTACCGACCGCCCCGGGTTAATGCGAACAGTTTTATAAGTCATCCGCCAAAGATGAAGATAATCGGGCAAAGAGGCTGCAAATCGGTTTAATCTCACCCTCGAAACGCTAAAGCGCTAGAAGATGTCTTTTCGTCTGTCCAGGTCTGAGCATTGCTGCTCAACAGAGTAGGCCTCGCCCTGGAAGTCTTTATCCGTCGGAGTTTTTCCCTGACACAGCAACACTGCCGGGGCGTTCAGGAGACTTCATCCCGGCAGCAGGTTCGCATAGAGCGCGGGCAGCAGCGACAGGGCGTTGGCCGTGGTATGGCGGGCAACGTCATCGATACTGACCTGCATCAGGTCGGCGACGCGCTGGGCAATGAGCCGCAGGTAAGCCGGCTCATTACGCTTGCCCCGGTGGGGTACCGGCGCGAGGTACGGGCTATCGGTTTCGAGGACAAGGTGTTCCAGACTAATATGCGGCAGCACCTTGTCCAGTCCCCCATTTTTAAACGTAGCGACGCCCCCGATACCGAGCTTAAAGCCCATGTCAATAGCGCGTTGGGCCTCATCGATCGTGCCGACAAAACAATGGAAAATGCCCGTTAAACCCGGCAAGGCCAGTTTTTCAATCAGGTCAGCGGCTTCGGCAAAGGCGTTGCGGTCATGACCCGAGCGGGTATGCATCGAAACGGGCAGCTTCTGTTCAGCCGCCCAGCGCAGCTGCGTTTCAAACGCCACAAACTGCTGTTCGACAAAGGTCATGTCCCAGTAGAAATCCAGCCCGATTTCGCCGACGGCCATAAAGGCATGCTGGCTCAGTTGCTTTTCGACAGCCGCCAGCTCGGCTTCGACTGTTTCATTAACGTAAGACGGGTGCAGCCCCATCATCGGCAGGCAGCGATCGGGATACTGTTCGGCCAGAGCCATCATACCCGCTACGGTTTCCTGAGCGCAGTTGGGCATCCAGATCTGACTGATTTGCTGTTTTTCGGCAGCCGCCAGCAGGACGGCCCGGTCAGAATCGAACTGCGGATCGTAGATATGCGCGTGGGTGTCAATAAGAATCATTTCAAAAAACAGTGTTCGCGAGAAATCCGGGATGCGATGAACTATGGATAAAGACAAATCGTCCCCGGACCCTCTTCATTATACATACTTCCTGCCTTTCCATTCGATCGGAGTCGGCAACCAGTAAAACGCCACCGACAGCGGCCCGATCAGGAACTGGTATGGTTCAAACAGCAACGCATACGGCCATAACTTGGTTTGACGCAGGCGACTTAAACCAAATGAAATCGTCAGGGTTTGCAGCAACAGTTTGAGAATGTACAGGCCAACGGCTGCCACCGGCGCGAACCAGCCGAGCAGCAGCAGCAGGGGCGCGGCCAGGTACTGAACGTAAAGCCCCGCAACCATCCAGGTGGGTAAATCCGTAGCTCCGCGCATCCAGCGTTTGCGCTGGTGTAGAAACGCCTGCAGCGTATCCACAGGTTGCGTATGGGCCAGTACCCGTTCGTCGAGCAGGTTGCGAAAGCCGTACCCTTTTCGAACCAGCGCCTGGAACAGGGCGTAATCTTCGACCACCGAAAACGGCATCGACTCATACCCTCCCACTGCTGCGTAGGCTTCATGACTGACGGCCATGTTGTTACCCATGGCCGTAACGGCCAGCCCGAAGCTACTCAGCAAATGCGTCAGCGCCAGGTTGTAGAGCCAGTCAATCGTTTGAAGTTTATGGAATAGCCGCGGGCCGGTGGGCAGCGTAACGCCCGTGACAATGCCGGCACCGGACGATGTAAAGGCCCGCTCGATAGCCGTCAGCCAGTCAGGCGGCACCTGCGTATCAGCATCGGTAAAAAACAGATACTGTCCCCGCGCCTGCCGGGCCAGTTGAGCCAGAACGTTGACTTTTCCCCGCAGGCCCGGCCAGGTTGTCAGAATGTCCACCAGTCGAACGCCCGGTTGACGGACTGCGAACTCAGTTACCAGCCGACCGGTCGCGTCCGTGGACTGATCATTACCGATCAGCACTTCGACGGCATGGGCCGGGTAATTCAGTTGAGAAATGGCCCGCAGACAGTCCAGAATATTGGCTTCTTCGTTGCGGGCGGCAATCAGAATACTAATCGTAGGCGGGTTAGTAGCCGGCATAAATAGGCTGCGGAACGGCGCGGAAACTAAAATTCCGCTCGGCAAAATGCGCCAGCATCCGGGGCAGAACGTAGCGCATCGTCGGCCAGGCTTTCAGACTGTCGTGGAAGACCACAATCGAGCCGGGTTCGGTGTACTGAATTGTTTTGCGCAGACAGACGTCGGCGGGCAGGCTCCGGTCGAAGTCGCCCGTCAGCACGTCCCACATCACAATCGAATAGTTTTCGATGACCTCGGCTACTTGCGTCTTCTTAATCCGGCCGTAGGGCGGGCGAAACAGGTCGGTTTCGACGTTCAGCTCCTGCTGACATTCTTGGATATTTTCCAGATAGGTCGCGTCGTCAGTCTTCCAGCCGTTTAGGTGGTTAAACGTATGGTTGCCCACCATATGCCCCGCTTCGAGCACCTTATAGAGCATATCCCGGTGCTTGCGTACATTGTCGCCAATGCAGAAGAACGTAGCCTGAGCCGCGTATTTGTCGAGCTGCTCCAGCACAAACTCCGTTACGTCGGGGATGGGACCATCGTCGAACGTCAGATAAATCGTGGGTTCAACGCTATCGTCAATCTTCCACCAGAACTCGGGATAGACCGTTCGGAGCAGGAAGTTGGATTTATGCAGAAAGAAAGACAAAGTCGTTTGTCGTTTGAGAGTCGGAGATAGTCGTTTTTGGCCGACGACGTAAATGACGCCGAACCGCGAACAACCTAAACAAACTGAGTTAGCTTAACTTCCGCCCTTTCCAGTCGTAGCCTTTCTGCTGAGCCGCCAGCCCGAAGAAAACCACGTAGAACGGGTAGATCAACTGCGTCAGTGGAATGAAGGCTACCGACGATTTTTTTTGTAAAAAAACAAGAACCTGTCGTAAAAACAAAAACTCCGGCACGACCTTCAGCCCAACAACGAGCAAAGCCGTATTTCCGTTTAAAAAATTGAGCAACCAGCACATTACTGCCAAGACGGGTGTCATGTTGCTCAGGAAAATAAAGACCGCCAGCAGCGTGGGCCACCAGTTGGCATAAGCCCGCCACTTGCTCGCCCAGCGTTTGCGCTGGTTATAAAAGGCCATCCAGGACCGGTGCGGCTCCGTTCGGACAATGGCTGCCTGACTTTTCAGAAAACGTACCCCGTCGGGATACCGGGCGGCTATTTTATGCATCAGCAGTTCGTCGTCGCCCGACGCCAGGTGATCGACGCCCGCAAACCCGCCCACTTCGGCAAACACCAGCCGTTCGTAACACAGGTTGGCGCCGTTGCACATCGTGGGCCGGTCAAGGGCCATCGTGCAGGCCCCGGCCCCAATCAGACTCGCAAACTCCACGGTTTGCAGCGCGTTGGTAAGCCGGTGCTGCGCGGGTGTATTGGCCGTGAACGTAACCGGCCCCGAAATCAGCTTAGCGCCGGTCTGCTGGTAAAAAGCCGCGAGTGTCGCCAGCCAGTCCGGCCCCAGGCGGCAATCGCCGTCGGTCGTTACGATCAGGTCGCTGGTGGCGTAGGCAATGCTCTGGCTAATAGCCCGCTTCTTGGGCGAGGCCGCGTTCCGGTCGATCAGGGGCAAGGCCATGAGCGGAAACGAAGACCCGCGGGCGTATCGCTGCACAATGCCCAGCGTATCGTCCGTCGAGGAATCGTCGGCCACGATCACTTCGAAGTGGGTATAGGTCTGACGACTGAGATCATCGAGCAGATTTTCAATGTTTCCGGCTTCGTTCCGGACGGGAATGATCACTGTCAGCGTTGGACCGGTGGCCGATTTTGGTGACTGTGAGAACTGCGGCATACGCAGCCAGGTCAGCCAGAGCGTCAGGGTAAAGCAGGCGTACAGACCCGCAATCAGCAGCAGGAATAAGGTCATTAATCGTTAGTTGTGGTCACGGGTGGTCATTATTCGTGGGGTGCAAACGTGGCGATGCGTGACTACGAATGATCATGAACTGACCATTTCAATTTCCAGACCCAGATCAACCCCACCAGCACCGGCGTCAGGACATTGGCCACCCAGAGTGTCAGTGTGGCCGTCAGCAGCACCGGTGCCGGTACGTCAAAGGGCGCGAATACCCACAGCGAGGCCGCTTCCCGAACCCCCAGATCACTCAGCAGATTAAAAGCGGGCGTCAGCGTTTTGACCAGAAACACCAGCCCAATACCCGAGGCCGAGATCCTTACCGGCAGGTCAATCCCGATGAGCCGCATGGCCAGATAAAATTGTATTGAGAAAATAAGGTAACGCAGGGCAGCCGCGCACAGAGCCAGTCCGATTTCAGAGTCGTTGTATTGCCCGGCCACGTTCCAGTACGACGCAAACCGACTCAGCCCCGGCCGGATTTCCAGCCAGCGCACCAGCCGATGGCGCACCAGGCCGAAAGCTACCCCACCCGCCGACAGAACCGCCAGCCCCAGCAGCAGCCAGCGCCCCGCCAGATTGTCGCGCTCCGGTGCTATGGTCAGGTGATGCGCCCAGGCGATTGTTCCGAACACCAGCGCCACGTAGAACTGCATGCCGCCCGATACCAGCGATGCGCCGATGGCCCCACCCCGTTCGCCCGACCGCAGCGACAGCACCCGGCCGGCCGTATCGCCCAGTTGTGCGGGTAGGGCGAAACCCAGCGAGACCCCCGCCAGAACCCCCCGGTAAGCGCCCCAGAAACCCGTCGGTTCCACCCGACGCAGCAGAATCTGCCACTTGAGCGCTTCAAATCCCCAGTTAATGGGCGTGAGCAATAGCAGTGCAGAGGCCCATAACTCCGGATACGTAACTGAGCGGAGTTGACGCTGCACCACGGCCCAATCAAACCGCTGTTGCCGCAACACGTGGCCGATATAGGCAACGAGTGCGGCAAAAACGGCCATTTTCACCCAAAAAAGTATTTTTTTAGACGGTTTCAGCGACAAAACGTATAAGAAGACGTTACTTTGTGAAACGCATAACATCATTCTCATGATTATTCCTCCCAAACCAGCCGTCATTCCCGAGAAAATCATTCTCGGCGTAGACCCGGGCACGCAGGTTGCCGGTTACGGCATCATTTCGGTGAAGGGGGGCGTCATGAGCATGATGCAGTACGGCGTTGTTCAGTTGAGCAAATATAGCACCTACCAACTGAAGCTGCAGAAACTCCACGAAACCATCCTGCGGCTGATTGACGAGTACAAGCCCGACGAGATGGCGATTGAAGACCCGTTCTTCGGCAAGAACGTACAGGCCATGCTGAAGCTCGGCCGGGCGCAGGGCGTGGTGATGGCGGCTGCCCTCTCGCGGAATATTCCCATCGTGGAATATGCCCCCCGGCGCATCAAGCAGTCGGTTACGGGCAATGGCAATGCCTCGAAGGATCAGGTGTCGCACATGGTCAGCCACCTGCTACGGGAAGAACTAAATCCGCAATTCTTCGATGCCACCGATGCGCTGGCCATTGCCGTCTGCCACCACTTCCACGAGAATGCTCTGCCGACGGTTTCGAACAAAAAGACCAAAAAAGGAGCCTGGGGCGCATTCGTAAGTGAAAACTCAGGACGCATAAGCGGTTAGCCCCTAATACGACTCATATTCGAAACGTAGGGTCTCCACCTCTACGGTACTGTTCGGCGGGCTGTAGGTCGTTGTCCTGATGCGCATGGTAGGTAGATTCTGCGCGTTATACTGGTACTGATAGGTAAAGGTTCGCCCTCCCCCGTTCGGTACGCTGGTCAACACATTGTTCTGACTAAGATTCAGCGCGTTATCTATGCCCCCGAAATACGTATAAATGGCGCTGGGCGAAAAGCGGGGATTGACGAACCCATTCGGATAGGGTGCTGGAATCACGTACACGCCGTAGAACGGATTCACTTTATCGTCATAGGTAAAACGGGTCGTGCCGGAACTCGGGATAGCCGGACCTCCTTTCGCGATAATAGTAGTTCGGTTGCTGTCGGCGGTCAGGTTTTTTCCGGAGAAGGTAAACACATCCAGCCCCTGAACCTGAAGCCCGCCCGTCGAATAGAAACGCCCACTGCTCGTCAACTGACCGGCGCTGTTATAGTTGAACCCCAAAACATACCCTGGCTCGCCGGGACTATGCGTCAATTGGGATACCTGTCCCGCCGTATTGTACAAGTAATCGTACTGCTCAACCCGATTCGGTTGACTACCCCGGGGATAGAGAACGGCCTCGTGATGCAGCCGCGTTAGTCGATTTTGGGCATCGTACTGGTAGTTGCTGTACTCAATTTCGGAGATGCTGCTATCTGGCGTCTGGTAGGTCAGGATTGAACTGAGCCGGTTCTGAGCATCGTACCGGAACTGGCTGACTTTGGCCAGGTTATTCGGCAGCTCCATCGTTATTGATTTGACGCGCAAGCGGCTGGCCGATGAACCGGGCGTAACGGTCAGGTCGCGATGATCGAAACAGGCGGCAAGGCTCCCGGCCAGGAGCAGGCCAATGAGCAGGTGTCGGATAGACATAGGAGTAAGGGTTTAGGAATGTAATAAGCATGACAGCGGATCCATCACGGAAGAATAGACAGGTTCCGTTTCAATAGGGTTGCATTCCGGCTCTCCTTAGTCCTAAATTTAAGTTCTATTATTTATTAGAATTATCATATTAATCAAAAAGTTTATCTTGCGTGGCCCCAAAACTCCGGTTCATTCCCGACGTTATAAACTGTATACAGTGTCCTACAATCATGCCCACGTTTCAGCACACGCTTCGCCTGCCCGCCTACCCGCGCGGTTTCCATCTCATTACCCGGCTAATTGAGCGGGAGTTTGCCAACCTTCGCCAGATACGCACCGGACTCCTGCACGTCTTTATCCAGCACACCTCGGCCAGCCTCACCATTAATGAAAATGCCGATCCAACCGTCCGGGGCGATTTTGAGCGGTTCTTCAACAGGACCGTACCGGAAAACGCCCCCTATTACCAGCATAATTCTGAAGGCCCGGACGATATGCCCGCGCATCTGAAAGCGGCTCTGCTGGGCCACTCGGTTACGATCCCAATTACGAACGGACGGCTGAATCTAGGAACGTGGCAGGGCGTCTACCTGGGCGAACACCGCGACGAAGGCGGCTCCCGAACGTTAATCCTGACCGCCTGGGGTGAGTAGCCGACCCGTCACCGCAGCATCCGCCATACCTCATCTACGCTGGTAACGGGCAGTTGACACGCCCGGTTGTAACAGACGTAAACAGCCGTTTGCCCGTTAATCGGTCCGCGCTGCTGCAACAGGGGCAGGTCGCTTTTGTCGGTCGTTCCGCAGAGTACTTTATTGGGGTAAAACTCCCGGTCCAGCTCCGCCCGAAACGCTTCGGCTTCTGGACCAACCAGGGCAATCTCGGCCGTGGGCCGTACGCGCAGTGCAAACAGAGCGGCCCAGTTGGTCAGGTAATCAGCGTTCTGCTGCACCAGCGGCTGGATTCGTCCCAGCATCTGGTCGGCCCGCTCGGCATAGTCCGGCCGCTCCAGCAATAAACTCAGTGTATAGAGATTCTCGGCCATCATCGAGTTCGACGCGGGAACAACGTTGTCGAACAGTTCCTTACGTCGGGCAATGAGTTCTTCGCCGTTTTTGTCGGTGAAAAACAACATGGGATCGGACTCGTCCGCACCTTCGGCCGGATCGGCGAAATTGGTCAGCACGTACTGCATCAGTTGATCGGCTTCGGTCAGCCAGCTTTCGGTAAAGGTAGCCTGATAGAGCGCCAGCAGGCCGTCGATCACAGCCGCGTAATCGTCCAGGAATCCGGCCTGCCGGGCGCGGCCAAGCTTATACGTATGCCACAGCCGACCGTTGCGGGCGTCGCGCATTTTTTTCAGCAGGAAGAACGCATTACGCAGGGCCAGCGTCAGAAACTCCGGTTCGCCAAACACGCGGTATGCCGTAGCCAGCCCTTTCAGCATCAGGCCGTTCCACGAACACAGAATTTTATCATCGAGCCCCGGCCGGATACGTTCGTTACGTATCCGGAGCAGTCGCGTGTGAGTCGCATCGAGCCGTACGTTCAGATCGGCCGCCGACCAGCCCATCCGTTCGGCGAAGGCTTCATCCGTTTCGGTCCGGTGCAGAATATTACGTCCGTGTTCCCAGTTGCCGTCGTCCGTCAGATTATACAATTCCGCAAACCAGCCGTAATCCTCACCCAGCGTCTGCCGCAATTCCGGGGTGGTGAAAGTATAGAACTTGCCTTCCACCCCTTCGCTATCGGCATCGAGAGCCGAGTAGAAGCCGCCTTCGGGACTCAGCAGTTCGCGCTGGGCGAAGGCAATTGTCTGGTAGACGACATGTTTGTATAAGGGCCGCCTGGTCAGGCTATACGCTTCGGCGTAAAGCGCCAGCAGCTGCCCATTGTCGTACAGCATCTTTTCGAAATGGGGGGCAAACCAGTCGGCATCGGTCGAGTAGCGGGCAAACCCACCGCCAAGCTGATCGTAGATGCCGCCGAGGGCCATACGGTCGAGCGTCAGCGTAATCTGATGCAGGGCGGCTTCGTTGCCTGTTACGTCATAGTAGCGTAGCAGAAACCGCCAGATGCTCGGCATCGGGAACTTAGGCGCCCGGCGCATACCACCTTTTTCATCATCGGCCTTAACGGCGATTTTACGATACAGTACCTCCAGCGTTTCGGGCGCAAACAGCGGATCAGCGGGTTTCAGACCGTACCGTTCTGCGTCGCTCAGGTTCAGTTCGGTCGCAAAGCCTTCCGCCGACTGCGCCAGGTCGGCCCGGTGCTCATCGAAGGCATCGCGGATATTCCCCAGCAGATTCACCCAGTTCTGGGGCGGCAGATACGTTACGCCGTAGAAGGGTTTGGCATCGGGCATCAGGAACACGTTCAGCGGCCAGCCTCCCTGCACACCCATCGCCTGTACGGCCTCCATATAGATAGCATCTACGTCGGGGCGCTCCTCCCGATCGACCTTGATGCAGATGAAGTTCTCGTTCATGACCCGCGCCACGGCTTCCTTTTCGAACGATTCGCGCTCCATGACGTGACACCAGTGGCAGGCCGAATAGCCAATACTGACAATTATTGGCTTGTCTTCCTCGCGGGCGCGGGTCAGAGCCTCTTCGCCCCAGGGGTACCAGTCAACGGGGTTGTTAGCATGCTGGAGCAGATACGGGCTGGTTTCGTACTGGAGTTGGTTCGGCATAACGTTGGCAGGTCATTACAAAGTCCTGACTGTCCTGTATAGTCTTTACGACAACTGACCGGCAATGACTACTTAATGACTATTTTTTTAGTTTGGCTTCCGCGTTCGCTGGTGATCCGCAGAAAATAGAGTCCGGCAGGCAGCGTGGCGACGTTCAGGGTTTCCTTCGCCGTTGCGACCGTCGTTCGGCTAACCACCCGACCGGCTGCAGTGAGTAACACCAATTCGGTAGCTGCGGTTGGCTTCCGGGCGAAAGAAATCGTCAGGGTCGTTGTCGCCGGATTGGGAAATACCTGCACCTCAGGCACTACCGGCTCCGTGGCCGTAACGGTTCCCATCTCATACCGGCATAGGGATACTTCCCGCCCCGTCAGCTCGATGGTGCGGCCCCAGTTCCTGTACCGAACGACCAGTTCTGTCTTTGCGCCTTCGGCAGCATAGGGATTCTGGGCGGCAATCAGGATGGTGTTGTTCTTGACCACCCCGCGCCAGACGGGCAGTTGCTTGTCCATCAGGTCGCGGGCGGGCGTTTCGATAACCAGTTCATAGGGCGCCTGAAACATATCGGCGAAGCGCGACAGCCGGTACAACCCGTGGATAAAATGCTCGTAGGCCGCGTGATTGTCGGTGCGCGTGCGCGACAGACTCTGATCGTCCCAGAGCCACAGACCGGCCGCCCCGGAGAAGAACGGGAAAATGGCGGTGGCTTCAGCCATAAACGGCTGGATGAAGTTGGGGTAATTGCCCGAACTATCGTGGTAGCGCAGCCAGACCCACGGCACAACGGGCTTTGTGCTCCACGCCCGGTTGGCTTCGACCTGAAACAGCAGATACGCCAGACAGTCCTGCGCCAGCGGGTTCGGGTAATCGTAATAATAGTAAGCCGACGGCGACAGCGCGTCTAACTGCGCATAGAACGGCCCGCCTACTGCGCGCTCCGTCGAATCTTTCACCAGGTAATTGACCCGGCTCAGGTTCGTTGTCCAGTCGGTCCAGGGAAAGGTTGGTACATTCAGATAAGTATTCAGAATAGGCGTGTCGGCGTAGCTGCTGACGCTCACCCCGGTCAGGTCGGCGTGCTGGCGGACGTAACGCAAGCCTTCGGCGTATAGATTCCGGATCGCGTTTTTATAGGCCACCACAAACTCACCATCCGGCAGTTTTCGGTAGGCTTCGGGGACGCGGGTATCCAGCTTGAGCCGCAGAATCCGGGCTTCGGTTTCCTGAATCCGCTCGATGTCCAGCACCAGCCGGTTGGTCTGGATATTGTACTGGCCGGCCGCGTTCTTCTGTCCTCCGGCCAGATCCGACAGGAAACGGTCCCATTTGGCGCGGTAGGCGTTCAGGTCATTGGCCCAGGGGCTTTCGATGGTTTCCCAGGGCTGGCTCAGGCCCGTGGCGAAGCCCGACCATTCGACAGCCCGCTGGCGAAACGGAACAACCGTACCATACTCGCTGTCCTGCACGTGAACGATATGACTGAAGCCATGCCGCAGCGGACTCCCGTTGGCATCGCCCAGCCGCGGCCCGCCAAAGACGACCGGAAACGGCAACGTAAACTGGGGAAATTTGCTCCATTCGATCTGATTCGGCTGACTGACGGGCGTAAACGTCAGCCGGTCGGCGCATTGCTGCTGGGCCAGAACCGACTGACTTAACCCTAAAGCCGTCATCCACAGGAAGAAAAAGCCAAATCGAGCGCGCATAGCTTGTATTTTCGCCAAAACTAAAGAATTTTGCCCGCGACACGTAGTTTGTCATGTCTGGCCGCCTGCTAACGAACCGGTTCGTTGCTAAACGATTTGGGCGGACTACTTCGTTTTCACCTCGACATTTCTCACACTAACGTTTACTCTGGTTATGAAACGGTCCCGTTTTCTGTTTTTTGCCCTGCTGGTGGTCGCTTCCCTGGCGGGCTGCAAGGATGACTCTCCGAATGCCTCCACCCAGACCGAATTACTGGTGGCCAACAACTGGCTGACCAGGCGCGTGACGACGCCCGATGGACAGGAAATCAACCGGAGCCGGCTGAACCTCGCCACGCAGGTCCTGTTCGATCTGAACATGCAGTTCCGCTCCAACGGCACCGTTCGGGCGCTGGACCCCCGACAGGCCAACTCGGTTGTGAACGGAGGAACCTGGAAACTGGCCGCCGACAACCAGTCCATCGACGTTGACGTATCGGGGTTCAAAGGCAACTTCCCAATTATTCAACTGAACCGCACGAAGCTCATTCTGCGCCAGCGCGCACCAGTCGACGGTAAAGACACCGACGTAAACCTGGAGTTTGAGCCGGTCGTTTAACGAAACAGGCGAACGTGTAACGAGCCGGTACTCTTCTCCACGTTTACGCGTTCAGCCATTGTGTCCATGCCTACCCTCCGCTTCGAAACAGAATCGGGATATTTCATTACGGCCGACGCCTATGGCGATCCGGCCCATCTGCCCGTCCTGCTCCTCCACGGTGGCGGACAGACCCGCCATTCCTGGGGCGACACGGCCCGGCTGCTGGCCGATGCCGGGTGGTATGCGCTCGCCCTCGACGCCCGCGGGCACGGCGACAGCGACTGGTCGCCTGAGCATCACTACGATCTGGATTATTTAGCCAGCGACCTCCGCGCCGTCATCGCGCAACTCAACCAGAAACCGGCGCTGGTGGGTGCCTCCATGGGCGGCATGACGGCGCTGATCGCGGAAGGCGAACGCCCTGCGCATACCGATTCCATCTGCACCGCCATTGTGCTGGTCGATATTGCTCCCCGCGCCGAACAGAAAGGCATCGAACGAATCTTTGCGTTCATGAGCGGCAATCAGGGCGGGTTTGCCAGCCTCGATGAAGCCGCCGAAGCCGTAGCCGCTTACCTCCCCCACCGCCCGCGTCCGTCGGACCACAGCCGGTTAGAAAAAAACCTGCGGCTGCGTAACGACCCCAATGGTCAGCCACGCTATTACTGGCACTGGGACCCGGCCATGCTGGCCCTCTGGCGGCAAACCACAACCCCCGACCGCCAAATTCACCATGAAGAGCGGCTCTACCGGGCCGCCCGCGCCCTGACTGTTCCGACGCTCATTGTGCGGGGTGGCATCAGCGACGTCGTAAGTGAGAAAGTAATGGCCGAGTTTCTGGATGCCGTACCGCACGTGCAGAGCGTGAGCGTTGCCGAAGCGGGCCACATGGTCGCCGGCGATTCAAACCATGCCTTTACGCGGGCCGTCATTGACTTTTTACGAAGGGAACAGGCGAATAAGTAAAAGAGAGGTGTACCTTGCTCAACTATTCGTTCTTCCGTTCGCGGTTTCACTCGTTTACGTTTCGCTCGTTCGCTCTGTATGCAGAAGAACAACCCTCGTACGCTCACTGCCTGGACGTACTATGACTGGGCAAACTCCGTGCATTCGCTGGTGATTGTATCCAGCATCTTTCCGGTCTATTTCTCCGCCACCGCCCTTAATGACGCGGGCGGTCCGGTGATTAACTTCCTCGGCTTTCCGATCAAAAATTCGGTGCTCTTTTCCTACACCATCTCGGCGGCTTTTCTGTTTACGGCCTTGCTCTCGCCGTTCAGTACGGCCATTGCGGATTACAGCGGCCGTAAAAAAACCTTTATGAAGGTATTCTGCTATACGGGAGCCATCAGTTGCGGCCTTCTGTATTTTTTCACTCAGCAGACCACTACGTTTGCTGTTATCTGCTTCTGGCTCAGCCTGATCGGCTGGAGCGGCAGTATCGTCTTTTACAACTCCTACCTGCCCGACATCGCCACCGAAGACCAGTATGACCGGGTCAGTGCACGGGGCTTTTCGATGGGGTACATCGGCAGCGTCCTGCTGATGGTCGTCAACCTGCTGATGATCCTCAAACGCGACTGGTTCGGCAACATCTCCGAAGGAATGGCTTCGCGTCTGGCCTTTCTGACGGTAGGTCTATGGTGGATTGGTTTCGCGCAGATTCCGTTCAGTCGCCTGCCCGAGGGAAACCGGAACGGAAACCCGACGGGGAATTACCTGTTTAACGGGTTCAACGAATTGCGGATGGTCTTTGGCCAACTGCAGGAGCGGCCGCTGGCCAAGCGGTTTTTGGTTGCCTTTTTCGTGTACAATATGGCCGTTCAGACCGTCATGTACGTGGCGACCATCTTCGGGAGCGACGAGCTGAAAATGCCCGGCCAGAGCCTGATCATTACGATCCTACTGATTCAGTTGGTGGCCATTCCGGGCGCTTATGGCTTCTCCTGGCTGTCCGAACGCTTGGGCAATACGTATGCCCTGATGATTGCCGTCGTGATCTGGATTGGCATCTGTACCGGCGCGTATTACGTCCAGAATCAGACGCAGTTCTTCGGGCTGGCGGCTGTGGTAGGTCTGGTGATGGGCGGGATTCAGTCGCTCTCGCGCTCAACCTATTCCAAGCTCATTCCGGCCACCAACGACACGGCCTCGTATTTCAGTTTCTATGACGTAACCGAAAAGGTGTCGATTGTCATTGGCACCCTTGTTTATGGGTTGATTGAACAATTTACGGGCAGTATGCGCAACAGCGTCCTGGCGCTGCTAGTGCTGTTTATCATCGGGTTTATCCTGCTGTGGCGGATTCCCTCGCAAAAAATCTACAGCACGCGCTTGCAAACGGAAGAGGTTTTGTAGTATGTTTGTAGTCCCCGGAAGGCGTTGGCGACGCCGTTTGTCAAAACCCGCCGTTAACGCTTTCTCGGGGACAAAGGAGGTTAGCTCAGTTGGTTCAGAGCGCTGCTTTGACAGAGCAGAGGTCAGCGGTTCGAGCCCGCTACTTCCTACCGGACAGGTTGTCCAAACGCCCCAAATCCAGTGGATTTGGGGCGTTTTGCTGTAGCTTTTACCTGTGTCCTTCTACCTACGGGCTTACGTATCTGGCTTAACCCCCAACTGGAATAGCCATATACCGCTGGTTGTGCCTGAGAATATATCTTCTTAACTGATAGCCGCGGCCAATTGACGTCTGTTACAGCGCGTTACCAATTCCCACTAACACAATCGAAACCAGGATCACGACAATACCGGCCACAAAGGTGCGAAACGTCCGGGGCGACACGCCCGACCACTCTTTCAGGTACAGGCCCCAGATATTGGCCGTCAGGATAATCGTGGCCATGTGCGTGATCCAGGAAGAAGCCCCGTTGCCCAGCTTGCTTTCCCCCATACCGTAGAAGAAAAACTGCAGAAACCACATCGTACCCGCAATACCCGCAAACATAATGTTCGAAGCAATCGGCGTATGGGTGTTGGTATAGTCGCCGAATGTCCGGTTTTTGGCGTTCAGATACATGCACCATAACAGGTTGGTCGTCAGACCACCCCATAGAAGCACTACGTAAGTCACATTGTTCTGAAACAGCGGATTGCTGCCCTGCTCAACGGCCTGATCGGCCAGGGGCTTACCCGCTTCAATACCATAATTAAAGAAGGCACTCAGAATCCCCGAGATAACGGCGATGACCAGCCCTTTTATTAGGCTGAACTCCTTGACCGATGCTTTCTTATCTTCTTCGGAAAGCTCCCCTTCTTTCATCATGCCGGCCCGGCCGGAAATGGCGATTCCAACCAGGCACACGAGTACACCCAGCAGCACCAGCTGCCCGCCCGAGGTACCCAGCATATCGGTAAACGACGCTTTCCCCTCGACGGGATTAAAGTTGTAATAGATCGGCGGTACGAGCGCACCAAAGGCCGAACTGAATCCTAGTACGACGGAGTTGCCCAGGGACATACCCAGGTAGCGCACCCCCAGTCCATAGGTCAGGCCGCCGATACCCCACAGCAGGCCCATCAGGAACGTAATGGATTTAATGCTGAAGTCGGCAGAGGCAATGATGCTAGGGAAATCGGGGATGGTCAGGTAAGCGGCTAAGGGCGGCACAAGAAGCCAGGAAAACAGCCCGCCAACAATCCAGTAGCTCTCCCAGGACCAACCCCGAACTTTGTTAAAGGGCATGTAGAAACTACCCGAGAAACCTCCACCGATGGTGTGGTAAATGATACCTAATATTGCCTGCATTGCCCGTAATCTGTCTAGTTGTTTTGTTTTCTGTTTGTAATGGATTTCAGATCTGTGCAAAGAAGGACTTTTTCCTGACTTCCTCCTCATAGAGGCCGACAGAAAGACAAGGAGCGCACGCGCAAAACACAAATAAGGCTGGCCCCACCCGATTCATCGTTCTGTGAATTCAGGTAGGCAGCCAGCCGGGCAAGTCGAAAAGAAGATATTGGGTTCGGAGTCTCAAAAGCCAGGAACAGCAAACCGATCCATTAGGTCTTAAGCAACGAACTTAGTTTGTGCAGAGCGGAAACGAAGCCAGCCTCGGCCGTAACTGCGACACCTGCCGACGTGAAATTGGCAGCCGCCGGTCCTGCGAGAGCCGAACAAACGGCGTTGGCACGTAGCGGGTTCTGTAGGCAACAATATGCGCCGGATTAACCAGTATGCCTTTATGGATCCGCAGAAAATCGGGCAGGCGCTCGGCAAAGCGTTTGAGTGTAACGGCCACCAGCATGGGCTTCTGGCCAATCAGATGTACGGTAGTATAGTTACCAACGGCTTCCAGGTATTCGATTGTAGCGACAGGAACGGCACGTCGGTAAGTAAAGTCGGGTAAGAGTAAGGTTTCCATAATGAAGATTTCGTCTCGGGTTGATCAGAGCCAACGCCTGCGTCAGCGTTGCGTACCTGTCAATAAAAGTAGACGCCTACCGCGCGGAATCCGGGTGTGATCGGTATGAACTGTAAGAAACAGGCAGTGATCAGTGACTATTTCCGGATAAACCGTATCCACCCGAACGTAACGCCGGTAGGGATAAAGGCCGCTGACGGTGCGAATGAATCAGTCCCGGCCTACCCATAACCAGACCGGTATATTATCGGCACCTGATAATTCCTTTTAAAACAATAATACCAGTGCCTCGGTAATAGTGAACAATAGCTATGACTGCCTGTTAAGCTGGTAGTATAAATACTTATACGTACAACAAAACCACAAAACAATGGCGGATTACACTAACCAATCCTCAACAAACCCATCAACAGCCAGTCAGCCTAATCGGATGGTGACGACCATGTACAACGATCGCGACAGTGCAGAACAGGGCTATTCTACCCTTCGCGAACGGGGTTATTCGGACAGCGACATTAATTTGCTGATGTCTGACGAAACGCGGGACAAGCATTTTGTTCAACGCCATGACGATGATACGGATACCGACCTTGGTAACAAAGCCATGGAAAAAGCAGGCGTTGGCTCGGCTATTGGTGGTACCATTGGAGCCGTAGCAGCAGCTATTGCGGCCATTGGTACAAACCTGATTCTTCCTGGTCTGGGTCTGGTTGTGGCCGGTCCATTGGCTGCAGGTCTGGCGGGTGCCGGCGCGGGTGGCCTTACGGGCGGTTTGATCGGTGCGCTGGTCGGCTCAGGCATTCCCGACGACCGGGCCAAAGAATACGAAGAAGGAATTAAACAGGGTGGTATCGTGATGGGCGTAAGCCCACGCGACGAAGAAGACGCCCGGCATCTGGAGCAGCATGGCTTCCGGTAGACTACGTTGATTCCGAACAGGCCGTGGGGCCAGATGAGCTTTTCATCTGGCCCCACGGCTTTTTAGTACCTCCCGAAATCAGAAACCCAAGATAAACACGCCGTCCCTAAGGAGCCCGGCTGCGTCAAATGCAGCCGGTTCGGCAAAAAGCTGGGGCGACAGCTAATTATAAATCATCACCGGCATCAACCTGCTAAATAATCCGGCCTAACTGGTTTGGCAGCGCCGACTAGTAATTTCTTCGTGGCTGCCGAAAAATTTTTAAGTTTGTTTGCGGCAGCGCCTATTTACAGGCTATTCTACGGAAGATTTCACATGACGTTCAGCGAAACAAAACTCAGGCTATTTGGCCCCCTGGTGCTGTTTCTGGTAGGAACCACGTTCTTCCGGCTGGACTGGTATTTTGATTTACCCTGGATAAGCATCCTTAAATCGGACCTGATTGGCCTGACTGCCGGGTATATCTTCTGGGAGCTGTCGCGCTGGCTTGTCAGGCGGCTGCAACGACGGTATCCCGGTTTGCTGAATACCCGGGTTCGCATCCGGTGGCTGCTGGTGGCCCTCCCCTTTCTGGTCAATCTTTCCTGGTTTGTGCGGCTACTGTTTCGAATAGCCGCGGGAGAGTCGGAGTTTGGCCGTTTCAAGCTTTCCGATTATACCTATTCAATTGGTATTCAGTTATTCTACCACCTGGTTTACTTCGTCATTTACGAAGGGCTTTACAGTATGCAGCAGTGGAAAGAAACCTACGCGCAGAAGGAAGCTTTAAAAAAAGCCGCGCTGCAAACTCAGCTCGACTCGCTCAAGAACCAGATCAACCCGCATTTTCTGTTCAACAGTCTGAATATTCTCACGGCGCTCATCAGCGAAAACCCGCGCCAGGCCGAAACCTTTGTGGATGAGATCAGCAGTGTTTACCGCTATTTATTACGCAGTAACCAGCAGGAAATGACCACCCTGCGCGACGAGCTGACGTTTGCAGAATCGTATTTTCACCTGATGAAAACCCGTTATGGTAGCGGCATTGAACTGCAGAACGACGTGCCCGCAAGTTATCTGGATTATCAGTTACCCCCGCTTACGCTCCAGGTGCTGATCGAAAACGCCGTGAAGCACAACATCGTGTTGCCGGAGCAGCCCCTGCGGATTCTGCTGCGGGTGGATAACGAGCGGCTGGTTGTGCAGAACAACCTCCAGCGTAAACAAACAAAGGTTGCCTCCAATCAGGTCGGGCTGGCGAATATTGCGGCCAAGTATAACCTGATTGGGCGGCAGACGATTGGCATCCGCGAAACCGATGATTCGTTCGTGGTTAGCCTGCCCCTCCTGACAGCCAGCCACCTGATTGTAACCGAATGAACGATGATCAACGTGTCTAACGATACTGCCCTGCGCATCATCGGCCCCTTCGTTCTGTATGCATTCGTTGGGTTCTTTTTCCGGCTCGACTGGTATTTTATTCTCCCGCTGAAAACGCTCATCCAGAACGATCTGATTGCCTTTACGGCCGGAATGGTCTGCTGGCAGATTGCCCGCTGGGTGGTGCTCCGGATTCAGCGGCACCTTCCCGGCCTGTCCAACACGCCGAAGCGATTGCTCGTGCTACTGCTTCTGCTACCCATCCTGGCCAATTTTGCCTGGCTGCTGCGGCATTCGGCCCGTTTCCTGATCGACGGACAGTTTCTGTACTTCCGGACCGCCGTCGAACTCAGCCGCACGCTGGGTATCCAGCTTTTCTATCATTTCGTATATTACGTCATCTACGAAGGTGGGTATATTCTGCGGGAGTGGCAGCGGGCTTACGTAGAGCGGGAAGAACTCGAAAAAAGTAACCTCCAAACTCAGCTCTCATCGCTGCAGCATCAGGTTAACCCGCATTTTCTGTTCAATAGCCTCAATTCAGTGTCGGCCCTGATTGGCGAAAATCCACAGCAGGCTGAGGAATTTGTCGAGGAGTTGAGCTCGGTTTATCGCTACCTGCTGCGGGCAAACGAGGAAAACCTGACGTCGCTCGCGACGGAACTGGAATTCATCCGGTCCTACTGCCATCTGTTACAGACCCGGCACGGCGACTCGCTTCAACTGGTCATGAATGTAGCGCCCCACTACCAGCAGTATCAACTGCCTCCGCTGACGTTACAGCTTCTGGTTGAGAATGCCGTCAAACACAATGTCATCCTGCCCGACAAGCCCCTGTTCATCCACATTACGACAACTGATACTGCCGATCTGGTTGTCAGCAACAACCTCCAGCGCCGGACGGTACGGGTTCAGTCCAACGGGCTGGGCTTAAACAATATTCTGACAAAATACCGGGTGATGGGCCATAACGAACCCACTGTGCAGGAGCAGGCCGGGCAGTTTGTGGTGACACTTCCGCTGATGGTTGAATAAGCCGCTCAACCAATTCGGTAGAATCGCGTAGCTAAGCAGCTTTTAGATGCATGAATACTCGCGCTGCTTTTTCCGCTCTCCTCTGCCTGTGGCTGCCCCTCGCCACCCTGGCCCAGCCCAACGCCAGCCGTCCCGACCTGCGGCAGGGCGCTTACTTTTCGGAAGCCGAAGGTGCCCAGCGCCTGGCTGAAACCGCCCAAACCTACACGAACCGCGCGGACTGGGAAAAACGAGCCGCCCTGATCCGGCAGGGCATCCGCGAGGGCATGGAACTCCCCGACCGGCCCGACTTCGCCCCGCTGAAACCCATCCGGCACAGCCTGCGCAAGCTCGACGGCTATACGGTCGAGAATGTGGCGTTTGAGAGTCTGCCGGGCGTTTACGTCACGGGGAACCTATACAGTCCGCTGAGCATGACCGGCAAGCGACCGGTTATCCTTTGTCCCCACGGTCACTCAGCAACGCTGGAAGGCCGGACGCTGGAACAGGCCCAGCAGCGCTGCGCCACGCTGGCCCGCATGGGGGCCATGGTGTTCGCCTACGACATGCCCGGTTATGGCGACTCGAAGCAGTGCGACCATAAACTCGCCAAAGCCCTTAAGCTTCAGACGCTCAACAGTATGCGGGCGCTCGATTTTCTGCTGAGCCTGCCCCAGGCCGATGCCAGCCGCGTCGGCGTAACGGGCGAGTCGGGCGGAGGAACGCAGACGTTTCTGCTGACGGCCCTCGATCCCCGCGTAACGGTAGCCGTACCGACCGTTATGGTATCGGCGCACTTTTTCGGCGGCTGCACCTGCGAAAGCGGCATGCCGATCCACAAACGCCCCACGCATGAAACCAATAACGCCGAGATAGCCGCCCTGGCCGCACCCCGGCCGCTCCTGCTGATTTCCGACGGAAAGGACTGGACAAAAAACACGCCAAGCGTCGAGTTTCCATTTGTGCAGCGGGTGTATGGGTTCTACGGAGCCGAAAATAAGGTCCAGAACGTCCATCTGCCCGCCGAAGGCCACGACTACGGCCCCAGCAAACGGGCGGCTGCCTATCGGTTTCTGGCTAATCACCTGAAGCTGGATGTGAGCCGGGCCTTCGTAAACGATCAGCCCGACGAGAGCCGCAATACCATCCTGGAACCAGCAGCCCTGCGGGTTTTCACGACCGACCGGCCCCGGCCTGCCAACGCCGTCATGGGCGATGACAACGTCATGGCGCTGCTCAACTAAGAGTTGAACCTAACCTCCTTTCGAGACTGCCTGCTTAAATTTTGATCTGTTTTCGGGAAAGCCTGCGCTGGGCCGCGTTATATCTTTGTGCCGACAGTTACCGGCCAACTGACGTTTGAATTCATATCCCTGTGCCCTATAGCGAACCCCAACTCCGAACCGTCCACGTGATGCGTTACGTCACCCCGTTGCGCGAAGGCGGTTCTCTACCGGCGATTGTGGAGGCCGACGACGAGTTTTTATACGTGTTGAAGTTTCGCGGTGCCGGGCAGGGCGTAAAGGCCCTAATCGCCGAACTGATTGCCGGAGAGATTGCCCGGACGCTCGGTTTGCGCGTGCCCGAAATTGTTTTCGCCACCCTTGACTCCGCCTTTGGCCGCTCTGAACCGGACGAAGAAATTCAGGATCTGCTCCGAACCAGCGAAGGACTAAACCTGGGGCTGCACTATCTGTCCGGTGCGATTACGTTCGATGCGCTGATAAACCCCGTCGATGCCCGGCTGGCTTCGCAGATTGTGTGGCTGGACTGCTTCGTCACGAACGTGGACCGTACCCCGCGCAACACGAACATGCTTATCTGGCATAAGGAACTGTGGCTAATTGATCACGGCGCATCGCTTTATTTTCATCATTCGGGTCAGAACTGGGAAGAGCAGGCCCGGCGGCCGTTTGGTCCGATTAAAGACCATGTTTTGCTACCCAGGGCCACTGAACTCGAAGCCGTCGATGCCGAATTCCGCCAGATTCTCACCCCCGAACGTATTGCGGCCATTGTCGCACTGATTCCCGACGAGTGGCTGGCGGATGAGTCGTTCGCCGAATCGCCCAGTGAACAGCGCCAGATTTATCGTCAATTTTTAGAGACTCGGCTCGCCACGTCCGAGCTTTTTGTGAAGGAAGCGCAGTATGCCAGAAAAGCACTTGTTTGAGTACGCCGTCATTCGCGTCGTGCCCCGCGTAGAACGGGAAGAATTTCTCAATGTCGGCGTGATTCTGTATTGCCCCGCGCAAGGCTTCCTGAAAACCCTTTACGAGCTACCCGAAGAACGACTGCGTGCTTTCTACGCACCGATCAACCTGCCGGAACTGGAGGAGCGCCTTGGCGCGTTCAGGCGCATCTGCGCGGGCCGGGCCGAAGGTGGCGTCATCGGCCAGTTGCCGATAGCCGCGCGATTTCGCTGGCTTACGGCCGCCCGCAGCACCATTGTCCAAACTTCAGCCATACACCCCGGCCTCTGTACGGATGCGGGCGAAACCCTCAGCCGCCTGTTTGCCCAACTGGTTCAGTAATTCGAACCCGTCTCCGGCCTTTTGTCCGTATTTCCAATCCCCGGCATCAGGAGAGTTCATTGGTAAGGTTTACCACCCTACAGGCCGGCCATGTCTCTTATAAAATTCGGGAACGTATAGCAGTAATTGGCAATACGAACAGACTTTACTATAGCGGGAGCTACTAACCCGGTATTGGTTCGTAGAAACCCTTACTTAACGAGAACGACCTGGCTATGACCCACGGGTCGATACCGGGGACGGTTATCGTTTATTAAGACTGTTAAATTAGGCCTCATGTTTAAGCCCGTTTATTCTATTTGCCTGTTAGTCTGCCTGCTCGGTGCAGCCATTTCGGGTTTGCTCAGTTTTAAAGCCAGCCCCGGCCTTACCCTGGGCGAAGGTTCCTCTCCCGCCCGCACACCCGCCGAAGAATTAGCTACGTTTCAGATTGAGCCGGGCCTGAAGGTGCAGCTCGTTGCGGCCGAGCCGATGGTTCAGGACCCGGTTGTCATGACCTTCGATGAAAACGGCCGGCTCTGGGTAGTCGAGATGCGCGGTTTTATGCCCACTGTCAATGGCGAGGGTGAGGACAAGCCCGTCGGTCGGGTATCGGTGCTGGAAGATAAAAACGGCGATGGGCAGATGGACGTCAGCACCGTCTATCTCGACAGTCTGGTCATGCCCCGGGCCATTGCCCTGATTCCGGGTGGCGCGCTGGTCGTTGAAAACGGCGCGCTATGGGAGACCAAAGACAAGAACGGCGACCTCAAAGCTGATAGCAAAACGCTGATTGATAAGGATTACGCCGGCAGCGGCCTACCCGAACATTCCGGCAATGGCCTCTGGCGCAGTATGGACAACTGGTACTATAACGCCAAGTCCCGGTTTCGGTATCGCCTGGTCGATGGTGGCTGGCAGCGCGACTCGACCGAGTTTCGGGGGCAGTGGGGCATCAGTCACGACGACGAAGGCCGGCTGTACTACAACTACAACTGGTCGCAGCTCCACGCCGACCTGGTTCCGCCCAATTACCTGTCGCGCAATAAAAATCACAAGCCCACCACGGGCATTGACCATGGCCTGACCGTAGACCGGCGCGTTTATCCCATCCGGCCCAATCCGGCCGTCAACCGGGGCTACATACCGGGCACGCTGGATAAAGAAGGGCATCTGCAGGAATTTACGGCCGCCTGCTCTCCGCTTTTCTACCGGGGAAGAGCCCTGCCTGCCGCTTATTATGGCAACGCTTTCGTCTGCGAACCCGCCGGGAACCTGGTTAAACGGAATGTGGTCGCCGATCAGGGGCTGATGCTGACGGCTGCCGACCCGCATCCGGGCAAGGAATTTTTTGCTTCAACGGACGAGCGCTTCCGGCCCGTGCATCTGGCTACGGGCCCCGACGGAGCGCTTTACGTCGCCGATATGTACCGGGGGCTGATTCAGCACGCGGCTTACGTAACGCCTTACCTGAAAGACCAGACCATCAAGCGTGACCTCGTCATGCCAATTAACCGGGGCCGTATCTGGCGGATTGTGCCCGAAAACTGGAAACCGACGAAAGTTCGGAAACTGTCCAATGCCTCGTCGGCCGATCTGGTTGGCTACCTGTCCAACGCCGACGGCTGGTACCGGGATATGGCGCAAAAGCTGCTGGTTGAGCGTAACGATAAATCCGTCGCCAAGGCGCTGACCAATCTGGCCGTAAAAGGCGACAACCCGCTAGGCCGGTTTCAGGCGCTGTGGACGCTGGATGGCCTGAAGCTGAGCAACCCTGATATGCTGCTGCCACTGGTATCGGACGCGAATCCGCTCGTTCGCACCACTGCCCTGCGGTTACTGGAACCCATTGTCCGAACCGACAAAGCCAGTCGGGCCAAACTGGAACAGAGCCTGCTTAACGACTGGGAGAAAGCGCCCATTGAACAGGTTCTACAGATTGCCCTCACGGCGCAGGCTCTTGACCAAACCGCTTCCCATCAGTTGCTGGCGGGTATTGCCGAACGCCACGGCGACTCTCCGCTCATCCGCGATGCGGTCATGAGCAGCCTGCAGGATCAGGAGTTTGCTTTTTTGCAGAATCTGCTCAAATCACCCCGCTGGCAGGCGCAGGTGCCAGCCAAAGAAATTTTCCTGGAAATGCTCACCACCTCTATTGTCCGGAAGCGGGACCCCGCCGAACTAACGGCTCTCCTGACGCTGCTGGACAATAAGAAAGAAGCGCTGGGCTGGCAGGAAAAGACAATCCTCACCGGCATGGCGATTCAGGGACAAACCGGCAAGCTGAAGCCGATCAAGCTTTCGGCCGCCCCCGGCATCCTGACCCAGGCAAACCCGAACATTATCCCGGCGCGGCAACAGGCTCTGGCGTCTTTGTTTGAATGGCCGGGCCATACGGTTGACCAGCAGGCCAGCACCCAGCAGAAAGTTCTGCTGAACGAAGAAGAACAAAAGCTGTTCGCCATCGGGCGGCAGCAGTATCTCTCTACCTGCTCCGGCTGCCATGGAACTGACGGAGCCGGCCTGAATCGGTTTGCGCCCCCGCTGATCGGGTCCGACTGGGTACTGGGCGACGAGAAGCGGCTGGCCCTGATCGTTCTGCACGGTATGGAAGGCCCCGTTGATGTGGCCGGCAAAACCTATAACGCACCCGATATTCTGCCGGTCATGCCTGCCCACTCGACGATGGACGATGGGGCTATCACCGCCATTCTGATGTATATCCGGAACGAGTGGGGCAACAATGCAGGTCCGATTGGCAGACGTACCGTTGGCATGACCCGGGTTACGTCGCAGGGACGGGTTGTCCCCTGGACGGCCAAAGAACTGAACAAGTATATCCTGGAAGCCAAAGCAACAACCGGGAAATAATTATTCCTAAACCCTTAACGAATCCAATGGACGGTAACCAACATCAAACGCAGGCAGACGCAGCGCCGATGCAGATGGACAGACGAGGCTTTTTACAGAAAACAGCCATCGGTGCCATAGCCTTATCGTTCCCCTCGCTTCCTAACTTCCTGAAGGAAACGCCGATGGGCGTGGTGGTTCACTCCTACGGGAGCCGCTGGAATTCAAAGGCCGACAGCAAACAATATCCCGGCTTTGCCAATGCCATCGACCTGATCAACCATTGCCAGCAGATTGGTGCGGGGGGCGTGCAGGCCGTCGTCGGCGGCTGGACAACCGACTTCGCCAAAAAAGTCCGGGATGCGCGGGAAAAAGCGGGGCTGTATCTGGAAGGCTCCATCGGTATACCCAAAAACGCCGGTGATGTAGCCCGTTTTGAGCAGGAAGTACGTAACGCGAAGGAAGCCGGTGCGCAGGTGCTCAGGACGGTCTGCTCGGCCGGGCGTCGCTACGAAACCTACCACTCGGCTGAAGCCTTTCAGGAACTGAAGAAAAACGCGATGACCTCGCTGCAACTGGCCGAACCCGTTCTGCGTAAGCATAAAGTCAAGCTGGCGGTAGAGAACCACAAAGACTGGCGGGCCACCGAACTGGCCGCTATGCTGAAACAAATTAACAGCGAATGGATCGGTGCCACGCTGGACTTTGGCAACAGCATTTCGCTGCTGGAAGACCCAATGGAAGTTGTTCAGACGCTGGTGCCGTACGTCTTTTCGACTCACGCCAAAGACATGGCCGTTGAAGAGTATCCCGACGGCTTCCTACTGTCCGAAGTCCCGCTGGGTCAGGGCATTCTGGACCTGCCAAAGATTATTGCTCTCTGCAAGCAGCATAACCCGGCCGTTACGTTTAACCTGGAAATGATTACCCGCGATCCGCTGGAAATCCCCTGCCTGAAGACAGATTACTGGGCCACGTTTCAGGACGTCTCCGGTAAGGAACTGGCCCGCACGCTGCGCATGGTCAGGCAGCACAAACCCGCTACACCCCTTCCGCGCGTATCGCAGTTAAACGCCGAAGAACGGCTGGCGGCCGAAGAGCAGAACATTCTTTCCTGCCTTGCCTACAGCAAGGACAAATTAACCCTTAAATAACAAGCGTCAGTCGAAAACCCCTCATGAGTCAGGAAACACTTCCCGGAATTAAACAATTCGACCTTAGCGGCAAATCAGCCATTATTACAGGCGGGTCAAAAGGTCTTGGTTTAGCGATGGCGGCCGGGCTGGCTTCGGCCGGTGCGAACGTAATGCTGGTTAATCGAAATGCCGAAGAAGGCGCTCAGGCCGCCCAGGAGCTGAGTCAGGAATACAACGTAAAGGCTCTTTCCTTCGCGGCTGACATTACCGATCAGGCACAGACCGAAGCCATGGCGAAAGCAGCCATGGACGCGTTCGGGCAGATTGACATTCTGATCAACAGCGCCGGCATTAACATCCGGGGCGCCATTAATGAGGTTAGCCCGGACGATTTCCGGAAGGTTCTGGCCGTGAACGTAGAAGGAACCTGGCTGTGTTGCCGGGCTGTAACCCCCCACATGAAAGCCGCCGGACGGGGGAGCATCATCAACCTGGCCAGTACGCTCGGGCTGGTTGGTCTGGCCAACCGCACGCCGTACACCGCCAGCAAGGGCGCCGTTGTTCAGATGACCCGTGCGCTGGCGCTGGAACTGGCTCCGTTCCACATCAACGTGAACGCCATTTGCCCCGGCCCGTTCCTGACCGAGATGAACGCCCCCATCGCCGACAGCGAAGAATCGAAAAAATTCATTGTGGGTGCAACCGCCCTTGGGCGCTGGGGGGAACTGCGGGAAATTCAGGGGGCCGCTATTTTCCTGGCCAGCGAAGCCGCCACCTACATGGTTGGCTCAATGCTGACTGTGGATGGTGGCTGGACCGCAAAATAATCCCAGCCTCTAATCGAACGACCTTTCCTAAACCTTTACCGTATGGAACCAGTAAATCGCGGAGACAAGAAAACTCGGGTACGCTACGGGATGCTGGCGCTCGTGTTCATCAACGTAGTGATCAACTACCTCGACCGCAGCAATATTTCGGTAGCTGCGGCTACTTTCAGCAAAGACCTGCACTTGTCATCGGTTCAGCTGGGGCTTATTTTCTCCGCGTTTGGCTGGACGTATGCGTTTCTGCAGATTCCCGGCGGTCTGATTGCCGACCGCTTTGGTCCGCGCATACTCTATGCTTTCTGTTTAATTACCTGGTCACTGGCCACGCTGTTTCAGGGCTTTGCCCGGGGATTTGCCAGCCTGTTCGCGCTGCGTCTGGCTACGGGGGCTTTTGAAGCGCCCTCCTACCCGATCAACAACCGCATCGTAACGAGCTGGTTTCCCGACCATGAGCGGGCGTCGGCCATTGCGCTGTACGTATCGGGGCAGTTCATTGGGCTGGCCTTCCTGACCCCTGTTCTCGTTACAATTCAGTTCTACGCCGGCTGGAAAGGACTGTTTATCACCACCGGCCTGGTCGGTCTGGTCTGGGGCGTAATCTGGTATTTGTTTTACCGCGACCCGCTCGATCATCCGCGTGTCAATCAGGCCGAACTAGAGTATATTGAACAGGGGGGCGGCCTGGTCCGCAAGAAAACCGCCACCAGTCATACCTCCGTATGGAGCTGGGGTAATTTCAAACAGGTGTTTTCCAGCCGCACGCTCTGGGGCGTGTACATCGGGCAGTTTGCGGTCAACGCTACGCTCTGGTTTTTCCTGACCTGGTTTCCGACCTATCTGGTGCAGTACCGGGGGCTGGACTTCATCAAATCCGGCTACCTGGCTTCCGTACCCTTTCTGGCGGCCTGCGCCGGTCTGCTGCTGTCCGGCTTTTTATCCGACAATCTGGTGAAGAAAGGCCGGTCGGTTGGTATGGCCCGCAAAACGCCTATCATTATTGGTCTGCTGCTGTCGGTAAGCATCATTGGCGCCAACTACAGCAATGATACCACCATGATTATCTTCTTCATGGCCCTCGCCTTCTTCGGGTCTGGTATGGCCTTGATTTCGTGGGTATTTGTTTCCATTCTGTCGCCCAAGCACTTGATTGGCCTTACGGGTGGCGTCTTCAATTTTATGGGCAACCTGGCCTCCATTGTGGTGCCAATCGTAATCGGTTATCTGGCACGCGGGGGCGATTTCAAACCAGCGCTCATATTTATCGGTGCCCTCGGCCTGATCGGTGCCTGCTCGTATATTTTCCTGGTTGGTAAGATTGAGCGCGCACCCGTACCCGATAACGAGCAGGAACGTGCGCTGCTCTCGGCTAACGAATAAGCTCCGGAGCCATCAGTACGTAGCGCGCCCACCCGACAGATCGAACACAA
Source organism: Spirosoma taeanense (assembly GCF_013127955.1). Lineage (NCBI taxonomy): Bacteria > Pseudomonadati > Bacteroidota > Cytophagia > Cytophagales > Cytophagaceae > Spirosoma > Spirosoma taeanense. The sequence goes on from NZ_CP053435.1 coordinate 3,004,277, forward strand.
AACCGGTCGTGAAGCTGGCTTCGGCCGAGACGATCCAGGCTGCCATCGCGGCCACTTCGTTGACGGTACCCAGGCGTTTCATGGGGATTTTGGCGGTCATATAAGCCAGTTGCTCGGGCGCGGTATTCTCGTTCATGGCCGTTTTGATCACCGCCGGAGCCAGTCCGTTTACCGTAATGCCGGTTTCGGCGTATTCTTTGCCGATACCTTTAACCAGCCCGATCACCCCGGCTTTCATCGACGAATAACCCGCCATGAACGGGTTGCCTTCCTTACCGGCAATCGACGCCAGCAGCAGGATTCGGCCGTAGTTATTTCGTTCCATGACGTCTACCGCGTACTTGGTCATCAGAAACGATCCCCGCAGATTAATGGCATACACCCGGTCGTACTCTTCGACACTGTAGTCGGTGATCCGGGTACTGGACGGCCCCACGATACCCGCTGCGTTGACCATAATATCCAGCCGGCCAAACGTTTCGGCTACGTTTTCGACGGCCTCTCTCACGGGTCTTTCCTGCGCAATGTCGACAACCTGACCCGTTACGGTATGGCCCTGCGCGTTAAACTCAGCCACCGTCTGCTGGAGCAGGTTCTCATTGATGTCAAATAAAACGACGGTGGCGCCTTCGGCAGCCAGCCGTTTGGCGACGCCTTTGCCGATGCCATCTGCACCACCCGTAATAATGGCTACCTGATTCTGAAACCGGTCAGTCATGAACGCTAAAAATCGAATAGGATATTGAATTTATGATTCCCCCGAACGCGAAGATAATGGGCAGGCTTAAAGTCTGGCTACTCTTCGCCGAATCCCTTTCAATTCGGCGAAGAGTGTAGTCGCAATCCTCCTGAAACACTAGACCCGCATTCACCCACAGCCGACTGAACTTCGGTTTGTTTTCGGGACTGATACAAAGACTGACAATTTTCCCGGCGGAGTGGGCACGGCCAGTGGATTCGGCCCACCTGTCCGGATGCTGACCAGAGGTGTTTAATTCGTTGGTTAACCCCTACACGCATCGCCGTTGGCCCGGACCTGGACGACCGTGATGGCATTAACCCCCAGCGAGCTGGTCTGCCAGACGTTGCAGGTGAAGTGCTGAATCTGGCGGACGGGGATTGAGCCGGTAGAGGTCGTTCTTCGTAGCCAGCCAGAAAAGTTTATCGGGCCTCCAACCATGTCGACGCCGGTGTCTTTTGCTTAAAGACTGGTTCCGCTGCCCCAAACGCCAAGCCCATCAGCCAGATACTGAGCAGGTTGCTGAACCTGAAGCGAATAAAGATGACATTGGCTCAATTTATTGAGGTTAACTGTACAAAAAATATAAATTGCTATAAAAATGAGAGAATCCTGTCCGAAACAGTGTGATTTCAATCAATTTCTGCCTTTCGGATCAAAGAATTTTGCGCTGTAAATAAAGTGTGTAGATAGCCGGTTCCGGCGCTGTTCTAGAATAAAGGTCTGATAGTTACGCTTGAATAATGCTTCAGGATTCGAAGCTTACCTGAATTGCCCGGGATAGATTACGTACTCAACCTGATCCGGTTAGTTTCCCTACTATTTTAATGACAACTGCTTACCAGACACTCTTTCTGCTACGTAAACGTTTACTCGAATCAGCGTATGATTCATTTTGATACCTACGTTAAACACACCCCAAAAGGATTAGGTCTGTTCGCCAAACGACGGCTGGAACGAGGAACGATTCTCTGGATAATCGACGACCTTGACGTTAAAATCCCGCTCGTCGATTATTTGTCAATGGACGAATTCCAGCGCCGGAAACTTGACATTTATAGCTACCTGGATTACGAGAACCGGGTGATTATTCCCTGGGACGAAGGCAAATACGTTAATCATTCCTGCGCGCCGAACTCAACGGGAATTCTGGATTTTGATAACATCAGTGTTGCTTTACGGACCATTGAGCCTGACGAAGAGATTGTTGAGGATTATTACAGTTATTACGGCCATTTCGAAACGTTCCAGTGCCGCTGTGGAGCCTCCAATTGCCGGGGTATCATTTCCCAGGTAGATTCCTACCGTCCTGATCTACGGATGCGCCTACAGGACGTCAGCTCGTTGCTACTGAGCCTGCCCCAATCCCTGCTCAACGTCCGATCATCGGAAAGCGATAAGTTCGTTCAACGGCTTCATGCCTATGCTCCTATTCACTGACCGGCTTCAACCGTCGCCCAGATTAGCAGCGGCAGCTTCCTCGGCGAGATGAGCCGGCTGATGGGTCAGGTCCCCAGCGCTACGGTGCAGGTTGAGCGGGTTGTTACGCTGGCGAGCTGGCCTAACAACACAGTCGGTCAGGCGATACGATTTTTCTGAACTGTGGGTACCCAGTTGGGAAACACCCTGTTTCTTTACTAAAATAGATTTGGTGGATGGGCAGTCGCTAGTGTTAACAATTCAAATTCAGCTCGTTATGAATGTATCGGATTACATTGTCAGGTTTTTAAAAGCCGTGGGCGTTCGTCAGGTATTTGGTTACCCCGGCACACCCATTTTGCCGTTCATGGCCGCCCTGGAACGCCAGTCGGATATTGAGTGGGTACTGATGCGGCACGAAAACGCAGCCGCTATGGCCGCTTCGGCCCAGGCCCGCCTGACGGGTGAACTCACTGTATGCATGGCGACCTCCGGTCCGGGTTCGGCCAACTTCATCTGCGGTCTGGTCGATGCGCAGCTGGACCGAGCCCCGGTACTGGCTCTGACAGGTCTTGTGCCAACCTATAACCAGGGTCATTCCGAGTTTCAGGACATCAACCAGGCGCAGCTTCTGTCGACTGTCTTACCGATGAGTAACAGTTGTGTACACCCGCGTCAACTGGTGCCGCTGCTGCGTAACTCGGTGGGTTTCGCCTGGCAAAATCAGCAAACGGCTCATCTGGCGCTCTCGTCGGACGTGCTGAACGCTCAGATAGCGGATGATGATTCTTTGTTTGCCATTGACGTAGATTATCTGCCGCGTCCGCTCCGGCTGATGCCGCCCCCGGAAGAAGCGTTCAATCTTGTAGCCGATGAACTCATGAATAGCCATCAGGTCGTGATTGTTGTGGGTCGGCGGGCCGTTGGCTGCGGAGCTTCTATTACGCAATTAGCCGAAAAGCTGGGTGCCCCAATCATTACCAGCCTGGATGGAAAAGGAATCGTCGATGAAACCCATGCGCATACGCTGGGGGTTCTGGGCATTTTCGGGTTGCCCGGCGTGGAAAGCACCAAACAGATTATCCGGCAGGCCGACGCGATATTGGCTTTTGGCGTAGACACGTTGAAGCCCTTTCTGACCGACGCCGACAACGCGCAACGCCGGAAGCTGATTCAATGCGAAGCGGGCTTCAACACAATCAGCCTGGAATACCGCCGAACCCGCACGCTGGTAGGACCTCTGGAAACCATCGCCGAACGCCTGGCCTATCGGGTAGGTGTTCGACAGGCGATGAACCCGTTGCTGATGGATTCGTTTACCAGCAGGCAGGTCCACTTGCAGGAAGTAGCCGAACTGAACACGAACGGGGGAAATTCCAACTATGTCCACCCGGCTTATTTCCTGACCAGGCTGAACCGATTTTTAGATGAAACGTCCATGCTGGTACTCGATACCGGTGCGCATACGGTCTGGGCTGCCCGTTATCTGCAATTAGCTCATCAGCAGCCGGTCATTGTCAGCAGTCATCTCGGTACTATGGGTTTCAGCCTGCCCGCCCTGATCGGCATTCAGATGGCTCGACCCAATCATCGGGCCGTTGGCATTAGTGGCGACGGCGGCTTCCAGATGGTCATGGGCGAACTGGCGACGGCCGTGCAGAACAAACTACCCATCATTCTGATCATCTTCAGCAATGGAGTCCTGCAGAACGTAAGAACCCAGCAGGATATTCCCTTTGGGACGTATCTCTACAATCCGGACTTTGTGGCGCTGGCTAAGGCCTTTGGTGCCGACAGTGCCCTAATAGACGGGCAGACTGACATCGACACCGTGTTGACCCAGGCGTTTGCCAAACGAGACCGCCCCTTTTTGCTGGAATGCAAAATTGATCCAGAGCTGGAAATTCCCCTGAGCCGGTGGGAACGACTGGTTGCCGTTCACTGAACAGGAGAGCCTGAAAGTTTCCTGCCCGGTTGGCCTGAAAACAGGAGCACCACCTGGACAAAAGGTGTTTCTATTCCGGGGATTTGTCAGGCTGTGTCACCTTTCAGCACGTTCTGCCGAACGTAACTAGATTCAGCAATGTCAGCGCGGAGTTAGCAGCCATGGCAAATTTATCGGTAAGGATTGGCGGCTTCTACCGGGCCGATTCCTCGTTTCTATCTTCCGGGTTGCTGAGTCCCGCGAGCCCGCTGCTTTTCTGAGCAGCGGTATGTTCCTGGTTAACCTGGCACATTGGCCCATTTGGTAACGCCAGAGACTTATGCTTCCCGCAGCGTTGTTTACACTTTTGTCTTTTGAGAAATTTTTGATAACTATAGGCAACAAAACGAGCCGTCATTATGGAGTCTCAGGCCGCTGAAACATACATCCTGCAACTATTACAGACAGATCTGTCGCCGACGTTGTATTATCATGGCCTTCACCATACGCTCGACGTATATGAACGTGCACTGCATTTAGCAAGGGCCGAGGGCATCGACAGGCCGGAGCAGCTAACCCTGCTGCGGACAGCCGCCTGTTTTCACGATGCGGGCTTTCTGGTTACGTATCAGCAACACGAGGACGCCGGTTGCCGCATGGTGCGCGAGCTTCTTCCCGGCTACCAGTATTCAACTGATCAGATCGACTCCATCTGTGGTATGATCATGGCGACCCAGCTACCGCAGGCTCCCCACACCCCTCTGGAGCAGATTCTGTGCGATGCCGATCTCGATTATCTGGGTCGTGACGATTTTGAACCGATTGCTTATTCCCTGTTTCGCGAGCTACAGGCGCGGAATATGGTGACCGACGAACAGGAATGGAATCATATTCAGGTAAACTTTCTGGAGAGCCACCAGTACTGGACCGCTACGGCGGCAGCCTGGCGGCAAACCGGCAAACAGAAACGGCTGGATGCATTACGTGCCCTAATCGCCCAGTAGACAAAGCCAGACAGCTCGATCGTAGTCATGCATAAGCCCGGCGCTCGGATTATTGATACTTTCTCTAGATTAATTACCGACTCATCCGGCAAGCGTATCAATGGGCTTCAGTTTATGGATTTACCCGGGTGGACGGACCCGCAACAGTTATAATACCTCATTTCTGGCTGATTTTTTACGGCTAAGTAATCTATCCCAGTACTTTTACGACGTAATTTTCAAGTATTACTTTTCGATGGCTTTCTAAAAGGCCTTTATGATACAATCATCAGCCACCAACAGCGATAGCCTGGCCTTCAATGCACTACTCATCAATGCCATGCCAGGCAATCATCTGGTGCTGTTGCCGAACGCGCCAACGTTTACCATTGCAGCTATATCGGACGAATACCTGGCCGAACTCAACCTTCCGCGTGAAATCATGGTGGGTTATGGCGTGTTTGAGGTATTCTTCAGCGACGCAGTAAACGATGCCGTTGCCGGACAGCTTATGCAATCGCTGACTCAACTGCTGCAAACAAAACAGGCCCATTTCATGCCCGACCAGCAGCATAGGTGGCCTAACGCTAAAACGGGGCTGCCGGAGTGGCGCACCTGGCGTCCGGTCAATAAACCGGTTATTGGTCCCGACAAGGAAGTCATCTATATTATTCACACCATTGAGGACGTCACTAATGCGCTGCAACTGGTGGAGATCACCGAGGCTAACCGGTATTTACAAACCATCATCAATCTATTAAAAGAACCCCTGCAGGTTCTGCAACCGGTTTTTGAAGACGGCGAAATTGTTGACTTTCGCTTTAAACTCACGAACCAGGCCTATGCATCGTATGCAAACGCCACCCCGGAGCAATTGCAGGGAAAACGGGTGGGCGATGTTTTTCCGAGCTATTTCGAAACGGCAAGTTTCATTAACTCAGTTAAAACCTACCAAACTGGTCAGCCGCTCACTTTTGAAATTCACTACGACAAGGACGGCCTGGACCTGTACAATCTGATGAGTACTTCCCGGCTCGATGACGAAGTCGTCATTCACTTTACCGATTTTACCCGTCTGAGGCAGCTCCAGCTTCAACTCGAAAGCAAGATTGACGAATTAAAACGCTCGAATGATCATCTTCAGCAGTTCGCCTACGCATCCTCCCATGATTTACAGGAACCACTGCGAAAGATTCAACAGTTCGGTGATTTGCTCAGAAGCAGCTACGCCGAGGAACTCGGGGCAGGTCTTAGCTACCTGGAACGAATGCAGTCAGCCGCCGGACGCATGTCGGTACTCATCAAAGATCTACTGACCTTTTCGCGCATTGGTACTAACCAGGCCGCCAGTCAATGGGTTGCGCTGGGCACCCTGGTAGAGGAAGCCCTGACCGATCTGGAACTGGTCGTGGCGGAAACAGGGGCAGTAATTCAGGTAGCGCCCCTGCCGACGGTCTTGGGCGATCGGCTGCAGCTAAGTCTGTTATTTGGCAATCTGCTTTCGAATGCGCTTAAGTTCCGTCACGAAAACCGCAGACCGGTAATCACGGTCAAGGCGCGCCAGATAAAGTCCAGTGCACTGCCCGCAGGGTTACGCACAGGCCGGGAGGTCGCGGCTTATCACCTCATTGAGGTTTGCGACAACGGAATTGGCTTTGATGAAAAATACACCGATCGCATTTTCCAGGTATTCCAGCGCCTGCATGGCCACAGTGCCTACGCCGGAACGGGTATCGGCCTGGCGATCTGTGAGAAAGTGGTAACGAGTCATGGCGGAGCTATCACCGCCCATAGTCAGGTAGGGCAAGGCGCCACGTTCCAGGTCTACTTACCTGCTTGAACTGATTGTTTCCTTACCCCGATTGAGGAGCCCGTTTTGAAAATAGATAACCATGTCGGTAGCGACGGGTTTGTGTTCCAGCATCCGGACCATCTTGGCCAGCTGCCCCCGGTGGTAGGTGCTATAGTTAACGGTATGGTTCATGAGTTGCCAAAGTGGCATTCGAAAACGTTCACCCCGCCGGGTCTCCAATTCAAAAATACGGTCCGGCTTAGCTTCGTCAACCAGACTAATCATCTTAATAAAACGATTGAGCAGAAGTCCTATGGCTTACTGTTCGCCGGGAACCGATGCGGACAGCGTTCGGAGAGACTCGTTCTGCCGACGTAATCGCTGGCACAGCACCCGGATAATGTTCTGCAGCACCTCGCTGCGCTCTTCCATCAGATCGTAAAAATCATCCAATAATCATCGGCCTTCCTATCACTTACTTCGTTGTCAGGAACTGGCTGGCTCATTATGCGACCAGGATCGAGTTAAGCGATTGGCTTTCTGCTGGGCCAGCCCTATTAATGCTGTTTCTGGTCTTAGTTTCGATTGGTAGTCGAACCGTATCTACTGCCCTGATGAACCCAGTCAAATCGTTACGGTCAGAATGAAGCGTACTGAAAGTAGCAGTACGCTTCGTACAAACCATTTCTCTAGAGATGGTCTGCACTGATAGAACATACCATAAATCAAATAAACCGTTCTATAAAAAAACAGAAAGCGTTTTCTGAGCGAATTTATATAGTAAAGGCTACTTATCTAACTCGACCAGTCTTACTCTTTAACAAACTGGATAATAAAGCCTCCCTTAGGGGCCAAAGTGTAGGCCCAGGTAGACGTAAGGGGATAGGTTTCCGTTTTAAACGTCATCAATGGATTTTCGCCTTCCGTAATAACTCTAAATTTAGAAAACCCCTTAGCATACTTGGCCAGATTCAGGTTGACAGGGGCGGCCTTATTCGTGCCATTTATACCGACAATGTAAGAAAGACCTTCCTTCTGACGAGCGATTATGAGCTGTTCCCCCGGTTGAGCTACAATAGGTTCCGTTTTATCCCAGCTGGCCGGCATGTCTTTCAATAACTGTCGAACCGGCGCAGGTAAGGAATCAAATACCTCTTTTGAATCGGCAAAATGAATTATGCCCGACGTATAGATCATGGCCGTAGCCAGCTCATGAACGGCCGTGTTCAACCGGGGATATTTTCGGATGGTCAGGGCAAACGGGGTGTAGTCTGTTGGGCCGGCTACGTTTCTGGTGAAGGGCAATATGGTATTCTGCTCGGCGGCTAAATCAGGATATCTGGGTTCATAGAAATAACTTTCCGCTCCTAAAACCGCTTCGGCGGTCATGAAATTTGGCCAGGTTCGATGCCAGCCCCTTGGAACCGTAACACCATGAAGATTTACCAGTAAATGCTCTTTAGCGGCATCCTCAAAAAGGGACTGAAAGCAAGCCATTACCTCCTGCCGGTCGGAACACCAAAAATCGATTTTAATGCCTTTGACGCCCAGAGCCGCCAATTCTTTGAATTTCTTTTTTCTTTTTGCTGCGTCGAAATACGAGGCTGAATAAGCCCACACCATGGGTTTGACGCCCTTAGAAGTGGCCTTGGCAATAATGCCCCCTTCTTTGTCAGCTTTCTCCCAGCCCGCATCAAACAGCGTATAGCCGAAGCCGAAAGAAGCGGCAAGATCAGTGAATTGGTTATAAATTTCAGGGGAGTGATCCTCGGGATGAGACCACCAGGACCAGGTGGCTTTTCCGCCTTCGATCCAGGACGTATCGTCCAGTTTAGAGGCAGGCGCTAAATCGGTAATTAATGTTGACAGCAGGATATCCCCGGCCTGATCACCAATGATGATCACCCGCCAGGGCATGGTCCAGGGAAGATTGAATGCCGGATTATTATTTTCGCCCAGGGGCAGGGTATATTTTTCGTCTTTTTCAGCAAAGGCAATTTTATACAGTCCGCCCTCCGAATTGGGTTGTAAATGACAACCTGGAAACGAACCATCCGTTCCGGACTCCGCAATCAAAACCCAGTTTTTGCGATCATTTACGTTAAAAAGGGCAGGCATACACCACCCGACAGAAGGATTGCGGGGCTTACGGATAGAGTCACCGGGATGTATGTTGAGGTAAAAATCTTCATAACCTGGGGTGTATTTTCCCGCTTTATTATACGGCTGCAACCAACCTTTCGCATTTTTTTCAATTCGAAATCCTGTGATCTCATTGTTGATCACCCGTAATTTTTTGTCTTGGTCCGGAAACCGGTAACGGAAAGCAACACCCTCCTTCCCAGTAACTAAATCAACGATCATGAGCGCGCCCGAACTATTTTTAAACGTTACGCTCTTGGTTTCAAAAGCATGATCAATCGCTTTGACATTACCTACCTTCAGGTCGTATTTCTCCCTTCTTTCTTCAATGGGTGAAACGTTAACCACGGAAAGACCAGACGTAAAATTCTGATCGTCACAGGCCAGACCAAGCGGAGAATCGGCAATAATGAGTTTATCCCGGCGTGTTACTCGGTACTGCAGCTCTCCCTTTTTGGTCAAAGACAATATAATTTTATTGGCTCCAATCTTTGAACTTAGACCCATCGACTGACTGGCTGCGTTGAAGCCGCTGAAAAGAACAATGGCGCCGACTAAAAGGGGAAGGACTTTATAAATGGATACATTTCTCATACTACTGGTTGTGGTTCTTAGTGCCACGCAGGCAACCTGTGAAAAACATAGCTTGTAACTAATGGTACTTATTCTGATTAGCGAGTGGGTTTTACGAGAATTACGTACACACAAAAAATGGTCAGTATCCTGGTGATACTGACCAGTAAAGACAGGCTTGTAGAGTTTCTATTGATGACCGGCAATAGTATGAAGAACATACGCCCATTATTTCTTCAACGGGGATGGAAGAATTCTCTCGGATAGCGATAGACAAATCCAGGTAGTCAATTAATTCAATTTTACTTTTTAACCACCGGTTTGTAAAATGAAATAACTGATATGTTTTTTCGCCTTGTTATTTTAGCAATACAATCCGATCATTGAATAACGTTGCCATGCTTACTCAAGAGGAAATCGAGTTTTTGGATACCTACGGCTATCTAAATTTAGGGCAACTATTGACCCCCGAACAGGTAAACCATATCAATGACCGGTTAGCCCAATTAATGGAATCGGAAGGCGAAGAGGCTGGTCATGAACTGGCTCAATCCAAATACATCCGCCATCCCAAAGAAGAAGGGGCTGACCGGCTGGCCGATTTAGTCAATAAGGGGCAGGTTTTCGATGTCTTTTACACCCACGAGTGCTGGCAGGCATCGAAGCCGTTCTGGGGCGGGAATACAAGCTGTCATCACTGAATTATCGGGCCGCCAAACCGGGCAAAGGGCATCAAAAACTCCATGTCGATTGGAAAAATACGGTGGTCAATGGCGCCTACCAAGTCTGCAACAGCATCTGGTTGCTAGACGATTTTACCGAATCCAACGGGTCCACGCGCATCGTGCCGAAAACACATAAATTGAATCGTTTACCCGACGAAGTCATGGCTGACCCCAATGATAAACATCCCGACGAAATTCGGATCATTGCGCCAGCAGGATCGGTATTTATCTTTAACTCGCACGTTTGGCACGGAGGCACAACCAACTTGACCGATAAAGACCGGCGCAGCATTCACAGCTATTTCTGCAACCGAGCCCAGCCGCAACAAATCGACCAAAGCCGATACATCACCGAAGAGACGCTGCACCGAATCGGCGAGAGAGGCAGGTATATACTAGCCGTTTGAAGCCGTTCTCTGCTTTTTTACCAATGACGTACAGCGTAAACGCCCCTGCTGTTGCCTGTTGGCAGGCTCTGTCGTACTCGCTGGCCAGTATACGGATAAGTCAATACCACGATTCAGCAGCGCTGAATACTGAATATTGGTCGAGGCCCCATAATCCCCAAAAGCGGAGAGAAAATCAACTCATTTGGCCCGTCTTCCCCCACTTCTGCCCACCTGTGGTTAGCGCGTCTTCTCCACGCTGACGCTCGTCCACGATTGAAGAGTTTCTTGAACCAGCATTTAGCTGCTGAATTCTGTCATCTTTTTTGCGATATGGCCCATGACTTCATTCAACTCTTTTTCAGGGCTGAAATCAATGAATTTCAGGTCCTTTTCTACGATAGCGGTATGACCCGGCGGTAGGTAGAAAACGTCGCCCGTCGTTACTGTTTCTTCGGTTCCATCATCATACTTCAACTTTAAGGCGCCTTCAACTACATAGCCCCAATGCGGACAATGGCAACTATTGTTGGGTAAACCGGCCAACAAGGGCGAAAAATCGGTGCCTGCCGGGAGTTCATTAAACGCAACGGTCATGCCGCCATAGCCGGGAAGCGCCCGCATGGTTGTACCGGGAGCTTCCATCGTTACCGGGATATCCTCTTTCTTCGTTTTCATTTGATTTTAGTTTAAAGGGTATCAAAAATTAATTCTGTTTACTGTTGTGTTTTACCCATACCTCCTATCAAGTTGATTTGGTCGGACGTGCCGAACGTATCTGTCGCGGCCACCTCCTTGTTATCCGTCGATTGAGCAGATAAACTTGATGAAGCCGTAAGAAAAGCAAGTAAGAGTAGTCATGTTTTCATGACCAGAACCGTGAAAATGACCTGAATCAAAGTTGATCGATTAACCAAGGCTCCACAATCCCCAAAAGCGGGGAGAAGTTCGACTCATTTATCCCGGCTTACCCGCTCATTTAGACCGTCTTCTCTACAGTGACGCTGGTGCCTTTAGCCGGTTCACTCCTCAGTTGATAAACGGCCCCCATCGCTTTGGCCCGACGGGGCATATTGTCCAATCCGTTGCCTCCGCTCGATGCCAGGTCCAAATCAAAACCTTGCCCGTTGTCGGTTATGCTGATCTGCACTCGGTTGCCCCTATATCTGACTGCCAGGACAACTTCTGTCGCTTGAGAATACTTACCCGCGTTGTGGAGGGCCTCCTTGCCAATCAGATACAGGTTTCTGACCACGTCCGGTCGTAGGGTCAACCGCTCTAGGCCGGTGTCAGTTTCGACTTTCAGATGAATACCCCGCGCCGTGAGCAACTCCCGACCGACCAGCTCTAACCGCTGAGCCAGTTGGCCCGCATTGTTGGTGTCCGAACGCATCGACCAGACCACGTCGCTCATCTGGCTGATGGTCTGGCGGGCGTTGTCAGCAATTTTGAGCAGGAGCTGGTAGGAGTCAGCATGTCGACCCTGTTGGTGCATCTGCCGGGCGGCTTCGGAGTAGAAGGAGATGCCCGACAGGATGCCGCCCACGTCGTCGTGCAGGTCACGGGAGATCTGGTCGCGGATAGCCTGCTCATGCCGAAGCTGGTTAATGCGGTAGCGATAGGCAGCATAGAGTAGGCCAGCAAAAGCTAATCCAATGATGATTTTGAACCAGACCGTTTGCCACCAGGCGGGTTGAATCACCACCACCAGAGAGGTGCCTTTTTCATTCCATACCCCATCATTGTTGGAGCCTTTCACCCGGAACGTGTAGGTGCCGGGGTCTAAGTCAGTGAAGGCCGCTATCCGGCGGGTACCGCTGTAAACCCAATCTTTTTCCAGACCCACCAACTGATAGGCGTACTGATTTTTTGGCGAATTAGTATAGTTGAGGGCCGCAAACTCGAAGGAGAAGAAATTCTGATCGTGGTTAAGAATAATTTCACTGGCTTCATGCATACCGGGCTGGATTTTATCGAACAGCCGGAACTGAGTAATTACAATGGGAGGCACGTGACTGTTAGGCTGGATTGTAGTAGGGTCAAATGCATTAAAGCCATTATTTCCACCAAAATAAAGCGTTCCGTCTTTCCCTTTACAAGCGGCCCCTTCGATAAACCAAGCAGCAAATATATTCCCCTGGAGCCCTTCATCAGCACTGTAGTTGGTGAATTGATGGGTAGTCAATGAAAACTTGGAAAGACCCTTGTTGGTACCCAACCAGAGGTTGCCCCCATCATCTTCAAGGATGGAATAGACTGAGTTTCCGGCTAGCCCATCCTGCTCCGTGAAAGTCGTGAACGTTTCGGTGGCATGGTCGAACCGGCACAGACCGCCCTCGCCCGTCCCGAACCAGAGGCTTCCTTTTGAATCTTCATAGATACTGGGAATGGTTGTGGAACTAATGCTACCCGGTTTTCGGCCATCATATCGGTACTGCTTAAACGTACCAGTCCTGCGGTCGAATCGGGTGAGTGCCTGACTGCCTGGTCCAATCCACAGATTTCCCCGACGATCTTCCAGAATCGCCAGTGCCCAATAGTCACTAACGCGCTCGGGATGCTCGGGGTCGTAGGGGTAACTAACGGTCTTGCCCGTCCTTTGGTCAAAACTCAGAAAACCATTGTCCGTACCCAGCCAAAGCGTTCCTTGTCTATCCTCGTAAATAGTAAAAATGAGCGAATTGCTGGAATTCATGAGAAAAGGATGATGCAGCGGATAATGGGTAAAGGAAGTATCGTTGCGGTTAAACCGAGAAAGATAGCCTCCGTTTCCCACCCAAAGACTTCCGTCCCTGGTCTTCAAAAGAGCAGTCACTACATCACTGCGTAAACTGGTTATTTTTCCGGGCTGGTGTCGATACTGCCTAAACTGTCCGGTTGCCCTATTCAACACGTTCAAGCCGCTTTCCATTGTTCCAAGCCAGAGTGCGTTCTGGTGATCTTCGCAAATAGCAGCAATATTATTCTGGCTTAATGAGTGGGTAATAACGGGATTATGGCGGTACAACCGGAAGGGTTTGCGGTTGGGATCCAACTTTATAACACCTCCCAGTGTAGCGGCCCACATTATGCCGGATTTATCGACCATAAGTGTAAAAACGGTGTTATTAACAATGCTGTTGGGATCAGTAGGATTGTGGATGTAATTCGTAATGAGGTTCCGGTCTTTATTCATTTTATACAGTCCGTTTCGGTACGTACCCACCCATAGGTTACCCTCCTGATCCTCTACGAGGCCAGTTCTAAACCTTCGTAAGAGGCCAAGTTTACGCACAGGGTCGAGCGGGTAGCGAATAAACTGGCCCGACCAGCGGTCAAATGAATGAAGGACACCTTCGGAAGTAACCACCCACAGCAAACCTTGTCGGTCTTCGTATAAGCCAGTGACGAAGTTCTGGCTCAGGCTATTCGGATTATCAGGATTATGCCGGTAATGGGTGAAACTTACTCGGGAAGGCTTACCCGCACCGGCGGGAGCCAGGTTGAGCCGGTGCAAGCCCGTTGGACTGCCCACCCAAAACGTTCCGGACTTATCGCGCAAGGTCAGGTAAAGCGCCTGGTTGCCGCTGGGGTCACCACCCAGTAGATTGGCGTAGTTCGTTGCGGAAAACTGGCCCGTTTTACGGTCTACTTGCCTTAATTCTCCCGTAAAGCCTCCCCCCACCCATAGATTCCCTTCTTTATCTTCACCAATGGATTGGATAAACGAAAAGGCATGCGGATTTGCGGGGCTCTTCACCAGTCGGATAAACTTTTCAGTGCGCGGGTTAAACCGGCAGGTCCCTTCACTGGTACCTACCCAAATCAGTCCGTCCCGATCTTCCAAAAGCGTGTAAACCTGATTTTTGGTCAGTGACGTTGTATCACGCGGGTCAAACTTATAATTCGTAAATCGGTAACCGTCGTACTTATCCAAACCGGTAGCAGTACCAAACCACAGATAGCCTTTTCGGTCCTGCATAATGGGGACGACAACGTAATTGGAAAGGCCCTGCTCCGTGGTCAGTCGCTCGAATTGCACGGTAGAATTGCCTGCTTCAGCCGGTCTGGCCGATTGCCCCCAAAGCCGCAGTGGAATACCAGCCAGCCCGCTAATCAGCAGGCAGATGGCTAACCATCGCCATGAAACTAATGATTTCAGGGAGGTGTCCATAGGTAAGCAGTTGAATAATAAGCTAATATACCACTAATAGCCCTAATGAGAAAGGTTGCTTAGTTTACCCGTTTGCCTACTTCGTTGGAAGCCGTTTTTCGGGGCTTGTTACTGATGATCTTCTGGTCACCAAAACCACGCATGTAAGTCAGAGGCACTACCCGTGGCTCGCTAAAATAGAACCGGGTCCTAGTATCAAAGGCCAAATTGGGTACGTTGGTATCCGATCTAAGCAGATGAGTCCAGAATAAATCACTCACCGGAGCCGTCAGCGTTTCCGGTTTGCCGAAAGTTTTTTTGAGCTCTTAAGTTACCCTCCCCTGCTTAGTTATCAACTAAAGCCATTGGCGGTGGGGAAGCGAACCAGGCCGTTATCTCAACCGTGAACTGATTGGGTAGTCGGATCAAGTGGGAGGTATTAATTTGTGTGCCTAACTGATAAATAGGGCGGGTTCGGCCTGGAGGGTGCACAGACTTTGTTTCTGCATGGCAATCAGCTAGGATGGTGACTGGCAGTGTGAGGGGCAGAGCCAGCGCATCGGCCCAGTCAAGGCTGACGACCCAGAAGGTAGGCGAGTTAGTGGCCGGATACACCGAAGGAACAAATCGACTCATCAGATTTTGTCTATGACTCTCGTTTCGCTTTACAATAGCTGCTTTTATCTGGGCTACTACTTTAAAAGATAATTTCACTTCTTGCTGATAGAAGCAGAAAAATAAGAGGCTAGGTAATATGATCAAGGGTTTTATTTTGATAGCATTTTTAGCTGATTACTTCTGAATTAACTCTACCACGGCCCCATCCGGATCTTGAACTACAATTACTTTGAATCCCTGCGGAGCGGTTACAGGGCTTTTTTTACTCCATACATGAATATCACTTTCTTTAAATCGCTTCAGATAAGGTGTCAGGTCATTGACAACAATAGTTATGTATCGAAGACCGGGATTAAATGAATTGGATAGCGCTGCTGTTTTCACACCTTCAATTTTGGCTAGCTTATACATCGGGGCATTCGGCAGATCATTTATTTTAAGATTAACTACATCAATGGCTTTCCCCTTGGTTAATCCTGCACTTTCCGCCAATTCAGCATCGGCACGGAAGGTACTTACCTTAGTCATGCCCAATACATTGGTGTAGAAGTCCAATGATTTTTCCAAATCGGATACGACAACACCTGTATTCATAGATACTATAGCCTCATCGGTCCTCTGTTCATAATGAAAGGCGAAAAAAAAGGCCGACACTAATAACACAAGGCCGAACATAAATTTAACTCTGGATTTAGGTTTCATATAAAAATAGATAAGAGTTAAAGATTTGTGTCATATGCAATTAAGCGCGTTTAATTAACTCACTTTTTGCGTGCTTCAGGCGAGTACTTCAGCCACCATTTCCTAACGGCTCCTGTACTGTCAAACACGTTGTAATTGTGCGTCACATGCATTGTAACTACTTTCCAATTGCTATCAATTTTCTGCATCCCAAAGGAGAAACAGCCATGCCCCTTTGTCGTATCGCCGTTAGCTTCAATTCGCTCGTTGTAGAATTCAACCAGGCAGGAAGCAACATCTCTAGAGAAGACATGTATTTTAGGATTGTAAAAGTCCCATTTCAGCATCTTTTTTACACCTCCCGTAAAGTCCTTCCAAATGCCGTCAATAGTTTTGTAGTCGCCCCAATAATAACCATCTCCAAAAATGATAAAGTCATCTATGTCTGCATAAAACGTCATAACTGCTTTATAGTCACGATTTCGTAAGTCTTGCGCGTTCTTTTCGGCTCGTCTGATAATATCATTTTTTATTTGCGCAATTTCCTGGGCAGATAACGGTTTTTCTGGTTGACACAAACAGTGTTTGGAGCCACTAAGCAGTAGTAAGGAAAGCAAAAATGTCATTCGTTTCATAACCATATTTTTTAATCAGAAGGCAGCCTGACACCGGTTCACAGACCGGGTCTGGATGAACCGGGTCAAAGTTCACGAATAAAAAAAGGCGTGTAAATCCCCATATGTGGGGATAGGAGGTAGCCAATCAGACTACTGGTGACAGCAATTCGAAAGAAAAAACGGAAGATAGCTTACTACACCAGACCCTCCCGCAACGCTTTGGCTACGGCCTCGGTCATGGAAACAACATGGAGTTTTTCGTAGATATGCTTCATGTAGGTGCGGACCGTCTCGTAGCTGATGTTCATCCGGTCGGCAATCATTTTGTAGCTAAGTCCCTCAACCAGATATTTTAAGGTTTCCTGCTCACGGGTAGTGAGGGCATAATGGGGTGCTGAGGATGCGGGAGTTGGTAATTGCTGGAACACCTGTACGGCCTTGCGGGCAATGCTGGGCGAGAGTGGAGCACCCCCGGCATGAGCGTCCTGTACGGCTTCAATCAGGCGAGTGGGCGTCGAATTTTTCAGGATGTACCCCACGGCCCCTGCGCAGAGGGCGCGGAAAATCTTGTCCTCTTCCTCAAAGACGGTAAGCATGACAATGTTGATGAGCGGGTATTTGGCGTGGATAGCCTGCGTGGCCCGAATACCATCCAGGCCGGGCATTTCAATATCCATCATAATGACGTCAGGCTGGGCATCCTGTAGCTGGCGATCCCAATTGACTGGGTTGGGGAACGCCCCGATCAATTCGATACCGGGCATTCCGTCGAGGAGTATCGAGAGGGAATCGCGGATGGCCGTATTGTCTTCGTAGAGAATAACGCGCATGGTGAGCCTCACCGGTTGATTATGTGGCAAAGTACAACAAAGTGCTCATCAACCTCAATCCCCACATTCGGGTATAGGAGGATACAGCCGAATAATAGAAAACGTCCGATTCCAATCAGGACAAGACAATAGTTTTCCTACGTCTTCCTAGAGGGCCATAACTGTTAAGGGCCTCGTTTGGGCTAGCATGTTGCAGCTTAGATGCGGTCACTTATAATTGTAGAGCCCCCTCTCCAGCAGATCGTAGGTCTCCACCAGGCTCTGAACCAGCTGATGACTTAGATATTCCTACATTAAGTCAAGCCGGTTAAATGAGCTGCTGGAAAAAGGCCAAATTCAGGTTATTTTAATTTGGTAAACTTTAGCAGGCTACCGAATACTGCCACCCGGATTCAACCCACTGGGGACACGAGTCGGGATGTACTTATCAAAATTAGAATCAGTCAGGGCATGCAGAAACGAAATGAGCTGATCCTGCTCAGCAGTGCCCAGAGCGATCCGCTGTATATTGGCGTCTAACTGCTGCACCGGCACGTGCGGGTTTTGTGAAATAGGCTCACCGATATCGTCATAAAACTTCATCACCTGCTTCAGCGTTTTAAAGACCCCGTTGTGCATATACGGAGCCGTCAGCCCTACATTTCTCAACGTAGGTGTCCGGAACGCATAGCCCCCCATCGCTCCCGCGTCTGAACTGGTCAGTTGGGTATTGTCAGGCACTGACATCACATGTAGTTTGTAATCGGAAAACATCGGCCCTGAATGACAGATAGGACAGCCCTCGTCCTTAAAAAGACGCATGCCCTGAATTTGCTGGTCAGTAAGAGCCGTTTTATCACCCTTCTGGTAGCGGTCGAAGGGAGAATTCATAGCCACTAAGGTGCGCTCGAAAGCCGCAATGGCGGTGCTGATGGTAGCCGCTGTAATAGCCTGGCTGCTGCCAAAGGCAGCTTCAAACAGGTGTCGGTACTCCGCGATTTTTGTCAACCGGGCCACCAGAGTGTCTATCGTGACGGCTTCGCTGTAGCCATGTCCGCGCATTTCCTCAAAAGTCGTTAGCGGGCTGATTACCTGATTTTCCAGACTCTGGATACGCGAATCCCAGAACATAGGTGCGGTCCGCGGCATATACTTCCCGCTGGCATCCATGCCATTAAACACTACGTTGAGCAAGGTCGGAGAATTTCGTTTAGTAACTGGCACGTCGTTCGGCAGCAGGAATCGGCGGTTTTGTCCATAACCAATAGCATTGGCACCCAACGACAGGTCCAATCCATCGGTATAAGCATTATTGGGATGATGGCAGGTAGCACAAGCTACATCTTTACCGCCCGATAGAATTGGGTCCCAAAACAGCGCCTGGCCAAGCGCAGCCGTATCATTGGTAATTGGGTTACTGACCGGAGTGTTGTCCACAATTGGCTGAATAGACGAAGTCGTGGTGGGCACAATAGCCGTACTATCGTCTTTTGTACACGCCTGGATAACCACAGCGAAAAAAATAAAAATCGTCAGTAAGGCAACTAGATTTTTGCACATACCCTGATCGGATTGTGTGTAAGTAAGTTACGTAAAGTTTGCAACAGTTGAATTTGGTCAGCATCGTATATATGTTCCATGATACGTTACTTTAAGAATTGCACGGATACGATGCTGATTTCAATTCATCGTTGTGGGAAAGTGCCTCTGTAAGTTAATAACAATGAAATTGTTTATTGACAAATTCAGGTAGATTGTTTCGATCTGCTATTCCAGGCAAAGACGAACTTTTGATATGTGTTCACAACCGATCTCTACTCCACGATTTTATGATTGACTTTTACGTTTCTGAGCGTAAAACCGTCGACTACCGTTTTATCAATAGCCGCGTTTTTACTTTCAACTACGAAGTTTTCGAACGTAAAATTAGAAAGCTTGTCATGGTCAGAAATGGCAACGTCGAAGAACGTATCGCAGGTCAGCTCAATATTTTTAAGACGCACATGATCGGAGTAGGACAGCGGTACGTCGGGTCGCCCCTGTAAATCGAAAAACTGCGTCCAGGGCTTCACATACAGAAGGCTATGCGCCTGCCCTCTGATGTTTTCCAGCGTAATGTATTCGTACAGCTGCGGAGTATCGGGCCGCATCTTCAGCCACAGCACCCGGCTGGCTTCGCTGACGTGGCAGTTGCGCATCAGAATGTTCCGGTTATGAATGGCTTCACTGCCGCAGGTTAGCGCTGAATGGCAGAAGCCAAACTCACAGTCCTCAATGATGATGTTGGTGTTGGCACCGTTGCTGGGTACCCGGTCGGCCCAGGGGCCTTTGCCGCCTTTAAGCGCAATCGCGTCGTCATTGACCGACATATAACATCCTTTAATGAGCACGTTGGAACAGGCATCCAGGTCAATGGCGTCCGTGCTGGGCGCCTTGACGGGTTTGTAGGGCGAATAAATGTGGGCATTCAGAACTTTTACGTTCTGACACTGGTAGTAGTGACTGGTCCAGAAGCCTGCATTATGCAGTTTCACATCCTGAACCTGTACGTTGTTGCATCGCCAGATAAAGACCAGCCGAGGCCGCGAAACCTCAAGATTCGTACAGTTGGGATTTTCTTTACGTCGGGCCCAGAAGGCTTCCCAGAAGCGCAGCCCATTCCCATCAATCGTTCCTTTTCCCGAAATGGTAAAGCCATCGACCTGATAGGCATTGACCAGTGCCGCAAAGTAGTCCAGACTCTGGCCCTCCATCCGCGAGGGCAATTTTGGGTAGTCGGCGATGTTGTTGGAGCCTTTCAGAACGGCCCCCTCCACTACGTGCAGATGCGTTTTGGGCTTGAAAAATAACGCTCCACTCATAAACGTGCCCTTCGGTATCACGATTACGCCCCCACCTTTCTGGGCGGCCAAATCAATAGCCTTCTGAATAGCGCTGGTCTGCACGAGTGTGGAGTCTGATTTTACGCCAAAGTCCGTAATGACATACGACTTTCCGAGCTGGGCAAGGTTTACTTTCTGAACCGTCGTAAACCAGCTACTGATCGGACTGCCGTCGGGGAAGGAGGCTTTGCCCGCGTTTTGCGCGATAAGTTGTGCGTTTATGGCAATCGTACACGCCAGGGCAATGACTATTGTTCTCATATTGACTCTGTTCTGCTTTCTAAAAGTGCTGTTCGGCCGATAACTCTCTTTTGCTGTCCGATAAAATTGCGGGTACGGCTTTGCGAATCTGCCGACATCCGGGTGGTAGCCATTATTGCCTACAAACCTGAGGTTTCGGCTACTTTCCATAGGTGAGCCAGTTGGTAGGAGCTGCCGGTTGCCCCTGCTCGCGGGCCAGACCGGGAACCGTCGGGAGTGTATTGCCAAACAGCATGGGTCCGAATCGCGTCACGAATTTACCGTAATTTAAAGTGTCGTTGCTCATAATCAGACGTTGGCGGCTGACGGCCGAAGCACCGAAATAGCCCAGCGCCAGCTGATTGGTATCGGCCTCTGCCCGGACGTTACCCTCAATGCTGGCAGGCTGGGGATCAAAGATCGTACCGCTGCGGGCGAGCTGCTCTTCGTACAATACCCAGTACTGGTAAGCCGCTCTGGATAAGGAGTACTGCCTGACTTCTACGTATTGGGCACCCAGTGCCAGCAGGGGCGGTGCTAATACCAGCCGACCGGCGATGCGGTTGCCGTTGATGAGCTGGTCGCTCTGGACGTTGGTCAGCGACCCGTAAAACGGTGCATAGGCTCCATTTCCTGGCCCTATCCTGCGATTGTACTGCCCCAGAGGATCGTTCCCCTGCCAGATAGGCATGTAACACATGGCTTGCCATCGGTAAAAGTTACCCGGTGTAGCAGGGTCCTGAGTGTCGATATGTACCGAGAACGTACTAAACTGAGTCGAGTTCGGGGGCGACTCATGGTATTGGCCGTTAAGTTGCTCGATAGGCGGCACCGGTGCCATGAGTTCGGGCCGGGAGCTATAGCGACTGCCGTCGGGCAGTGTCACACGTAGCGTATAGGCACGACCGGCTCTCCCTCGCAGCCGGTCGTCTCGTAACCAGTAATACGCCGGATTCAACGGGTCCTGAATTAACTGAGCCCGGTTACCCAGGTTGTCTTCCACCGTAACGAGTGCCCCGTTGACGGCCAGCTCGTCCGGAATCAGCAGGGCCCGGCTCAGATTGCCCGAATAAGTCAGTTTGACGGGGTAAGGTGGGGCCTCGTCGGTGATGAGGCCATCCACCACCAGACGGCGCCGGGTCTGCCGAATAGGCAAATCCACGGGGTCGATGCAACCGGCCAGGCAGGCCAGCAGCAGTCCCCAGGTAAGCCAGCGTCGCCCAGGGCGGAGCAACCGAGTTACGTTGCTCATGCCAGGTTTACCAACAAACAGGTCGAACATAGAATAGCGGTTCATGGCGTTAGCTCCCACCAGTCGGTGCAGCCCACAATCCGGTTAAGCCCGGTACTGATGCGTTGACTTTCGTAGCCCCAGCCCAGGTAGGCCCGTTCGGGTTTAGCGCCATCGGGGGCGCTAAAGACCGCCAGCAATTGATGACCCTGACCAGGGTAGTCGCTTATTTGTTGCCAGCGGTCCGTGACCGGATCATACTGCCACAGATCGCGAAGCCCTTGCCCGTCATCGGTTAAACCCAGACCAAAATAACCTTTTCGGGCCAGTGCGAAGCTTACGCCCCAAATACGGGAGTTTCCAGGAAAATCGGCCTTCGCCGTCCAGCCATCGGCCTTCGGATCATAAGCCCACAGCCGGGTCGGACGGCCAGGTCGCTGGTTGATCACATACCCGATGTTGCGAATGGAAAACGTTGCCAGTGTACCCGGCTGCTCGGGCAGGGGTGCACGCACCGTCTGCGTAAAGATGGCGTGGATGCTGCGCATGGCGGGTGAGCCGTTCTGGGTCAGAAAGTAAGCTTCGTCGGTGGTTGTAAAAAAGGCGACTTCGCCGTCTTCACCTCCGTACAGCGGTAAGACCGGGCTGCCTCCTACGGGGAAAACCGCAGACATGTCCCGGTAATAAAAGTACTTACTGGGCGCTCGCTCCTCAGTTATGAAGCCTAACCCGCTGAACTGATAACGGTCCACTCCCTGAAAAAATAAATTATACTGCACCATGTTACGTCGGGGCGTTCGGATATAGTCATCCGGATAGAACGGCCAGCTATCGGTGGCCCGGTCGTATAGCCGGATATCGGTGTAATTTCTTTCCTGCGGCCCTGGGTAACGCAACAACTGAACCCGGTTCCCTACGTAAGCTCCCGTGGCTGGATTGCCGCAGCCGTTATCCGGGTTAGCTCCGCAGATGCCATCGACCGCCACCGGGCAGGCGGTATAGTCGCCCCCGCTGAATGACGCGTGAGCCAGCCGCGTCCAGTGCGGTGGGCCAGTGAGCTGGTGGGTATAAGACCGCAGGGCCGTGATCGAGTCGGTGTCGGCAAAGCGGAAGGCCAGCCGGAGTTGATACGTTTGGCCGACACGAAGCCCCTTTAGCTGCAGTGTTGTCAGCGTAAAGTCGTCTAAAGGTTTAGTCTGCGTAGGCGTAATGGAAAGGTTGTCAGCTTGGGGAGAATTAGCCGTCAGGTGCCATCCGGAAGCTTCAAGCCGAATGCTTTTGACTACGATCTCTGCCGTGGTGGCGTCCTGAGCCTGAACACTCACCAGCGATGCCTGGGCAGCGGTAACCGGATCAGCCGTCAGTACGGGGGCCATAACCTCGGCTGTGCGGCAGGCCGACATGAGCACTACCAGGGCCAGAAACAAACGCATCACAAAAATCGGTATCAATACGTAACGCAGGTAAAACGGCACCCGGCAAAACTTCTACTTTTCCCCGTTCGTACGTACGAGTCGCCCCGCAACTGCTTCGGCCTTCAGGTTTGTGAAGTGCGCTTATGCCTGGATTGGAACAGCTTGCTGCGAAGCCCAATAGGCCACCCAGGCGAAACGACTCGAGAAGAGAACTCTTGCTTACGGTGCGGTGGGAACGGATGCGGACAGCGTTCGTAAAGACTCGTTCTGCCGACGTAACCGCTGGCACAGCACCCGGATAATGTTCTGCAGCACCTCGCTGCGCTCTTCCATCAGATCGTAAAAATCATCCTGATCAATGCGGAAAGCCATAACGTGGGTGAGTGCTACGGCCGTGGCCGAGCGGGGTTCGGCGTCCAGCAGGGCCAGTTCACCGAAAAACCCGCCTTTCCGGAAGGTAGCTAACTGTTCCGATTCGTCGTAAATGGCTACTTCGCCATCGTAAATAATGAACAAACTGGTACCGGTTTCGCCCTTCGCAAAGACTTCCTGCCCTTCATAGTAGGTCACCTCATGCATGATGACGGCGATGCTGCTGAGCACGTTCTCGGGTGTATCGGCGAACAGAGCCGTGCGCTTCAGGGCAATAACGCGGTCAATAGCCGAAATCTGGGCGGTGGTCGTGTGTTTCATGAGTATCTGGTCTGGATATGACTGGCTGGCCAGCAGGCCCGGATGGCTGGACGATAGCCGCTGTAATGCATCGGATGCGGTCTCACGAATTAATTCGCTGTCCGTATTCAGAAACGGCGTTAAATAGTGAATTGTCGACCGAGAAGGCATCCACAGGCGCAGAGCCTGACTGATTGTCCATTCCGTAAAAACGGCTTCGCCCTGTTGGATAATATACGCCGTAATCGGCTCGGTATCCTGAAGCGGGGCCGTCAGTTTACCCAGCATGCGCAGCTTATCGCCTACTGGCAGGTCGTCTACCAGCGCCTGCAGACTCTGGTAGGTAGCGCGGGGAATCAGGTTCTCAAGCATTTCGAGTGCGTTGGCTTTCCGGTCGCGAGTCGCATGCGCTACGCCCCGCTGGGCGTCGGCAATCAGATGCGGGTCGTAAAGTTGTCGAAGCAGACCAAATACGCGCTGCTCCAGTAGAGTCAGTTCATACGCTAAGCTGTCAATCAACGCCACATCCGATTCCACGTCAATCCCGATCAGCAGCCGCTGCGCCAGCTGCCACTCTTCCGCCAGTAAATCCTGGAAATGAGCCGCATCGGCCGGCTCG
This sequence comes from Spirosoma taeanense, assembly GCF_013127955.1. Classification (NCBI taxonomy): domain Bacteria; kingdom Pseudomonadati; phylum Bacteroidota; class Cytophagia; order Cytophagales; family Cytophagaceae; genus Spirosoma; species Spirosoma taeanense. Next base: position 3,028,876 of record NZ_CP053435.1, read on the forward strand.
GGCGCGAAGCCATGCAGCGACCGCAGCGCGGCTGCCCGCCAGAACAGGTTGGTCACCTGCGTCAACTCAATCAGTAACTGCCGACTTTCGGAAGCAGCAATCTGGCCGCATACCCCAGCAAGGCGCCGAATGAACAGCGGGCTGGCCGTGGACTGCACAGCGGCCCGCAGGTAGGGCACTGCCGCCGTACCCGAATGAATTAGACTCCGGGCAGCTACGCGCCAGAGCAACGGGTCTGTCAGAAGCGCAACAATTTTGGGCGTTACGTCGGCACTGGCCATCTGGCCGGCGGCCTCAACAGCAGCCTCCCGCAGGCTTACGTCCTGGCTGGCCAACGCTGTCTCTAATAACTGGCGCTGGGCTTTTGGGACAAAAAAGGTAAGCAGCTCCAGCGCAGCGATCCGATCTGTCGGTTCGTCGGTCGTTGCCAGCTCTGTCAAATACTGATAAGCGAGCGGGTCAGAGGGATTTGCTTCCAGCCGCCCCCGGATTGCCCCGGTGCGTACTGCCAGATCGGAATGTTTCAGCAAGCGGTTTAGTTCATCCTCCCCGCCGTCCGGGCGGTACGCCAGCCAGTAGGCGGCTGTTTGGCGCAACCGGGCTTCGGGGTCGGCCGTCAGCAGGGCATGCAGCAACTGCCGGTCGGCCTGTTCGCCCAGAATAGCCAGTGCCCGCGCCCGCACCTGACTGTCCGTATGCCGAAGCAGATATGAAGCCTGCGCATTGAGACTGTCGGGGTCGTGCTGCTGAAACCAGTCAAGGGCGTGCAAAACCTCTTCTGGCCGGGAGCTATGCAGGTTTTCTGCCAGCACATCCTGAGCCGCTACGGGCAGAATCAGGTCGTCGCTGGCCAGAAACCGGCGCTCCAGGGCGTCTTTAAGCGTGTTGAGGTAATGGTGGTATGTCCGATACAGAAAATACAGAGCCGCTGCCATAAACAGAGCCATCCATATAAATGGCACCCAGTAGGCAACCGTGGGCAGGCTATTCAGAATCAGCAGCAGCAGGCCGGCCAGGGCCATACCAGCTGGTTCGTAAAACCCTTTTACCAGTGTATGCCCCTGCAAACGGGCCTGGGGGGTTAAGGGCTGAAACAGAACCAGGAATATGGGATCGAAAACCGACCGGCGAAGTACCTCCAGCAGCAGATACAGCCCACAGAAATAAACCAGCAGACTCGTTTCGCTGACGCCCAGCGCCAGCAGAGCGCCGAACAGGCCAATCCCCAGCAGAGCACTCACCGGCAGCACCGCCAGCGACCAGCGAACCCCGATCCGCTCGAACGTTTTTCGGGACAGCATCAGCTTGAAAATCAGCGCGGATAAATACGTGAGCATCAGCACAAAGCCGATATACTGCATTACGTCACCCTGGTGATGAAATTTCTGTTTGACGTTAATAAAGAAAAAATACTCCACGCTCGTCACCACGCAGGCAATGGCCGCCAGACTCAGACACATGGAAAATACCAGCTCATGACCGCCAAACAACTGCCGAACGAACGGTGGCGACGTTCGTCGGCGGAGCCGGGCTTTGGCGGGTGCTACGCCAATGGCGTGTGACCGGATCGTAAACCGCAGCACGTACATAGCCACCCCATAAGCTAGAAAAGCCGTCAGCAGCAGCAGATAGAGATCGTCGTGATCGTGCACAATGACCGACAGAAGCGCGCCCAGGGCTTTGGCGGGCATATCGCCAGAGCTGATGACACTGAACAGCCGCTTGCTCTGCCGCACGTCGAACACCACCGCCGATATGCCCCAGAATTCCAGATTGGTCAGCAGATAGATTACCCGGTAACCGGCCATGATGGCGATGGCTGATGCGATGGAATGCCCGAACAGCACCAGCAGGCCCAGCACAAACGTACAGACCACAACGGCCAGCAGCACCCGCACGGCCAGCCGACGTAAGAGCAGGTGATGTTCAAAATAGGTATACAGCTTACCGACGCCCATCATGGCCAGGGCTGCCGTCAGGTAGGCAATGGGCAGGCTGGTCCGGGGGTTGTTTTCGAGGAGGATAACATTGGCCGACACGTAAACCAGAATGGTACCAATGCCCAGAAAAAAATTATGCAGAAAAAACAGCCAGACTGTAGAAGCTTCGGTTGTGCGAACGCCAATAGAACGGTACCAGACCTGAGCAGATGTCATTTCGTTTTCAAGCAGAATTAGGTCAATTTTAACCATTTATCCCACACGAATGACGTCAGGACTGCAAAATTATACCCATCGTAAACGGTGAGTGCTGTAAATTACTCCAGCACTGCATACACCAGAACAGGCCTGGCTTTGTTTTTCAGGCTGACCTCCCCGATCCGTTCGCATTGAAACGACTCGCTGATCTGCTGATAGGTCTGGTCGGTGACCAGAATCTGGCCGGGGTGCGCTATCGACTGAAGGCGCTGCGCCAGGTTAACCGTATTGCCAATAACGGTGTAGTCGAACCGGCGCAGCGTCGCCGATCCGATGTTGCCCGACACCATTTCGCCCGTGTTGATGCCAATAGAAACCTCCGGGCGAAATGCAATGGTGCTGGGCAACACGTACGTATTATCCCGGATTTGCTGACGAACCGCCAGAGCCGCGTCAATTGCCCGGTCCAGATGGTGTTTGCCCTGAAAAACGGCCATGACGGCGTCGCCGATGAATTTATCGACGTAACCGCCCTGGGCAATCAGTTCTTTTACCATCTGATCGAAGTATACATTCAGCAGGGTCACGACCTGGTTAGCCGGCATGTTCTCGGAAATAGCAGTGAACCCGCAGATATCAATGAATATGACCGTTGCATCAACCGTCTCGCTGGTCAGCAGCCGGTCTTCGACACCCGGCCGGGCCATGAAGTTAATTACAGCTTCGTCGACGTACATTTTCAGGATATTGTTTTCCTGAATGGCCCGGAGCGTTTCCTGCATCCGGCTGACCTGCTGAATCGTCTTATCAATAGTAATCTCCAGGTCGGTGAAATTGACCGGCTTACAGACAAAGTCAAACGCGCCCCGGTTCATAGCCGTCCGGATGTTGTCCATATCGCCGTAGGCCGAGACGATGACGGTTTTTAGCAGACTATTCAGTTCGCCTAACTTCGTTAGCAGCGTCAACCCGTCCATAACGGGCATGTTAATGTCACTCAGAACAATATTTACGTCGGGGTTCTCGGCAATTTTATCCAGCGCTTCCTGCCCGTTCGTCGCAAAAATAAACTCGTAGATATTCTCACGAATTTTTCGCCTGAATTTTTGCTTGATGAGTAGCTCCAGATCCGTTTCGTCGTCGACAACTAAAATTTTGGTGCTCATAACGGATTGAACTGATTGAGTTTATCTTTTAACTGAGCGAAGTCGATGGGTTTGGTCAGAAAGTCATTCGCCCCGTAATCCATGGCCTGCTGGTAACTCTGCGGGTCGCCATAAGCCGTTATCATCACGACGACCGGGGCTGGCACGATTGGTTGCGCCCGAATATGCCGCAGAAGTTCCAGCCCACTCATACCCGGCATGTTGATATCCGACAGGATCAGTACGGCCTGGGCACTGTGTTCATGTAGGTATTCAAGAGCGGTCTCGCCAGAATTGGCAAAACTAAACAGCAGCTCGCCACTGCGAATTTCGCGCCGAAACCGTTTTTCGAACAGCAACTGCATATCCGCTTCGTCGTCTACAATCAGAATGTTCATAGAATCAGAGTAGGGTTAGGTTGACATGGACTTGATATGGTCAGGACACAGCCATTTCTACCGCTACGGGTAAGGTAATAATGAACTCCGTAAATTCTCCTTCTTTTGTGTCGACGGTCAGTGTGCCGCCATGCCCTTTGGTGATAATATCATAGGAAAGAGACAGCCCCAGGCCAGTTCCTTCGCCTGTTGGCTTGGTCGTAAAGAACGGCTGGAATATTTTCTGCTTTACCGGCTCAGCGATGCCTTTCCCGTTATCACGTACCCGAATTTCTACCCCCGCCCGGGTTCTGGCGGTGCTGACCGTTACGGTTGGTTTGTAGTCGTCGGCGGATTGGTGCTGCTTCTCCCGCACCGTATAAAACGCGTTCGTAAACAGATTCAACAGGACCCGACTAATCTCCTGGGACTCTACGCTGACCTGGCCCAGGTTGGGGTCCAGATGGGTTACCAGCGTAGCATTAAACTCTTTGTCTTTAGCCCGAAGCCCGTGGTAAGCCAGCCGGAGATATTCCTCCGCCAGACTGTTAATATCCGTAGGTTGAGGTTGCCCCGAGCTGGCGCGGGAATGCTGCAGCATGCCTTTCACGATGCTGTCGGCCCGCTTGCCGTGATGAACGATCTTCTCCTGATTCTGAGCCAAATCGGTCATGAGTTCCTGAAAATATTCTTTGTCGGCTTCGGGCAGGTCCAGTTTCTGTAGCTCATCCAGAGTTTCCTGACAGAGCTCGGCCGACACTTCGGCGAAGTTGTTAACGAAATTCAGCGGGTTTTGGATTTCGTGGGCGATACCGGCCGTCAGTTCCCCCAGCGACGCCATTTTTTCGTGCTGGATAAGCTGCGTCTGCGTTATTTTCAGTTCAGCCAGTGTGCGCTGTATTTCTTCTTTCTGCTTCTGGAGCAAGGCGTTGGCTTTGTGTTTGGTGCGGAAGGCAATAAAAGCAACAATTGCCAGGCTTAAGGTTAGGAGCAGGCCCACCAGCAGGGCCAGTTGCCGGGTCTTTGCCACGGCATTTTCCTTTTGTTGCTCAGCCTTAACCGCCTGCTGTTTTTTATCGAATTCAAAATTGAGGGTCAGCTCGGTAGCTTTCCGGATATTGTCTTTGCTCCGTATGGAGTCAGCGATTGCCGTGCCTGTTTTGAAGGCGCTTAACGCGCGGCTAAAGTCTCCGGTTTTTTCGTAGCATTTGGATAACTCCTGATACGCCTGCTCAACCTGATCATCATAAATATCGGCGTCTTTGATCGCCTGGAATCCCTTTTCGTAATACGGTATGGCAGCCTGATAGTTTTTCATCATATTCTCGATAGCCCCCATCGTGTAATACGCCTGAAAACTGTTCAGTGGCTGTTTCGACAGGTTGGCAATGGGAATAGCCTGTCTGGCCAGCGCCCTAGCGTCCGAAAACTTCTGCCTGTGCGCCAGCGCGTAGGCCGCGTTCGACAAGCCAGTCGCGTGCATACCCTGATCGCCCATCTGTTTGCCGAGCGCAGCCGTTTTCAGGGCATATTCATACGACTTGACGTATTTTCGCTCACTCTGGTATAAGGTAGACAGGTTGGAGTAGGCGTACAGCTCCACGTTTTTGATAGCGGCCTGCCGGGCTAAACTAATCGCTTTGAGCAATGTTTGTTCAGCCCGGGTCGTATCGCCCGTAGTCTTGTAGGTAATGGCTAAATTGATGAGCACATAGGCCTGCATATTTGCATTCTTTGCTGTCTCGGCCAGGACCAGCGCTTTCTGGAAATAAGTCAGTGCCTGCGAGTAGTTCGACAGCATCTGGTACGAAACCGCCAGATTCTGGTAGGCCCGGCTCAACGATTTATTATTGCCGGTCTGCTGGGCGATTTCGCGCGATTTATCAAAATAATAGATGGAACTGTCGTACTTGCTCTGCATGCCATACATCATCCCGTAGCCGGAGTACATATCGCCCAGATCGCCCAGATTCTTAAGCGCTCGGAAGTCTTCCTCCGCTGCCTTCAGGTTTGCACTGGCAGCTGAAAATTCACCTTTATAACAATAGGCATTGGCGGCCTCCAGACGCGCCCGGGCTTCGCCCCGTTTATAGTTAATAGCCCTGGCCTGCTCGATCGTTCGTTTGCTTAAGCTCAGGGCCGAGTCGATATTGACTTCAACCAGATAGGAAAGTTTTTTATTGATCAGATTGATCCGTCCCGTATCCGTTGTTGCTTTCGCAATCAGCCGATCTAAACTGTCAAGCTTACGCTTCTGGGCATAGGAAGACGTAACACAGTAAGTCAGCAGCACGAGAACCATGAACCCCTTCATATAGATTGCTCCGGTGTACGCTTTAGATTTTTAGACGGGTATACCAACAGCCCGACGCGCCAAGCATGGCACATACCGCCAGCCACATATTTCCTGATCACAGAAGCAGGAAGGCGTATTCTGTAAATATACAGATTCAGTTCAATCCTCAACAGAACTGCCTTTCATTCAAAGGAATGGACATTAAATCTTTACTTGAAGGTAAGTCCTCGCGGCTTCAGCGACGCTGACCTATGCCCAACCTTTAGCTCTTTTTTTAATGGATTAATCTCTTTCGGAATCAGTAAGCGCGGCCCAATACATACCGTTAAATCAACAAATATTAGGGAACGGCGCACTCGGAATGCTCACTTTAGCGTATGTTTGAAGCCTCGGATGAACATTTAACGGGCGGCTATCGAAACAACTCTACCCTTACAGATTACTCTTTCTTAAACTGTAAGACCGGTTTATTACTCCATTCAATTCATTACAAAAGGTTTATGAAAAAAGTCTGTCGCAGCGTTCGGTATCTGCTTATTTTCTTTGCTCTGGGTTCCGCCGGAGCCTGCACCCGGAGTGCCAGTGACCCGCAGCCGGTGGGAAGCCCCACGGGGCCGTCGGGTACGGTCTCTCTTGAGTTAACGGACGCTCCAATTGACGATGCCAGCGTGCAGGGTGTGTTCGTTACTGTCGCTCAAGTTAAGATCGACGGGAAGGTTTTCCCGGCTTTTACCGGCAAAAAAACCATCAACGTTCTGGCGCTACAGAATGGCAACGTTGAGTCGCTGGGGCTGAGCCGCCTGGAAGCCGGCACCTATAGCAACATCTCACTGGTACTCGACTATTCGACCGATGCCAGCGGGAATGCGCCGGGCTGCTACGTTCTCTCAACGGGCAATCAGAAATACAACCTTGCCGAAGGCGGCAAACAACAGGTTGAGCTTAAAGCGGCCAAAGCTCTCGACGTAAAGGAGAATGCGCAGACCAGCCTGGTGATGGATCTCGACCTCCGGAAAGCGGTGAAAGACAACAACGGGGCAAGCGCCGGTGGTTATCAGTTTGCCAGTGAAAATGAACTGCAGTCGATGGTCAGGCTGGTGAGCAAAGAGCGGACGGGGGCCGTAACGGGTAAGTGTAGCAATACAGGCTCAAACCGGAAAGTGGTCGTGTTCGCTTATCCGAAGGGCCAGTTCAACAAAAGCGCCGAAGTAAACAGCCAGTTTCAGGGGGCGGTTACCAGCGCAGCCGTTGATGGGAATGGTACTTATAAGCTTTCTTTCCTGGAAGAAGGAAATTATGAGCTTTATTTTGCGGGTTACCAGACAAGCCAGAATGCCACCACCTTCCAGGGCTTGCTCCAGCTAAACGGCGCCCTGAACCTGAACAGCGTATCTGTTAAGTCAGGCGCTGAAGTCAGACTGGATGTGAGCCTGGGTGGCTTACTGAGTTTATAATCAGCGACCGAACACGCTTTCAACAATCCGCAAGGTTTATGCAAACCTTGCGGATTCTCGTTTATCTCTACTCCTGTTTGGGTTTTTCGAGTACAACCCACCGGTTAACGCGGTTAGCGGGTCCTTCCAGCACCACTTTATAAAACGTAGAAGGAAGCTGGCTTACGTCAACAACGGCCCACTCCTGACCAAGGGGCACCTCGCCCAGCAGGTGATACTGATCTGTTCCGCCGGTTTCGAACTGATTGGTCGACGTTACCCAAATTTTCACCGTCTCGCCGGGTTCCAGCGACTGCCACGTAATATCGAGCTTGTCCTGAACGTAATTAACCGCCAGGTCCATTATGGAAACCGGCCCGATCAGCGACGTGCCGTCCAGTTCCTGCGCGACATCGTTCGGCAGGGTTACGTTCAGGAAGCTTGCCAGCGTTGGCATGATGTCGACAATCCCCGGCTGCGTGGCCCGCGCATACGCGTTTACGTTGGCATAGTTCGTTACCAGCCAGGTGTTCCGCTGCCGGGGCGATTGCCCGCCGTGGTTTTTGCCGGTCTGTTCGTCGCGGCCGTGATCGGTCGTAACTAGGAGCAGCCAGTCTTCCGGAAAGTGCTGCTGCCGATACTGAATGGCGGCCCACAACCGACCAATCTGCCCATCCATCATTTCGACAGCCGCCCGGAAGGGTTCACTATCACCGTAGCGGTGACCCATGTCATCGGTAAATTCGAGGTACACCCAGGATAAATCCGGCCCCTGCCGACGAATCAGGTTCGCTGCATCACTAACGACCTGCTCATCGATCCGGTGCATATACTGTTTCTCCGGATCTTGCGGAAACCGGACCGTATCCAACTCATAGCCGTCGAAGTGATAATCCAGTTTAAAATGACTGGTTTGCGCCAGTCCTTCGCCCAGCAGCCTGGTTCGGTTATCGGTCCAGCTGGAGAAGACGGCGGTCGTTCGAGTGGGATACTGGGTTTTGAACAGCCGAAAAATCGTGGGGTAGTGGTAGTTCGGTGACTTGATGGCGTTGTCCCATACGTTGTGTTTGTTAACCCACGTACCCGTCAGCAGACTGTTGTAGCCAACGGCCGAAATAGTCGGCGTCTGGGAGTAGGCGCCTTTCTCACCACCAACGTGCGCCCGCAGATACCGGCCCTGCTGAGCGATGGCCCGCAGATTGGGCACGCTTGCGGTTTGGATAACATCGGCGGGGATACCATCAACAATAACGAAAATAGCTTTACGCTGTCGCTCCTGCGCTAGGGCGGAAGAGTTGACGGATACGGTTATTACGGTCAATACGCCTACAAGTAAGCCTTTCTGTATTGGAGACATCATGCTGGAGTCGTTCAATCCGACGGCAAGCTAACAGCCATACCGCTTTCTTCCCAGACTCATTCCTCAAACCACTGCCGAAACAGCGGAGCTTTTTCTTTGCTGATAGTCAGATCGGGTGGGTCGTTGGGTTTTTTAAGCGTTAGCAGCAGCTTGCCTGTATCAAGCGGCCGGTAGCTGACAATGGCGTCAATATGCACCAGATACTGACGGTTTGCCCGGAAAAACAGAGCTGGGTCGGTCAGTTCTTCCAGCTCATCAAGGGTGTTATAATCAGTTATCAGCCGCTGCCCGTCCACTGTATGCAGATAGATCACTTCATGGCGGGTAAAATACGCGACCTGCTCCTGCGGTATGGGTACAATCTGTCGGAGATGATGGCCCATAAACCGACGTTTATACAGTCTGACGTTTCGCTGGCCCGTTAAATCCGAGAGCAAGTCCTGAAACTGCTGCCTGAAGTCGGCCCCGCTCAGCTGCCAGCGATGAAACTTGGCCAGGGCCGCTTTCAGCTCATCCGGTTCAATCGGTTTCAGCAGATAGTCCAGACTGTTGAGCTTGAAAGCCCGGATGGCGTAATCATCGTAGGCCGTCGTGAAGATGATGGGACCGTTGAGATCCGTCTGCTGGAAGGCTTCGAAACTCACCCCATCGGATAGTTGAATGTCGGCGATGGTCAGGTCGGGCGGCTGGTGAGTACGCAGATAGTCGCAGACGCTCTGAACACTGGTCAATGGCCCATCGATAAGGGCCGTTGGCTCCAGTTGATGCACCAGTTTACGGAGCTGTTTTCCGATCAGCGGCTCGTCTTCAATCAGCAGAATCGTCATGTAAAGAAAGGCGAATAGCCAGATTTGGGGTTTTGTCGGGCTTAGAGTAGCGGCACGCGCACCCGGAAGCGGTCGCCGTCGTCCAGCACCTCAACGGGCTGCTGGCTCAGGTAGCTATACAGCAGCCGAAGATTGGTCAATCCCTGCTGGTTCGACGTTTCGACCTGTCGTTTGCGTTGAACCCGATTCTCTACGTTCAGATAGGCATCGTCGGTAGCCGCGCAGATCTCCAGCGGATGCGCTTCGTTGATCACGTTGTGCTTGATGGCATTTTCGATTAGCACCTGGAGCGTAACCGGCACAATCGATTTGTCCAGGGCGTCCTCGGCGATCTGAAACGATACGTTCAGCGTGCCGTCGAAGCGCGTTTTCAGGAGCGACACGTAATTATCAACGAACGCCAGCTCCGTTTCGAGAGATACCAGCTCCTTGTCCTTATTCTGTAATACGTACCGGAATACCTTCGACAATTGGCGCAGAAACTGCCGGGCCAGCACCGGATTTTCGTCGATCAGGCTATCGAGCGACGACAGGCTGTTGAACAGAAAATGCGGATTTAACTGATTCTTCAGGTTGTCGTACTGCACCTGCGATTTTTCCTTTTCCAGCCGGGCCGCCCGCAGCACATTCTCCTGCCAGCGCTTGAATAGATAGTGAGCAATGAACCCCAGGCTGATGACCACATTGGCCAGAAAGATACCCGTGCTCAGCGCAATGAGTGTCAGGCGGTTTATGGACAGCGCCAGAGCGGGCAGAATCTGATCGACAATCAGCAGACCGCTCAAAATCATCAGCGTTTTCACCACACCCCAGCCACCGAGCAACTGAATCAGGATGCGTCGGCGGGCGCTTCGCTCGAACGGCACGTGCCGGTTCAGCCAGTCGTTGAACGCGTAGTGAAAGGCCCACACCACGTTCATCAGAATCAGCGTCAGCACAAACAGCAGCAGTTGCTGCCTCCAGTTGATGGTCGGCAGAACCCAGGCCCGGCCAGCGATACCCGCCAGAGCGACGTAAACGAAGGCCAGTTCGACGTATTTATTGAATTTTATTTTCATGGCTGGCAATGATCTTACCGTCCGACATTTCAATGATCCGGTCGCAGCCCTCGGCAAAATCGGGGTCGTGCGTAACAGCAATGATGGTCTGGCCCTTACCGGCCAGCTCCCGGAAAATACTGAACACGTTCTCGGTATTGGCTTTGTCCAGATTACCGGTCGGCTCATCGCCCATAATGATCGTCGGGTCGTTGATCAGCGCCCGGGCAATGGCTACCCGTTGCTGCTGCCCACCCGACAGTTTGCTGGCCGGTTTGCGGGCGTGCTCGGCCATGCCAATCAGCCTGAGTTTTTCCATGGCCCGTTCTTCTACCTCTTTTTCCGGATACCGCCCCAGCTTTAGCCCCGGCAGCATGACGTTCTGCAGGGTCGTAAACTCGGGCAGTAAGAAGTGAAACTGAAACACAAACCCCAGGTGTTCGTTCCGGAAGTGTGACAGGAAATCCTGACTGCGTCCGACCAGCTTCGTACCGGCCAGTTCAATACTGCCTTCGTAGTCGGTATCCATGGTCGAGAGCAGGTACAGCAGCGTCGATTTGCCACAGCCTGATTTACCCACAATCGCCAGAAACTCACCCTGCTCTACCTCGAAGGTTACATCGTTCAGGACCTGAAACTTCTCGGGGTCGTAGAAATACTTGCTCAGGTGACTGGCTTTCAATACAGTAGCCATACATTATCCTCTTAAAATCGAAACCGGGTCCACCTGCGCGGCCTTTCGGGAGGGGAAATACCCCGCCAGTACGGTTGTGATGACGCCGAACAGAATCCCCATGATGTAATATTTGACGGCAAAAATTACCGGAAACGTTTTGATGCTCAGAAAATCGCCCGCATCGAACGGCGTTACCGACAGCAGTGAACTCAGCACGAACCCAACCAGCAGCCCCATCAGCCCGCCCGTCAAACCAATGAATACCGCCTGCAGCAGAAAAATAGCGACGATGTCCTTCCCATCGAAGCCGGTGGCTTTCAGAATGGCAATGTCTTTGATTTTGTTGATGACGGTCATGTTCATGATGTTGTAGATGCCGAAACCGGCAACCACCAGCAGCGTAATCGACACGACATACGTTAGCACGTTCCGGATTTTTTCGCCCGCCAGAATCGCCGTGTTGGCCGTTGCCCAGTCCTCGGTATAGTAGCCATAGGTAGCCCGCAGCCGCCTGCTGACCGGAATAGCCTGCAGCGGGTCGATCATTTTGATGTGGATGTCCGTAATGTAGCTGGGATCTTTCTGGAGCATTTCCTGCACGGTTGACAGATCGGCGTAGCTCTTGGTGTTATCGACCGTGCCGATGCCGAACCCGAACGTTCCCACTACCCTTAGGATGCGCGTTCCGCCAATGGGCGTCGTTACGGCCACTTTGTCGCCGGTCCGGACGTTGAGCTTCCGGGCCAGCGTAGCGCCCATAATCAGGCCGTCGGGGTTGGTCTGCAACGCCCGGATGCTGCCCGACTTAAGCCGGGAGCGAAGATTATACAGCCGGTTTTCGCGGTCAATATCCACCCCTGAGACAGTCCCCGAAATCTGGATGGGTCCGTTGTTGTAAAACACCTGCGTGGCCACCTGTGGCGATACACCCAGCACGCCCGGTTCGCGCTCGATGCGCTCCGCAATGACGAGCCCGTTTCTGAGCCGGGCCTGCTCATCTTTCGGTTTCTGGTGATAGATAACGTTGAACTTGTCTGCACCCGGTTTCAACTGCTCGATCAACCCCGGCCGCTGGGTGTTGACCTCATTATACATTCGGATGTGCGGACTGGCGTCCAGCGCCGAATCCTCCAGAAACTGGTTGACCCCCTGCATGAAGGAGATCATGGTGATGAACATGGCAATGCCGAACATCACCCCCAGCATGGCAACGAGGGTCTGCCGTTTCTTGGCCAGCAGGTGCGTCCGGGCAATCTGGGAAGCGATTCGGAGGTTCATGAGCGATCAACGAGTGAAAGGGCGAACGAGTGAACGGCGAACGGATGGGATTAGCAGAACGCTCTTTCACTCATTCACTCGTTCGCTCATTGATTTGGTAGATACATAGCTGTTTCATAAGTCATCCGCACTCACAAGAACCGATTTCTCGCTTAATCCGCCTTTCACTTCAACGAGGTCGAAGTTTTCGGCTCCCTTTATAAACCGGACTTTTTTCTTTTCGCCGTCCTGCTCGACCCACACGCTGTCGGTGCCGATAACGTAGGACTTGGGAATCGTCAGTACGCGCTGGTTCTGACTGATAATGATATTGGCTTCTACCGTCAGCCCGTAATACGAAGCCGGCCGCTCGCCCACGAACTCTGCATCAACCCGAAATGACTGATCGCTTCGGTTCAGGCGGGGATACTTCTTGCTGACGCGCGCCCGGAATACCTTATCCGGATAGATGTCGGCTTTCAGAATTACCTCCTGCCCCGTTCTGACGCGGCCAAAGTCGCTTTCATCGACGGATAGTTTCACGTATAACTGGTTCCCGCTGCCCACCAGCGCCAGTTGCTCACCCGGCCGGACAATCTCGCCGGGCTCCTTGTAGACCTCATAAACTTTCCCATCCACAAAACTCCGGATGCGGGTGTTGCGACCCGCTACCTCCGAGCTGACCAGCTGGCTGCGGTTGTTGGCTACGTCGAGCTGAATCTGGTTGCGGGTGCGCTGCAGACTGTTGAGCTGGGCGCGGAGGTTATTGCGCGATACAGTATAGTTCAGTTCGGCGCGCTCCAGTTCAGCCCGCGACGTAGCGTTTTGCGCGTATAATTCCCGAAAACGAGCGTAATTGATGGAGTCGTTGCTCAGCCGGACGCGGGCATTCCGCACCTGCGCTTCGAGTTCCGACAGCACGGGCGAATTCGCGCTCAGGTTTGATTTTGCCAGTTGATACGCCCGGTTGGCCGCCTGCCGACGGGCATCCTCAGTAGCGCTCTCCAGCACGAACAGGAGTTGATTCCGGCGGATGGAGTCGCCTTCGTTGATGAGCCGCTGCTGCAATACCCCATCGGCGTCGGCCGTAACGGTGTATTCATTGCGGGGAAAAACGCTGCCCGAGGCATAGACCGCTTCGGTGAGTTCTCTGTACTGGGGCTTAATGCCCTCCTGGCCCCGGTTACAGGCTGTGCCAGCCAGGGCCAGCGCCATAAGGTAAAGTCTGGTTCTCATTACTGACCGCTTCTGATTTGTAAAATGGTCTGGTTAATAAAGACGTTCGACAGATTGTTGAGGAACCGGTTCTGCGCCGTCAGGGCTTCGTTGAACACGTTCAGGTACTGATCGTAGGCGAACAGGCCGGAGCGGTACTTCACCAATGCGATCTGAACGTTCTGCGTGCTGAGGTCATAATTCTGGCGGTTCAGATCCAGCGAGCGAACGGCCTGGTTATACGTATTTCGAATATCTTCGGTGTCGATCTGCTGGCGGTTCTGCTCGTAGGCCAGTTCGGTCTCGGCTCGTTTGAGCTGCAGCCGGGCACGCGTCAGGCCGCTGGTTCGCAGACCACCCGAATAAATGGGCAGATTGAACTGCAGTCCCGTTACGCCAATGGTGTACCAGCGCTCGTTCGGGTTCAGAAAATTGATCTGATTCCGCTGCGCCTGCTCCGAAAAGCGGGCATAGGCCGACAGCGTCGGCCAGCGCAGCAGCTTCTCACGGTTCACCTGTAGCCGGAACAGTTCGACCTGCGCCTGCTGCAGCAACACCTGCGGCCGCTGCACCGACAGAGCCGCCCCGGCCGGAACCAGCCCCTCAACCGGCCGGGTAGCCAGATCCTCCGCCAGCACCAGACTATCGGCCGGAGCCAGCCCGAGCAGGAGCTTTAACTGGTTTACATTCCGGACGTAGGCAACCTCATTCTGGTAGAAGACGTCGGCGGTGGTCAGTTGGATGGAGCGAATCCGGTTATATTCCAGCGGTTCAATTAAGCCTTTATCCAGGCGCTGGCGGGCAATCTGGGTCAGGGTGTCGGCCGCCAGCAGATTCCGGCGCGTAATGCCGATAGCCGAGCGGGTCAACAGGGCCGCGTGATAGAGCCGGGCCGTCTGGGTGGCAATCTCGTCCTGAAGCACCAGCGTCTGATCGTCGATGACCCTTAGATTCTGGTCGGTGATGGCCAGATCCAGCCGGGCGGGCCGGTTCAGCACGGGGGCGGTTATCTCGGCTCCCGCGGTCAGAAAAAACGGCAGCCCGAACCGCAGCGACCGGTACTCGCCCGGACGACCACCCAGAAACTCGGCCGGAACCAGTTGCACCGGCAGGGCGTAGTTGTAATCGAAATTAGTGAAAACCCTGGCCTGGGGCCGTAAAGCCGCCCGTGCGGCCACCCGCTGCTGATCCTGCGCCAGCCGGTTCTGACGGGCACTCAGCAGGTCGGGGTTACTACGTCGGGCCAGCGCCAGCGCTTCCCGCACGTTTTGAACAACGGTCTGGGCGTTTGCCGCCAGTGATAGGCACAACGCCCCAGCCAATAGCAACCGATTCATAGTGACCTCAGATGGATACCCAAAGGAAGAAGGTTTCGGACTTGAGAGTACGTTTTTTTTCGCGAAGCGGCCGAAATTCCGGATAAAGCGGAAACCCGATGAAACAAATAAATTTCGGGGATGATTGTGCTTGATCTCTCAACCTATTTCATCCTTCGCGGTTACTACAAAACCAGTCCTTACATCGTTGGCCTGCCCGGCTACGCATGAATACGACGTAACCGGATTCCATTTTCTAACCGGAACCTGATGAACAAAGCCTTATTCCTCGGATTAGCCCTTAGTCTTCTTCCAATCGGATGCCGAACCAGCAACCCGTCTACAACAACCAGCACTGGCCGGATTACAACCGGGCAGCGAAACCAACAGGCGCAGCCCTTTGCTAAAGGAGCCGATATCGGCTGGCTACCCCAAATGGAAGCGTCGGGCTATGTATTTTATAATGACCAGGGCGTCAGGCAGGACTGTTTTCAAATTCTGAAAGATCATGGCATCAACACCATCCGCCTGCGAACCTGGGTTAATCCGTCATCCGACAGCATCAGCGGCCATTGCAGCAAAGACGAAACCGTCGCGATGGCCGTACGCGCCCGGAAATGGGGCATGCGGGTCATGATCGACTTCCATTATAGCGATAGCTGGGCCGATCCCGGAAAACAAAAGAAACCGGCCGCCTGGGAAGGCCACGATTTCCCGAAATTGCTAACGGACGTGTATGAGTATACCTTCGAGGTCATGACCGCGCTCAAAGCCAAAGGGGTTACGCCCGAATGGGTACAGGTGGGCAACGAAACGCCGGGCGGCATGATCTATCCAGAAGGCAGCACGGCCAACTGGGCGCAACTGGCGCAACTGATCAACAAAGGCTACGACGCCATCAAAGCGGTCAGTCCACAGTCAAAGGTGATTCTGCACCTGGATCAGGGCAACAACCGCGAGCGGTTCCGGACCTGGTTTGATAACGCCCGATCGCACGGAGCCCACTACGACGTCATTGGCCTGTCATATTACCCGTACTGGCTACCGGGCAATCCGGACTATCAGCTTTCGATTGATGACCTAGCCCGGAATATGAATGAACTGGTTGAACGGTATGGCAAGGAGGTCATGGTTGTTGAGGTCGGTGGCGAAGACACCAAACCGCAGAACACCTACGACATGCTGGTTGCCGTGCAGCGCAGGGTTAAGGCTGTACCCAATAATAAAGGACTGGGCGTCATTTACTGGGAGCCGGAAGGCGCCAGAAGCTGGAGCAAGTATCCGTTAAGCGCCTGGGGCAATGACGGCAAGCCCACCAAAGCCCTGGATGCGTTTCTGGCGGAGTGAGCGTCTCCCCCACTTAGTAAACAGTTTCCAAAATTCTTCCGACAATCGGTTTTGTCAATATATTTACGCTAAAGCCCTGATTCATACGTCACTTTATAACATTTAAAACCGGCTTTCACCTATCCCTTAAACCGGTCAGATGATAAACCATATCCTTGTAAACACCAAAATAGCCGTTCGTAACGCCTTAATTCTACTGGTCAGATTAGTTGGTATACGGCTTTTCAATCTGAATCAAACCATTACCTTCCTGACCGACAGTCAGCGGGCCTATGAACCGGAGTACCAGCTTTCTCTACCCGATGTGTTTGACGCCATCGACCCGGACAAACAGGTTTTTAAACGTCCTGAAGCGGTTACACTCCCCACTTACGCGTGGCAGTACACCCCCAGACCCGCTAGTGCTGCCCTGCTGCCCAGTGGGTGCCTGTTCGCCGAAGGCCAGGTTCTCTGCACCGACTACTGGAACTACCAGGCGATTAAACACCGGCTTCGGCCACCCAAACGCCAAACGGTTCAGACCGATCTGCTGGTAGCCCCCTTTTCGCATCAGCAGGATATGATTGCGTTTGGCGGTTACTATGATTATCTGTTTCTGATCGCGGCCAAATTGTGCCGCCTGCAACAGGCCATGCCGGAGGTTTCCTTTGCCGATGCGGCTGTTGCCTACCCGCTGTTCGGCACCTCGTATGAGCAGGAGTTTTTGACCCTGATGGGTTTCCGGCCCGAGCGGATTCTGGACAGTCGCCAGCATGACGTAACATTTACAAGCTGCCTGCTGGGCAGTGGTGGAGACTGGTTCTATCCCAGCCCAGCGGATATCCGGGCGCTTCAGATGCGGCTGACTCCGCTGGTTCATAACCCCGATAAGAAACGGGAGCCAACCTATATCAGCCGGGCCGGGCGTCGACGGGTTGTCAACGAAGATGCGCTGGTCCGGATGCTGGAAACGTACGGGTTTAGAATCGTTGAAGACAAGCCGCGCACCCTCGCCGAACAACTGTCGATCTATAACCAGGCCTCGTTTGTGATTGGTCCACATGGCGCGTCGTTCAGCAATATTCTCTGGTGCGAACCGGGCACCCACCTGTTTGAATTGTTCGCTCCCGACTACGCCCCGCCTTTTTTTCTGTACCTCGCGCAACTCCTGGGCCTTCGCTATTCAGCCGCCTACCAGAAACGCCCCGACCAAAACCCGGTTAATGCCATTGAAGCCAACATGCGGGTTTCTATTCCAGATCTTGAACGTAAACTTAACCAGGTGTTTGAGAGCGACTTCCGATAAGAGTACCTAAGCCGATCAGTACCCGGCGGCCTGGCCGTCTTTACGCATTTCGGTAGCGCCCCAGTAAATTCGGTTGACGGCATCCCACTGAATGGCCTGGTAGCCGCCGAAGAAATCGGTTTCGGCCAGATGATGTCCCCGGCGTTCGAGTTCGGCGCGAACCTCTTTGGCGATACCGCTTTCCAGCGCCAGCCGCCCCCCATCATTCATAAGTGTTCCTACGGGTTCACTGCTGCCCGAATGGCTGAACCGGGCCGCATCGCCTGCTTCCTGTACGTTCATCCCGAAGTCAATGATGTTACACAGCACCTGCAGATGCCCCTGCGGCTGCATGGCCCCACCCATTACGCCGAAGCTCAGAAATGGCTCCCCATTTTTAAGCACAAAACCCGGAATGATGGTTGTAAAGGGCCGCTTGCCGGGCGCGTAGACGTTGGCGTGGCCCGGCTGCATCGTAAAGCTGGTCCCCCGGTTATGGAAAACAAACCCCAGGCCATCGGGCACCATACCGCTGCCAAACTCAAGCATATTGCTTTGAATCAGGGAGACCATATTTCCCTGATCGTCGGCAACAGTCAGGTAGACCGTATCGCCCGCACGCAGGGCGGGCTCTCCGGCATCGAGGTGTTCGGACGCTTTGACAGGATCGATCAGCTTCCGGCGCTGCGTGCCGTATTCCTTCGACAGCAGCCAATCCAGCGGAATCTTACCAAAATCGGGGTCCGAGTAGTACCGGGCACGGTCTTCGAAAGCCAGTTTCTTGGCTTCGACCAGCAGATGCAGGTAATCGGCGCTGTTGTGTCCCAGCTTTTTCAGGTCGTAACCTTCCAGAATGTTGAGCATCTGTAGCACGGCAATGCCCTGTCCGTTTGGCGGCAGTTCAAACACGTCGTAGCCGCGATAGTTGACCGATACCGGCTCGACCCAGTTGCTTCTGTGAGCCGCCAGATCGGCCTTCCGTAGGTACAGCCCCGCCCGGCGGGCGTACCGGTCCATTACATCAGCCAGGGAGCCCTTGTAGAAAGCATCCCGCCCCTCCTCGGCAAGTCTCTCATACGTAGCCGCCAGATCCGGATTGCGAAAGATCTGCCCTTCTACGGGTGCTTTTCCGTCGATGAGAAACGTCCGGCGAAAATTATCGAACTCACCTATATCGGCCAGACTGCCCGCCAGCCGCCTGGCGGCCACCTGCCAGGAATAGGCAATGACCTGCGGAACGGGAGCCCCTTCCCGCGCGTACCGAATGCTGGGTGCGAGCAGATTCCGCATGGGCGTTTTGCCAAACCGGCGATGCAGCTCAAACCAGCCATCGACCGCGCCTGGCACGGAAACCGACAGCGGGCCGTAGAGCGGAAGCTGGGTCCGCTTCCCCAGAACGGTTCGCAGGGCATCGTAGCTCAACCCTTTGGGCGAACGGCCACTGGCGTTAAGACCATACAGCTTCCGGTCTTTAGCCGACCACACGATAGCAAACAAATCGCCACCGATGCCGCCGTTGTTGGGCTCTACGACGCCCAGCGCGGCATTGGCGGCAATGGCGGCATCAACGGCCGTTCCGCCCTGTTTCAGAACGTCCAGGCCAATCTGCGTAGCCAGTGGATGGCTGGTCGCGACCATGCCACGTTGCCCCAGCGTTGGGCTGCGGGTTACGAAATTCGGGCCGGTAATGCGGTCGCCCTTACCGGTCGACTGTCCGTATAGCTGAATAGCCGTCAGCGCCAGTAAGCCGATTACATAATCTATTCGAATGCGTCTCATCCCTGCAAGGGTAACTGAATATGTTACTGCTATCCTGGGTAAAGACGGCTGCATTCAAAAACTATTGGCGGCACCAGGGAAATCTGGTGGCCAAAACAAACAACGCGTTACAGGCTCCTGACCGGAAAAGCCTGTAACGCGTTGCTGACCAGAACTATACTACCTCACTTTTAATTCGTCCGCCGAATTTCTTCGTCGGAGCCGGTACGCCGTTGCCGCTCGCTTTTCAGCTTCTGATTGCCGAAGGTATAGGTCAGATTCAGCAGCGCGACGCGCGTATCGAACGTCAGCACACCCCGCTGATAGCCGCTGGGCACATTTACGGTCGGACGGAAGCGGTTGGTATGGAACAGGTCCTGCATGCTGAACTTTAACTTTAAGGCCGACGACATCGCTTTCTGCACCCCCGCATCCAGCGATCCCAGCCAGGGCGACCGCCAGATGCCCTGAACGGCGGGGGTGCTGACCCAGCCGTTCAGCTCGGCCGTCCAGCCGTGGCCCAGCGTAAAGGCGTTGTTGCCATTAAGCCGACCGGCAACGTTCTGCATCTGCAACACTGTTCCTTCGTAATCGTACTGAAACTGATTGTAGTACCCCAGTACGTTCGTTTGCAATTGCCAGCCTTTCATCACGGTCAGGGGCCAGCTGAGTGTTAGCGTATACCCGTCCGAACGACCCAGGTTCTCCACGGTTACGTAGGTTTTGTTGCCCTCTACCGAATGAATGGTAAAGAACATCAGATCGGTTGTGTAGTTAGCCCCCAGCGAGACAAACACCCCATTCTTCAGGCTTAGCTTGCCCTCCACCGCGTGGGTAAACTGCGGCTTCAGATAAGCGTTGCCCTCACTGTAGGCGAAGGGATCAACGTAACCCCGCGCCGGA
Organism: Spirosoma taeanense; assembly: GCF_013127955.1. NCBI lineage: Bacteria > Pseudomonadati > Bacteroidota > Cytophagia > Cytophagales > Cytophagaceae > Spirosoma > Spirosoma taeanense. The sequence continues at coordinate 3,049,225 of NZ_CP053435.1, forward strand.
TTGAGACGCTGGTAGTTGGGCCGGTCGATGCGGTAACTATACGAAAAGGTCAGCGTCTGGTTTGGCGACAGGGGCCGCGATACAAACAGGCTCGGGAACCACTTCAGATAATCCCGGACGACGACCTGATTCAGGGTTATGGAGTTCCCTTCCGAGTGCGTGTGTTCGGCCCGCAGACCAGCCTGTATATCAGTTTTCCCAAATACCTTTCCCGACACGCTCACGTAGGCAGCCCTGATCCGCTCGGTGTACTGAAACCGATTAGACAAAAGCGGGTCAACCACCAGGGCTCCCGCCGGTCCGCTGCTCAGGTATAAATCGTTGTCAGTTTCTACGCGTGCCGTTTTCAGCCCCGTCTCCAGCTTCCAGCCTTTCAGCAACGGCCGGTTATAATCCACCTTCATGGTCTGAATGTCTATCGTCGTAGGCTGCGTTATCAACAGCCCTTCCACGGGCGAGGAGACGTCGCTGCTGGCAATCAGGGTTTTAGTCAGCAGACTGTTGTCGTACTCACGGCTGAAATAGCCCCGGTCAAAATCGGCGTTCAACTGGCCGCCCTTCTCCCCGAACGAATGCTGGATGTTCAGATTCCCGATCTGGTTCTGACTGTATACGTTATACGTCTTATCCGTCACCGTCTGCAGATAAACCGGGGCTCCTTCCGCCCGCCGGAAACTGGTGCTGGCCGGTCCGCGTTCGCGGTGGTCGCTCCAGAAGCCGGTCCAGACGATGCCGATGGTGGTCGTTTTGGAAGGCGAAAAATCCAGCCCGACTTTAGCGTTCTGTCCTACGTCCCGAAACTTCAGATATGATGTCTGATGCACCACGTTCCGCCGGAACGCGTCGTCCGGACTGGGGTCGGGCTGGCTGCGATTGAGCAGAAAGTCCCAGTAGCTGCCGCCCCGGTTCAGGCTGTAATTACCGAACAGGTTCAGCTTCTTCGTGCGGTGGTTCAGTTGCAGGCCGCCCCGTTCCCGATCAAACCGCCCCGACCCGCCGGCTATTGACACCGTGCCGTTCGTTCCCAGGTTTGTATTCTTCTTCAGCCGGATGTTAATAATGCCTGAGTTACCGGCTGCGTCGTATTTGGCCGAGGGGTTCGTGATCAGTTCAATCGTTTCGATGTTGTCGCTCGACATACTCCGCAGCAAAGCAATGACATCCTGCATGGAGAGATACGTCTGCTTGCCGTCAATCTGCACGATAACGCCCTCTTTCCCCCGTAGCTGAAGCCGGTCATTCTGGTAGTCGACCGTAACACCCGGCGACTTTTCAAGCACCTCCAGCGCCGTGCTACCGCTGCCGACAATGCTGTTCGCTACGTTGACGACCGTACGATCGAGCTGCTGCTCAACGAACGGTTTTTTGGCCGTTACCTGCACCTCGGCCAGTTTTCCAGTTACTTCAGACAGCGTCATACCGGGCACGGCAACCGGGCTGGTTGCTACGTCCAGTGCATTCGAGTGCGCTTTCTGGTAACCAACAGCCGACACCCGCACGATATACTGTCCCGCCCGTACGTTCTCGAAGGCATAGGTTCCCTGCTGGTCGCTGGCGGTACCTTTTGCCAGGCTTGAATCACGGGCGTTGAGCAGGGCCACACTGGCGAAGGGTAACGGCTTACCGGCTCCGTCGCGAACCGCCCCGTTCAGAGTTGTCTGACCAAATGTTTGCAGGGTTACCAGCGCAGCCAGCAAGCCTGTACCTGTACGTGTAAGTCTGTTCCTGTTCATTATATAGGGTATGTGGATAAGCACACTCCATTAGGGAGCGTGCAGGAATAATGTTGATAAAAGCAGGCGTTTTTACCGACGCTGTACAAGGCTGGCCGAACCAGCGTAAAGTCCTGGGTGGTAGAAAAGCCAATAGTTGCCCTGGCGGGTGGAGAAACGCTCAACTGGGGCCGAACCGGAACCAGCGACGCAAATGACACGCCACGTGAAGATGATGTGAACCAGAAGCGGATGCCGCCTTTTCATATGGATAAACAAGAAGAGTGTGGATAGAATAAACCAGTGCTGATCGATCCGAACAGACTCCGATAAACTGGCTACGTGCGGCTCAGATAAAGGCCGCAATACACCCGTAACGACAGCGTGTCTTACTCGAAAAATCAGCAGAGTGCAGGTAACAACTCGGCAGCAACTACCGGAGTGCGGGTTGAGCAGCGTCGGGCTGGCCATGCAGCTTCTTTGTTAAGCTGCGGAGAAAGTAAGCGGAGCCATAGCCCTACCGGGTAGCCAGGGTCAGAATCGTCAGGCTGACCGCTGGTTATCAGATAAGCGACCCAGAAGTAAAAACCACGTAGGTTTTTTAAGCGAGGGGGAACATCGGCGGTTGTGTTTAAATCGCGAATCGAAGGTATATAACTAGCTGATATAAAAGCTAATAGTCTTGAGCGAACGGTTAAAAAGCACTATATACGTCAATGGTATGGCTTCGGAGGGTTAGGGAATGGCAACACCATTCGCTCAACTCTGAAACCATACCATTGACGTAACCGAACCCGCAGAAATTAATGCTTTACCGCGAGTCTGGCTCCTTCGGTTGTGTCATGGGTCATGACAATCCGGCCAGACGAAGGAGGCTCGATTCGGAACGTCTGCGTAACCCGGGCGAGATGCGTCTTCAGCTCGATTGTATAAAAACCGTAGGGCAGAGCCGAAACATCAAACCGCCCGGCGTACTTTGGCGCGTGAATCAAATCCTGGTAGATCACTTTTTTCTTTTCGTCCAGAATTTGAATCTGTACCGACGTATGCGACTGGTTTTCGAAATGAAGCTTAACTGCCGACCGGTTTAGAATTGGATAAGCAACCGCACGCAGGCTGGCTGGCGCTTCGGCAATTACATCCGGCCCGGTAAACGTCTGGGCGTATAAAGAAGGCGACGCCAGTGCGAAACCAGCAATCAGAGCGCGGCCGATCAGGGCGCGCTGGCTTGGGGTAAGGTGGAACGTTTTCATGGTGTGATAGAAGATAATAGTTGGATAATCACCTTCACCAGAAGGGTGATCGCGTGATTAAACCCTTAGTCGGAGCCTGGCAAATAGTTGGTAACACTCTGAGAATTATTTTTTAATCAGTCGTTAAATCTGCCGTTGGGATATAGAGCGGCCCTTTTTCTTCTAACTCGGTCGAAGCCGGGAAGGCTTCATTAAAGAACAAGATTATGTGGTGGATATACGCGCTTTTATCGGCCCTGTTTGCTGCTCTCACGGCGGTTCTGGCCAAGGTTGGCATCAAAAACGTCGACAGCGATCTGGCAACGGCCATTCGGACGGTCGTCATTGTAGGAATTGCCTGGGGGATTGTGCTGGCCCGTAATGCCTGGCATGGATTACCCCTGCTGACCCCGAAGAACTGGACATTCCTGCTCCTGTCGGGTCTGGCAACGGGTCTGTCGTGGCTCTGCTATTTCAAAGCCCTGAAACTGGGTACGGTCTCACAGGTAGCGCCGGTCGATAAGCTGAGCGTCGCTATCGCCATCGTACTGGCCGTCCTGTTTCTGGGCGAGACCCTTACGCTAAAAACGGCCCTGGGGGCAGCTCTGATTATCAGCGGAACGCTGGTGCTGATCTGGTAAGCCGACCCGGCTCTAATCGAAAATCGCCAGGTACCGCCAGATCGACTCATCGAACAGCTGGTGGCCATTGGTGTCAATCCGCTGCCAGTCAAACGCCCCATAAATGGAATCAAACGCGAGCGGAGCTACCCGATCCCTGATCTGCTCTACCGCGTTTCGGCGCAGAGGCAGGTGGTTCGGGTAACTATACATAAAAGTTAGCCCCCGCCGGTCGCGGGTGACGTAAATACTGTCGCCAGCCAGCAAGGCGCCGTTGCCATCGGATAAATGTGGGGCGTATAACACGCAGCTTCCCGGAAAATGCCCGCCCGTATTGACAATGGACAAGTTGGCCCAGAGCGGCATTGTTTCGCCCGACCAGCGATGAAGCCGGTCAGATGGGTTCATGATCCACTGTCGGTCGTTTGCGTGCAGGTAAACCGGGCAGTCAAACACTGCAGCCCATTCGTTCATCAGGCTATAGTAGTGCGGATGCGAAATGGCGATTCCCCGCAACCCGCCCTTCGAGCGGATAAATGCAATGGTCGGCTCGTCGAGAAACGGCAGGCAATCCCAGAGCAGATTGCCTGCCTCACTCAGCAATAGATGCGCTTTCTGGCCGATTGCAAACGAAGGCGTAATCCGCAGATCAAACAGTTCGGGCTGCAGTTGCTGAATCCGGATCGTGCGGTCGTTCGCCAGGGCAGCCCAGCTAATCCAGGTCTGACCCGCGTCCCCGATATACTGCCGGTCGTCGTTACAGATCCGGCACAACCCGGGCAGGGAATTCACCGGATCGTACTGCGTCCCGCAGGTGGCACAGATACAGCTCAACTGCTCGTTTGCAGGATGGTACATTATCGGTAGCGGCTGGGCCGGCCTTTATCGGCTAGTCAGTTTTTCTGCTTTTGGGCTCCACCTGCGTCGGCTCAGGGCTATGTTACGCAGTTCATAGTTGATGCCCTGCACTTTTGCCGTTTCGCGGTAATCGTGCAGCATGTTGTAAATATCGTGGTCAATAAACGGTGCTTTGGAACCATCGATAATCACCTCGTCGCCGGGCTGTAACGTCCCCAACGCTTCCTTCAACTGCGGTTTGCTTAGGAAATACAGATCCTTTTCGAACTCAATTGTCACCTTACGCCCGTCGCGGTTTAACCGGAACGTAGACTGGAAGTTAGTGTAGAGTACGTAAATGATACCAACTACCGTACCAAGGGCGATCCCGACCAGCAAATCCGTGAACACAATTCCCACTACCGTCACCATGAACGGCACAAACTGACTCCAGCCATCCCGGTAGGTTTTCTTGAAAATAGCCGGCTTGGCCAGTTTATAGCCAACCATGATCAGCACAGCCGCCAGACAGGAGAGCGGGATGAGATTCAGAAGCGCTCCGCCCAGAAAAACGGCCAGCATCAGCAGAACACCGTGGATCACGGCCGACATCCGCGTTCTGGCTCCTCCATATACGTTGGCCGTGGTCCGCACAACAACCGACGTAACGGGCAGACCGCCAATCAGACCCGACAGCATGTTTCCAACTCCCTGCGCGATTAATTCCTGATTGGTGGACGATACACGCTTGGCCGAATCGAGCCGGTCGGAGGCTTCCAGATTCAACAGCGTCTCCAGACTGGCCACCAGGGCAATCGTCGCGCCAATGATATAAACCTGGGGATTTTGGAGAATGCTGAAATCCGGGAAGTCGAATATCGAAAACACACTTTTCCCAACGGCAATGGTTGGAATCTGCACCATGTGCTGATGGGCCGTATCGCCCAGATACCATCCCGGCATGGCGACCCGGAACAGCTCATTCAGCGCTATGCCAACGAGCACTACGGCCAAAGCCGCCGGGAAGTTTTTGAAAAAGGCGCGGGTGCTGCGGCCTGCAGTCCGCTCCCAGACAATGAGGATTGCCAGCGATGTAAGACTGATCACGACGGCGCCGGGGCTGGCCGTTTCGATAGCACGATAAATTTCGGAGATCGTATTTTCGCCGTCGGCCAGCTGCTGAAACTCAAATTCGCCTTCGTAGTCGTTGTCGCGGCCCAGGGCATGAGGAATCTGCTTCAGAATAATCACAAGGCCAATGGCAACGAGCATTCCTTTGATAACGCTGTCGGGAAAGAAGCTGCTGAACCGACCGGCTTTGAGCAGACCCATGATTAACTGGATGAGTCCGGCCAGCACAACGGCCACCAGAAATGCCTCGTAAGAACCTATTTTTGTAATCGCATCGGCGACAATGACGGCCAGACCAGCCGCCGGTCCACTGACGCTGACTTCGGACCCCGACAGCAGGCCAACTACGATGCCGCCAATCATGCCAGCCACCAGGCCCGAAAACAGAGGTGCCCCGGAGGCCAGCGCGATTCCCAGACAGAGTGGTAGCGCTACCAGGAAAACAGATAAACCGGCAGGGAGATCCTGCCGTAGGTATCCAGACTTATAATGAGCTAGGGTGCGAATTGGATTGACTCGTTGCATGAAAGGTTAGGGGGTTATTTATGTGTGCAACACTGAAGATACCTTTAGCGTTGCACAAAATTAAAAGTAGATTAAAATTTAACACTATACGTTGAGTGGCATTTATTTCTATAGTCGAACGCTCGTTTATCCGTACGCACCTGACCGACGATCTGCGGTCGCTGATGCTGCGGCCTCATCCAGCCGGACTTGACCTGAAAAAGCTGGCGGCTCAGATCGGCGCCCGTCAGAAAGCGCGAGAGAAACTGCCTACCTGGTACGCCAGCGATGAGGTAGTATTTCCACCCGCTCTGTCATTCGAACAGGCATCTTCCGAGCGAACGGCAATGTATAAAGCCTCACTCGTACAGGGCGCCCGGCTGGTTGACCTGACGGGGGGTATGGGCGTTGATAGCTGGGCGTTTGCGCAGTACGTTAAGCGGGTCGAATATGTGGAGCAGCAACCCGAGCTGGCCAGTCTGGCGGCTCATAATCTGCCGCTGCTGGGCGCATTGAACGTAACGGTTCAGGCGGGTAATAGTCTGGCGTTCGTTGAAAACCTGACCGAAAGCGTCGACTGGCTGTATCTGGATCCGCACCGGCGCGACGAACGGGGCGGTAAGGTCGTCCGGTTGGAAGACTGCGAACCCGATGTTTCGCGCCCCGACGTGCTGACGAACCTGCTGGCCCGAACCAACCGAATTCTTTTGAAAACATCACCCCTGATTGATATTGATGCCACGATCCGGCAGTTAGCAACTGGCTCGGCCGGGTCGGTTGAAACCGTGCATGTGGTGGCGGTACAAGGTGAGGTTAAGGAAGTTTTGTTTGTGCTAACCCAGCAGGCTATAGCTGAAGAATTGATAGAGATTAACGCCGTTAACCTGCTATCAAACAGAAGCTTTATACTTCCATTCAACCGGAAAGACGAGCGCAGAGCTGATGTTTCCTTTGGCAATCCGCAGCACTATATTTACGAACCGAACGCGGCTGTTCTGAAGGCGGGGGCTTTCAAGCTGGCAGCCAGCCGTTATAACCTGACCAAGCTGGCGCCCAATAGCCATTTATACACTAGCGATGCGTTACGACCCGATTTTCCCGGCCGCGTGTTTTCATGCCAACAGACGATTAAACCAGATGCCAGGTCATTGCGGGCGCTTGTGCCGACCATGCAGGCCAACCTCACCGTGCGAAATTTCCCGCAGTCGGTAGCTGAACTTCGTAAAAAGCTAAATTTACGCGAAGGTGGCGATACCTATTTATTCGCGACCACGTTGCTGAACGGCGACAAACGGCTGCTGGTTACGCAGAAAATCTAATAGAGTACTTACTTCCAAATCAATTTCCCAGCTTGCTATGAACTTCATCCTACGTTTCGCTTTGGTTATCGGCTTCTTTAGTCGGGTCAGCGGCTTGCAGGCGCAAACGGTCTATGCGGGCGAAAGCAATGTTGATAACGCTAAACGACCCGGTGTCTACCTGACGCTGCAGGGCGACGGTCGCCTGATTGAAAAAGCCTGGGAAGATCAACTCAAAACGTATGGTCGCCTAGCCACTTCGCGGGGCACGTACCGGGTGTCCAATGCCGACATTAGCGACATCTCCCCCGACCCGATTAACCTGGTCAGTACGGTAAAAGCATCGCGCAGCTCCGCCACTATTTTTGCCTCCTTCGACAAAGGCAGCGGCAACTACGTAACACCGGGCAGCAGCGGCTACTCCGCAGCGGAAAAAATCCTGAAAGATTTTGCCGATAAGACACGGTTCATGCAGGAGGTCCGGACGGCCGAGAGCAGCCTGGAGGAAGCCCAGAAAAACCACCAGAAACTGGTGCGCAATGGTGAGCGACTCCAGCGCGAAATTGAACTGAACGCCAAAGAAAAAGAGCGGCTGATTAAACGAATTGAAGAAAACGAAAAGCAGCTCGAACAACTCAAAAAAGATATTGAAACCAACAAAACCGAACAGGAAACTGCCGTGACGGAGCTGGAAAACCGGCGAAAGAATGTCGAAGCGGTCAAAGCCAAGGGCAATAATTAAGGCTGAAGGGATCATAGCCCAGTCTTAACTACGCTTTCCTTAATTGCCTTCTTTAAAAAACACCCGTTTCACACGCTCGCTGATGCCCGTCAGGATTTCGTAGGGAATGGTCCCAATTTGTTGCGCCAGTTCGGTAATGGCGATTTCCTCCCCGAACATCTCGACCTCGTCTCCCTCGGCGGCCGACGCGGCCGTTACGTCAATCATGGTCATGTCCATGCACACGTTGCCAACCGTGGGGCAACGCGTACCGTTGACCCATACGTGCCCAACCCCATTCCCTAGCCGCCGGTCATACCCATCGGCGTATCCGATGGCCAGGGTAGCAATTCGGGCTTCGTGATCAAGTACCCCCCGGCGACTGTAGCCCACCGACTCCCCGGCCGGAACGGTTTTGATCTGACTGATAACGGTTCGCAGCGTGCCAGCGGGCTTTACGGCCCCGGCTTCAATTCGACTGGCCTCCACGCCGTATAGCCCGATTCCTAAGCGAACCATATCGAGTTTGTAATCCGGGAACCGCACAATCCCCGCCGAATTCAGCAGATGCCTGGTCGGTCGGTAGCCCAGACCCGCTTCGAGCGTAGCGGTGCAGCGCAGGAAGGTTTCGTACTGCTGATGCGAAAATGCGTTAAACTGCGCTTCATCGGCCCCGACCAGATGGCTGAATACGGTGGCGACGCGCAGGTTCGGCTGGCTGTTCAGGTAGCTGATTACGTCGGGCAGTTCGCGTTCCAGAAAACCCAGCCGATGCATACCCGTATCAATCTTTACATGCAACGGGCAGGGCGTCTCTGCGTTGCCACCAGCGTTTTTAGAGACAGCCCGGTTCGCGGCATCCTCGGCGATAAACCCCGCCCACTCTTTCAATAAGCGCAGACTGTAAATTTCCGGTTCCAGCTTGTATTCCAGTAGCGTGGCAAAGGTTTCAGGCGCCGGGTTCATCACCATAATCGGCAAATCAACGCCGTTCTGCCGGAGCGACACGCCTTCGTCGGCATAGGCAACGGCGAGGTAATCCACGCGGTGAAACTGGAGCAGTTGCGCCACTTCGGCACTGCCGCTGCCGTAGGCAAACGCCTTCACCATCACCATGATCTTGGTCTGCGGCCCTACTTTCTCCCGGTAATAGTTCAGGTTGCTGGTGAGGGCGTCGAGGTTGATGTGCAGCACCGTGCCGTGCACTTTACGCTGCAGGCGATTAACGATCCGCTCGAACGAAAACGGCCGTGCTCCTTTCACCAGTACGGCGCTATCGCGCAGATCATTGCCCCGGAAAGCGGTCAGGAAATCATCGGTGGTGTTATAAAAGCGACTGTTCTGCGCGAAAAACCGCCGGTTCCGGCTCAGCACCGGCCCGATCCCGACAAAAAGTGCCACTTCATTGGCCTGCATCAGCGCCCCGACCTGTTCGTAGAGGTCCTCTTCACGCTGCCCCGACTGGAGTACGTCGGACAGAATAACGACCCGACGGTTGCGGGTGCTTTGCTGGTTCAGGAATCGCAGGGCAAGCTGCAGTCCGGCGACGTCGTTATTGTAGGAATCGTCGATCAGGACGCAGTTGTGGATACCCTCCTTCAGTTCAAGCCGCATCGAAACGGGTCTAAGCCGGTTCAGCCGGAGTTGAAGCACGTCGGTGCCGGAGATGCCCAGCGTCAGCATCGCGACGATGCAATGCAGGAGGTTTTCGACCGATGCCGGGTCCGTAAAGGGCAGTCGCAGCTTTAATCCGTCGGCAGGCCCCGCCAGCGTAAGCCAGTCCCCGTTCAGCTCGGCCCGGTAGAGCGCATCCCCCCCGTCAGCGACCAGGTGATGAACTGCATATCCGGGTTGACGGCCTTCAGCAGCAGGTTGACTTCCTCGTCAATGTCGGTGTAGTCGCGGCAATAAATCAGCGTGTTCGTGTGAATGAACAGCCGCAGCTTCTCGGCAATCTTCTGCTTTCGGGTTCGGAAGCCTTCGTCATGGGCCGTACCGATATTGGTAAAGATCCCGATCGTCGGCCGGATAATCGCTTCGAGCGCCTGCATCTCGTGCGACCGGGAAATACCGGCTTCAAAGATACCCAGCGTATGGATGCTGTTCAGCTCATGCACCGACAGCGGTACGCCCAGTTGCGAGTTATAGCTTTTCGGGCTTTTGGCGATCCCAAAATCGTCGGCCAGCAGTTGCGCGAGCCATTCTTTCACGATGGTTTTACCGTTGCTGCCCGTAACACCAACTACCGGAATCCGAAACTGACGGCGATGGTCGGCCGCCAGCGACTGCAACAGCTGCAGACTGCTGTCAACCTCAATAAAGGTAGCGTCCGGATAGTGGGCCAGTTCAGCTCGTCGGTCTGGCGTCAGCGCCGAACGTTCTACGACAAACTGCCGCACGCCTTTCTGGTACAGTTCGCCGATGAAGTCGTGTCCATCGTGGTGTTCGCCCTGGATGGCAAAAAAAACGGCAGCGGCCGACTGAGTCGTGTTAGCGGGGCCGGTAACCTGCCGGGAATCGGTCAGCCAGATATCGTTCAGAGTGGCTAAGGTTGGCGCCATAAACTAATGCAGGATCACGGCCATCCGGGTGTAAGGACTCTCGCCTACTACATCCAGCCGCGTCGTTTAAAGTAAATTACCTCGCCGATGGCAATACCGGTCATCGCTACGAGCACCCAAAAATAGCCGGTTCGGCTATGAAGTTCGGGCATGTTGTCAAAATTCATTCCGTAAATACCGGCAATGAACGTCAGCGGAATAAAGATTGCCGAAACAATGGTGAGCGTTTTCATGACCGAGTTCATGCGGTTGCTCACGATGGAATAATACACATCCATCAGGCCCGCAATGAGTTCTCGGTAGGATTCCAGCGTTTCAACGACCTGATTGACATGATCGGCCAGATCGCGCAGGTAGGGCAGCGTCGTTGGCTGAATTAGGTCCGATTCTTCACGTAACAGCGTACTGATCATATCCCGGAGCGGAGAAACCGTCCGACGAATAAAGGCCAGTTCGCGCTTGAGTGCGTACAACGTTGCCAGCGTCTGCTGGTTTGCCCGCTCCTTCACAATCTCCTCCTCAACCTCGTCGATCTTATCCCCGACGCGCTCGGTTATCAGAAAATAATGGTCCACAATAACGTCCATCAGCGCATACAGCAGGTAATCGGCCCCATTACGTCGGGTCTTGCCCGAAGAGGCTTTGATCCGATCAATGACCGGCGCGAAAATGTCGCTTGTTCGTTCTTCCTGAAAGGAAATCAGGTAATTCCGGCCCAGCACCAGACTCACATGCTCAACGTCAATAAGCTGCCGCTGACGACTGTGGTGCAGCATTTTGAGCGTTACGTAAACCACCGTGTCGTCATACAGGTCAATCTTGGGTTTCTGCAGGGTGTTCACTACGTCTTCGAGCAGCAGCGGGTGCAACCGATACTGCTGCCCCAGAGCGGCCACTACGTTGGGTTCATGGATACCGTCCACGTCAATCCAGTTGACATAGGGCGTACCGGACTTCGGCAGCCGACAGGCGCTTAGCTTACTGCTTTCGTCAATATGGTACTCCGCTTCGTTGTATTCGATGCGTTTGATTTTTGTCTCGTGCTTAATTTCCTCGCCTACGTACGTAAGCGTACCGGGCGATGTGCCGAGGGTTTTCTCGGCCGAGGGATAATGTCGGCGTCTGGCCATGCAGTTCTTGCGGTTCGGGTTTAAAGCGGGCCCGTAAACATACGATACACGTAAAGCTGCTCTTTTCCGGAACGCATCCGGAGCAGGCATAAACAACTACTTTTCCTTGCCGCCGAATGTTCAGAAAATTCGGTTTACGCCCACCCTGGCACCTTACCCCACCGATTCTGAATAATACCCGTTACGTAAAGCCACTTTCCCGCGTCTTCCTATATTGCCCGCATGAAAATCGTTCTGATAACCCTGCTGATAATATTCACCCTGCTGGTCGTTTATCGTCAGATCAGCTACTCACAGCTATCGCCCGCCGTTCGGGAAAAAGAACGCCAGGTAGCGACAGCCCTCACACAACGGGGCCTTTCGCCTAGCTACATCCTTATTTCCGGTTACCGGCCACCCTGGCTCAATCGCCTGATGCCGCTTTCGGCCCGAAAGAGCGTTCACCAGCAGGGACAAGCGATTGATCTGTTTATATTCGACATCAACCGCGATGACCGCTGGAACCGCGCCGACACCGACCTGATGGCCCGACTCCTCGATTCGCTCGACCGGAAGCACCCCGACACTCGAGGGGGCGTCGGTTTGTACTATGGGCATCTGTTTTCTAAACGGATGGTGCATTTTGATGTATCGGGACGACACCGCCACTGGAACTACTGAAGCCCATCCGCCAAAGAACCTTATCTTTAGGGGTTACCAAGCCGAATATGTCTTTCACTGCTCCTGCCCTGCTGCATCTCGCTCAGGACCCGACCATGGCCCGGATCATCGCCGAAACGCCCGCGCCCAAACTCTTCAGCGACTACGCCGACGACGTGTACATCGCCCTGCTCGAAAGCATTGTCTCGCAGCAGATTTCCGTAAAGGCCGCCGACGCAATTTTCGGCCGACTGTGTAGTCTGTTTCCCAACAACTATCCCAGCGCCGACGCCCTGCTGAACCTGTCATTTGATGATCTGCGCAGCGTGGGATTGTCGGGGCAGAAAGCGAAGTACATTCAGAGCGTCGCCGATTTTTCGCTGCTGCACCCCATGGACCGGGCGCACCTGGACCCCATGACCGACGAGGAGATAGTTCAGTACCTGACCCCCATCAAAGGTGTTGGCCGCTGGACGGTGGAGATGCTGCTCATGTTCGTGCTGGACCGCCCCGACGTGTTTCCGATTGACGATCTGGTGATTCGCCAGCGGATCATGCGGGCTTATCCCGACCGAACGGAAGGACTCACGGGCAAAGCTCTGTACCGGGTGCTGCACGAAATCGCCGAGCCCTGGCGCCCCTACCGCACCACTGCCTGCCGGTATCTCTGGCGCTGGAAACCAAATGGCCCTACAATTTCTTGATCAGCACCGCCACCTTCGACTCCACCTTGATCAGCACCTGAATCCCATCGGGCCGAATCACGATCCGCTGCGGCACCAGCCGGAAACCCTCCAGATCCAGATCGGTTTTCTTTCCGGCCTTGCCCCGCGCAAAAGCCGTTTCAATGATGTTGGGCAGTCGGGCAATCTGCCGGTTCAGGGGAACCACCAGCACCGACTGTAACGTATCGCGCAGGTGGTCGTGCAGTAGCCAGTCGGCCGTCGACAGCAGATACTCTTTGGTATCCACGTCAAAATCAACGTCTTTTACCCGCAGCGTATTGGTTAAGGTGTCGTACCTCGGCTGACCGTGAAAATAAAGCGTTCCGTTAACGGTACCGCCGAGTTTGGCCTCCAGAACCAACGACCGGCCACCGCCATAGATTGTTGCCTCTTTTACCTTTACCCGTCCGCCCACGAGGTCAAGTTTCTGTTTCGACATGGCCTGCTCCAGAACATGATTCAGATCAGTATAAGGAATGAAAGCCAACACCTCCAGCCGCGAGGCTTCGGGCAGCTTATTCCGGCGCAGCAGCCGGGGCAACCGTTCAAGTTCGGTAACAACCGGCTGTTCGCCGAACCGCGTATCAACCCGGAACGCAATCTGAATGGGAATCGTAATCTGTCGGCTATTGCCATAAACCGGGGCCGCAGCGATACTGAATGGCCGGGGAATGATCCAGATTTCTTCGGGCTTTTTACTGATGCGCAGCGGTTTCTGCAAATCCCGCCAGACACGCCGGACGTGCTTGTCCAGACGTAATTCGCTATGAACGGCCTTATCAATGGCGGCTTCAATGTCGGCTTTTCGTTTGTTGAGCAGGGTTTCAGCCAGTCGGGTAATGCCAAAATCGACGCCCAGCAGCCGAACTGTCGGGCGTTTAATCCACTCGTAATTTTCGAATCGGGAACGCGTCGTTAGCCGCCAGTTGGAGCCGACCGCCAGCGGAGACACAAAGTTGACCGAAAGGGCGCACAACTGACGGTGTTTCCGGTTCTTGCTCAGGCCAAGCGGGTTGGTGTACATAACGCGCAACGGAGCCGAAAACGACACCCTGCCGCTTGTATAGCGAATCCGCACACGGCCCGTTCGCTCGACCCGCAGCCGCCAGGCTTGCCCCTTTTTTCCCTGAAAGGTTTCTTCGGAAACCAGTATGGGGTTTAGTGACTGGTTAATTTTACGCTCCAGGTCCCGAATCTGAAACGTAATATTACCCGCCACAAAAGATACCGGGTCGGGAATGGCTGGCTCAAACTCTTCAGCAACAGGCGCTTTCGGGCCTTCGCGCTTACAGTTAACCGCGCCGGCCAGAGCCAGTAAAACAAATAAAAATCCGATAGTTCGTTGAGGGTTCATTTCAACATGAAACTATCGGATTATCAAAATGTTAGCCTACTAAAAATGTAGGCTTTTATCTAGATTTCGTAATTGCTTTTGTATCAGTCGCACAGCCGCATCCTTTGCCGCAACCCGCCTGTTTTTTAGCAAAGTTGCGGTAAACGCGGCTGCCCAGATAACCGATGGCAACGGCAAAGATGACGAAGATGATCAACTCCTGCATACCCGTATCGACAAACGCTCAGCCCCCGTCTTTTCGGATGAAACACGCTTATCGCGGCAATGGGTTCCGGGTCGGTGCCGATTCTCGGGTTAGACCTGGCGTTACGTAGTGTGCTCCAGCCAGCCTTCACGGGCAGCCAGCCGATAAATATGCTGATAGTGGTGTTCGCCATGCCAGGCATACATGCCGATCACTTCCGAAAGCGGCACCATGCGCTGCGTGGCCGGGTGAAAATACGTCCGCAGCAACTGCGTTTCGGTGAGCGAATCCAGCAGCGTCACCCAGCGCTGGTGCAGATTGCGCAGAATAACCAGGGAAAGGGCTACGTCGAGCTGAGAATCGGGCAGTTTGGCCCACTCCCCTTCTTCGTAGGGCTTAATGGTCGGATTATCTTCCGTCAGAGCCAGCTTCGTGCGTACGTAGGCGTTGATATGGCTGTCGGCGATGTGATGTACCAGTTGCCGAACAGTCCAGCCTTCGGGCCGGTAGGGCGTATCCAGCCGCTCGTCGCCCCATTTCCCAACCAGCTCGGTCAGTTTAATCGGCAGCTTGTCTATTTCGGCAATATGCGCTCTGGTTTCGCCGAGCGGAATCGGGGTTCCGTAGTCGAACCTCCCGATGGGATACCGAAGAACATCAAGGTCCTGCATGGTGTATAAAACAGTTATGGATTGAGGTTTATCGTTACCGATTCAGAGTGCCCCGGCGAAGCCACCCGCAGCCTTCTAAACCGCCGACGACTCCCAATAGCCCTGAATCACCTGCATCAGTTCCGGATGAATGCCGCAACTGGCCACAACATCGCCCCGGAACAGGAAGTCGTCGCCCCCGCCGAAATCCGTTACGATCCCGCCCGCTTCCTGAACCAGCAGCACCCCGGCGGCCATGTCCCACGAGTTGAGGTTGTACTCGTAAAAAGCCTCAAACCGCCCGGCCGCTACGTACGCCAGGTCAATGGCCGCCGAGCCCATCCGGCGCAGGCCATGCGTCTGCTGCATCAGCAGCTCCAGAATCTGCAGGTACTTCTGCATCTGATCGAAGCGGTAGTACGGGAACCCCGTTGCAATCAGGCTTTCGTGCAGCTGCGTCGCGGGCGACACCTGAATCTGTTCGCCGTTGCAGTAGGCGCCCCCGCCCTGCCAGGCCGAAAAGCACTCATTCCGGTTTGGATCAAATACCACCCCGGCAATGGGCGTCTTGCCTTCCGCCAGCCCGATACTGACCGAGAATACGGGCAGCCCATGAATGAAGTTGGCCGTGCCGTCGAGTGGGTCAATGATCCAGTTCAGCATCGACAAATCAGCTTCCTGACCAGTTGTGCCTTCTTCGGTAATGAATCCCGCTTCGGGCAGCAGCCGGCTGAGTCGCTCGACCAGTTGCTTCTCGGTTTCTTTATCTACGTAAGAGACTAAATTGTTCAGCCCTTTATATTCAATGGCCTCTCGTTTGAACAGGCTGCGTTCCTGAAGCAGAAACGCGCCGGCTTCGGTGGCAATCGAGCAGATTTCCCGCGTGAGCGTGGCTAAATCCTGGGTCATAATGTATTCATTCAGAGAGTATAGGCCGTGCAAACGGCGCGTTATGCCATTATATTCCCCAGCGCGTTGTCATACAGATCCTTCGCCTGAGCGGTGGTCATAACCACATTCTCGTCAATGACAAAATCGCCGTTCGTTACGATACCCAGCCGCGTAAAGACGTTATACCCTTCGTCCAGATACGCTTCGACGTAATGCAGTTTTTCGGGCGAGACCGAGACCACCACCCGGCTCTGACTTTCGCCGAACAGGAAGGCGTCGGTGCGGTAACGGTCGTTGGTGTCAATCGCAAACCCTTTGTTGCCCGCCATCGCCGACTCCGCCAGCGTTACGAACAGACCGCCATCCGATACGTCGTGCGCCGACTGAATCCAGCCGTTACGGATCATGGTCTTGATGCCTTCCTGCACGCGCCACTCGGTTTCGAACTCAAAATACGGCGCGGGCGAGGCTTTGACGCCCTTGTAGGAGTAAAGATACTCCGACGAAGCAATATCGTCCGTCGAGGGGCCAACGAGGTAAATCCAGTCGCCTTCGTTCTTGAAGTCCAGCGTCATGCGCTGAGTAGGGTCTTCCATCAGCCCCAGCATGCCGATGGTGGGCGTCGGGAACACCGGCCCGTCGTCGGAGCTTTGGTTGTAGAAGCTGACGTTACCACCCGTAACCGGCGTACTGAACCGGCGGCAGGCTTCGCCCATACCCTGCACGGCCTCCACAAACTGCCAGTACACTTCCGGCACGTACGGATTGCCAAAGTTGAGGTTGTTCGTTACGGCCAGCGGCTCGCCACCCGAGCAGACGATGTTGCGGCAGGCTTCGGCCACAGCAATCATCGCGCCCTGACGCGGGTTGGCGTTTACGTACCGGCTATTGCAGTCTACCGTAATGACAATTGATTTGTTTGTTCCCTTTACCCGCACGACGGCCGCGTCGGAGGGGGCGTTGGTGCTGCGGTTGGCGGTGCCGACCATCGAGTCGTACTGTTCATATACCCACCGCCGGGAGCAGATGTTCGGGTGGGCCAGCAGATGCCGGGCAACTTTCGCAATCTCGTCCGTTTCGACGTCATCCACGTCCGACGGGTCGAATTTGGCGAACTCCTGAATATAGGCAGGTTCGCGGTATTCGCGGTGGTACTGCGGAGCGCCCCCGCCCAGCACGAGGTCATACGCCGGTACATCGGCGACAAGCTCACCGTGGCGGTAAAAATGCAGTCGCTGCGTATCGGTCACCTCGCCGATCTGGGCGCAGTTCAGGTCCCACTTGTCGAAGATGGCCTGAATGATATGTTCTTTTCCTTTTTCGATAACCACCAGCATTCGCTCCTGCGACTCCGAGAGCAGAATCTCGAAGGGAGCCATGTTGGGCTGGCGGGTCGGCACCAGGTCGAGGTCGATAATCATGCCATGCTCGCCTTTTGCACTCATCTCCGAGGTCGAGCAGATGATTCCGGCCGCGCCCATGTCCTGAATCCCGACGACGTAACCCGTCGCGATGATTTCGAGGGTGGCTTCGAGCAGCAGCTTTTCCATGAACGGGTCGCCAACCTGTACGGCGGGCAGCTTGTCGGTCGAAGCCGCCGTAATATCTTCCGATGCGAACGTAGCGCCGTGGATACCGTCCTTACCCGTCGCCGAACCAACGATAAACACTGGGTTGCCAACGCCGTAGCTGGTGGCTTTGGCTACGTTACCGACTTCCACAATCCCCGCCGAGAAGGCGTTGACGAGCGGGTTGGTATTATAGGACTCGTCGAAGAACAGCTCTCCGCCAACGGTCGGGATGCCGAACGCGTTGCCGTAGTCGCCAATGCCTTTCACGACGCCCCGCAGCAGCCGCTTGGTTTTCGCCAGCTTCAGATCGCCGAAGCGCAGGGAGTTGAGCTGGGCAATGGGCCGGGCACCCATCGTAAAAATATCCCGGTTGATACCACCGACGCCCGTGGCGGCTCCCTGGTAGGGTTCGAGCGCCGAGGGGTGGTTGTGCGATTCGATCTTGAACGAGCAGGCCAGTCCATCCCCGATATCGACCAGCCCGGCGTTTTCTTCCCCGGCCTTGGCCAGCATCCGGTCGGAGTCGCGGGGCAGGGTTTTGAGCCACACGATCGAGTTCTTATACGAGCAGTGCTCCGACCACATGACCGAGAAAATGCTCAGTTCGGTGAAGTTCGGCTGACGGCCCAGTATCTGATTAATGCGATCGTATTCGTCGGGGAGCAGGCCCAGCTTGCGGGCGGTTTCAACAGTCGGGAGAGATTCGATAGCGTCCATGCGTTTGAATTAGTGAATCAGCGAATGAGTGATTGAGCGGGTAAGGGGCGACGTAAACCGTTCACCAGAAGCAAATCGCACAATCACTCATTCACAAACTCGCTCATTGAATATGAGGCAAAACTACGGTTTTTGGCCTAAAATGCCCGGCGGTGGGTTGACAAATCTCAAAACGCTCGTATATTTGTGCCCACAAAGAGGGATGGCAGAGTGGTCGATTGCGTCGGTCTTGAAAACCGAAGACTGTAACAGGTCCGGGGGTTCGAATCCCTCTCCCTCTGCTAGTTTTAACTAAAAAGCTCAAAATGAACGTTTTGAGCTTTTTTTTGCATTTAGACTATTTTTTCCCTTCTATATGGACTCACAACTACAATCTATCTCCAAGCTTTTTACAGAAAGGTTATATAGAATTCCAGATTATCAAAGAGGATATGCTTGGGGGGAAAAGCAATTGAAAGACTATTGGAGTGACATACAACAGTTGGAAGAAGGCAAAAATCATTATATTGGGGTATTAACTTTAGAAGCAGTTTCAAAGCTAAGCTTCGATCAATGGCTTGACGACAAATGGATAATTGAGTCTAAAAGCTTTACCCCATATTATGTTGTAGATGGCCAACAACGTTTAACTACAACAGTGATATTAATTCAAGCTATTACAGAACTAACATTAGGGACAAATAAACTTAATTACACCAGTATTGAAGAAATAAGAAAGAAATTTATATATGATTCAAAAGATGAAGGCATATCAAGATCATACATATTTGGTTACGAAAAAGACAACCCAAGCTATGAGTTTCTTAAGAATAAGATTTTTCAAGAAACTAGTAATAGCGGGTACATAGGTGAGGAAACTATCTATACCTTAAATTTAGAATATGCAAGAAGTTTTTTCATTGAAAAACTAAGGGAACTTTCAGTTGAAGAAGTTGAAAAGATTTACAAAAAGATAACTCAGAATTTACTATTCAATACTTATACTATTTCAAGCGACATAGATGTATTTGTTGCGTTTGAAACAATGAATAATAGAGGCAAACCCTTATCTAATTTAGAATTATTAAAAAATAGATTGATTTATATATCAACTAAATTTAATGCAAGTGATTACGAAAAAGAAAAATTACGAAGAGTAATAAATGACTGTTGGAAATCATTGTACCACTTTTTGGGCAAAAATAAGAAAAAGCCTTTAAATGATGATTTATTCTTATCAAACCATTTCTTCATGTATTTTGGTAAAGAGGTAAAGAAAGAAAAACAAGAGGATATTATTAATAGACGAATAGCCAACGTTTATAGAGACACCTATGTAGATTACTTATTGGAAACGAAGTTCACAACTAAAAATATCATCAATGTATCTAGCTCTAGTGCCCTGACATTAAACGACGTTTATAAATACTCAGAAAGCTTACAAAGTACGATCAAGATTTGGTACGATTTCTTTAACCCTCTTCAGAGTACTATTTTTCTAGAAGAGGAAAAGTATCTACTTGACAAATTAAACAGAGTTGGCATTAAGTTATTTTTACCACTATTGACATTATTTTACAGTAAAAACCCAACCAAGAAGGAGTCTATAAAATTTCTTGAATTACTTGAAAGATATTATTTTATAAGTTCTATAACAGGACCTAGATTTAGTATTGGCCAAAGCGAAATTTATTATTACACACTTCACTTTTGTAATAGGAGAAGTGTCATTTCATCCATCATTAATTTTTACGAAGAAAGAATAGCGTCTATTACTGAAGATCCAGAGAAGTTCCAAGATATATTAATTGAAAGATTTAACATGCGTAGCTTCTATGGCTGGGATGCTATTAGGTACTTCTTATATGAATATGAGCAGAGTTTGAGACTTAAGTCTAAAACATCCCACGATAAACTATTATGGGATGTTTTAGACTTACCGATTAGTAATGAGGATTTCATAACGGTAGAGCATATATATCCACAAGAAAGTAGTAAAGAATGTTGGAATATTATTAACAAAAGATTTAGACCTAAAGAAAGAAAAATACTTGTTAATTCTTTAGGCAATTTACTTCCACTGTCAAAGCCTAAAAACTCAAGTTTGCAAAATGAATGTTTTAGTTCAAAAGTTGATTCAAAGGGTACTATTGGATATAGGTATGGGTCTTTTTCAGAAAATCAAGTTTCTGCATATAAAGATTGGACTGCCGAGACCATTTTGGATAGAGGGCTAAAAATGTTAGATTTTATGGAGGAAAATTGGGGATTACCTTTAGGTACAAGGGATAGAAAGGTTCAATTACTAGGTTTGAAATTTGTTGAAAAGCAACCATCAATATAATAGCTTAACATGTACGATCACAATATTTACAAATATTGTGATCGTACGTCTCATTTACCTCTGAGACGCCTTGCGGCCTTAGCACATCTATAGCAACAGAAAGCGGAGTCCATACGTATGCTTTCGTACCTACAATTACAATGTAGGCAAGCCTTTTGATAGTACACTCGCCTTCCCCTTCGTTCAGCTAGTTTGTAATTGAAACTTCGTACTGGTTTGATTTTTGTTTGTTCTTCCATTCTGGTTAAAAGTTAAAGTGAAATTTGGACTCGATAATCCTTCGAAAAGCCTCCCCTAAGCCTCACATAAGCCTTTGTAAATCCTTCGATATACTGGCAAAAGCCTCGTTAAAGCCTACGAAAAGCCACGTTTTAGCTTATACGGTACTTTTGCTGTATCATTTGATTGAAGTCTTTGAAATCAGCGTACAACTCTGGCCGATCGTTCACCAAGAGGGAATCAACTGGTGGAGGCTATGACGCCGGCTGGGGCGATCTTAACCGCACGGCCTGGCTAACGATCAACGCGAACAGGCCCCGACATCACTGCCGGGGCCTGTTCTACATCACAAAAACTTTAATTTAAATCACTACTCTTTCTTCAGCACTTTGATACTCTGCTGACGGCCGTTGCTGACCGCCCGCAGCACATATAGGCCTGAGGGCTGAGCATCGATCGTCCAATCAACCCACTGCTCACCAGCAGCCTGCTCCCAGCTTTGCTGCTGAACCGCATGGCCCCGCATATCCACTAGCTCTACTGTGAGTCGCTGACCGCCAGCACCCAACACGCGGGCCCGCAGCTGACCACCTTCAAGCGGGTTCGCCATCAATTGTATACTCAGCTCGGGCTGCTCCTCAGCCGCTACCCGACCACCGGGCACGGTGCCGCACTGACCTAACTTATCGCCCTTGGCCAGGTGAGCCGCTACCGCGTTTTCATCCACGCAGAGCTGATTCCAGGGATTTTTATCGCTGCCCGTCTTCTGGCAGATTATCACCTTGTCGTTCTTGCTGCCGCAGCGCACGTCCACCATCTTCACCGATACAACGCTCGTGCTCTGCACACAGCCCCGGGCGTCGGTGATGGTCACGCTGTAGTCCCCAGCCACTGTTACCACCAGCGAGGACCCCGTCGAGCCATTGCTCCACTTATAGCTGTAAGGCGCTGTGCCTCCACTCACCGTTGGCTTGTAGGCCAGACTCTGAGGACCGTAGCCCACATAGATCGTGTTGGGCTCCGCCCCAGCCCCGATGGGGTTCACACTGGGTAGGGTCGCGCTCAGGGACGCATTGATAACCACTGTGCCGCTACACTGCGACTGATTACCACTCTGGTCGGTCACCGTCCACTGAATCGTGCTGGTGCCCACCTGAAACACACCACTGGCATCGCTGCCCGTGCCGCTGCGGGTAGTGGCCCCGCTAATGACATAGCTCACCGAAGCAATTCCGCAGTTATCCGAAGTCACTAAAGCTGGAATCTGGTAGGTATTGTTAGCAGCAAAGCAATGTTTCACCTCATCTGCCGGGCAGGTAGTGACTGGCTTGCTCTTGTCTTCCACCGTCACCACGGCAGTGGCTGTGCTCTGGTTGCCGTGAATATCGGTCACCGTCAGGGTAACCGTGTTCTGGCCCAGATTGACGCAGTCGAAGCTAGTCTTGTCCAGACTCATTGACTGGATACCGCAGGCATCCGAAGAGTTGTTGTTGAGCTGGCTGGCAGTGACGGCAGCCTTACCCGCAGCGTCGAGCTGCACCGTCAGGTTCTGGGCTTTCGCCAGGGGCTTTTCCTTGTCCTCTACTACGATCGTCTGCGTTACGTTCGTTGCCGCAATGCCGTTGGCATCGGTCACGCTCCAGACGATGGTCGTCTTGCCCACGGGGTAGGCATCGGTCAGGGCTTTGCTGTCACTGCGCACACCAGAGGGAGCGCCCACCGAGCAGTTGTCGGTTGCCGAAGCCGAGACGGCGACCGTAGCGCTACACTGACCGGCATCGGTAGCAACGGTCTTGTCGCCATTGGGGGTGATGACCGGAGCCGTCTTATCTTCTACCGTGACTACAGCCTCCGCCGTAGCGCTGTTTCCGCTGGCATCTGTCACCGTTAGCGTGACGGAATTAGGTCCCAGGTTTGAGCAGTCAAAACTGGTCTTGTCCAGGCTCAGCTTGAGGCTGGCTGCGTCAGTACAGTTATCTGAGGAGCCGTTGTTGACCTGAGTCGCCATGATGCTGGCCTTTCCGGTAGCGTCGAGTTGCAGCGTCAGGTTCTGTACTGCTACTACCGGCTTCTGCTCGTCTTGGGCCGTCAACGTAACGGCTTTCCCGATGCTGTTGCCGACCTCATCTTTAGCCGTGATGGTTATAGGATGGGTCTGACCCGGGGCCGAGTTGAGACTTGTCCCGGCAGCCGGGCTTTGGGTAAAGCTCACTTTGCTGCAGTTGTCGCTGCCCGTCAGACCCGCCAGCAGATCCGGCACCGCAAAGCTGCATCCTGCCAGCAGGCTAACCGTGCGGTCGGCCGGGGCGTTGAACGTTGGGGCTGTCTTGTCCTCTACCGTAACAGTCGTGTTCTGACTGCTCTTTGCACCCCGGGCGTCGGTGACGGTAAAGACTACATTGGTAACGCCAAGAGCATAGGGCCCAGCGGGCAGAACACTGAACGTCAGCGCATCATTATCGGGATCAGACGAACCGTTGTCGAAAGCCGCTGCCGTAGCTGTACTCTGGCAATTCGCACCGGCCGGAACGACCAGCGGTTTAGCCACCGCCACCGGCGCTTTATTGCAGGAAAACTGGGGGTCGGTCACGGTGATGGTGACCTGCACACTGGTTGACTTCCCGTTGACATCGGTAGCCGATACGGTGATGGTGTTCTCACCGAGGTTGCTGCAGTCGAAGCTGGACTTGCTGAGTTGCAGACTGGCTACGCCACAGTTATCCGAATAGGCGGTTACCACATCACTAACCTGGATGGTGGCCGAACCGGCAACCAACGCCACGGTCTTGTTAACTGCCGTCAGCGTGGGGGCAATGTTATCGACCACAGTAACCTTAGCCACGGCCGACGAGCTGAGTCCTGCCGCATCCGATACGGTCAGGGTAACGCTGTTCACCCCGGTCCCCAACTGCTGAATAACCCCGGGCGCCACGAATGACTGGTAGCCGGTCATGTTGAACAGGGTACCATCATTCTTGCTGGGCGACTTATCCTTCACTTTGGTACTGCCCGGACCATCCTCAAAATCATAGTAGGCAAACAGGCCGTATTCGTTACCCGAAAGCGACTTATTCTTGAAGGTGTTGATATCGGCAGCGCTTCGGGCTACACTCCAGATCCGCACTTCATCCATCTGCCCTTTCAGATAAGGATCGGGATACTGCGATCGGCCAATGTAATTATTATTGGTAATGCCGCCATTCAGGCTGTTCGGGGTCAGCTTCATGACATTATTTGTACCGACCACATTCCCATCAATGTACATGGTACCGATTACACTGTTGCTCGACACCTGCTTCAACACGACAGCAACGTGATGCCAGCCTGTCGGCATAGCCATGTTGGAAGTAATGAGTTCTTCGTTACTGGCTCCTGCGATAGTAATGGCAAATCGCGGGTTGCCGGCATTGGGTGCCCGGTTTGACGCCGGGGTAAAGAACATGTTCACATTCGTATTATTACCAAAGTCCATGAATCGTGACCAGGCTCCGTTGTTCTGGTAGTTCACCCAGGCTTCAAATGTAAAATTGGTCAGCCCTTTAACCACGCCGGCGGGTAAGGTAAAATAACCGCCCGGATTGGTGCCGTTGAAGGCCAGGGCATAGTTAGCCGGATTACAACCGAACGTGGTGTTCGAAACGGCTTTGTTCGTAATGCCCTGATCATCCGTGCTGCCCCCGTCAATATCATCCGGCGTGATGGAGGCCTTGCCATTGGCATCCAGCGCAATGGTGATGTCTCTGGCCACCGCCACCGGAGGCTGGTTGGCCTTGCCCACCACCGAGAACACACCCGGTGTATTGCTCACGGAATAGTTCGTCAGCTTATTATTGGGATCAGCCAGCGTGGCCGTGATGGGGTAGCCTTCTTCTTTGGCTTCGCTGTTCTTGTCCGCCGTAGTGCTGTAGGTAACGCTGATGCCGTCTGAAGGAATGAGACCGGTTACCGTACCGGTCAGGGGCGGGTTGTCCTGACCGTAATTTTTGGTTTTGTTATCAACCACAATCGTCAGCGGGGCCTGGCTAATGGTGATGGTAGCCGTACCGCCCGCATTGGTGTAGTTGCCGCTGGCATCGGTGAAACTCCAGGCTGCACTACCCCCTGGCACATTGGTGAAGCTTTCCCCCAGGTTCAGGCCGGTTAGTGTTTCTCCTTTTACCCCTTTGGCAGTGCCGGTGGCCCCGTGCGCCTGACCGTCGTACACGCCGGTGTAGCCAGCCACGTCAACGGTGGGGTTCGCTTTGTTGATTTGCAGGGTTACTTTGGTGCGGTTCGGGTTAACGCATCCGTTGACGGCTGCCTGCGCGTAGTAAGTGTACGTACCGGCGTTGGTAGCTGTTGGGCTAACGGGGTCTCCGTCTGCGGGCGCTGAAAAGTACTGCACCGTTGCGCCGTTACCTACCGCAGCGGTTGCCGTCTGCTGACTGCCGTTATAAGTGAAGGTGTTTGATGCATCATTAACCAATGGCGCTTCCGTTGCATTCTGCACGGTAACCGTGGTTTGGCAATTGGCCGTAGCTCCCAGTGGGTCAGTAACTGTGAGCGTCACCGTTGTTGTACCGACGGCAAAAGGTCCGGCCGGCAAAACCGAGTAGGTTAGGTTACCACCCTCAGGATCAGAAGAACCATTACTGAAGTCCTGCGCGTTGACCATCGCCGTACAACCCGGACCATTGGCCGCTACGGTAACCGGTTTACAAACAGCCGTGGGTGCCTTATTAGGATTCGGGTCCTCCAGTGTAATGTCATTGCTTCCTGCATTATACTTAATTATATACTTTGTACCGCCCAGTGTGATCGTCGCATTGTTAGGTGCCGATGTAAATGTTCCGAATGTGGCATCGGTACCGTCGTTTTCCAGAATTTTGATTGGGACGGCCAGTCTTGACACCGTGCCCCCCACCAGCGTCGCCCCATTAATATTAGCTGAACCATTTACAACAAGCTGGTCATGGTTAATACAGGCAACACCATCGGCAATATCAATGGTCAAGGCAGAACCACTTCCCATAGACAGATTTCCATTGATGGTCAGGCAGCCCGCGCCATTACCCGGCGCTATGCCGCCACCAGCGCTACACGTTACGGCTCCGTTCAGCGTACCTGTGCCGATGATTTTACCTCCATTTGAAGTAAATCCACCTGAGGAAGTAACGGAATACCCGCTTACATCCCAGGCTCCATTGGATATAGTAATTAAATTAAACCCATTGGCTACAGATAGGGATGGTATTAATAACTTACCCGACGGTTTGGCCATATAGAGTTGGGGAATTCTCCCAGTTCCGCTGATGGTCTGATCACCACTGCCTGTCAGTTGTAGTCTGGCCAGCGCCGTATTGTTAGAGCCGGTTGGAGCCCACCCATCAGGGTCATTGGCAATCACATCCCCTTCTACCAGTAGTGAATTCCCACTCGAAGAGATTGTGTTGAAAACCATAGTGCCGATTGCCGTAATGGTCAGGTCATTGAGAATCTTCAGGTTATTACTTATGAAGACACTGCCAGCCAACTCTACATCTTGTACATCACCCTGATAAGCCAGTGTAGTGCCTGTAAATATTAACCTGCTGTTGGCGTTGCTGGCCGATAGAATGTGGGCCGAAGCCGAACCACTAAGCCGCCCACTAACCTCCAGATCAGTGGCCAGCAGTACATTGCCACCGCTTTTGCTTACATTCAGTTGCGGCAGAACAGCTTTGGAACCCGTGCTGCTGATAATCTGATCACCACCACCGACTAGATTCAGCGTGGCCTGGGCTGTGTTGTTGGTGCCGGTAGCTCCCCAGCCATTAAGGTCATTAGCCATCACGTTGCCACCTACTAACAGGGCACCCCCACCGCCGGATAGTGTGCTTGTGATGATGGTGTTGACTGATGTAAGGGTCAACTCATTTAGAACCGTAAAGTTAGTACTGAGGCCAATACCGCCATTGCCGGTTATTTCTACGTTCTCTACGTCACCCTCATAGGCCAGTGTTGTCTGTGTGAGCAGTAACCTGCTGTTGGCGTTACTGGCCGACCGGATGTGGGCCGAAGCCGAACCATTTAGCTGCCTGCTGACCTCCAAATCATTAGCTAACAGCACATTGCCCATGTTTTTGTTTACAATCAGATAAGTCAGAACCGCCTTTGAGCCGGTAGTGCTTCGGATGGTCTGATCACCACTACCTACCAGACTTAGGGTTGATAAGGCGGTATTGTTGCTACCAGTCTCCTGCCACCCATTAGGGTCATTGACAATCACATCCCCCTCTACCAGTAGCGAATTCCCACTCGAAGAGATTGTGTTGAAAACCATAGTGCCGATTGCCGTAATGGTCAGGTCATTGAGAATCTTCAGGTTATTACTTATGAAGATACTGCCATCAATTTCCGCCTTGTAAACAGGAGCCCGCGAAGCAAGGGTCACACCTCCTTTGAAGAGGACAAGTCCTGTTCCTGCATTGAAGTCCTCTACACCGGCAACAGTAAAATTTACGGAAATAGTGATCGTAGATGCCCCCTGGAAAACAGTACCACCGTATTCAGCTGCTGTAGCAATACCCTGTATGGTGGGGTTGACATCTATTGTACAGTTAGCACTGGATGTACCGTTGAATACAGCCCGATCTGCTGAGCCCGGTACAGAAGCCGGACTCCAGTTGGCTGCAGTGCTCCATTTACCATCGCCACTCCCGTTTGTCCAAACTTTGTCAATAGCATAGGCCGGGAGTTGGGAAATTAAAGTTAGTGCCAGCGCTATGATCCGGATGGTTTTGGCAATGGGCAAAGGAAATCTGGTTGGGCCGCTGTGCGGAGAACTAGTGTACAACATAGCTCTGCTGCCACTCAGCAGTGAAGCAATCTGATGTGTGTAAATATTATTCATACAAAGCATTTGGTTAGTTTTACGATGCCAGAAGCAGCCATTGCCAAGTATTGGCGGGCTTACCGCTGCTCCATTACAAAGCACGTCCACTTGCCCTTCACCAGCGTATCAAACTATATACATAGCCGTATTAAGACATACATCAGCGTGTCAATCATACTACACCAGCGTGTCAAGTGGCAAAGGCTACCCAACAATAGCCACCTTCCTGCGTTTCCACGCGCCTTGAGTGAGCCATCAGGCCACCAAAAGATCGGGCTGCTCTCCAGTTGAGAGCAGCCCGATCTTTTGGCAACATCCTGACAGAAACAGAAGGACTCAGAAGTAGTCCGAGGGGCTTTTGCCAAACTGCTTTTTGTAGCTGGTCGAGAAATGGTTTGCCTGACGAAAGCCCACCAACTGCGCCAGTTGTTTGACGCTGGACACCTCCCGATCTTCCAGAAGCTGGCGGGCACGCTGGAAGCGGGCTTCCGTGATGTACTGGGTGGGCGTCAGCCCCGTCAGCCGCTTTACTTCCCGAAATAGGGTGCTCCGGCTCACGGCTATGTCATCGGCCAGCCTCTCGGCGGTCAGGTTCGCGTTGCTCAGTTGAGCAAACGTGGCAGTTTCCAGTTTTTCCAGCCACGCCATATCGGCAGCAGATACGGTCTGACCAGATTCTCTCTCAACTGCAGTAGCCCACGCACCTGTTCGCACTTCTTCCTGGCTCGAAACCTGCCTCTGTCGTTCTTTCTGGTTGGCTAGGAGACTGGTAATCCGGGCTATCAACTCCTCTTCGTCGAAAGGTTTGAGCAGGTAATCGTCGACGCCAATCCGCAACGCCCGCAGTTTATCCGTTTTATCAGCCCGGGCAGTCAGCATGACTACTGGAATAAGCCGAAAGATATCACTGGTTTTTAGGGAATCAAGAAGCTGAAAGCCGTCCATCAGGGGCATCATTACGTCTGTGATGATGAGCGAAGGCAGCTTGTCGGCCTGCGTCAGCTGTTGCAGGGCCTCCTGCCCATTCTCAGCCGTCAGTAGTGTGAATCGGGGCTGCAGGATCATCGTCAGGTAGTCCCGAAGATGCGGATTATCTTCCACTACCAGTATCGTATCGCCGGAAGCTGCGCTCTCCCAAACAGGCGGAATTAGTCCGGTCGGCGCCCCTTGAGGCTCATCCGGACCAGCCTCAAGCTCAGGCACGCTGGCCGACGTTTCCTGCCACGGTAATTCCAGAAAAAATGTAGTACCCTGCCCCCATTGGCTTTCGACCCAGAGTTTGCCCTGCATCGTGCGTACGTATTCCTGACAGAGTGCCAGTCCAATACCCGTACCGCCTTCAATGACTGTATCGGTCCGGTTAGTTTGAAAGTACCGATCAAACACGTAAGGCAGATCGTCGGGATGAATACCCCGGCCTGTGTCGCTTACCCACAACCGAAGTTTTCCGTCATGCGTGCCTACCCCCAGGACTATGGCATCGCCAGCCTGCGTCACTTTAAAGGCATTTGACAATAAATTATTAAGTACTTTACGCAGTTTGTCAGTGTCCAGCTCAACGGTTAGTGACTCCGGAGCATCATACGTAAGTGTAAAAGCTACGTCGCGGTAGTAAGCAAGTGACTCAAAATTGGCCACAATGAGCCGCACCATATTACTGAGCTGTACCGGCTGCAGCGCTACCGCTATTTTACCAGCTTCCAGCTTGCTCAGGTCCAGAATTTCGTTGACCAGTTCCAGTAATTGCCGGGCGTTACGCCGGGCCAGCCGAATCAGCTTAGCATCTGAGGCATCCAGCCGCTGGCGGTTCAGCACACTGCTGAGCGGTCCCAGAATCAGGGTAAGGGGCGTGCGCAATTCGTGCGATACATTAGCAAAGAAGTGCGTCTTCATCTGATCGACCCGCTGTAGTTGCTCCGCCTGCCTTTCGATCACCTTCATCTGACGGCCGATGGCCCGGCGGTTTTTGAGCTGGTGATAAAACGCAATACCCCCCGTAATCAGCAACAGGCTTATCAGCACAATCACACTAACCAGATATCGTTGCTGCTGCCGCTGCTGCAAAAGCAGCCGATCTTTTTCCTTTGTCTGAAAGGTAGCCTCCCACTGAGCCAGGCTGACCGAGTTCTGAGTCTGGTATTGGTGGGTGACAGATGAATACTCTTTCTCCAGGTAAGCCAACGCACCGGCTACATCGCCCATACGTTTCCGATTGGCGTAATGCCTGAGGTTCGTTGAGGGGACATAGCTTTTGTGCCGGGCCATCAGAGCATACAGCGAGTCCAGCCGGGGAAGTAATGACTTCGCCTTATCGAACTGACCATTGTCCACGTAAAAATCATAAAGGGCATTCAGCACGTTGTCCTCCTGGATCGCTTCACCCGTAAGCTGACTGACTCTGAGCGCTGTTTGATACAGGTGCTGAAGACCAGCCCGGCTTTCGCCAAGTGGAAGCGCCGATGAAAGTATATAGATACGCCCCAGGACACGAGGCATTGGTCGCCGGGCCAGCAGGCCCGTGATCTTCAGCATATAGGCCGCCTGCCGATCATGCTGCCGGGCGTCTTCATAGTTCATCGCCAGGGCCATCATTTCCTGGGCTATCTGAACCGTATCGTGCTGACTGATGGCTATGGCCAGCGCCGACTCATGGTACGGAATGGCTTTCAGTGAAGCGCCGAAATAAACGCGCCGGTTCAGATTACCCAGCAGCGAAAGGGCCTGCATCTCGAGTACCCGATCATGCTCCTGTCTGGCCAGTTCGAGTGCTTCCTGAGCGGTCGCGTAGGTAGCGGGAAAATCGCTTTCCTGCCCAAATAGGCTGCGTGAAAGCGACAGCCGGGCCCAGCCCCGGAAGATATTCAGCGAGTCGGCCAGCTGACCCGCCTGCCGGGCAATCGTTTCGGCCAGCCGATACTCACTATATGCATTATGAAAGTTTGCCTGCTGTATCCACAACATGACCAGCCGGGTATTCCGCTCCGGGCCGACAGTCGCTTTTAACCGGTTCAGCACCTGTTGATTACAGGCGTATGAACTGGATGCCCGCAGGTCTGCAAAAGGCTTTATCCAGGTCTGCGGTCGGGGATTATGCATCCAGAATTCGGTTTCCGGACAGGTCAAATACGTCGGCGCTGAATACCTATGTAACCAGTTGGCTAACCGGTTGATTTGCTCAGATGTCGCCGGCCGAACCTTGGTTGGCGTTACAGCTCCCCATAAACTGGCCAGACTCTTGCTGTCAGCCGACTGAGCCAGAGAATTTGTCGAAAAAAACCCAATAAAAAGTTTAACTCCGAACAGGAATAAAGTAGTCGGTAAATGTTTAATCAAGCGGGCAATCTTTATGTAACCTGAAAGTTAGCTAAAAAATCTTAATATAGTATTAGTTACCAAGTCAGTGCAGCCCGGTATTGTACGTTTTCCGGAGATGTCTTTCGACCACCTCCCAAACTAGTCGCCTTGCCTGTTCCTTTTCCAGCTTATACTGTTTTGATAGTGCCTTCGCTAATGAATCACTTAGTAGCCATATCGCCCGCGAATTTTTGTAAATGGTGTTTTCCAGAAAGCCGGTAATCATCTCATTGTATGTAACAAAATCAAAATGAGTTTGAACGGCAGGAACAGGCTCGGGCTCCGCTAGTTTTGCCTTTCGCCCATGATGCTCCTGATACCATAGCTTAGCCAGACTGGCAAACTCACTTCGGAAACCGGGGTTGTTATAGATTTCGTCAATCAATTCGTGATGTCGCGTCAGTATCTGCTGCACGGTTTCGCTGTTCGACAAATCCTGATACCACCAACTGGTCAAGCCTCCGCTTTCCAGGGAATAACACCGCTGGTAGGCCATTTTGAACAGGTCAAGCAGCAGGCCATAAGACTGGTCAATTGCGCCTTTGGACGTACGTATGCGCAATACCTTTTTAAGCCCGGAGAACCTGATGATCAGAAAAGGAGCATCGTCATTCACCGAAGCGGTGGATGCATTAAGCGATTCAATTTCGGCCTCCGTAGGCTTCAATGGATGCAATAAATTTTCGATATACCATAACCAACTCATTTTTCTGGCTTCATCCAGTTGACTGAATCGGGTAAGCAGGTTTTCTTTCGAATAGATGCCCTGCCCAAACTGAACAATTGCGATTTCTTCTTCCAATTCCATGGTCTGATTAAATAAAAGAAGCCTGCGTTCGTTGCGCTTTTCTCTGGAAGTACTTCAAAACCGGCGTAACGTGCCATTGCATTAAGTCGTTAAACGCCCCCCTCTTCGCTCAGGCCGCCCGAACCCGCCGACGTTCAGCTGATGGGTGACCAGGAAGGGTGTTCTGACCACCGGTATAATAGGTAAAAAACGAAGTGAAGAGGGTTATACTGAGCACCAGGCTAAATTTGAACAGCGAGGCCGGAAGCCTGGTCAGCCAGGCGATCCGGAGCCAGAGACAAACCCGATAACAGAACCCCATGTTCCAGTTGACGTACCGGTCAAAAGCATTGAAGCTGATGGTAAATGGCTCCCCACCGCCGACGCGAGACAGGCAGAGCCTCCCCGGTTGTCAGGTACACCAGTCCCCCCTGATCGGTCCGCTCCAGATGATGAACGTAATACCGGTTGACCAGGCAGTTACGGTGCAGGCGGATAAAGCATTCCGGTGGCAGTTTGGCCACATAGTAATTTAGCGGTCGGGGCAGGAGCATCCGCTGACCATCGGCCCAGTTGAGCCAGCTATAATTAGCCTCGGCCTGTGCATATAGCAGATCCATTACCTGAAATGACTGCCGCCCTGTATCCCGGGTATAGACTTTGATCGGTGGCCAGTGCAGCAGGGGCGTGGTCCGACCAAAAACAGCAGAAACCCCCTGAACCATCGTCCGTAAACGTTAGCGGCTTTTCTATTCAAATTGATCAATCAAACGTAACTGAATAGACCTAATCTGTCTATAAGATTAGGTATGAACCGGCGGTTTTTGCGGATGAGCGCTGACGGTTGATTGACGTATTACGTAATGAGGAGTAAGGGTGATACTTAGACGCCGTTAATTTTACGAACTAACAAACGGTCCGGTTCTTTGCCCGTTAAGACATAAACCTCATTGAAATCGGGCAACTTTCTCTTCTTATGGGTATTCACATTGGCACCTCGGGCTGGAGCTACGACCACTGGCAGGGCGTTCTGTACCCCTACCCGACGCCGGTTCATGACCGGCTCGGCTACTACGTCCAGCGTTTCCGGACCGTTGAGCTCAACAGCAGTTTTTACCGCTGGCCCAAACAGGCCACCTTTGCGAGCTGGCGGCAGCGACTGCCCGAGGGGTTCCAGCTGACGGTTAAAGCCCCCCGGGGCCTGACCCACGCCAAGAAGCTGTATGCACCCGAACGCTGGATGGACCGGATCAGCGTCTGCTGGCATGAACTGCTCGACAAGCGGGCCGTGCTTCTGGTGCAGCTGGCTCCCCAGCAGGTCTGTGATTATAATCGGCTGGCTTATTTCCTGAATCAGGTTCCGCACTGGATGCGGGTGGCGGTAGAGTTCCGGCACTCCAGCTGGCATAATGAAGCGATTTTCGGCCTGCTCGAACAACATCAGGCGGCTTACTGCATCATGAGCGGAGCCCACCTCCCCTGCGTACTGCGAGCCACCGCTCCGTTTGTGTATGTACGGCTGCACGGGCCGGATACCGAGTACCTGTACGGGGGCTCTTATTCCGAAACCGATCTGCGCTGGTGGGCCGACCGAATCCGGGAGTGGGCGGGCATGGGCAAAGACGTCTATGTATATTTCAACAACGACGGTGGGGGCCACGCCGTACGAAACGCCGAGACGCTCCGGTGGCTGCTTTCCTAAGGTAGTAGTGGCTTACTGGTGAACTTCATCGAACTAGGATTCAGGCGCACCGCTCCGGTGCGCCTGAATCCTGCTCAAGAAAGACATCATTGACTGCTACATCGAACGGCTATTGACGACCAGAGCCAGATCAACCCATTCAATGCCAGCGCGAATATCCGGCCGGTGTGCGTCGATCCGGAAATTTTCGCCCTTGGAAAGCCCGGAGCCAATATGGCGATCAGACCCGGTAATTTAGTAACGCCCAGAAATGGAATCAGGTAAGCAGGATACCCAATTTTCTGAACCCTTCACCAGCCAGCGGAACCGCCAGAATATCTGGAATGGCTGTGCCAAGCATGATTGCTGCAAACAGAGCAGGGAATACTCAATAGGCACCTTTTACCGTTTTTAAGGCTTCCGATTTTTGCAGCCTGATCCGGTAACTGGCTGAATTATAGAACTACGCTTGTGCTTCTGTCAGAAATAATACCTGCTTAAACGCTCTTTTAGAGTAGGCAAAACCGTCAATTCACGGGACCGAGTTCGGCCTTCTTTCCGCCCATGTGCAGCCATTTTAAAGAATTCATTTTAGCGATTTCGGATAACGGCTTCAGGCGGTGGATCTGATCACGCATTCTATTGGTTTTAAAGCCGGCTGGGCAGCGGACTTACCAAAAGGTTATTAATTAATCAGAAGCGTAATTTAATAGATTTTTGTAAAATGGCAACGTCCGCCATATAAGTCATTAATCAGTCAATATCAATTCAGATGAATTCAGGCTCTTTACTTCGCCGGATGGCTTTATGGTACATCGAAGCATTAAGCAGGTAATAGTAAGTCTTGCTACAGCGAATGCAGATTGGTATTTACGGGCGCTACTGATTTTAGAAAGAATTTAAACCGGCTAATTGAGTCGGCAACAATTATCTATAAAAAAGCTGGGTACTATCGTCTGATAAAAAAGACGCATCCTCTCCCAACAGGCTAGAAAGGCTACGCAGGCGTCTGCGCTACAGAATTAGCAGCCATATTTTTTATTCTGTCCGAAATCCCAGGCGTCAATTAATGGCTATTTCATAGGTTTCAGCGTAGTATCCACAAACAACAAATTTAGCCTCATCATATTTCCAGTTCGACTTTTGCAGACAGGTAATCATTTCCGACGAATCACGTCGCCACAAAAATTAAAAATTCGCTCACAAAAATTTCGATAGTAATTCGTTTATATCAGAATCATACCATTAAGTCAAATTTTTAAAAAAAGGACATCCAACATCAAACAAGTC
Source organism: Spirosoma taeanense (assembly GCF_013127955.1). Classification (NCBI taxonomy): domain Bacteria; kingdom Pseudomonadati; phylum Bacteroidota; class Cytophagia; order Cytophagales; family Cytophagaceae; genus Spirosoma; species Spirosoma taeanense. The sequence continues at coordinate 3,084,209 of NZ_CP053435.1, forward strand.
TAACCTATCAATAGATAACTAACTTATTGTCAACTAATTATAGGCACACCTTAAGCCCTCGATAAAGTATTATTAAAGTGAATATGAACCAGAAATTTCTGGACAAAACGCTGCTTTATTTATTAAGACAGGATTAGCTCTATCCTTGTTTTACAACTGTTTCAGCTTAGGGTACTGAACAGAAAATTCTAATCTGCAACTTATATAATTTTATATTGTTACTTGACACAACTTAGATATTCAGTAAGTTTGTACCGTATTTTCACATAAAAGACTATGAAAGCGAAAGAAATCCGTTTTTTCAAAATTGAGGATAACAGCGAACAGAAGCCTAAAGTACAAGCTAAACCAGCTACTATTACGGGCTATATTTCGACAGGAGGCAAAATAGTATTTCCCGCAAAATCGGTTAAGCAATTAAATTTCGATCCGGAAACTACTCGCTTTAAGGTTGGCGTACAGCAGGGCAAGCGGAAGATAAAATCGCTTTTTCTTGTCCCAGCGGACGATCAGTCGGAAGCATTTGACCTGATAAAAGCCGCGAAAAGTTACACCATCGCTCTGGCGCTCATTCTGCAAAAAAGCGGTATTGATTACGCCAATACTAAATATAGCTTCACGGTAAAGCCGTTTGAATATGAAGCAGGCGTAACGGGTTACGAACTGCAATTAGACGACCAGTCGCCAAAAGCGGAGTACACCGGTAAGCCAAGAGGTCGTAAGCGAAAAACAACAGAAAACGCAACGCAGGAATAAGTTGCTTCATTACGTTGCGTTCTGCACAAATAAAGAGAAAACGGATTCGTGACCAGACTTGTCCGCTTGCTGAATTCCTATTCCCTTTTCAGCCCGCCTTCCCGGTGGGCTTTTATTTTCTTATCTTTACAGAAGCTAAGTCTTCTTACGTTAGTCCCTCTTGAATCTGCCCGCTGATCATATTCGCTTATTATTTGGCCTGAAACTTCGCCAGCTACGACTTGATAAAGGTCTGTCGGCCAGCGACCTGGCGCAACAGTCCGGTTTATCTGTTTCGTATATTACGGAGATTGAAAAAGGCCGCAAATACCCCAAAGCCGATAAAATTTCTGCGCTGGCCAATGCCATGCAGGTCGACTATGATACACTGGTTTCGCTGAAGCTGAGCAAAAAACTGGAGCCAATTTCAGACCTGCTGCGCTCCAAGTTCCTGACCGAAATTCCGCTGGAGCTGTTCGGCATCGACCCTTCCGATCTGCTCGAACTGCTGGCCGAAGCGCCAGCCAAAGTCAGCGCCATGATTCGGACTTTCATGGACATTGCCCTGAGCTACAACATGAGCGTTGAACGGCTGTACCTGGCCATGCTTCGCTCGTATCAGGAATTGCACGATAATCATTTTCCGGATATTGAAGCCGATGCGGATCGATTCCTGAACGAGTTTGCGCCCCTGAATCAGCCCGTTACGGAAGCGCTGCTGGCCAATCTGCTCAAAACGCGATACGGCGTCCATATTGAGCAGTTTGACCCGCTTACGCAGCCCGAACTGAATTCGTTACGCTCGGTTTTCCGGCCGGAACAACGTACGCTCCATCTGAACGCCGGCCTGTCGGCAGAGCAGCGGGCGTTTATCTTGGCCCGGGAGGTAGGCTTCCACTTTATGGCGCTGAAAAACCGACCGTATACATATTCGTGGGTCGAAGCCGAGTCGTTCGAGCAAATTCTGAACAACTATAAGGCTTCGTATTTTGCCGGGGCTATTCTGATCCGGCGCGAGGTTCTAGTTACCCGGCTGACCGAGCTGTTTTCGCAGGAAACCTGGAATAACGACGCGTTTCTGCAACTTATCGCCGACTTTGGGGCAACGCCCGAACGCTTCTTTTACCGGCTCAGTAACGTGTTGCCGAGCCATTTTGGCATTGATCAGCTGTTTTTTTATCGCTTCAACAATACGGTCGGGCAAACGACCTTTCAGCTGACCAAAGAGATGCACCTTTCGCGGCAGCAGGGACCGCGCGGTATGGTCGATGAGCATTTCTGCCGCCGGTGGGTGGCCCTGACCATTCTGCAGGAACTCCAGTCGCTGCAACTGAACAAAGCTTTCGACGGGACTCTTTGCCGGGCGCAGTTGTCGGAATATGCCGGCTCGGGGCATCAATACCTGATTGTTTCGGTAGCTCATCCCTTTCAGGCCGTTACGCAGCAGAACATGAGTGTGTCAATGTGCTTTGCGGTCAACGACGCCCTGAAGAGCAAAATGAAGTTTCTGCGAAACTGGCCCCAGAATCCGGTGTTAACCAATGTACCGCACCGGGTGGTGAATGAAGCCTGCGAACGTTGCGGCATATTTGACTGTCGCGAGCGCGTGGCCGCCCCTACTGTCCTGCAGAAGAAACGGCAGTTTCTGGCTATGAAACAGGCCATGAACCGGCTTCAGTAATTAGATCATCGGGTGTCATTTTAAATGTGACCGATGAACAACCTTCCGGCCACAGCACCTGATTTTCCCGTCGTTTTCTGCGGATCGGTGGTCAGGTTATAGAAGGCTACCGACGACAGAACTTACCGGCTAAAAAGAAACCCGGTGAGCCATGACTTTGGCTCACCGGATTATTTAATCGGAGCAGTAGGGCCGCCTTACGCGTTCTGCTTCATCCGGATGATGTTCAGAGCCGCACCCGCTTTGAACCACTCAATCTGGCCTTCGTTGTAGGTATGGTTCGCCAGGAACGTATCCGTGGTGCCGTCGGCATGGTTCAGGACGATTTCGAGCGGACGGCCCGGCGCAAACCCGGTCAGGCCGTTGATGTCGAACGTATCGTCTTCCAGAATCTTGTCGTAGTCGGCCGGGTTGGCAAACGTCAGCGCCAGCATCCCCTGCTTTTTCAGGTTCGTTTCGTGAATCCGGGCAAACGACCGGACCAGAATCGCCCGAACGCCAAGGAAGCGCGGCTCCATGGCTGCGTGCTCGCGCGACGAGCCTTCGCCGTAATTCTCGTCACCTACCACCACCGAGCCAATACCAGCGGCTTTGTAGGCCCGCTGCACAGTCGGTACGGGCCCGTACTCACCGGTCAGTTGATTTTTCACGCTGTTGGTCTGCTCATTGTAATAGTTCACAGCCCCGATCAGCATGTTGTTCGAGATATTATCCAGGTGGCCCCGGTACTTCAGCCACGGACCCGCCATCGAAATATGGTCGGTCGTACACTTGCCTTTCGCTTTGATCAGCAGTTTCAGCCTTTTCAGGTCGGTACCTTCCCAGGCTGCGAACGGTGCCAGCAATTGCAGACGGTCCGACGTAGGGCTAACGATCACCTGTACACCCGAACCATCTTCGGCCGGGGCCTGATAGCCTGCGTCCTCAACAGCGTAGCCTTTTACGGGCTGTTCGATACCTTTCGGCTCGTCGAGCTTCACCTGCTCACCGGCTTCGTTGGTCAGCGTGTCGGTCATGGGGTTGAACGTCAGGTCACCCGCAATGGCGAGAGCCGTAACGATTTCGGGCGAAGCCACAAACGCGTGGGTGCTGGCGTTGCCGTCGTTCCGCTTGGCGAAGTTCCGGTTGAACGACGTAATGATCGAGTTCTTACGGGTCGGGTCGTCCATGTGCCGCGCCCACTGCCCAATGCAGGGACCGCAGGCGTTAGCCAGTACGACACCGCCCATGTTCTCAAACGTTTGCAGCAGACCATCGCGCTCGGCGGTAAACCGAACCAGTTCCGAACCAGGCGTAACGGTGAACTCCGAACGTACTTTCAGATTTTTGCTCACGGCCTGTTCTGCTACCGACGCCGACCGGGTCAGGTCTTCGTAGCTGGAGTTGGTGCAGGAACCAATCAGACCTACTTCCAGCCGCTCGGGCCAGTTGTTTTCCTTGACGGCTTTGGCGAAGTTCGACAGCGGCCAGGCCAGGTCGGGGGTGAACGGACCGTTGATGTGCGGCTCCAGCTCTGACAGGTTAATTTCGATGAGCTGGTCGTAGTACGTAGCCGGATCGGCATAGACCTCGTCGTCGGAGCGCAGGTGCTGCTTGACGCCTTCGGCCGCTTCGGCGATGTCGGCGCGGTTGGTAGCCCGCAGGTAATCGGCCATTTTCTCATCGTAGGCGAAGATCGAAGTCGTTGCCCCAATTTCAGCGCCCATGTTGCAGATCGTGCCTTTCCCGGTTGCCGACAGACTTTCGGCTCCTTCACCGAAGTATTCAACGATGCAGCCCGTTCCGCCTTTTACGGTCAGGATACCGGCCACGCGCAGGATGACGTCTTTTGCCGACGCCCAGCCGCTGAGCTTGCCGGTGAGTTTTACGCCGATCAGTTTCGGCATTTTCAACTCCCAGGCCAGACCGGCCATCACGTCGCAGGCATCGGCTCCACCCACGCCAATGGCAATCATTCCCAGACCACCCGCGTTGGGCGTGTGCGAATCGGTACCGATCATCATGCCACCGGGGAACGCGTAGTTTTCAATCACCACCTGGTGAATGATGCCCGCGCCGGGTTTCCAGAACCCAATGCCGTATTTATTCGAGATGGACGACAGGAAGTCGTACACTTCTTTGTTCTTGTTTTTAGCAACGTCCAGATCCTGATCGGCACCAACTTCAGCCTGAATCAGGTGATCGCAGTGTACCGTTGACGGGACCGCCACCTGCGGCCGACCCGCCTGCATAAACTGCAGCAGGGCCATCTGCGCGGTTGCGTCCTGCATGGCTACGCGGTCGGGCGCAAAGTCCACGTATGCTTTTCCCCGTTCAAACGCCTGCGTAGGCGTACCCGAGAAAAGGTGGCTGTATAAAATTTTCTCCGACAGAGTCAGCGGTTTACCCACTGCCTGCCGGGCTGCTTCGACGCGTTCGCCAAGGTTGGCGTATACGCGCTGAATCATATCGACATCGAAAGCCATAATAAAATGAGATAACGGTTACTGAATGAGGGTACCTAGTTGAACAACTAACAAAAATGCGGAATGGATTCCGGCTGCGCGCCAAAATTAGAAGATTCTCGTTCGTTTTGGAAATATTCTGACCAATAGCCGTAAAGCAGCCGGACAATCGTAAACAGTGAGACCGTTTTCTCAGTTTTAACCACGACCTGACAATATGCGGTCTATTTCGCCATTTTACCTATACGAACCGCGTTAACCGTCTCCGTTGCAGTTGCTGTTTTCGGAAAATTAGCGCTTAGATTTTATGTTGTATGAACAAAAAAAATACGCTCCTTTCCCTGACAACCCTGCTAGCTTTGGGGCTGTCGTTCACGGCCTGCATGACCGAGGACAACGAAAACCCAAACACCATTTCGCCGATTACCCGGCTGACGGCCACGCTCAATGGGGTCAGTGAGAAACCCACCTCAACCACGTCGCCGGCAACAGGGACGTTTGTGGGCAACCTCAACACCACAACGCGGGTGCTGAGCTATACGGTTACGTACCAGGGATTCCCGGCCAATGACCAGCCCGTAGCCGGTCACCTGCACAAGGTTACCCAGGCGAATGGCACTGGCCCGGTCGATATTCCATTTCCGAGCCTGACGTCACCAATTATCGCAACCACTTCGCCACTGGCTCAGTCTAAAGTCGACAGTATGCTGGCGGGTTTCTACTACGCCAACATTCATACGCCCAGGTTTCCGGCGGGGGCCATTCGGGGCGATATTAAACGCCGGTAACGGACGCCATCCGGCAATCAGAAGCCCGGCCAGTCAGGCCGGGCTTCTTTTTTCCAGTACGCGAAAACTTTTCAGCGTTGCCTGGCGGCCAGACGTGTCGGCCAATCTGCTTCTATGCTCACTGGCCTGTCGGCACCAACCATGTACCTGTTTCCGGTAACGGCGTTCGTAATACCATCATACCGACCTGGTAGCTGCTGGCAGACAGGTATTAACCCAAATCGGGAATTTTATAAAGTAATAAGATGCCGCAAAACCGTAAATTTTATATTGACTAACCCAATCCCTGGCAACGGCTTAAAATCTGGAAAATTTGCTCATTTATAGACTTTTCATTCCTGATTGCCGAACGTTGCGATGTAACAAACTGTTACTTATTTATAACCAATCCACTGCTTTTACGATACGTTGCCTACCTTGTCCATTTGCACAAGTCAAGGCTTTTGCGTCTATATTTGGGCCGAACGCGTATGTATTTGCGGAGGAAAGGCAGTGGACATGCGTCCCGGAGTACTCATCAACCTGAACACCGATTATGTCGAAAAACTTAGTCATTGTGGAATCGCCGGCGAAGGCGAAAACCATTGAAGGCTATCTGGGCAAGGATTTTACGGTAAAGTCCAGTTTCGGTCATGTACGCGATCTGCCTAAAGATGGGCTGGCCGTTGACGTGACCAATGGCTTCCAGCCGTCTTACGAAATTTCGCCCGATAAAAAGAAACTGATCAGTGAACTGAAGTCGCTGGCAAAGTCGGCCGAAGAGGTCTGGCTGGCGACGGACGACGACCGCGAAGGAGAAGCCATTTCCTGGCACTTGAAGGAAGCGCTCGGCCTGCGGGACAATACGAAGCGGATCGTTTTTCGGGAAATCACCAAAAATGCCATCCTGAATGCCATCAAATCGCCCCGCACGATCGACGTAGACCTGGTGAACGCCCAGCAGGCTCGGCGCGTACTCGACCGCCTGGTTGGCTACGAACTGTCGCCGGTACTCTGGCGCAAAATCAAAGGCGGCAGTACAGGGCTGTCGGCGGGGCGGGTTCAGTCGGTGGCGCTGCGGCTCGTGGTGGACCGGGAGCGCGAGATCGACAAACACCAGTCGAAGTCGTCGTACAAGGTGACGGCTCAGTTCATCGTGGACGGCAACAAAGTCCTGAACGCCGAACTACCGAAGAACTTTGCGACTTCGGGCGAAGCCAGAGCGTTTCTGGAAGCCTGCATCGGCGCCACGTTCAGCATCAAGAATCTGGAAACCAAACCAGCCAAGAAGTCGCCCGCACCGCCCTTTACGACCTCCACGCTGCAGCAGGAAGCTTCACGCAAGCTGGGCTACTCCGTGGATCGTACAATGCGGATAGCGCAGAACCTGTATGAAGCCGGTAAGATTTCGTATATGCGAACTGACTCGACCAACCTCTCGCAGGAGGCCGTTGACAAGGCAAAGCACGAAATCGAAACGGAGTTTGGCCCCAAATACGTCCAGACCCGGCAGTTCAAGACCAAGAATGAATCGGCGCAGGAGGCTCACGAAGCCATCCGGCCAACCAATTTCAACGATCGCCATGCCGGGGGCGACCGCGACCAGAAACGGCTCTACGAGTTGATCTGGAAGCGCGCGATTGCCTCGCAGATGGCTGACGCCCAGCTCGAACGCACAACTGTTACCATTGGTATCCGCTTCGCGGGCGGCACCACCGCTACGGTACAGGCTCACATTGACGACAGTCCGTTTGTTGATACGCCCGCACCAGCCGCCAAAGCCAGTGGCTCGTTCCCTGGCGAACTTGTGGCGCAGGGTGAGGTGATTAAGTTTGACGGTTTCCTGCGAGTTTACCTCGAATCGAAAGATGACGAGGACGACGAAGACGCGAAAGGGATGCTGCCTCCGCTTCGCATCGGGCAGGACCTGAACCTCGGCCAGATGAAAGCCACCGAGAAGTTCACCCGTCCGCAGCCGCGCTACGCCGAAGCTTCGCTGGTGAAGAAACTGGAAGAAATGGGCATTGGCCGACCATCGACCTATGCGCCAACTATTTCAACCATCATCAACCGGGGTTACGTCATCAAACAGGACAAACCCGGCCAGGAGCGCAAGTTCACCGAGTTCACCCTTCAGCGCAACCAGATCACCGAAACGAGCGGCAAGGAAACCTTCGGCTCGGAGAAAGCCAAGCTGTTTCCGACCAACACGGGTATCGTTGTCAATGACTTTCTGGTCGAATATTTCCCCGACATCGTGGACTTCAAGTTCACGGCGACGGTCGAGAAAGAGTTCGACGAGATTGCCGACGGCCGGATGAACTGGCAGAAGATGCTGGAAGAGTTTTACGGCGACTTTCACAAGAATATCGAAGAGATTCAGGGCTCGTCGGTAGTATCGTTCAAGACCGGTGCGCGCGAACTGGGTACTGATCCCAGCTCGGGTAAGAAGGTATCCGCCCGGCTTGGTAAGTACGGCGCTTATGCCCAGATTGGCGAATCGACCGACGACGAGAAGCCGCAGTATGCCAACCTGCGCGAAGGGCAGTTGATCGAAACCATCTCCCTGCAGGATGCGCTCGATTTGTTCACGCTGCCGCGCGAAGTGGGTTTCTTTGAAGATAAGCCCATGACAATCGGCATCGGCAAGTTTGGTCCGTATGTGAAGCACGACGACAAATACGTATCGCTGACGCGCGAAGACGATCCATACACGATAACCCCCGAACGCGCCATTGAACTCATTCAGCAGAAGCGGGCCGAGTCAGTGAGCGAATCGCTGGGCGAGTTTGAAGGGAAGCTCGTTACGACCGGCAAAGGGCGGTTTGGCCCTTACGTAAAGTTCGAAGATAAGTATATCTCGATTCCACGGAATGAGTCGCTGGCGGGGCTGACGCTCGAACGGGCCGTTGAGCTGATTCAGGCCAAGCGCACGGCCGAAGCCAATAAGTTCATCAAAGAGTTTCCCGAGCGCCCGGAGGTCAAGATCGTCAACGGTATGTACGGGCCGTATCTGGCCGTCGGCAAACGTAACGTCCGGATTCCCAAGGATGTCGATGCGGCTTCGCTTACGCTGGAGGAATGCCTGAAACTGGCGGGCGACGAGCCAGCCCCGGCGGGTAAGACAACGGCTAAGAAAACCACGGCCAAAGCTACCGAGAAAGCGCCGGCCAAGGCAGTAGCTAAAAAGACCACCACTGCTAGTGGTGCGGGCAAAAAAGCGACTACCACACGCACGGCTACGGCCAAGAAAAAATAGTCTGGCCGTATATCATATATAGAGTTATCAAAGAGCCGCTTATCACTGGTAGGCGGCTCTTTTTTTACCGTTTAGTAAGTGCGCGTAGGCGTTCTATAGAATGAGTAGAAATACGGTTGATTTTGGGTGCACGGTACATAAACTTTCGTGTATTGTTAACCGAACTCCTATTCTGCCATGAAAGCAAATCTGTTTCTACAATTCCGTAGGAGCCTTCTGGCTCTGGTATGGGTAGCTACGCTAACGCTCGGACTAACAGCAAGAGCACAGAACACTACCTCGGCCGACGAACAGGCAATTCGGAACCTGGTGGCCCAGCAAAACAACGGCCAACGGATTCCGTATACGAGCGAGGGTATATTCTGGTCAGGCGCTTATCCGCGTCCTGTCAGAATTGGGAAGCCGGAAACCGAAGACGAGAAAGCGATCAACGAGCGTATGCGTAAACGTACAAACCAAAAGAGTGCATTTAACATCGACCGATTAGTCATAGCTCAGTCGGGCGATATAGCCTACGAGTACGGTACCGGATCTCTCAGTTTTGATGATGCCGATAATAAGCACGTCAGTCATGAAACCGGGTACCTGCGGACCTGGCGTAAGCAGAATGGTGAATGGAAAGTTGACCTCATGTTTATTCGTCCAATGGATTCGGGTATGACAGCGTTCAAAAAGTAATTTTTGCTTCTAATACAAAGCCCGGCAAACCTTGTTTGCCGGGCTTTGTATTACCTTGTGTTCATGAAACAGAAAGCCAAACTTGTTGTTTTATCGGGTGCCGGCATCAGTGCCGAGAGTGGAATTCCGACCTTCCGGGCATCGGACGGGCTCTGGGAAAATCACCGCATTGAAGACGTCGCCACGCCCGAAGCCTGGCAGCGTAACCCCGATCTGGTGCAGGAGTTTTATAACCAGCGCCGAAAACAGGCGCTTACGGTGCAACCCAATGCGGGGCACCTCGCCTTAGTTCGGCTGGAGGAGCAATACGACGTAACGGTCATTACGCAGAACGTCGATAATCTCCACGAACGGGCTGGCTCGTCGAAGGTGATTCACCTGCACGGCGAACTGTTCAAAGCCCGCAGCACCAAAGACGAGTCGCTGGTGTACGACATCGAGGGCTGGGAAATTAAAAAAGGCGATTGCTGCGAAAAAGGATCACAGCTTCGCCCTCATATTGTCTGGTTTGGGGAGGCTGTCCCGATGATGGATGTTGCGATGGATTTCACCGAACAGGCCGATATTTTTATCGTAGTGGGCACCTCGCTCAACGTCTATCCGGCGGCTGGTCTGGTGTACAGCGTCCGGCCGGGCGTACCCATTTACGTCGTAGACCCGAATACGCCCGCTATGCAGCGACGGAACAACGTAACGTTCATCGCCGAACCCGCCACCATCGGCCTGACCCGGCTGGCCGACCAGTTGCTCTCTGAACCCAGGCCCGTCTAGGCAGACTCGGAGCAGACGGGTTTAATTATAGAGTGAAAGCAGAAACATTCCGGCCGGGGTCGGGTTCAGCAGAAACGTTTTCTGTTTCTGTATGCAATTCGATTCCAACCCTGCCGCTCGAACCCTCGACGCCCACCAGCGACTCAATGAGTTTTACGGTGTCCAGGCCATTTACGGCCGCGCCGACCCGATGCACGAACTTATCGGCACCATTCTGTCGCACCGCACGACCCATGCCAACGAGGTCACGGCCTACCGGACCATGCGTGAACGGTTTCCGACCTGGGAGCAGGTTCGTGACGCGCCCCTGCCCGATCTGATCGACGCGATCCGGACGGCCAACTATCCGGAGGTCAAAGCGCCCTACATCCAGAACCTGCTGGCGCATCTGTTCCGCGAAACGGGCGCGGCCAATATTGATTTTCTGAACGATCTGTCGACCGAAGATGCCATGAAATGGCTGACCGATTTGCCGGGTATTGGTCTTAAAACCGCGACCTTACTCCTGTTGTTTAACTTTCAGAAGCCCGTACTACCCGTCGATACACACGTGCATCGGGTTACGCAGCGGCTGGGTTTGATTGGCCCAAAAGTCAGCGCGGAGAAAGCCCACGCCCTGCTGCTGTCCTACCTGCCGCCGGATGCCGGGGTTCTCTTTAACTTCCATAAGCACTTTTACTGGCATGGGCAGCGGATCTGCACGTGGTATACGCCAAAATGCCCGGACTGTGTGCTGCGCGATACGTGCGATCATTATCAGTCGGGCGGGAAAACCGCCCTGAGCAGTACGCCCGTCCGAAAGGCACGTACCGGCTAATTCCTGGCCCGGTATTTACGCTCGTAGAACCCCTGCGCCTGATCGACCCAGTTGTCGCGCTCAATCCGGCCGGGAAAGAATTCGATGATTTCATTCACCTTATTGATATCTTCTTTGGTGAAGTTCGCAATCTGACGGAACGTATAAATGCCGAGGCTGTGCAGTTTCCGCTCTAGAAACGGCCCAATGCCTACAATATCCTTCAGATCGTCGGCATCGGCAGCCGTAGCCCGGCCAATCCGATCAAAATTAAGCTCATGGGCGCGGGCGGCTATCCGGTTGAGAACGGCCGCTTCCGAACTGTCGGCTAAAGGGGTTGTGGCAGCCACCGGCACCGGCATGGGCGGTAAGACGGTAGGTACTTCCGGGATTGGCGCGCCGAGGGGCGGCACTTCTACGGGAATCGTCGTACCCGACAACGACCCGGCCGGAACTGGCACTTCGCTGGCATCGGGCGTTTCATCCTGATCGAAAGCGGGCAACAGCGGATCAGCCGCTGCGTCATCCGGCGTCACTCGCCCCGCTGCCCCTGCTACTTTCGAGCGACGGCATTCTTCCAGCTCGGCTTCTTTACTGGCAATGGTCGAACGTAGGGTCTTGATCTGGCCGCTGAGCATCAGCCTACCCAGCCCCCAGCCCACCAGAGCGGCCAGCGCCAGTAAAATAAATAGTTCAGCAACAGCTATCGCAGGATTTGACGGATCGAGTCCAAACATGATGGGTAGTTAGGTTAGAATAGTGTAGTTTATATGTCCGGAAATACAGAAAGCCGCCACAGGCTTTCAGCCAATAGCCGCAATGCCTTTACTCTACCCGGCGTTTAGCCAGTTCGGCCGACTGCCCGACCCAGTTGTCGCGCTGGATACGACCAGGAAAGTATTCGATAAGATCGGTCACTTTGTCGATATCTTCCTGGTTGAAATGGGCAATCTGCCGAAACGTATAGACGCCGATCGCGTGGAGTTTTTTTTCCAGAAACGGTCCAACCCCCACAATCTGCTTCAAATCATCGGCTTCTGTGGCGTCAGCCCGGCCAATCCGGCTCAAATCAAACTCACCGGCCCGGGCACGGATGCGGTTCAGCACGATTATCTCGTCGGTATTGATACCGAACCCGGATATCGGCCACCGCTGGCATTCCTCAATGTCGCGCTCCGTAATGGCCAGGTCGTCCTCCAGCTGCCGAACCAGGCTCCGTTGCGAAATATAGCCAATAATAAAGCCCAGCACACCGGTAACCCCCAACATAATCAGGTGCTGCATGGGCGCATCGGGCAGGTTAAGTGGATTTAAGTCAAACATGCTTGTTGGAGTTTAGAAATTAATGCACGACTACCGTTACGCGCCGGTTGGCTTTACGTCCGGCGAAGGTAGCGTTGTCGGCTTTGGGCTGGGTTTCTCCTTTCGCATCGACGGTAATCTGACCGGACTCAATCCCCGATTTCCGCAACTGGGCTTTCACCTGATTGGCCCGGTCGCGGGAAAGCCGCAGGTTTACCTCATCGGGGCCAGAATTGTCGGTATGGCCCGTTATCAGCAGCTTTTTGGTTCTATTCTTGGCCAGATACTTCGCAGCTTCGTCGAAAAACTTCTGGGTTTCAGGCGTCCGGATATAGGTCGCGCCACTGAGCGGAAAATACAGGTCAATCGGCTCAAAGACCGACGTAAATTTCTCAGCGGCTGCCAGTCCTTCTTCGGTTGTTGGCAGGGCCGCCGTTTCCGAAACAGGGGCGCTGGCCGTCGCGATGGTGGTGGCAACGGTCGTCGTCGCCACGGCCGGGCTGGTTCGGGAGGTTGTATCGGTAGCTGCCGAATCAGCCGGCGCCGGACTGGCAAACGTAAAGGCGAGGCCGCCATAGAGTGAATCCCCCTGCGGAGTAAACATCAGGTCGCTCTGCTCAACGCCTTTTGTTAGCAATGATGCGGCCGGAACGCCGTGCTGCACAAAGTATTGTTTGAGGCCTTCGGCCCGGGCCAGTCCCAGACTGGCAAACGGGGTGGAATTAGTTTCGGCGGTGGTAAAGTAGCCGATGATGGTCAGCACCCGGTCCGGGTTCGCTTTGAGATAGGACGTCAGCGAGTCGAGCGAACCGCCTAAGCGATTCATGCCCGCAAGCGCACCCGATCGGGCAAAGGCGAAGTTCCCGGGCAGCGTCAGCAGAAACCGATCGCTGTCGGCAATGAGCAGCCCCTCCGGCCCTACGGCTGGGGGCAAATCGGCCGCGGCTGTTTCTGACGTCGGCAGCGCGTCGTCCGGACATACCTGCTTTATCCGGCAGACATGCCACCAGATTGAGCCGATCATCCAGAGGACGAGCAGAATGACCCAGGGTGTTTTGCTGGTGAACATAAGTAAGGGTGGAGTTTAAGAAAGTTGCCTTCCGGGCCTGAGCATCGGGGTCAGCCTGATTCAGCGCAGAACCATGGCTGAAATAGCCTGAAAGCGGCCCAAAAATACAAGTAAGCACTACAAATGCAAGAGTGTTTATGCGACCTGCCTGCCCACTCCGCAATGAGATACCGGGCTGAGGTTTTTCCGTTTTTGTCAGAACCGCTGCGCTAGCCGCTGATCCACCGCTGCTTCCGGTTCCGTACTTGGTCCGGACGTGTCTTTTAATAAGAATTAGCAACAATAAGCCCTCCTTTGCGTAAATTTAGCCTGATTTCAGAACTACTGCCAATCACGTACCTGCTAAAAGCAATCGGCACGAACAGGTAATTTGTACTTGACAATGCGAGGTCAGCGCTCTGCCTTTTTTATTCTTAGCGTTTCACTGGTGGCCGTTGGTCTGTGGACCTGCCAGCCCGAGGAGCTGGCCGGCACCGGCCCAATAGGAGCGGAGGACCCTTCCAACCTGCCCTCCTATCTGCCGGCTCCATCGCTGCCCCCACTCAGCCACCCCTTTACGTATCAGGTTCCGGCCCGGCAGTCGCCCTGGCCCGATTATAACGCCAGCCGCATCTACGATAAGGTTGTTGGACCAACGTCGGTGCAGGAATCGCCGACGCTGCAGCTTGAGGTTCGTAAAGAGTACGGCGCGTCGATTCAGATCCGCGACAAAGTGACGAACCAGCCGCTGATCAACTTTTATGACCTCGGCCGCGAAACAGGCATGACCTCGTACGGAGGTCCCCGCAGCTTCGCCGACGACTCTCCGCGCTGGAAAAATATCGGCTATAATCCGCTGCAGGCCGGCGACGACGGTATGAACCCCTCGCCTATTCTTTTCCACGGGTTCATCAACGGCTGGATTTACACGAAGGCTCAGTGTCTTTCGTGGGCCCACCAGGATGCCCGGTTATTACCGTTTTATTATGAGCAGTGGGTGCGCCTGGATGGTAACAAAGTGCACGTACGGGTACGACTGACCCACGAGCGCCCCGACAAAACCTTTTACGGTGCCGAAGAGCAGGAATGGCCGATGATGATGATCAACGGCGCCCGGAAGGTGCATTTCTATAACGGTTCGTCGCCTTACACCTACGACAAAACAACCGTAACGGACGGTATTGAAACGAAACGTTCCGATGGCAGCTATCTCCTGCATCAGGGGACACCCTTCGGCCTGACGGAACCCTGGCAGGCGGTTGAATTTGGCGCCAACCCCGATGGCGTGCCGCGCCTGATTGGGCTGTACTGCTCGGATTATTTCTGGGCGAACTACACGGTAGCGGGAGTGGCAGCCGCCGAAACCTGGGAAGGCGGTAACACCCATACCTATACCAGCAACCGCCCGATGGCGCACCTCGACAGCGATAACACCTGGCACAAGGAATACACGTACATTGTTGGCACTGAACAGGAAATCCGGGATTACGTGTACGCCCAGGAGCGGATAAACCGCCCCGATTTTATGTTCAATCTATTTAACGGCCGAAGCGGCTGGGTGATCATCGACGGAGGATTCGATCAGAAAGAGCCGTTCGTTACCAACAACTGGCAGGTCACGTTTACGGGCAAAACTGAAAACGGCCTGACCAATGCCCGGGGCACCAAGCTCGTTTCCCCGACGGGCAGCTGGAAGGCCAGCAGTTTCCAGGACGTGTATATTCGGATGGCCTATTCCGGCCGGCCCGGCTCACCCGCCCAGCAGCAGTTGCGCCTGACCTGGCTTCTGAACGGTCAGGCACCCGATGGGGTCGACGACACCTTCCCCACGCAGAACAGGCTCCGGTTTCCACGCGGAGTTCGTAAACCAGCGGAGCAGTCGGTTCCGCTCACGGTTTTCAACGACGGCAAACTGCATACTTACAAAATCAGCTTCGCCGGTCATCCCATGTGGAAAGACATTATCCAGCGCTTTGACATCAACCACCCGGATACACCGTCTTTTGTCGCGCCGGGCGAGGTGATCACCCTGGCTTATTTCGGCTACCGCAACCCCGGCAACTGAGCTTCGCCGGGCTTTTTCATCCCGTTTTCCAGGCGGGAACGTCCCAAGCCATCGAACAGCGGGGCGCCAGGTGCGTTCCGGTCTGTTATTTTCGCCGATGGGCTGGTTACCCAACGCGCGTCGGGTGTTAACTTGCGATAAAATTTGCTCTTTCTGAATCGGCCCAGGCCGCTTGTTTCTTCATGATTATTGATCTCCGCAGCGACACAGTAACGCAACCTACGCCCGCCATGCGCGAGGCTATGTTTACCGCCCAACTGGGCGACGACGTCCTGGGCGACGACCCCACCGTCATTGCCCTCGAAGCTAAAGCAGCCGCTATGTTCGGCATGGAGGCTGCCCTGTTCTGCGCCAGTGGCACGATGACCAATCAACTCGCCATCCGTACGCATACCAAACCAGGCGACGACGTCATCTGCGACGTTCTCTCGCACGTGTACCAGTACGAAGGTGGGGGCATTTCGGTGAATGCCCTGGCCTCGGTCAGCCTGCCCCAGGGCGAGCGCGGCAAACTCACGCCCGATCTGATCCGGGACTATATCTACAGCCCGGCCGATCCGCACAAACCGCTGTCCCGGCTGGTCGTGCTGGAGAATACGGTCAACAAAGGGGGTGGGTGTTATTACACCGTGCCCGAAATTGCGGCCATCCGGCAGGTCTGCCTCGAAAACCGGCTGATTCTGCATCTGGACGGTGCCCGGCTTTTCAACGCGCTGGTCGAAACGGGTGACCCCACCGAAGCCTACGGGCAACTGTTCGATTCGATCAGCATCTGCCTGTCCAAAGGGCTTGGCTGCCCGGTTGGATCCCTGCTCATCGGCAAGGCCGACATGATCCGGCAGGCCCGGCGTTACCGTAAACTCATGGGCGGAGGCTGGCGGCAGGCCGGTTTCCTGGCCGCAGCCGGTATCTACGCCCTCGACCACCACGTTGACCGGCTGAAGATCGACCACGCCCGCGCCCGCAAGATCGGCGCGATGCTCGAACGCCTGCCCGAAGTTGAGGAAATTCTGCCGATTGACACCAATATTGTGATTTTTAGGCTTTCGGCAAACCACTTAGCTGCCGATTACGTTGAGAAATTAGCCGCAAAAGGTATTCGGAGCGTCACCTTCGGTAAACACCTTGTGCGTTTTGTGACGCACCTGGATCTGACCGATCAGATGATAACCGAACTGGAAACCCGATTATCAGAACGGTGACGGGTGTGATCCCGACCAGGGCTACGATCTTAATTTAATCCGCGCACACACCCGGCCGCCTTCAGGAACAGACTATGCATATACAAACCAGAAATTTACAGAAGGAAGATTATCACGACCTCAAGGAAACCATGATTGAGGTCTATAGTGGTATTGGCGGGGATTACTGGCCGAAAAGCTCAATTACCAAACTGCTCAACCTGTTTCCGGAAGGTCAGTTCTGCGTCGAGGTCGACGGCAAGGTCGTAGCCATTGCGCTGGCCATCCGGGTCAAATACGACAACTTCGGTGATAACCATACGTACTTCGAGATTACGGGGGGATATACCTTTAAAACCCACGACGATTTGGGCGACTACCTCTATGGTATCGAGGTGTTCGTGCATCCCGACTACCGCGACCTGCGACTTGGCCGGCGGCTTTACGATGCCCGGAAGGAACTCTGCGAGCAGCTGAACCTGAAGGGAATTCTGGCGGGCGGCCGGATTCCAAATTACCAGAAATTTGCCGACGAGCTGACACCCCGCGAGTATATCGCGAAGGTGAAACAGAAAGAGATTTACGACCCGACGCTGACGTTCCAGTTGTCGAACGACTTCCACGTCCGGAAAGTCCTGCGCGGCTACCTGCCCGGCGATACCGAATCGAAGGAGTATGCCACCCTGCTGGAGTGGATCAACATTTATTACGTTGCCGAGAAAGACAAAAAGCCCCATACAGATTCGATTATCCGGCTGGGCGTAATCCAGTGGCAGATGCGGCTGTTCAAGAACCTCGCGTCGTTTCTGGATCAGGTAGAGTTTTTCGTGAACGCCGTGAGTGACTACCGGGCCGACTTCATGGTTCTGCCGGAGTTTTTCAACACGCCCCTGATGGCCGAATTCAACGACCTGCCCGAGCCGGTCGCCATCCGCAAACTGGCCGACTTTACGCAGCCGGTGCGCGAAAAGCTTTGTGAGCTGGCTATTTCCTATAACGTCAACATTGTGGGCGGCAGCATGCCACTGGTCGATGAAGACGGCAAGCTCTACAACGTAGCGTACCTGTGCCGGCGCGATGGCTCCTTTGAAGAATACCGCAAGATTCACATCACGCCCAACGAGGTGAAGCATTACGGCATGGTTGGCGGCTATGAAATCCGGGCGTTCGATACGGACTGCGGTAAGATTGGCATGCTGATCTGCTACGATGTCGAATTTCCTGAACTGAGCCGGATTCTGGCCCAGCAGGGTATGCAGATTCTGTTCGTACCATTCCTGACCGACACCCAGAACGGCTACTCGCGGGTGCGGCACTGTGCGCAGGCGCGGGCTATTGAGAATGAGTGTTATGTAGCTATTTCGGGCTGCGTGGGCAACCTGCCGAAAGTGCATAACATGGATATCAACTTTGCGCAGTCGGCCGTGTTTACGCCTTCGGATTTTCAATTCCCAACCAACGCGGTGAAGGCCGAAGCCACGCCCAACACCGAAATGGTGCTGATTGCCGACGTGGATCTAAGCCTGCTGAAAGAGCTGCACGAACATGGTTCGGTTCAGGTACTGAAAGATCGCCGGACGGATCTGTATGACGTAACGCTGAAGAAAGTGGCCCGCAAAGCCCTGAAAAAGAAGAAAGAATCGGCGGATAACGACCCAGAAGAGGTCGCGCCCCTGATTGTCGTATCCGAATAAGTGAAAAGGGGTGGCCCGGGCCACCCCTTTTTTTATCGCAGCAGTTCAGCCAGCAGAATCCCCAGATAGGTACCAATGGCGTTGCCGAGCGTTCCGACTAGTACGGCCGGAAGCTGCAGATCCGGACGGTTCAGGCTGCGGGCCAGCGCCAGCGCCGACGTAGCCCCGCCGATGTTGGCCTGCGATGCAATACTCAGCACATCCCAGTCCTGCCGGAACACCGCCCCGACGCCAAACAAAATACCGGCGTGAATCAGCACCAGCAGGAGAATCATGCCGAACAGCACGAGGGCCAGCTGCCCGTCGCGCAGCAGTGCCGCTACGTCGCAGTAAGCGCCGATGACGGCCAGAAAAATATAAACGCCGAACAAACCCAGGAGTCGGCTGCCCCGCAGGCGGTTGACAATTCGGAACTGCGCCAGCACCAGCGCGAGGGTAGTCAGCACCAGCACGAACGGCAGGGCTGGAACCCGTACGGCCAGT
The DNA here is from genome assembly GCF_013127955.1 of Spirosoma taeanense. Lineage (NCBI taxonomy): Bacteria > Pseudomonadati > Bacteroidota > Cytophagia > Cytophagales > Cytophagaceae > Spirosoma > Spirosoma taeanense. The sequence continues at coordinate 3,103,113 of NZ_CP053435.1, forward strand.
TGCCGGGCGAGAAATATCGATCCCAGCCCCAGTGCCAGCAGCAAGGCAAGATCGGCGGGGCTGATCGTTTCCGCATCGTCATAAGCGGTAGCCTCTACGGAATGAACCGGTTCACTGACCGTTGGCAACTGCCGGGGAAAGCGTCGTTGCAGAAAATGCGGCAGCGCAATGGTCGCAACCATCCAGAGGGCAGTCACAATATTGTCGGCGGCCGTAGCTGCAATGAACAGATTCCCGACTTTTGACACACCGTAATGCAGGGCAACAGCGTGGAAGTTAATGCTTCCCCCGATATACGTTCCGGTAAACATCCCCGCCAGGGCATAAAACAGGCTTCCTATTGTCTGGGGAGCGTCAAACAGCCACACACTGACCAGCACGCCAATTATCGTTCCGGCCGATCCCGTCAGAAACATCGTGAGCATGGGCAGCCCCGCCCGACGAAGGTCCTTCAGGTTTACGTTCAGCAGCAGCAGAAACAGAGCTAACGGAGCCACATAATCGAAGATCCCGGTATAGACCGGCACCTCACTGGTGGGCAGAAGAGTCAGGTTTGCCTCAAGCGCCGTCAGCAGAATGACCAGTAAGGCCGTGCCAATGTGACGGAAACCCGGCTTCTGGGTAAGCCATTCGCAAACCACAACGTTCAGGCAAAGAACAAATACGATAAATACAGAGTCAGCCACGGCGAAAATCCAGATTATGTCCAAAAACACAAGTACGGGCTTCTTGACCGTAAAAATGCGCTTTGATCCGATCCTTGTAAACAAAATAAGACTTCACCCTCTATCAATACGATAAGATAATCTATAAGCCCTGTATAGAATAGCAAAACAATCTCTACTTTGCATCCATATTTTTCTTATAAAATCACAAAAATTTATAACCCAAATGAACCGAAAATTACTTGTATGGCTATGGCTGTTTTTCGGCCTTGCCGGAACTGCCCTTGCGCAGGAACAGGCAGTCACCGGGCGCGTAACCGACGCCCAGGGCGCCCCCATACCGGGGGCCAGTGTTGCGCTGAAAGGCCGGACTATTGGAACCAATACCGACGCCAACGGAACCTACCGGCTCAATGTACCGGCTACGGGTACGCTTGTTTTCAGTTTTATTGGGTTTGCCACCCAGGAAGTAGCCATTGGCAATCGCACCACCATTAACGTGCAGCTCACTGAAGGTAACCAGCAGCTCGAGGAGGTAGTCGTAACGGGTCTGGCGACGAGTGTCAAACGCTCTAATGCGGCCAACGCGGTCAGCAGCATTGGCGCCAATCAGATTTCGGGCGTCACCAAACCACAAACCGTCGATGGAGCGCTGAACGGCAAGCTGCCGGGCGTCAACATCACCGCCAACAGTGGCGCACCAGGCGGAGGTTTTTCGGTCAAGCTGCGGGGTATATCGTCCGTAACCCAGGCTTCCGAACCGCTCTACATCATCGACGGCGTGTATATCGACAACTCGCAGTTTAATACGGGGGCCGGCACGGGCTCCTTCAACCGGGCTACTGCGCAGACAACCGGCACGCAGGACCAGGCCTCTAACCGCATAGCCGACATCAACCCCGAGGATATCGAGAACATTGAAGTTTTGAAAGGTCCGTCGGCGGCAGCCATCTATGGAACGCGGGCCAACGCCGGGGTCATTCTGATTACGACCAAGCGTGGTAAAAACGGTCAGACAATCATCAACTTCGGCCAGGATCTGGGGTTTGCGGAAGTTAACAAGTTTGCCGGAATGGCCGCATCGCCCTGGAACGCCGAGAAAATAAACAATGGTGTTTTCCTGATCAGCAATAAGGCCATGGCCGATCTGTATGCCGCAGCCGGGGGCAACCAGGCCAGACGGTATGATTATGAGCGCGAGATTTACGGTCAGAAAGGCCTTCTCCGCAACACAAAACTGAACGTATCGGGCGGCACCGACCGACTGCGCTACTACGTGAACGGGAGCGTTCTGAGCGAAGATGGCGTCCAGAAATACACGGGTTTCAAACGAAACTCCTTCCGGGCCAATATTGACGCCAAGCTGTCGGACTTCATCGACATTTCAACCGGCTCAAACTACGTCAACTCCTCCTCATCCCGTTCCTTCAGCGGCAACGATAACAATGGCGTTTCGCTCGGGTATAACCTGGCTTATCTGCCCCCCTGGCTCGAACAGCACCAGAACGCCGACGGCACTTACCCCGCCAACCCCATTACAGGTCAGAACCTGTTTCAGGTCGTAGACCGAATGCGGAACACCGAGCAGACCAACCGGTTCATCCAGTCGATGAACGTTAATTTCTACCTGCTGAATGAGAAAAACCACCAGCTGAAATTCGCCGTAACGGGCGGGATCGATTATATCCTCAGCGAAGCGCAGGCCTATGCCCCCAGCGACATGCAATACTTTGTGGGCGCCGGGCTGGGCTATTTTGGCGCGGTTCGCAACACAACCAATCGCAGCCTGAACACCAACATTCAGGGGTTTCTGGTCGATAACCTGCAGCTGAACGGCGACCTGAACTTTACCACCTCAGTTGGTACGGTACGGCTCACCAACAGCCAGCGGCAGTCCTATATTGAAGGGCGGGGCCTGAAACCCGGCCCAAACAAAAATCCCAATACGGCCGACACCCGGGTAACGGATACCTATTACCTCGAATCGCAGGACGTGGGCTACGTGGCTCAGGAAGAAATTAACTGGAAAGATCGCATCATCGCAACCGGTGGCGTGCGCTTCGACAAGTCCAGCCTGAATGGCGATAATAACAAGCTCTATACCTTCCCCAAAGCATCCCTGGCGATCAACGTAGCGAACTTTGGTTTCTGGACATCCAGAGAGCTGGTTTCGTCGCTGAAACTCCGGGCGGCCTACGGCCAGACGGGGCGTTCGCCGAGCTTCGGCAATACATTTACGTCGCTGACGAACGTCTCTATCGATGGCAAATCAGGCGTGACGGTTCCGCTGCAGCTGGGTAATGCAACGGCGAACCCCGAAACGGCCAGTGAGATCGAGACGGGCGTGGATATTGGCTTTCTTAACAATCGCCTGACGCTGGAAGCGACCTATTACGACAAACGGGTTCTCAACTTTCTGTACCAGTATCAACTGGCCCCCAGCGTTGGCGCTACGCAGATCAACGCTTATCCGGTGGGCGATCTTCAGAACAAAGGAATTGAGCTGAGTCTGAATGCTCAGGTGTTCAAAAAGGCCGGTTTAAGTTGGAATTCGACCCTCAATTACTGGTTCAACCGCACGAAAGTTACGCGCCTGGCTGTGCCAAGCTTTACGGTTCCCTCGTCGGGATTTGGTGGCTTCGGCACGAACCAGATTCTGAAGCCCCGGGACGGGCAAACCTTTTCGCCCACGGCCTGGTATGGCTCGCCTTACGACGCCAACGGTAACCCAACGGCCTATAACGACTTCCAGCCCCGTTTCAACCTGTCGACCTACAACATGGTTACGTTCCTCAACAACTTCACGTTCGCGTTCCTGCTGCACTGGAGCTACAAGAATTACAACGCAACGCTCAATCAGGAGCTGATGGACGAAGGCGGCACCACGCCCGACTGGCTGAACAAAGATAATCTGTATCAGGCCGAGCGGGTGGCAGCCGGACTGGGCGACGGCAGTGCGTATAATGGCGTCGCCCGGATTGCCGGTTCGCCGGGCGTAACGACCCGCCAGTTTGTGCAGGATGCCTCGTATGTCAAGCTGCGCGAGCTATCGTTGTATTACACGGTTCCGCGGGCGTCGTTCAACAAACTGTTCGGCAACACTGTAAAAGGTATCCGGCTGGGCGTATCGGGTAACAACGTATTTGTCTGGACCAAGTATGTAGGTTACGATCCCGAGGCTTCCCAGTTCGGTAACCGGCCCATTGGCGCTGGCGTTGACCTGCTGTCGTTTCCGGCATCGCGCCGATTGTTTTTCCACCTGAACTTCACATTCTAACCCCCGACCATTGCCATGAAACGCAATAAATTTCAGGCATACGCGCTCCTGGCTGCCCTTTCGGGTGGGCTTATGTCGTGTGGCTTCTTCAAGACCGATCAGGTCATCGACCCCAACAACATTGCCGTTGTTACGTTCATCAACAACCCAACCCGCGATCAGATCAATCTGATGGCCGTTGGCCTTCAGGCCGCTCCCCGAAACGGCTACCTGGATATGATCCGGATTACGGCATCGGTCGGGCGCGAGGGCATCTATTCGGCCTCTACCGACAACCGCTATTTCACCGAGATTCTGGGGACCACCGCAGCGGCCTATGGCGGAGCCAATGATCCGAATGGTATTTTCAATACCTATTACACAAGCTTTTCGAGCACCCGGCGGCAGGCCGAATTTTTCAGCATGGCTGCTCAGAGTTCGTCGGCCCTGACCGAAGCAGAGAAAGCAGGCGCCAAAGGCTTTGCCCGGACCATTCAGGGCTACGCCATGCTGAATCTGCTGAACATGCAGTTCAACAACGGCATCCGCTCAGGCTACACAGATCTGAATTCGCCCGGCGACCTGCTCAGGCCGCTTAAATTCACAAATTACGCCAGCGGGCTCGACCTGGTGATCGCCACTCTGAACGAAGGGGCTGCGTCGCTGGATGCCGCAGGCCCTACCTTTTCATTCGCGTCGGCGTTTACCAGCGGATGGGCAGGCTTTACGACCCCGACCGACGTGAAGAAGGTCAACCGGGCGTTTGCCGCCCGCGCGTTCATGTATAAGCAGGACTGGGCCAGCATGCTTACCGCCCTCAACCAGTCGTTTCTGAACCTAAGCGGGAGCCTGTCGGTCGGGCCGAAATTCAATTTTGCGAACGCGCAGAACGATATCGCCAACACGCTCTTTCAGAATCCGGATGCGAACGGCGCACCTTATGTCTTGTTCGACGAGGTGGTGACGAGCGCCGAGCCGGGCGATACCCGGATTGCGGCCAAAACCCGCCGACGGACCAGCCCTCGTTCGTCGGGCGGTATTGTGTCGAACTATGAACTCCAGTTATATCCGACCAATGCATCGCCGATCAGTATTATCCGCAACGAGGAGCTGGTTCTGATGTATGCCGAAGCTAAAGCGCAGACTGGTGATCTGGCCGAGGCCATACGGGCGATCAATATCATTCGAAGCTCGGCAGGCCTTTCGGCCTATAGCGGAGCCAGCACCAAAGACGCGCTCATCAGCGAAATCCTGAAGCAGCGTCGGTATTCGCTGCTGTTTGAAGGCCATCGCTGGTTCGACGCCCGCCGGTACAACCGGCTCGGAACGCTGCCGAATAGCACGGCTCCCTACAAAGTGTTTGAGAATTTAGTACGGCCGAATGCCGAAACGCAGTGGGAGCTGGCTAACCCGCTGTAGAACGGCGCTTCGCTTACGTAAAGCGGGCGTCAGAATCAGTCTGACGCCCGCTTTACGTTCTGTTTGATAGAGTTTTCACCAGCGAACCAAAGCCGCTCCCCAGGTGAAACCGCTGCCAAAAGCAGCCATGCAAACCAGGTCGCCTTCTTCAATTTTCCCCTGTTCCCAGGCTTCACAGAGGGCAATGGGAATCGACGCGGCCGTTGTATTCCCGAATTTGTGAATGTTGTTAAAGACCTTATCGTCGGCAAGGCCCAGCCGTTTCTGCACCAGCTGCGCGATGCGTAAATTTGCCTGATGCGGCACCAGCAGGTCAATGTCTTTGGGCGAGAGGTTCATTTCGTCCAGCGCTTCGATAATGACCTCCGGAAAGCGCGTTATGGCATGGCGCAGCACAATCTGGCCGTTCATATAGGGTTGGCTGGCGCGGTCTTCCCGCAGGCCCTCATACACATAGATACTGTCGAACTCTTCCTTGGAGAACTTAAACCGGTCTTTGCCCAGATAATACCCCCCGTGGGCACCGGGGCCGTAGCAGGCTAGTTCTTCGGCGTGGGTGCCATCGGCATGAAGGTGGGTCGTCAGGATACCCCGGCCCGGCTCGTCGCAGGGCTGTACTACGGCCGCTCCGGCACCGTCGCCAAAGAGCACCGTTACGTCGCGGCCCGAAGGCGTAAAGTCCAGATTCCAGGAATGGGTTTCGGCCCCGACCACCAGCACGTTTTTGTATTTCCCGGTTTTAACAAACTGGTCCGCAATAGAAAGCGCGTAAATAAAGCCCGAGCACTGATTGCGAATATCCAGCGCGCCCATTGTCCGGTGGGTTATACCCAGCTCGCGCTGGAGCAAGACCCCGTTACCCGGAAAGTAATAGTCGGGACTCAGCGTAGCGAAGATGATAAAATCAACATCCGAAGGCAGGATTCCGGCCCGATCAATCGCAATCCGGGCCGCTTCGGCGCCCATTGTCGTAGTTGTTTCTTCGTGCTTTTTACGGTACCGGCGCTGCTGAATGCCCGTTCGGCCCTGAATCCACTCGTCGGAAACGTTAACCAGCGGAGCCAGTTCAGCATTATGAACGATCCGTTCAGGAACATAATAACCCAATCCGGCAATGCGTGCGTTTTTCATCATGTTGCGTGTGGTCGTTTTCTGAAGGGGTCGATAACAGCTAAGGTCTTGGTAACAGCAACTGTTTGCCCCCGGCCTGTTGCGCAATATAAAGTCAATTCAATCAGCCAGATAAGGCATTTACTAAGCGGTGAACGCGTTCTCTATTATTCGGATGTATTGACTTGCTGAGGGCTCCGCTTCCCGTAAACGGCTCAGTAACAAGCGCACGCCAATGCCCTATACACGCGCAAAACGGCCAGAAAATGGTATCTTTGCCAATTCTTCGCCGATTACTCACTTTTTCCGTATGGAGTACAATCATCGCCAGACCGAGCAGAAATGGCAGCGGTTTTGGGACGAAAACCAGACTTACCGCGCTGAGACGGATTCGTCTAAACCCAAATATTACGTCCTGGATATGTTTCCTTACCCATCGGGCGCTGGCCTGCACGTTGGGCATCCGCTGGGCTATATTGCATCGGATATTGTCTCCCGCTATAAGCGGCTGAAGGGCTTTAATGTGCTGCACCCGATGGGTTTCGATTCATTTGGTCTGCCCGCCGAACAGTACGCTATCCAGACGGGCCAGCACCCGGCCGTAACAACTGAACAGAACCTGAAGCGGTATATCGAGCAACTCAAAAATATCGGGTTCAGCTACGACTGGTCGCGCGAGGTGCGCACGTCCGACCCATCCTATTACAAATGGACGCAGTGGATTTTCATGGAGCTGTTCCGCTCGTGGTATAATAAGGACACCGACCGGGCCGAACCCATCGAAACGCTGCTGGAGAAGTTTGCCACGAATGGAACGACCGACGTCAACGCGATCTGCGATGAAGACGCCCCAACCTTCACAGCCGCCGAGTGGAACGCGATGTCAAAGCAGGAATCGTATGCGATTACGCTGAAGTATCGCCTGACGTTTCTGGCCGATGCGGTCGTGAACTGGTGCCCGGCGCTCGGTACAGTACTGGCCAATGATGAGGTCAAAGACGGCGTTTCGGAGCGGGGCGGCTACCCCGTCGAGCAGAAGCTGATGCGCCAGTGGATGATGCGCATCACGGCCTATGCCGACCGGCTGCTGGCGGGTCTGGACGTCATCGACTGGACCGAATCCCTGAAAGAACAGCAGCGCAACTGGATCGGCAAGTCGGTCGGCGCCAGCGTGCGGTTTCCAATAATGAAGAATGATGAACGATCAATGATCAATGTGGAGAATAGCACGCATCATTCAACACTCATCACTTCTGATTACATCGAGGTCTTCACGACCCGCGTGGACACCATCTACGGTGTTACGTTCATGGTGCTGGCACCTGAACATGAACTGGTGCCGGACCTGACGACGCCTGAGCAGCGCGAAGCCGTTGAGGCTTATGTAAACGCGGCCAAACTGCGTTCCGAGCGCGACCGCATGGCCGATACAAAAGCCGTTTCGGGCGTGTTTACGGGCAGCTACTGCATCAACCCCCTCAATGAAGAGAAAGTCCCGATCTTCCTGGCCGACTACGTGCTGGCGGGTTACGGTACGGGCGCGGTTATGGCCGTTCCATCGGGCGATCAGCGCGACTGGACATTTGCCCGGCACTTCAATCTGCCGATTGTGCCGGTGCTGGATGCCCAGAAAGATATGGACCAGCAGGCCGATAATACCAAAGAGGGCCACTACATCAACTCGGCCATCATCAACGGTATGACCTATGCCGAAGCGACCGCTACGCTGATTGCCTGGCTGGAAGAACGCGGCCTGGGTAAAGGCAAGGTCAACTTCCGGATGCGCGACGCCGTATTCAGTCGCCAGCGGTACTGGGGCGAACCGGTGCCGGTGTACTTCAAAGACAATGGCAACGGCCAACCGCTACCCTATCTGATTGACGAAAGCGATTTGCCGCTGGAACTGCCCGCCGTGGATAAATACCTGCCGACCGAAACCGGCGAACCTCCGCTGGGCCGCGCCGAAGGCTGGAAATACAAAGGTGAGTATGACTACGAGCTGAGCACCATGCCCGGCTGGGCGGGGTCGTCGTGGTACTGGTACCGCTACATGGACCCGCAGAACGACAGCCGGTTTGCATCGCCGGAAGCCATTCAGTACTGGCAGAACGTAGACCTGTACATCGGCGGTACCGAACACGCTACGGGGCACCTGCTCTACAGCCGTTTCTGGAATAAATTTCTGAAAGACCGGGGTTACGTCCCGCAGGAAGAGCCGTTCAAAAAGCTCATCAACCAGGGCATGATTCAGGGTCGGTCGAATTTTGTGTACCGTGTTAAAGGAACGGGTATGGATGGCGTTAAGCCGGTTTTTGTCTCGCTGAATCGCGTAGACGATCAGGAGGTAACTCCCCTGCACGTAGACGTCAATATCGTGGAAAACGACGTCCTGAACGTTGACGCGTTCCGAAAAGCCCGGCCGGATTTAACCGAGAATGCCGAGTTCATAATGGAACCCGACGGCCGTTACCTGGTCGGGGCGGAAGTGGAAAAAATGTCGAAGTCGAAATTCAACGTCGTCAACCCCGACATGATTGTGGAGAAATACGGAGCCGACGTTTTACGTCTCTACGAGATGTTCCTTGGTCCGCTTGAACAGGCCAAGCCCTGGAACACCAACGGCATCGACGGCGTGTATCGCTTCATCCGCAAGTTCTGGCGGCTGTTCTACAAGGATAATGCTGCCGGGGCATCAGATGCCGGGTCGAGCCAGTGGATCGTAACCGATGAGCAGCCAACCCCTGCCGAGTTGAAAGTTCTGCACCGGACCATTCAGAAAGCCGAGAGCGATATTGAAGCGTATTCATTCAACACTTCGGTATCGGCCTTTATGGTGTGTGTGAATGAGCTGACTAGTCTGAACTGCCACAAGCGGGCGATTCTGCAGGACCTGGTTTTGATTCTGTCCCCTTACGCTCCGCACATCACCGAAGAACTCTGGGCAGCTCTGGGCAATGAACCGGGCACGGTTTCTTACGCGGCCTTCCCCAAATTCAACCCGAACTATCTGGTTGAGGATGCCTTTGAATACCCGATTCAGATCAACGGAAAAGTTCGTACGACGATCAGTTTTGCCATTGACCGCGCCCCGACCGAGATCGAGCGGGAGGTGCTGGCCGACGAGATCGTTCAGAAGTGGCTGGAAGGTAAGTTACCGAAGAAAGTCGTCGTCGTTCCGAAACGGATTGTGAACGTCGTGATTTAAGCCTTCGGCGTAAAACATGGGCATTTAGTCCAACCAAATGGAATGTAAATGCAGGAGACCTTGGGCTTGCTTCATGTAGCTTGTGGGGCTGTCAACCCTGTTGGCGTTGTAATCATCCAGAAACCGGAGACAGTAACAGTTTCCGGTTTCTGCATATCAGGCCCGCTACGGATAAACCGACGCATTACAGGAACCTCGAACGTAAACTCCGTTCGGGTTTTCACGCTTATAATCCCCGACCCCAATGAAAACCAAAAGCCTCCCCACCAACACGGCCAGTAGCAAACCTTTTTTACCGCAGCCACGACCGAACGAGCAGTTACCGTTTACATGGGGTGATGGAGCGATTGACCTGATAACACCGATACGACAACTAACGCTGCCGCAGAGGTAAACCTAAGCCAACCGATAGCGGGCTTTTTGTTGTCGATCGTCGCTGCCGAAGCCTTGAAAACGCCTAATTTTACCCTACAGTCAGGGGCGGTGGATGCCTGAGAAAACCTACGGAGTTTATGACAGTCGGCCCCAAGCATTAACATAGCGTTGCAGACCTCGATGAATATAACATTTGATTATACAACAGATATAAGAGATTGGCAAACTATCCTTGACCGAACGTACCTCCATTCTGGAAACAGGTGAAGGAAGCATACTGCTCTCTTTCGGTTTACTAATTAAACTACCTGCTGACTCGTTAGGAGGCATTGTTGTTTGTATGATTCCTAATACGCTGCTCTGGGCAATACTTATAATGATGCTACAAACACGTATCTTTCGCAAGTAGTGGTTAAATTGAGTAAGAGCCCAGTTACTTAACCTATCGGCACTTATACAACAGCCCTAAGAATAGTTTTAGCTAATTCAGGAAGAATGATGTGGTAATTCTAGTACTTTCGCTTTCAGTTGTTTAACCTATCTCATTTTTTCCTTATGAACTCTAAAATAGCGTTCGTGGCAGGCTTTGCCAGCATCTTTTTTATTGGTTACGCTCTAGTTTGGTACGGGCTTAATTTGGTTAGTGCTTTTTCGTTCTATGGGAACTTGGCTCAAGCTTTAGGCGATAGCCGATTCCATTTAGCAGCCATCACTGATACCTACGAAATGGCTACTCGGTTGATTATGGGAATTGGTTTAGGTCTATTAATCTGGAAAGTGAGAAAGCAAAAGCAACAGACGATAGCTTAATGGGAAGCCACTAACTTAGGGATGTTTTTTTATAACTTAGAATATGTAAAGGGAGTAAAGTAAGAAATCAAAATGTACGAGTCAGCAGTGTATTCTCAAATTATTCCTAAAACAAAAAGCTTCCTAAAACGCCAATTCCTTCGTGTAACTGTCGGATTTATGGCGTAAATCGTAGCTTTTCCAGTGAGCTAATAAGATCAGGAAGAAAATCTGTGAAGGCTGGGTATTTACTCCGATTACTTTCATAATAAGCTAACTGGGTAGTGAAGTGATCGAGGTAAGGCCAATCTTTATACAACTCTCGAAGACGCTGGCTCTCGCTGGGCAACCTCATTTTTAGCGCAATCCGTATTTCACCTGCTCGTACTGTCAATTCATTGAAAAGAGTTAGCCAGTCCGTATACTGAGCCTGATTTGGTACGGGTTTAAATAAGTCTTTATACTGATTGATACGCTCCCTCAGTACCGGTTGCATCGTGTATGGATTGACAAAGGAGTGGCCAAATTCATGTACACAAAGCGTACGAACTGCTTCAGGATCGTTGAAGCCAGGATCGACTACTCGTTGACCTTGTACTTGTTGATCACGGTAAGGGGCGCTAATATTGAAAAGTCGAGCCGCCTGTCCTTCCCCAGTTTGCCAACCCATACCCCATTGAGTAATAAAGAAAGGCATTACCACTATTGTATAGGCCTGCTTTCGACTCCCATAGTACTCTTCCATGGTTGGAATAAAGGCAACAGAAGGACGGTTTCGGCTCACTTGACCTATAGCTTTTTGGTACATTCTGCCTTGCTGAGCTAAAAACCTTGGTATGTGAGCATCTCGATAAAAACGCGCTACTTGGGCCATGTAAGCATTGACTATATATTTCGCCGAATCGGGATTAGAATGGACAGCTGTTAATAGTAAAGGTGACACGGATGACTGCCATCCGGTGGCTGGTAATGGGCGGGCATAAAGCCCTAGTAAATACACACCAGTTCCTATTTTGTCGGATAAAGCTTTCGTCCCCGTAATAGCTGGGTGATTTGCATAGCGCCGAAAAGCATTGTAGTTGATGCGCATTAACCGTGAACGTCGGTAGCCAGCGGGGTCCTTGGCTGAGTCCGGAAGAAATTCCGGAGACAACTGATTCATTAAAGTAGCGATGGTTTCGAGAGTGGGGCTGGCTTGGACGGTAACTTGCCTAGCGATTGGTTGAGCTGTCGCTACGCTACTGATAAGCAGTAGACAACATATAGAACGCATACCGTAATACTTCACCTGTATAACTTACTGTTAGAGTTTTGGTATAAGTGGCTTTTATGTAAAGTTAGCCGTTACATTACAAACTAATCGCTGAATTTCGCTTCCATTATTGAAACTGAGATATAAATAGCTTTGCTCTTCCTAATCATAGGTGGCAAGCAGTTATTCTTACCTTTTCAAAGCGACCTCGATAAAAATCGAGTTAGCTAGTAATGCTGACACGTTAGGCGGTTTGCCGGGTACGCTCACTATCTGGTAGTGAGCGTACCCGGCCCGGTGTTTTAAAGCCATTAACGTAACAATCCGTTACCGTTACTCGCATAAATACATTTCCTCTCTCGATGCCAGGCCCGCCAGAATATAAAGCGTCAGCGAATTGGATGTGGCGGCCCTGATCTCGAAAAAGCTCAAGTTACCCGCTCCGAAAACGAGTCTAACCCGGCAACCCTCTAAGGACCAGCGACCTTGCTGCATCGTCTGGGGCGTGTCGCCGGTGCAATCCACAAGCTTGTAGTTACCATCCGGCATAAAGAACAGCCGTTCACAGGCTTTACCGGTGCTTCCATTGCCGGTTTTACTGAGCCAGCCCGTGGCGCATCGGGTCAGGGTTTCGGCACTGCAGAGCGGTGGTTCTTTATGATCCTCCAGCTCCATGCACGACCAGGGCAGCGATAGCAGCAGGCCACCCGCCACTACCTTTCGAATAAGCGTTTTCATACCTGGTTTTGTTGTTAGGTTCAGAAATATCCGGGCGCAGACTATTGTCTGATTAGTCGCTAATCATCGCTCAATACATCGCCAACAAACTGATAGACAACCAATAAGAAACCGCCGTTGTCAGCTTCCTTATACAAATCAGGTGGTCAAACCTAACTTTATTATTCGGTCAGAATGCTCGCTCAGAACTTATTTATTGTTTATTTGTATCGTCAACTTTTAAGTTCTGAATGCAGGTAATACGTTTACTTCCCGTTTTCTTTTTCCTCTCTCTATCATCTTTCGCTCAACTCGATACGCTCGTTAACGGCCGACAAGCTGGGGTAATCCTGCACCGGGGGCTGTCGGCACCCGACCAGATTATTCCGGCTACGGGCAAGGTGCCACTAGGGGCCGAGCTGACGTATAGCTGGTTACTGCGGAATCGCCGGGCGTGGGAACAGTGCAGTTGCTTTGCCAATGTGGGTGCGTATGCCAACTATTTCACCTTTCGCAACCCAGTTGCGCTGGGGCGTACGGCAGGAGCCGGCCTGTTCTTTGAGCCACTAATATTTCCCCAGCGCCGAACCTTCTATTCGGTGCGGTTTGCCGCCGGCCTAACGTATCTGACTGATGTTTATGATCCGGTAAGCAACCCAACCAACCGCTATTTCAGCCTGCCGCTAAGCGCCCAGATTGGCGTAGCCGCTACGGCAAATCACCGCCTGACCGAACAGGTCCACCTGACGCTTTCGGGTTATTACAACCACATTTCCAACGCCGGGAGCCGTCAGCCCAACCAGGGTCTGAACATCCCTACCCTGGCGATTGGTCTGGCGTATCTGCCCGTGCCCGTCAGCTATCCTAATGTACGCCACTGGCGGTTAAGCGAACCCGCCCGGCGCTGGATGGCGCGCGCATTGCTGCTGGGCTCTGTCCGGGTTATGCCCAGGACGGATAAAAACCTGGAAATGGCCCTGCCGATGTACGGCTTGAACCTCGTGGGTGGCTACCACCTGAGTCGGTCGCACGTCCTGTCGGGGGGTATCGAGCTGGCCGACGACCACTATTTCCGGGAACAGCTCCGACGCTGGTCTTACTCCGATCAGCGGTATCAACAGGGCAGTCTGCTGGCGGGCTATGAATTCTGGCATGGCCGGTATGTCTTTACGGCGCACATGGCCTGGAACGTAATTCGTCCCCGCCCCTACCGCCCGGCAACGTACCAGAAATACGGGTTGCTGTACCGCTTCGGCAATGGTCTGACAGTTGGTTTTAACGTAAAAGCCTATGGCGAAGACACCAAAGGTTTTCAGGTAGCGGGAGGCTGGAGTTTTTAGCCAATCCAGCCCTACTTTTGGGGCATGAAAATTCGTTTGCTGTGTAGTGCCATCGTTGTTATGTTGGCGGCCTGTTCGCCTAAAACCTATACCAACATTAGGGCTGGCGGGGCCTCTGCGTTATTTAAATACCAGCCTGACCAGACCGCCCGCATTTCGGCCCACCGGGGCGGGGGCGACCTGATAGGTTATCCCGAAAACTGTATTGAATCCTTTGCGTATCTGGCTAAGAACCTGCCCGTCATCATCGAATGCGATATTGATCTGACCAGAGACAGCGTGATGGTAATGATGCACGACGCCACCCTCGACCGCACCACCACGGCACGGGCAAACTCATCGACAAGACCTACGCCGAAATCCGGCAGTACCGGCTGGAAGATAACCTGGGCAACGTAACCCCCTACCGGGTTCCGACGCTGGAAGATGTGCTGCGCTGGGGTAGAAACAAGGTTGCCTTTACACTCGATGTTAAACGCAACGTCTCGTTCGAGAAGGTCGTGGACATGATTCACCAGACTAATGCCGGCGACTACGCGGCCGTTATTACCTACAATGCGCAGGATGCCGCCAAACTGCACCGGCTTGACCCGAATCTGATGCTTTCCGTTACGATGCGGAACCAGGCCGAATACGACCGTCTGCGCGAACTGGGCGTGCCGGATAACCGGATGATTGCCTTCGTCGGTGTCAAAGAACCCGACGCTGAACTGTATCAAATCCTGCACCAGAAAGGGATTGCCTGCATCCTGGGGACGCTTGGCAACCTCGACAAACAGGCTATTGCCAAAGGCGATCAGGTTTATAAACAGTTCGCCAGGAAAGGCGCTGATATCATGTCTACCGATCGGCCACTGGAAGTCTGGCAGGCCGTGCAGTAAACATTCAGCAGCAAAACAGGGAGGCCGAAACCGAGTTTGCATCTTTTCCAGTTGTTTTCGTACCTTTGCCCATTCCTTCATCCGAATTAAGGCGGCACTTCAATGTGCCGTTTTTCATAAGAAGATTAATCTATTAAATCTATAGAATATAAGCATTATGGAAAGTCGGGACGAAACAGCGCTGGCATCACTTAATGAACCGGTGCCAGTGACCACGCTTCCACTTAATCTGAACGGCCTGAAAATTAGCCTTCAGGGCGATTTAGCGACCACCTCCCAGCAGGCCGAGGCCATTCGGGCCGCCTTTCCAAAGGCGCATGTTATCACCGATTCCTCGACCGTAAACCCGTTGCTTCGTCGGCGCACCCGCACCGAACTGGCGATATACGTGTTTGCAGCCCTGGCGCTGATGATCGTCGGGCATCTGCTGTTCAGCTACTTTACGCTGGACCGGCTGACGCTCATTGCCGGAACCATTGACATCACCCCCGACATCTTTTATTTCCTGATGGCGGGCTTTGTTGCGCAGATGATTGATGGTGCTTTAGGCATGGCTTATGGCGTTACGGCCACCACCTTTCTGACGAGCGTCGGCATTAGTCCCGTATTCGCCACCGCCAGCGTGCACAGCTCCGAAATCTTTACGTCGGGCGTGTCGGGGTATATGCACCTGAAGTTTGGCAACATAAACAGCCGTCTGTTCAAAGCCGTCCTGATTCCGGGCGTAATTGGCGCTGCGCTGGGTGCATTCCTGATTACAAAGCTGGCCGATCTGGAAGTCGTCGCCAATTACCTGAGTCCCGCTATTTCCGTTTATACGGCCATTCTGGGTATTCTGATCATCCAAAAAGCGCTGGTCAAACGTGCCAAGAAGAAACCCGTCCGGCGCATTGGTCTGCTAGCGTGGTTCGGGGGGTTTGTCGATGCCATTGGCGGGGGCGGCTGGGGGCCGATTGTTAACTCTACGCTGATTGCTGCCGGTCGGCATCCACGCTATACAATCGGCTCGGTCAACCTGGCGGAGTTTTTTGTATCGTTTGCCTCATCGGTGGTCTTCGCACTCTTCGCGGGGCTGGGTAACTACGGTATGGTTATCCTGGGGCTGATTCTGGGTGGTATGATTGCGGCCCCCATTGCGGCTCATCTGTCGCGCCGACTACCAGTTAAAACCATGATGGTACTCGTCGGAATCGTGGTTATCCTCGTAAGTTTGCGAAAAATTATCAAGTTCTTCTAGTTATTCACGGTATGTCATTCACCCGTCACTCGTTGACACCCAGTTCGTATGTGCCTGGAATGGGAATGATCAAGAACTAACCGGAATGACGTTTAATGCCAATCGATCGATGAAAAAACAAACCAAGGCGATCCGCACCCAGGCGAAAAAATCGCTGAACCGGGAGCACTCTGTTCCGCTTTATCTGACCTCCAGTTTTGCCTTTGATAGTGCTGAACAGGGCAAAGCGCTGTTTGATGAAACCGAAGAAGGCAATATCTATTCCCGCTTCTCGAACCCGAACGTAACGGAGTTTGTCGAGAAGGTCTGCATGCTTGAAAACGCCGAAGACGGTATTGCTACCGGCACCGGCATGGCGGCTGTATTCGCCAGTATGGCCGCACTGCTGAAATCGGGTGACCACCTGGTGGCCTGCCGTGCCCTGTTCGGGTCAGCGCACCAGATCATCACGCAGATTCTGAGCAAATGGGGTATAACGCATACCTATGTAGATGCCAGCGCCACCGAAGCCGAGTGGGAAGCCGCCATACAGCCCAACGCTGGAAGGCCGGCCGCCCGTATGGTTTATCTGGAAACGCCCTCTAATCCGGGTCTGGAACTGGTTGACCTCGAGATGCTGGCGCGGCTTAAAGCGAAATATGGCTTCATCCTGAACGTCGATAATTGCTTTGCCACGCCGATCCTGCAAACGCCCATTGATTACGGCGCGGATCTGTCGGTTCATTCGGCCACGAAGTTCATGGACGGTCAGGGGCGCGTACTGGGCGGTATTGTAGTCGGTCGGGCCGATCTGATCCAGCCCATCCGCTTTTTTGCCCGGCATACGGGTCCGTCGCTTTCGCCCTTCAACGCGTGGGTGTTGTCGAAAAGCCTGGAAACGCTGGATCTACGCATGGAACGCCATTGCCGGAATGCCCAGCAACTCGCCGAAGCCCTCGAAGCCCTGCCCGACGTAGGCCGGGTCCTGTATCCGTTCCTGCCCTCCCACCCGCAGTATGATCTTGCCAAACGGCAAATGAAGGCAGGTGGAGCGATCATTACGATTGAGCTGGAAGGCGGATTCGAACGCGTAAAAGCGTTCTTCGACGCGCTGACCATCCCGACGCTTTCGTCGAACCTCGGCGACTCGCGCACTATTGTTACCAACCCCAACACGACGACCCACGCCAAGCTGAAGGCCGATGAAAAAGCTGCGCTGGGCATAACCCCCGGCCTGATCCGGATTTCGGTTGGTCTGGAAGCGGTGGAAGACCTGATTGAAGATTTCACCCAGGCCGTTGAGAAGTCGGCAGAAGTTGTGAACCAAAATGCCTGATATTGATATGAGTCCCATCCAGTACATAGCCGTTCTCCTATTCGTATCTATGCAGCTTGCCAGCGCTCAGGCCTCTCAGAAACCGCTCCGCGTTGGCGTGGTCGGCCTGGTACATTCGCACGTGAACGGCATACTGGGCCGGGCTAAAAAAGGCGATATCGAGATTGTTGGCATTGCCGAGCCGAACCGCGACCTCGCCGAACGGTTAGCCAAACGATACGGCTACAGCATGAGTCTGGTGTACCCGACCATTGAGGAGATGCTGGACAAGACCAAACCAGAAGCGGTTACGGATTTTGGCCGGATTGTCGACCACCTGCAAACTGTTAAAATCTGCGCGCCACGGGGTATTCACGTCATGGTCGAGAAACCCCTGGCGGTGAGCTTCGATCACGCCAAACAGATGGAGGCCCTCGCTAAAAAGCATACCATTCAGTTGCTGACGAACTACGAAACAACCTGGTACGGCAGCAACCACAAAGCCTATGCGCTGGCCAACACCGACAAAGCCATTGGCGACCTGCGCAAGATTGTTGTTCACGATGGTCACCAGGGTCCGAAGGAGATCAATGTCAACAAGGAGTTTCTGGAGTGGCTGACCGATCCCGTTACAAACGGCGCGGGTGCGTTGTTCGACTTTGGCTGCTACGGCGCGAACCTCTCGACCTGGCTCATGCACAACCAGCGTCCGCTGTCAGTCATGGCCGTTACGCAGCAGATCAAGCCCGACATTTACCCGAAAGTAGATGACGAAGCAACGATTATTCTGACTTACCCAAAAACGCAGACCATCATTCAGGGCTCTTGGAACTGGCCATTTGCCCGCAAGGATATGGAGGTTTACGGGCAGCATGGTTACGTCAATACCATCGACGGCACCCGAATGCGCATCCGGCTCAAGGAGGACAAAACCGAACGAACAGCCGAAGCGACCCAGACGGATGCGCCTGCTACTGACCCATTTGCGTATCTGGCGGGCCTGCTGCGTGGTGAAACTAAACCGGACGAATTGACGTCATTAGAGAATAATATGATTGTCGTAGAAATCCTGGATGCTGCCCGCCAGTCGGCAAAAACTGGCAAAGCTGTAACGTTACAGAAACCCATGAAGTAGTATCGAGTAACCTCCTCCTACACCTTGCGGGGCAGGCCCACAAGCGACTACGGATTGACGATTAATGACCCAACACATGATTGCCGAACCTACTCACACGCTCCCGTCACTGACCGAGCAGCTACGGGGCCTGACCAATGTCGAAGCGCTACGCTCACTGGCGGAGACCTTCCCCGGTGAGGTCATTTTCTCGACCAGCCTGGGTTACGAAGACCAGGTCATTACCGATCTGATTCTGGCCAACGATATTCCCATCAAGATTTTCACCCTCGATACGGGCCGGATGTTTTCAGAGACCTACTCGGTCTGGAAGAAAACCAATGACCGCTACGGTTCGAAGATTGAAGCGTATTTCCCTCGTCAGGAAAAAGTAGAAAACCTGATGACCGAAAAAGGACCGTACAGCATGTATGAGTCGGTTGAGAACCGGAAAGAGTGCTGCTTCATCCGTAAGGTTGAGCCGCTGAACCGGGCACTGTCGGGCCAGAAAGTCTGGATTACGGGCATCCGCGCCGAGCAGTCGGCTAACCGCCAGGGCATGACCCAGCTCGAATGGGACGACGCTCATCAGTTGGTTAAATTCCACCCGCTGCTGGACTGGACGTTCGAGGAAGTAAAGCAATACATCAAAGGCCACAACGTACCGTATAACCCCCTGCACGACCGCGGCTTTGTCAGCATCGGCTGCCAGCCCTGCACCCGGGCCATTCAGCCCGGCGAAGATTTCCGCGCTGGCCGCTGGTGGTGGGAAGACAACTCCAAGAAAGAGTGTGGGCTACACACCCACGAAGAAGTATTCAAACCTTAATGAGCGAAAGGCAAAATAGGGATACAACGGACGCGGAAAGAGCGTTTCTCCGGCGTTTATCACTCTTTCGCTCATTCACTCATCCACTCGTTAACTTTATGAAACTCGATTATCTAGACCAGCTCGAATCCGAGGCCATCTACATCATGCGGGAGGTGGCCGGGCAATTCGAACGCCCTGCCCTGCTGTTTTCGGGCGGTAAGGATTCCATTACGCTTGTTCATCTGGCGTTGAAAGCCTTCCGGCCGGGCAAATTCCCGTTCCCGCTGGTCCATATCGACACCGGACATAACTTCCAGGAGGCCCTCGATTTCCGGGACGATCTGGCCAACCGAATTGGTGAGAAGCTGATCGTTCGCTACGTAGAAGATACCATCCGCGAGAAGAAATTGAAAGAGCCGACCGGACGTAACGCCACCCGCAATGGCCTGCAGACGTTCACGCTGCTTGACACCATCGAAGAATTTGAGTTTGATGCCTGCATCGGCGGTGCGCGTCGGGATGAAGAGAAAGCCCGTGCCAAGGAGCGCGTATTCTCGGTGCGCGACGAGTTCGGCTCGTGGGACCCCAAACGCCAGCGGCCCGAACTCTGGAATCTTTACAACGGCCGTATTCACAAAGGCGAAAACGTCCGGGTGTTTCCGATTTCGAACTGGACCGAACTGGACGTCTGGAACTATATCCGTCGCGAAAAAATCGCTCTGCCAAGCATCTATTTTGCCCATGAGCGCGAGCTGATTGTTCGCGACGGGAAGCTGATGGCAACCGCCGGTGGCGTGATCAAACCCGAAGCCGACGATCAGATTGTGACCCGCCGGGTGCGGTTCCGTACCGTTGGCGATATTTCCTGCACAGCCGCTTCGGAGTCGCAGGCTGATACGCTCGACGCCGTCATTGACGAAATTCAGGCTACCCGTATCTCTGAACGTGGCGAAACCCGCATGGACGATCAGTTGTCAGAAGCCGCCATGGAAGACCGGAAAAAAGGCGGCTATTTTTAACGGGAAACGTGTATGCAAATTGTCATCGAAGTTGCCGATACCAAAGCGGATTTTGTACTGGAATTGCTCGAAAGCCTGCCTTTTGTTGCTATCCAGGCCAATCAAAGTGCACCCAGTCAGCAACAGGTAGATTCTAACAAATCCCTGTCGCCTAAAACTGCCCGATTACTGGGAACCTTTCCCCAGTTGGCAAGTCAGGATGATAAACAAAGCAGACAACAGGCTATTCTGGCTAAACACGCACGATGAAGCCAGTTGTTCTGCTCGATACAAACGTAGTTATTGATCTGCTGGCGAAGCGAGAGCCTTTCTGGCAGTCGGCGGCATCGATTTTTGATCTGGCTGAACAAGCCAAAATTGATGCCTACGTGAATTCGCTCACTATGGTAACGGTTTATTACATACTCCGCTCCTATTACAAGATTCCTCACCAGCAGATTATAGACACCTTTACGCTATTAATCAGCTACATTGGGATTTCTGACGTAACAGCAACACATATCCGGCAGGCAATAACATCAGCCTTTACTGATTTTGAAGATGCTGTCATGTACAACAGCGCCACTGGATTGCCTGCTATAACCAGTATCATTACCCGAAATATTGATGATTTTGCGACTGCTGATATACCCGTTCTAACGCCGGATCAGTGGCTCCGCAACTACCATAACTAATCAATGGATCTTCTCCGATTTATAACCGCCGGTTCGGTTGACGACGGCAAAAGCACGCTCATCGGGCGACTTCTCTACGATTCCAAATCCATTCTGGCCGACCAGCTCGAAGCCATCGAGCGCGCCAGTAAAAGCCGCGACGACGGTGAGATTGACCTCGCGTTGCTCACGGATGGACTGCGGTCGGAGCGTGAGCAGGGTATCACGATCGACGTAGCCTACCGCTATTTTCAGACGCCAAAGCGTAAGTTTATCATCGTCGATGCACCGGGGCATATCCAGTACACCCGCAACATGGTAACAGGCGCATCGAACTGCCAGCTGGCGATTGTACTCGTCGATGCCCGGCATGGTGTCGTTGAACAGACCCGCCGGCATTCGCTCATTGCCTCCCTGCTGGGGATTCCCCATATTGTTGTAGCGGTCAACAAAATGGACCTCGTTAGCTACTCGCAGGATGTCTTCTCCGATATCTGCATTCAGTATGCTGAACTAGCTAAAAACCTGAACGTAAACGAAGTGACGTATATTCCGCTGAGTGCGCTCAACGGCGATAACGTAGTCGACAAATCCGGCGCGATGCCGTGGTACGAAGGTCCGGCCCTGCTGGAGCATCTGGAGTCTGTTACCATCGACGACGATGTAAATCTGGAGCAGGCCCGGTTCCCGGTGCAGTACGTCATCCGTCCGCAAACGCCCGAACTGCACGATTACCGGGGCTACGCCGGTAAAATCACCAGCGGTCTGTTCCGCAAAGGCGATGCCGTAACGGTACTGCCCTCGGGTGAAACCTCAACGATTGACGCGATTGAAATTGCCGATAATCACTATGACGAAGCGGTTACACCGATGTCGGTTGTCCTGCACCT
The DNA here is from genome assembly GCF_013127955.1 of Spirosoma taeanense. Classification (NCBI taxonomy): domain Bacteria; kingdom Pseudomonadati; phylum Bacteroidota; class Cytophagia; order Cytophagales; family Cytophagaceae; genus Spirosoma; species Spirosoma taeanense. The sequence goes on from NZ_CP053435.1 coordinate 3,125,140, forward strand.
CGCTACGGACGTAGACATCAGCCGGGGCGATCTGATCGTTCGGTCGGACAGCCAGCCGGTTAGCAGTCAGACCGTCGAAGCGATGCTGTGCTGGATGGATACCAAGGAATTTAAAGTGGGCAATAAATATGTGCTGCAGATTGGCACGGCCCGTACGCGCTGCTCAGTGCGCGAGATTGTTTATCAGGTAAATGTAAATACCTACGAAGAGACAGAAGGGGTTGAAAGTTTAAAACTAAATGATCTAGCCAAAGTTATTCTCAGGACGGCACAACCGATCAGTTTTGATCCGTACCGGCAGAACCGGGCAACGGGTGGAGCTATTCTGATCGATGAAACGTCGAACGTAACGGTGGGTGCGCTTATGTTGGTGGGCGAAGCATAACTTCTGGTTATGGACGATAATCAATAGCTATCCATTCAGCGAACTGAATCGCCCGAAAATTCCTTTATTATTGTACCTGAATGCCATAAACAGACGCCGGATTTCACCGGCGTTTAGTTTTAATAAATTAGTCTTTTAATTCTATAGACAATATACCTCATGTCTATCCAACTGACCGATAATGTAAGTGCAGCCGCCCGGCGCGACATTCTGGACCTTGAACAAAGGATCAGTTCATTCCGGTCGGGTGAGATTCCTGATGAGGCCTTCCGTAAGTTTCGTCTGACGCGGGGCGTGTATGGACAGCGGCAGCCGGGCGTCCAGATGATTCGTATCAAGCTGCCGCACGGTCGTATCACGGCCGATCAGCTGGTGCGGATTGCCGATTTGTCGGATAAGTACGCAACGGGTAATCTCCACGCCACAACCCGTCAGGACATTCAGTTGCACTTTGTTAAACTGGCTGATTCGCCCCAGCTCTGGGCCGACCTCGAAGACGCGGGCATTACGCTGAAAGAAGCCTGCGGAAACACCGTTCGGAACGTAACGGGTTCGGCGCGTGCCGGTGTTGACCCATTGGAGCCGTTCGATATTACTCCTTACGCTTACTCGATTTTCGATTACTTCCTGCGCAACCCGATATGTCAGGATATGGGTCGTAAGTTCAAGATTTCGGTATCGTCAAGCGAAAAGGATTCAGCGTACGGCTTCATGCACGACGTTGGTCTGGTTCCACGGATTCAGGACGGCAAACGGGGCTTTAAGGTGATGCTGGGTGGCGGTTTGGGCGCGCAGCCCTTCCCGGCGCAGACAGCATCGGAGTTTCTGGAAGAAGAGCGGATTATTCCGTTCATCGAGGGCGTCATCCGCGTATTTGACCGCTATGGCGAACGCCAGAAACGGCACAAGGCCCGGATGAAATATCTGCTCAATGACATTGGGCTGGAAGAACTGCTCCGGCGCATAGCTGAAGAGACACCGGCTTTACGTAATAAAGAGTTTGTTGTTGATCACAACCCGGAGAATCTCCCAGCCGAGCGCCCGGAAGTGAGCAACTACCAGCCGGCGCTTGACAATCCGAAGTTTCAGACCTGGTTTAAAACTAACGTTTTTGAGCAAAAGCAGGCCGGCTGGTATGCCGTTCAGTTGCGGGTTCTGCTGGGCGATATGTCGTCAGATACGGCGCGGGCGCTGGCACAGGTGGTCAGGCAGTACGCGGCCGATGATATCCGCGTAACGGTTAACCAGGGTTATCTGCTCCGGTTTATCCGGCCGGAAGACCTGCCCGCCGTTTTCGAGGCACTCGACGCACTCGGTTTAGCCCAACCGGGCTTCGACACCACCGCCGACATTACGACCTGCCCCGGTACCGATACCTGTAACCTCGCCATTTCGAGCAGCTACGGCATCACCCGGGCGCTGGAAAAAATGATGCATGACGAGTTTCCCGATCTGGTATTCAACGATGACATCAAAATCAAGATTTCGGGCTGTATGAACGGTTGCGGCCAGCATTCGGTCGCCAATATTGGCTACCACGGCTCGTCGCTGAAGAATGGTGCGTTCGTCCTGCCCGCTCTGCAGGTTCTGCTGGGTGGCGGTTTCAACGGCAAAGGCGAAGGCCTGATTGCCGATAAAGTTATCAAGATTCCGAGCAAGCGCGGCCCCGACTCACTGCGGCTGTTGCTACGCGACTTCGAAGCCAATAGCTTCGACGGCGAGTACTATAGCGACTACTACGCCCGGCAGGGTAAGAATTATTATTACCAGTTGCTGAAACCGCTGGCCGACCTGAAAACATTGGTCGACAGCGATTATATCGACTGGGATCATACCGAGCAGTACGTAACGGAAGTGGGTGTTGGTGAGTGCGCGAGTGTCCTGATCGACCTTGTGGCAACCACGCTGACCGAAGCGACCGAAAAGCTGAGCTGGGCGCAGGAAGCGCTGGCCGAAAGCCGCTGGGCCGACGCCATCTACCATGCCTATAACGTGTTCATTACCGGCGGCAAAGCGGCTCTGATGAGCCGTGACATCCCGACGAACACGCAGCACGGGATTGTCAGTGATTTTGACCGGACGTTCGCGGGCGATTTCCACGAAGCGGAGGGCGACTTCAAGACGCTGGTCTTCAGCATCAATAAGCACGAGCCTTCGGAAGACTTTGCCCGCCAGTTCATCGCGCAGGCTGACGCCTTCCTGCAGGCTATTCAGGCGTACCGCGACGCCCAGCTCGAACTGGAAGGCGCACCTGAACTCCAGGAGTTAACCCAGGCGCAGGATAGCTAAATTAAAGAGTGAATAAGTGATGCTGAACACCAGCGTCTTTCGCTCATCCACTCTTTATCCATGAAACTAACCCTCGTAGGCGCCGGTCCCGGCGATCCGGATCTGATAACGCTTAAAGGCGTTCGGGCACTGCAGCAGGCTGATGTGGTCATGTATGATGCGCTCGTGCACCCTGATCTGCTTGAGTATTGTCGTCCTGACGCGCTGAAGGTATACGTAGGTAAACGGCGGGGCGCTTATTCCTGCATGCAGGAAGATATCAATCCGCTCATCGTGCATTACGCCCAACAGCACGGCCACGTGGTGCGGCTGAAAGGGGGCGACTCGTTTGTATTCGGACGGGGCTGGGAAGAAATGGATTACGCCCGGCAGCACGGCATTGAGACGGAAGCAATTCCCGGTATTTCGAGTAGTTACGCCGTACCGGCTTCGGCGGGTGTACCGCTGACAACGCGGGGCGTTTCCGAAAGCTTCTGGGTCGTGACGGGCACCACTAAAGACGGACAGCTTTCGGCCGATCTGCGGCTGGCGGCTCAGTCGTCGGCAACAGTCGTTGTCCTGATGGGCATGCATAAACTGGCCGAGATCATGGCCACCTTCGATCAGACCGGCAAAGCGAATACGCCCGTCGCCATTATTCAGAACGGCACCCTGCCTGACGAACAAATTGTAACCGGCCAGGTAAGCAATATTGTGCAGCGCGTAAGCGAATCCGGCATTGGCAATCCGGCCATCATCGTGGTTGGCGAAGTAGCTGCGCTGGGTGACGCCAGCCGACAGGTAGCTATGCAGGCTCTGAGCGCCGACGAATAACCGACAGCACTTCGGCTTTTCATACAAACACAGCCCACGAGCCTGGCTCGTGGGCTGTGTTGTTTTATTTCAAACTGCCCATCCCACCATCGACGCCGATGATCTGACCAGTAATCCAGCTCGCCTTATCGGAAAGCAGATAAGCCGCCATGCTCGCAATATCCTGTGGAGTACCGTACCGGTTCAGGGGGTGACGCTTATTACCGGATTCGCGTTTTGCTTCATCGGCCAGCAGGAACTGCGCCAGGGGCGTATCGGTTAGGGACGGCGCAACGGCGTTGACGCGGATATTAAACGGAGCAAACTCAGCTGCCAGCGACTTCGTCAGGCCCTCAACGGCCGATTTCGCGATGGAAATGGACGAGTGAAGTCCCATGCCCAGCTTGACCGCTACTGTGCTGAATAGCACTATACTAGCACCTTTTGCTTTCTTAATGGCCGGAAAGGCCGCGTGGATGGCCGCAACAGCGCCTAGTACGTTAATTTCCAGATCAGCGCGGTAGTCATCAACCGTAAGCCGTTGAAACGGCTTGAGATTGATGGTACCAGGACAATATACCAGCCCATGCAGGACATCGGGAAGGGGGCTAAGCGCTTCCTCGGCCGGAGTTCGGGTTACGTCCCACGTCAGGTGGGTAGACTGGATACCTTCGGGTTGACGACGGCCCGCCGTAATGAGGGTAGCACCCTGGGTCTGGAGCTGTTCGGCGAGGGCATGGCCAATACCCGAACTAGCGCCAATAATCAAAATCGTTTTACCTTGCATTCTGCTGAGTTCTAAAGCTTGAAGGGTTGCAGACATACCGGGCGACGGACGTATCCGCTCCACTGCGTATGCCTACAACCCTTCAACCAGCGAACTCTTAAATAGTTACGCCGGGCTGTGCCAGATAGCGCTGCAGTTCCTGCCGGGTGGCTTCCTCCTGAAACTTACCGCCGTAAGAGGCCGTAATCGTCGAGGAGTTGACATCATGCACCCCCCGCGTCGAAACGCATAGGTGCTTGGCATCGATAATCACCGCTACGTCTTCAGTTTCCAGTACCCGCTTCAATTCATCGGCAATCTGAACCGTCAGGCGCTCCTGCACCTGCGGCCGCTTGCTGAAATACTCCACAATCCGGTTCAGCTTCGACAATCCAATCACTTTACCGCTGGAAATATAGGCCACGTGCGCTTTACCAATGATTGGAACAAAGTGATGTTCGCAGTACGACTGAACGGTAATATCTTTCTCCACCAGCATTTCGTTGTACCGAAACTTGTTGTCGAACAACGTAGACTGAGGCTTATTGGCGGGATTCAGACCCCGGAAAATTTCCTTTACGTACATCTTGGCCACGCGCCGGGGCGACCCTTTCAGGCTGTCGTCGGTCAGGTCGAGGCCCAGAACGCTCATAATCTCCCGAAAATGCTCTTCGATGAGATCAATCTTCAGATCATCATCCAGGTCGAAAGCATCGGGGCGCATCGGGGTATCAATCGAAGACGCGCCGTGTGCCTCACCGATTTCATCGGCCAGTAGCTCATCAACGGCTTGCGCGTTATAGTGACCGTTCAGATGGACACCATTCGCCTTGAGGCCATTGTCAGACGGGGTATTCGACGAAGTTCCGTTCAGTTTCATACAATCTGATTTTAAGATCTAAGCCCTCGCTTAGCTGGTTACGTAAAATATTGTAGATGACGATTGCAATGTTTTCCGCCGAAGGATTCAGATCGGCAAACTCTTCCGTATCGAGATTGAGGTTTTTATGGTCAAACCGATTCAGGACGTGCTCCTTGACGAGATCGCCCAGGAATTTCATGTCGATGACGTAACCCGTTTCAGGATCGACCGGGCCGGTCACCTGCACAATCAGATCGTAATTGTGGCCGTGGAAGTTATTGTTGTTGCATTTGCCGTAAACACGGGCGTTTTTCTCATCCGACCAGTTTGGGTTGTTCAGACGATGAGCCGCGTTGAAATGCTCCTTCCGAAACACCGCAACCCGTAGGGCATCTGCCCGGGGAATATCCATAGAAAGCAAATCGAAATAGGGTTCGATCAACCTGTCGTTACAAAGTATGTGTACAACACAGGCAGACGGCAGAACGTGTAGCCAGGACGTTCCTTAGTGTGCGTTTATCGAAAAAATTAACCCAACACCGACTAAATTTGTTCAACTTTTTCGCAAAAAGATTAAACACGTTCGATCGATTCATTTATAGAACATTCATTTTAATGGGTTCGTTCCGCCGGGAACCCTCCCGAAAGATGCCCCGTTCTCGTTTCATCATGCAGCAATTGAAACCCATTATGCTTACCACCGTTCTTATTTTGACAGTATTGGTTGTGGGGGTTACCCTGTTTATGCGACAGGCTACGTTCGGCAGCGATCCGGCCAGCGAACGGCTCGACCGAATCCGGAAGTCGCCAAACTTCCGCGACGGATCGTTTCAGAATCTGACCCCTACGGCCGTCATGCGTGAAAATGCGTCGTATGCCGCCATGCTGACCGACTACGTTAACAAACCCAAAGACAACGTACCGCCCCGTCCGCTGCCTTCCGTCAGGACCAACCTGAAGACTCTGCCGGACTCAACGCCGGCCATTGTCTGGTTCGGGCACTCGTCGTACCTCATCCGGTCCAAAGGCGTAACGGTTCTGGTTGATCCGGTATTCAGCGGCAGCGCGTCGCCGGTATCGTTCTTCGGCAGGTCGTTCGCCGGTTCAGACGTGTACTCCGTCGATGACATGCCCGACATCGATCTGCTGGTTCTGTCGCACGACCACTATGACCACCTCGACTACAAAACCATTACCCAGCTGATTCCGAAAGTCAAAAAATTCTATACGGGTCTGGGCGTTGGTGCGCACCTGGAGCGCTGGGGCGTTCCAGCCGACCGGATTGTGGAATTTGACTGGTGGGAACGCCAGCCCGTAGCCGACGGCATCGACCTGATTGCTACGCCGGCGCGCCATTTTTCAGGCCGTAGTTTCGCGCGCGGCAAAACGCTCTGGACATCGTTTGTGCTGCATCTGAACGGCTCCACGATTTTTCTCGGCGGAGATTCGGGTTACGGTCCGCATTTCCAGGAAATCGGCGAAAAATACGGTCCCTTCGACCTGGCCATTCTGGAATGCGGGCAGTACGGCCGCGACTGGCCCAGCATCCATATGTTCCCCGAGGAAGTAGCCACCGCAGCCGGGGATTTACGGGCCAGAACCCTCCTGCCGGTTCACTGGGGTAAGTTTACGCTCGCCAATCACTCCTGGAATGAACCGATCAAACGACTGCTCAAACAGGCCGCCAGTCAGAAGTTGGACGTTACCACACCCCGTATTGGCGAGCCGGTTCTGCTCGGATCGGTTCACCCGGATTCGGACTGGTGGAATTTTTAATGAATGTTACCGCCATCAGCGCAAACCGAATGGGTAAAATCTGTTGAAATCTGTTATTTTGCGATACTGGAATCATCTGTTGAAATGTTTCGACCAAAAGCGCCTGTCCAGGTAAGTGCTGCGGTTTCTTTTTATGAATAGTAACACGTCCGGGTATGCCTTCCTGACGGGTGGGGGCGAAATGGGGGTTATGATACGCTCCTTCGACTGGTCAACAACTCAACTCGACACCCCGGATCATTGGTCTGCAGGTTTACGTACCACCCTTGGTATTCTGTTGTCGTCCCGTAATCCTATGCTGCTCTGGTGGGGCTCCGATGCGGTTCAGATTTATAACGATGCATACCGGCCTTTGCTGGGCAATCAGGCTCCGCACAAAAGCGCATTAGGACAGCCGGGAGAAGAGTACTGGGCAGATATATGGCCAGGCTTCGAAACCTTTATTGACAACGTCTGTCGGACCGGCGAAGCGGTCTTTGAGGCTCAGTCGCCCGTGGCCGGACAGGCACGGTGGCGGTTCACGTACACGCCCATCCGGGACGATACGGGCCAGGTAGCGGGCGTCCTGGCTACGGGCTACGAAGCCGAACCGTCAGCGCGAACCAATGCAGCGGGCAGCCACATTCACCGGATCATCGGCCAGGCAGCGCTCTATGAAGACCAGCAGCACCTGCTTTCGCTGCTTGAGAACAGTTCCGACTTTATGGCTCTCAGCAACTGGCAGGGGCAGTTGATGTACGTCAACAAAGCGGGTCGGGAACTCGTCGGGATTGGGTTAGACGATGACATCTCACGGCTCCGATCGGCCGATTTTTTCGAAGTCGAACATTTTCAGCCAATCGCGGAAGAAGCCTATACGACCTTATACACGACGGGCAGCTGGTCGGGTACGGTCCATTTTCGGCACTTCATCACGGGCGAGATCATTCCGTGTCATGCTGATTATGTTCGCCTGGACGACCCCGTTACAGGCGAACCAATTGCCCGGGGTGCCACCATTCGCGACCTGCGTTCAGAACTGGCCGCCAAAGCCGCCCTGACCCAGACCAATGCCGAGCTTCAGCAACTGATTCAGGAATTCCGGTTCGTCACGGATTTCATGCCTCAGATGGTCTGGGCAACTCTGCCCGACGGCTATCACGATTTCTATAACAAAGGGTGGTATGATTTCACGGGCCTTACCTATGAGGAAACCAAAGCCGAAGGCTGGAACCGCGTACTGCACCCGAATGACCAGCAGCGGGCGTTGACGGTGTGGAAACATTCGCTTGAAACCGGTGAACCTTATGAAATTGAGTATCGCTTTCGACGCCACGACGGAGATTATCGCTGGTTTCTGGCGCGTGCCCTGCCCTTTCGCAACAGCGAGGGTGCGATTATCCGCTGGTTTGGCACCTGTACGGATATTCACGATCAGAAATCATTTGCAACTGAACTGGAGCGACAGGTAGCCGAACGGACCAGCGCGCTCGCCCGGGCCAATATTGACCTGCGCCGGTCCAACGAAAACCTGGAGCGCTTTGCCTACGTAGCCAGCCACGACCTGCAGGAACCCTTACGTAAGATTCAGTCATTCGGGGATATTCTGAACGCGACCTATGCTCATCAACTGGGCGAGGGCACGGCGCTGGTTGAACGGATGCAGACGGCCGCCATGCGCATGTCGTCACTGATCAAAGACCTGCTCGCTTTTTCGCGCATTGCCAATCACCGGAGCGCCTTCCAGGAACTGTCGCTCAACGACATTCTGGCGAATGTCCTGACTGATCTGGATTATGCCGTGCAGGAATCAGGCGCGCTTGTTGACATCGCCAGCCTCCCTACGGTAGAAGGCGACAGCGCTCAGTTGGGGCAACTATTCCTGAATCTGGTTTCAAACGCCATCAAATTTCGGCGGCCCGGCGAAACACCCCGCATTCGGGTCACCAGCCAGCTAGTCTCCAGAGACCAATTGCCGGGTTCAGCGCGGCCGCTCAATCCGGCCAGCCACTATCATCAGATTTCTGTCGCCGACAATGGAATTGGCTTCGACGAAAAATACCTCGACCGTATCTTCGACGTTTTCCAGCGCCTGCACAGCAAAACCCAGTATACCGGTACGGGCATCGGCCTGGCCATCGTGAAGAAAGTGATCGAAAACCACGATGGAGCCATTACGGCCAGCAGCCAGCCTGACCAGGGAGCCACTTTCGTGGTCTATCTGCCCGCCTGATTCGGTCCCGGTAAAAGGCTCCTGCTGCGGAGACGTGGAATTTATGATTTTTGGGTGGAAACGTCGTTCTTTGAAACACTAACCTTGTCACCCTACGCATTCTGTCGTTATGAAACCCACCCGACGCGAGTTTATCCGAACGGCCGCCCTTACCGGAGCGGCTGCCTCTGCCTTTCCCACCGTCCTGACCGCAGCCAGTTCCGTAGCTTCGTCGTTGGGTGACCCGGCAGCTGATAAAGTACGGCTGGGGTTTATCGGGGTCGGATCGCGGGGCCGCAGCCACGTCGAGCAGGCGCTCTACCGCGACGATGTAGTCATTCCGGCTATCTGCGACATTGACCCGGACAGCATCGCCCGAACGAACGAGATTTTTAAGAAAAAAGGATTGGCACTTCCGGAAGCCTATACGAAAGGCGACGAAGCGTTTTTGCAGATGCTTAAACGCGACGACCTCGACGGGGTCATTATTGCTACGCCCTGGGAGTGGCACACACCGATGGCCGTTGCCACCATGAAAGCGGGTAAATATGCAGGCGTTGAAGTGTCGGCAACGGTTACGCTGAAAGAGTCCTGGGACCTGGTCAATACGTTTGAAAAAACGGGCGTGCCGTGCATGATCCTCGAAAACGTGTGTTACCGGCGCGATGTCATGGCGGTTCTGAACATGATCCGGCAGGGTTTGTTCGGTGAAATGACCTATGCCCACTGCGGCTATCAGCACGACCTGCGCGACATCAAATTCAACGATGGTAAACATTATGCCGGGGGCGGGGTCGAATTTGGGGCGAAAGGCTATGCCGAGGCCCGCTGGCGGACGCAGCACTCCGTCGATCGCAACGGCGACATCTACCCGACCCACGGTCTTGGCCCGGTTGCCCACTGGCTCGACATTAACCGGGGCAACCGCTTTCTGCACCTGACCAGTACAGCCACCAAAAGCCGGGGACTCCATAAGTATGTCGTCGATAAGGGCGGACCGAACCACCCGAACACCAAGGTTAATTTCAAACTCGGCGACATCGTAACGACCGTCATCCAGTGCGCCAATGGCGAGAACATTGTTCTCATGCACGATACCAATTCACCCCGTCCCTACTCGCTTGGGTTCCGGGCGCAGGGCACCAACGGAATCTGGATGGACGACAACGATATGATCTACCTGGAGAACGTAAGCCCCAAAGCCCACGCCTGGGAACCGTTTGCGTCGTATCAGGAGAAATACGACCATCCGCTCTGGAAACGCCACGCCCAGACGGCCGAGAATGCGGGGCATGGCGGCATCGACTTTTTTGTGATGCGGGCCTTTATCGAATCGGTGAAAACCAAGACGCCCCCACCCATCGACGTGTATGACGCAGCCGTCTGGAGCGCCATCAGCCCCCTGTCGGAAGAAAGCATTGCGGGCGGCAGTAAACCGGTCGAAATTCCGGATTTCACGCGGGGGAAGTGGAAAACAAACAAACCGATTTTCGCCCTATCGGACAACTTTTAAAGAGGTTCCTGCGTGGAAAACCAATTTCTATTTTTAATTTGTAAAAATTTTTAAAATATAGGTTCACCCCCGGCTCCAGTTAATCACTGACTCCCAATGACCCCGACCGCGACTCAGACCCCTTCTAAAAACTACGTTGGCCCCCTGCTCATCATTGGTGCTCTTTTCTTTGTTTTTGGCTTCGTTACGTGGGTCAACAGCGTCCTGATTGCTTTTTTCAAACAGGCCTTCAACCTCAGTACGGTCGGGTCGAATCTAGTTGCGTTCGCGTTTTTCATTTCCTATACGCTGATGGCTATTCCGTCGTCGGCGGTACTGAAACGGACCGGCTTCAAAAACGGGATGTCGCTGGGATTGCTGGTCATGGCCGTTGGAACGCTGATCTTCGTGCCCGCAGCGAAGGCGGTTTCTTACCCGCTGTTTCTGGTTGGGCTCTTCCTGATCGGCATTGGTCTCACGGTATTGCAGACGGCCTCTAATCCGTATGCAACTATCCTCGGCCCGCGCGAGAGTGCGGCTCAGCGGATTAGTTTCATGGGTATCGCCAACAAACTAGCGGGGATTATCAGCCAGTTCATTTTCGGAGGACTGCTCCTGACGGGTGCCAATGCGGTATCCGGAGCGGCCTCACTGGAGAAAGTTGTCACGCCATACCTGATTCTGACCGGCGTTCTGGTGTTTCTGGCGGGTATGATTCGGTTCTCAAGCCTGCCTGAAGTGTCGGAAGAGCAGGACGATACGCCGACCGACGTTAGCATTCATACCAGCGTCTGGCAGTTTCCGAACCTGGTGCTGGGTGTACTGGCTCTGTTCTGTTACGTCGGTGCTGAAGTGATTGCGGGCGACACCATCATCAATTACGGTAAGGCCCTCGGCTTTGACAATGATGAGGCCAAGTACTTCACGACGTATACGCTTTACGGCCTGCTGGGGGGTTACGTGCTCGGCATTGTCTTGATTCCCAAGGTCATTTCGCAGCAGACCGCTTTACGTTTTGGGGCGGCTTATGGCCTGGTACTGACCGTCGCTACGTTACTGACCAGCGGTTTTACGTCGGTGCTCTGCGTCGCCCTGCTGGGCTTTGGGTTAGCCCCTGTCTGGCCTGCTCTCTGGCCGCTTGCCCTGAACCGGCTGGGTCGGTTTACCAAGATTGGCTCCGCCCTGCTCATCATGGGCATTTCGGGTGGTGCGCTGCTGCCGTTGCTGCATGGTTACCTCACGGACGTAATCAGCCCAAAAATGGCGTATGCACTGCTGCTGCCCCTATTCAGCTTCATTCTGTACTACGCCGTGTCGGGCCATAAAAAGTCGAGCTGGTAGTATTTCAACTGGTAGGAGCAAAGGTTAACGCAGGTGCTGGCGGAGATTTTGTTTGCCTCCCTGCCTTAGTCTTTGCTTCTCTGCGTTTATCCGAATGACTGCATCTACCCCCGGCCGAATTTGCCTGTTTGGCGAACATCAGGATTATTTAGGCTTACCCGTTATTGCCGCTGCTATTTCGCGCCGGATTGCCATCGAAGCCCACAACGTCGCTACGTCGGGGTTTCGGCTGAACCTGCCCGACATTCAGGACCTGGTACAGATTCCATTTGACAGGCAACCTTTATCTTATCCGAACGACCGGGATTACTTCCGCTCGGCGGTGAACATCCTTCTGCGGGAGGGCTTTACGTTCTCGCGCGGGATTGAGGGCGAAGTGCGCGGCAACATTCCGATCAATTCCGGTACGTCGAGTTCGTCGGCGCTGATCGTAACCTGGCTGAACGTTTTAAGCCAGTTGGCCGACGAGCCGCGTCAGCTCGCTCCCGAGCGGCTGGCCGAACTGGGCTACCGGGCCGAAGTGCTGGAATTTGGCGAACCGGGCGGCATGATGGACCATTACGCGACGGCCGTTGGTAACGTGATCTACCTGGAGTCCAATCCGGACATTCGTCTGCTCGAACTAACCCCTGCCCTCGGTACCTTTGTTTTGGGCGATTCGCAGGAACCCAAGGATACCCTCGGGATTCTAAAACGGGTTAAACTCGGCATGCTGGACATCATCCAGCGGATTACGGTCGTCAATCCCCGGTTTTCCCTGCACAATTCGGCAATCACCGAAGCGGCCGAGTACAAAGACTTCCTGAGCAAAGACGAGTATATTCTGCTGAAAGGCAACCTCGCAAACCGCGATATTCTGCGCGATGCTTTATCACTTTTACAATCCTCCGGCCCGATGGATCACGTTCGATTCGGGCAGTTGCTGACCGACCACCAAGCGAATCTGCGCGACGCTCAGCGAATCAGCACGCCCAGGATCGATCGGATGCTCGACGCGTCGCTGGCGGCCGGAGCACTGGGCGGCAAAATCAACGGTTCGGGTGGAGGTGGCTGCATGTTTGCCTACGCGCCGGAAAACCCCCAGGCCGTTGCCGAGGCCATCCAAAGGGAAGGCGGCAAAGCCTATATTGTGCAGATCGATCGGGGTACAACCCTCGGTTGATTTCTGGCCCTTTATTGAATCTTCGCGGCCCGCTGCGCCGGGAACCACGACGTCAGGATCGTGACCACAATCACGAGAACACCCGTCAGGATAATATCGCTACTGTCGAGCCGGACCGGATACGCATCAATGATGGAACTGACCGTCCCCATCCGGATAAAGCCGTACTGCTCTTGCATCACGCAGATCACGACGCCCAGAACCAGCCCGGCAATCGCGCCCGTCAGAGCAATGATAGCGCCTTCGGTGAGGAAGATTCGGCGCACTAATCCGGTCGTCGCGCCCAGAGCAAAGAGAATCCTGATATCCTCTCGTTTTTCAACGACCAGCATGGACAGAGAGAAGAAAATGTTGATGCTGGCGACCAGGATAATAAACGATAAAGTCAGGGCAACCAGCAATTTTTCGATCCGGATGGTGCGGTACAGATCGGTGTTGAGATCGTCGCGGGTCTGCACAATCAGCTGATCGCCTACTATGTTCTGCAGCGTCTGCCGGGCCTGGTTTTCGTCGGTGCCGGGACGTAATTGAATTTCCAGGCTCGTTACTTCGTCGGGCTGATAGCCGAACAGGGCCCGCGCTACAGTTAGAGGGGCCAGCACAAAATTGTCGTAGCGTGATTCAATGAAGAACACGCCCGATACCGTCAGGCGCTCGCGGTTAAACGCGTCCGGATTCAGAACGCTGAACGCCTGCCCGCTTTGGGGGTACAGAATTTCCAGGGGTGTCAGAATGTCGACCGGCGATATGCTCAGATCGTTTCGAACCCCCTCGGCAACAATGGCATAGTTTATATTGTCCTCATTCAGCAGCAGCTTTCCTTCAAGCATGGCCGAGTCGAGCTGCTGACGATGTAGATACGTACTATCAACCCCCTTAAGGCGCACCACTGTCTGACCACTGGCGTACCGGGCCAGGGCGTTATCCTGCGCCACAGTCGTCAGTAAACTAATCTCCGGTAGTTGCCGCAAGCGGTTCAGCAAGGCTGGCGGAGCCATGAATCGCTTGCCCTGACGGGGCGAAATGGTCATGTCGGCCTCGAACGTCTTGAATATCTGCCGGTTCAGTTCCTCCATGCCATTGAACACCGATAGCACCACGACTAACGCCATGGTGCCGACGCCAACGCCAAGCATAGACAGAATGGACAGCCAGCTAATAAAACTGCGCTTCTTTCTCGAGAAAAAATACCGGCGAGCAATCCAGGCGGGGAGATTCATAGTATAATGGTGAAAGCGAGAAAGAGTGAAAGAGCGAACCAATACAAGCCCTTATCACTCTTTTGCTCATTCGCTCTTTCACTCTTTGCTTTATTCATCGTCTTCGTCATCCTCGGCGGGAGCGGGTGGAATCTCCAGGCCGGCGAAGAGCTTATCCATTTTATCGGCGTATTCGGCGGTGTCGTCCAGGAAGAAAACCAGTTCCGGTACGATGCGAAGCTGGTGCCGGACCCGGTCGCCCAGGTGCTGGCGAATGACCTTGCCTTTTTCCTGAATGCTCTCCAGCAGTATATCCTTGTTCTTCGTTGCCAGAAAACTCAGGTACACGCGGGCTACGCTCAGGTCGGGCGAGACCCGTACACTGGTGACGGTAATGAACGCCCCGTTGAATAAATGCGGTACTTCGCGCTGGAAAATTTCGCTTAAATCCTTCTGCAGTTGCCGCGCAACTTTCTGTTGTCGTTTCGATTCCATTGGTGTTTGTCTTAAGTCGGGGCCTGCCGGTATAACCCCGGCCGGTTGACTTTGTTACTGCCTCACCGCCAGAAGCCTGAACGAGGGTCGTCGCTCTGGCGATGGTGTCTTTACTGTTTGGCTTTTGTCAGTGGCAGCCGCTGCTGTGGGTCTGGCCGCTGCGCAAATATCCATACCTTTTTCCATTCTGCCGAAATTGACCGTAATTTCGCAGAGTAGTTGGCCGGCGCGTTGATCCATTGCTGGCTTATTCATCAAGGTGTCTGACTGCCGCGCTTACTCACCGACGACTGACCATTTTTTGCTTTGCTACGTTTTTTTCGCTCGTATTATCCCTATCTCTACGTCAGCCTGCTCGGATTACTGCTGCTGATTCGGTTACCCCTGCTCCTGAATTCGCTACCGCTTCTGATTCCTGAATTGAACTGGATGCTGGTGGGTGAACAGATAAGCCAGGGCGACCTACTTTACCGGGATATCTGGGATAGCGTCAGTCCGCTTTCAGCCATTGTTTACTGGGGGCTCGATACGCTCTTCGGACGGTCGTCAATAGCCCTGCACGGCGCGGCTACGCTCGTGTCGGTGTTTCAGATCGTTTATTTCAATTACGTGACCAACACCCGCGACGTTTATTCCGACCGGTCGTTCTGGCCGGGGCTGGTTTACATGCTGTTTCTGCACCTCTCGTTCGACTGCCTGACGCTTTCTCCCATGCTGATGTCAACCAGCCTGCTGCTGCTGGCCTTCGGAACGCTCGTGAAGCAGATGGAACGGCGGGGCGCTACCGATGAAGTGTTTGAGGTCGGGTTCTATATCGGGCTGGCAGCTCTGTTTTACCTGCCTTCGGTGCTGTATATTCTGTGGGCAGCCCTGGCCCTTCTGCTGTATACCGGGGCTACGTTCCGCCAGCACTCGCTGTCGTTGTTCGGGTTTCTGTTTCCCATCGCCGTAACGATCCTGTTCTATTACCTCAACGATAGCCTGGACGATTTCAACCGGAACCTGCTGGCGTCGGTATTCCGGGTGAGGCAGTATTCCTTATCCGACGTACAATCGCTGCTGGCTTCCCTGCTGATCCCGCTGGGACTGGGCGTACTGGGTTTTTTGAGCCTGTTCAACACCACCAGCCGTTACGTCAACTTCCAGCAGCGCATCCAGCAGATCATGATGCTCTGGTTCGTTACGGCTGTGCTGACAACGGCGCTGATGCCGTTTCTGGCCCCGATGTCGTTCCTGAGCTTTGTGCCGCCGATGGCGTATTTCGCCGTTTTCTACTTCGAGAATGTCCGGAAAGCCTGGCTCTCCGAACTGGGGTTCTCGCTGGCCTTCGGGTTGATGCTGCTCCTGTTTTATCAGGGTGCGCTGGGGCTGATTCCGGGTGCGGAGTTGGGCCGGTTAAGTAACCTTCAGGTACGGCCCTCGCCCCTGCCCGACAACATCCGTAACCAGCGCGTGCTGATCATTGGCGAAGACCTGAGCGCCTACCGATACAACCGCCCCGCTACGCCTTACCTGAACTGGGATCTGGCCAAGTACGACCTCCGGAACTTGGACAATTACGAAGCCGTAATCAACGTATTCGACCACTTCCGGCTGGACCCGCCCGACTATATCATCGATCGGG
Organism: Spirosoma taeanense; assembly: GCF_013127955.1. Classification (NCBI taxonomy): domain Bacteria; kingdom Pseudomonadati; phylum Bacteroidota; class Cytophagia; order Cytophagales; family Cytophagaceae; genus Spirosoma; species Spirosoma taeanense. Next base: position 3,141,514 of record NZ_CP053435.1, read on the forward strand.
AGAATGTTGTCGAGAAATTATTTCAACGCGCCCCGGCCCTGGCGGCTCAGTACGAAAAAACCGCTTCGCCGGGCGTCTATAAGCGAAAATAAATCCTGTCGGCGGTTCATAGCCGGTAGTTCGTGTCATAAATTGCGGTGGTAACCCCAGACACCATTCCTGACCTGTGCCATGCCCAGCTACTCGTTTACCAATAAGCGAACTAACCTCTATATTTTTCTGAGCGCGGTATTCCTGACCAACGCGCTGGTCGCCGAAATTATCGGCGTCAAAATCTTTTCGGCTGAAACGCTGGTGGGAACCCGCCCGGCGCAGATTCACCTGTTCGGCGACTTCGTGCTGGATTTTAACCTGACGGCCGGCGCGGTGATCTGGCCGTTTGTATTCATTACATCCGACATCATCAACGAGTATTTCGGCAAGGCCGGCGTCCGGCGTATATCCTTCCTAACGGCGGGGTTCGTGGCGTATAGCTTCCTGATTATTTACGCCGTAACGACTCTGCCCCCGGCGCAGTTCTGGCTCGACGTCAACGCCAAAGACGCGGCCGGGAACCCCATCAACATCAACAATGCGTTCCAGATGATTTTCCGGCAGGGACTGGGCATCATTATTGGTTCGCTGACGGCTTTTCTGATCGGGCAGATTCTCGACGCATCGGTGTTTCAGTACCTGCGGAAAATTACCGGCAGTCATAAAATCTGGCTCCGTGCTACCGGTTCTACGCTCATCTCGCAGCTGGTCGATTCGTTCGTCGTACTCGGGATTGCCTTCTATGTCTTCGGCAACTGGTCGCTGGCGCAGGTGCTGGCCGTAGGCATCATCAACTACCTGTATAAAGCCACAACGGCCATCGTGCTGACGCCCCTGCTTTACGTCGCGCACTATCTGATTGATCGCTACCTCGGCAAAGAACACGCCCAGGAACTGGCCAATGAGTCGGCCATGAGCAGTTTCATGTAGCGGCTAATGGGGAGCCTGTCTTCGCCAGTTGTCCAGCAGCACCGCCGTGGCGATGCCGACGTTGAGCGACTCGGCCCCGCCATACCGCGGAATGGTTACCCGCTGCGTAACGTACTGCTCAACAGCGGCACTAATTCCGTTCGATTCATTCCCCATGACCAGATAGCCGCCCGAACCAAACGGCATTTTATGTACGTCGGCACCGTTCAGAAACGCCCCGTACAAGGGATGAACAGGCTTACCAGCCTCCGCAGATACCTGCTGATTCAGAAATTGCGTAAGATCGCCGTACCACCAGTTCACCCGCGTAAACGACCCCTTACTGGCCGAAATAACTTTCGGGTTATAAACATCGGCGGTGGTTTCCGAGCAAAGAATCTTCCGGACACCATACCAGTCGGCGATCCGCAGGATCGTACCCAGGTTACCGGGATCGCGGATATCATCTAAAATCAGGGCAATTTCACCGGCTTCGGCGACTAAAGGGCGATTTTCTTTCGTTCTGACGACAGCGAGGGCTGCGTTGTTGCTTTCCAGCGTGCCGATGCGGGTCAGCTCGGCCGCCGACGCGATTTCGACCGGCGTTCGTTGGCGGTCTGTCAGGCTTCCGTTTTCTTTGTAATACGCTTCAGTCGCGACAACCAGTTCGACGTCAAAATCGGACTGCAGCACCTCCTGCACACTCTTGGCGCCTTCGACCAGAAACGCCCCCTGCTGCTGCCGGAATTTTTTCTGATGCAGCGACTGAATGGATTTGATTTGATTTTTGGAAAGCATGAAGAAAACGATGTATGCGCTTCGATATATCATGTATGACTGGCTACCTGACGCGGCATCATACACCATACATCACCCACTTCAACGGATTGTTTTACTGGCGGGTCTGACGTATTTTCTGTCGGGTTGCGTAACGACGGAAAGCCTGCGAAACCAGTATCTGCTCACCGCCCAGACAGTGCGGGGTAACCGCACCGTTTCGACCGAAGAGCTCGAAAGCCTCATTCCGCAAAAGCCTAACCGACGGATTCTGGGTCTGCCCATTACGCCCCCGCTCTGGTTCTATCAGCTTGGCCTGCGTAGGTACAACCGCGAAGCTGCCCTGCGGGAGCTTCAGGCCAAAACTAATGAATTCGATCAGCAAAGCCAGCAGGTAGCCGATGATCCAAAGGCACTGCGGAAGCTAAACCGGCGCTACGGTCGTGAGTTAAAGCGGCTTCGTCTGAAAGCCGAAGAAGGCAACTGGGTCATGCGGAACCTCGGCGAACCTCCGTCCTATTTTTCGGCTCAGGACGCACAGGCCAACGCCGTAAAGATGCAGGAATACCTGAAAAACAAAGGCTTTTTCAACGCCCGGACCACCTACTCACTCGATACGCTCCGGCGGGGCCGACAGGTTCGGGTCACCTACGGCGTTACCGAAAACGCGGGATTCTACCTGCGGACTGTCGACTACGACATTGCCGATCCGCGCGTGGATTCCCTTATCCGGAATTCGCTCGACAACTCGAAGCTGAAGGCAGGCGACCGCTTTGACTTTGAGAACCTGGCCGCCGAAAAAATCCGTCTTGAATCGCTCCTGCGCGATCAGGGGTATTACGCCTTTTCGCGGCAGTACATCCGCGCTACGGACGTAGACACGACCCGCCGGGGCAGCGACCGGCTGATTCCGGGCGACTCCCTGCACCGTTACGTCGATGTGTACGTGCAGGTGCTGAACCCACCCGGCCAGACGGCCCACCCGATCTACCGCATCGGTGACGTTGAGGTACGGATCAGCCCTGGCGAGACAATCACGGGGGAGTCGCAGGCGACGGGCGCACCGGCGGGGCTGGATACGGTTAACCGCAATGGTATCACGTATCTGCTGGGCGGACGTAACATTTCGACCCGGCTGCTGGACGCCAAGATTCTGCTTCGGCCGGGTCAGCTCTACAACCAGACCGACTACCGCGACACCCAGCGGCAACTGTTTCTGCTGAATCAGTTCAAATTCGTTAACCTCAACTTCACCGACACCACCAACCGGCGGCTGCGAACGCTTATTACGGCGACTCCGCTGGACAAATACGAAGCCACCGCCGAAGGAGGACTGACGGTATTGTATCAGAGTCAGGGCTATCCCGGCTATTTCGGCAGCCTGATCTTTCGGGTCCGGAACCTGTTTGGGGGCCTGGAAACGTTTGAAACCTCGGTTCGCTATGGTCTGGAAGCGCAAACGGGCTTCCTGACCAATACCGGCAACAGCCCGGATGTTTATAGCTCGCAGGAGTTAAGTCTGAGTAGTTCGCTGATTTTCCCGCAGATTCTGTTTCCAGGTCGGCTTCGGTTCGGTTTCAGTCGCTATAACCCCCGCACTCAGGTTAGCCTGAGCTATAACAATACCTTCCGCCCCGACTTCCTGCGGTCGCTGCTCCGGGCGACAATGGCCTACAACTGGCAGACAACCCTCACAAAGCAATTCAGCTTTCTGATTGCCGACATAAACCTGATTAACGCCAGCTTTAACACCAGCAAGCCGGAACTGGGCGAAGCGTTCCGGCGGCAACTGGAGCAGCAGCGAAGACTGGGCAGCACGGTGTACCTGAGCTTTCGGCGTTCACTCAGTTCCAGTTTCAGCTTTGCTTATACCTACAACACGAACATTCCCAACCAGAACCGGCGGGCCAACTTCCTGCGCACTGTGGTTGAATCGGGCGGCACCACGCTGAACCTGTTCCCCGATCGGGTGGTCGAACGATGGAGCGATTCATCGGTCACGGGGCTTCAGTTTTATAAATTTCTGCGGCTGAACGTCGATTTTCGGCATTACGTCCCCCTGCGTTCGCGCACAACGCTTGCCTTCCGGGTCAATACGGGCATTGCCTACGGCTATGGTCCGCAGAACGCCGTACCCTACGAAAAATTCTTTTTTGCCGGTGGCAGCAACAGCGTTCGGGCATGGCTACCGCGCCGGTTAGGGCCAGGCGCTGCTTATCCTTATCTGGACGACCCCGCAACGCCCGCCCTCAATGGAAACAACCAGTTCATCTACCGATTCGAACAACCCGGCAACCTTCTGCTGGAAGGCTCCGCTGAACTGCGCGGTCGGCTGTTTCATCTGGTAGCCGACGTCAACGGGGCTTTGTTTGTCGATGCGGGGAATGTCTGGGCGTTACGCAACAGCGCCAGCCGCCCCGGCTCCGTCTTCCAGCTCGACACCTTTGTACCGCAGATTGCCGTGGGGACGGGCGTCGGCCTGCGGCTGGATTTTTCGTTTTTTCTCATCCGCTTCGATGGCGGCATCAAGGTCTGGGACCCCGCCCGACGCTATCTAGACCCCAACGAAGGTGGCCTGGTCGATGATCGGTTCATTCTGCCCAAGTTTTCATTACGTCGACTGACCAGCGGCCCCAACCCCTTAGTGATTAATTTCGGTATCGGTTATCCGTTCTAACAACCACCTTTTCCGTTTCAACACTGCTTATGGTTATTCACCGATTCAGCCTGGCTAGCCAGACTGTGTGATGACCGCAGGTTGCATCGTCCACCACGTGAGAAACGACTTCAAAGCCCTGCTCCTGTAGTAAACTCTCGTACTCAGCTGTATCTAGGCTGGCGTGATACAGCGGATCACCCTGATACTCGCCAATGGCCTCGCCATACGAGGAACCGCTCGTGAATAACAGAGCTGCTTTCGGTGCAGCGTACCTGCGAAAAACCGAAAACATGCCGCGCTGATCGGCGTGATTCAGGTGAAAGAAACTATCCCAGGCCAGAACCCCCTGAAATTGCTTCCCAGGCACTCTATTCCGCATATCCCCCACTATCCATTCCTGATCCGGAAAGCGATTCCGGCATAAATCAATGAACGTATGTGACGTATCGACGCCGGTAACCGAACAACCTTGCTCAATTAAATAACGGGCTATAGGCTCGCCCATGCCGCACCCTAAATCGAGGATGGAAGCATTATGACCGGCAATCGCCAGAAACCGATCAAGCCATGCTTTTTCGAATAGGCTCCGGGTTCGGTCCTTGTCCCAGGTCGAGGCATGCCGTTGATACAACCCAATAATATCTTCTGAACTGGATGGCATATTCGTTTCAATTAATTCATTGAATGGTTTCTAAACCGGCAGTCTGTTAAGTAGGACTATTCGCTTGCCTGTTCATTGAACGCATTCAGGTAAAGCGCAGTGCCATCAGGAGCTGGGACCCGTCGAAGCAGGCACTGGCTCGTAAACAGGCAAACCGTTTGCCAATAAACCGAAATCCGTTAACTTATGGGCATGAAACATCTTCTCCTGGGCATTGCCGCCTGTTTTTTTGCTTCGGCTCCGGGCGTTGCCCAACAGGCCACCAACACGCTGCCCCGCGTTGCCATTGCGGGATTAGGTATTGAATCCAGCACATTCTCACCAGCCGTTACGCACGAAGAAGCCTTTCACGCCCGCTACAGCGGTGAGGTGTTTAACGCTTATCCGTTCATGATGGGCGCAGCGCCCCTGCGTAAACAGGCTCGCTGGTTTCCTGCCGTCGTCGGTAAATCATTGCCGGGCGGGGCTGTCACGCGCGAAGCGTATGAATCGCTGGTGCATAAGATGCTGGATTCACTTAAAAAGTACGGCCCCTACGACGGCCTGTATTTCGACATCCACGGAGCTATGAGCGTTAAAGGACTCGACGATCCGGAGGGCGATCTGATTACCCGCATCCGCGATGTGGTTGGCTATAAAACCCTGATTTCAACCTCCATGGACCTGCACGGCAACGTATCGGAACGGCTGGCGCAGAACACCGACCTGATGACCTGCTACCGCATGGCGCCCCATGAAGACGCCATGCAGACCAAAGAACGAGCCGTCGTTAACCTGCTCGCACGGCTCAAAAGCGGGAAGGGCAAACCCGCTTACAAAGCCCTGATCACCGTACCTATTCTCTTACCGGGCGAAAAAACCAGCACGCGGATTGAACCCGGCCGAAGCCTGTATGCCGACGTAGAGCCGCTGGCCGATAAGCAGCCGGGTGTTGTTGATGCCGGTATCTGGATTGGTTACGCCTGGGCCGATGAACCCCGCAACCACGCAGCCGTTATGGTCGTTGGCGACGATAAAACCAAAGTAACCCAGACCGCCGAAAAGCTGGCCACTAACTTCTGGAACGTCCGGAATCAGTTCGGCTTCGTAGCACCCACGGGTGCGCTGGATGAGGTGCTGACCAAAGCCATCACCAGTACTAAACGCCCGTTTTACATCAGCGACACGGGCGACAACCCCACGGCTGGTGGTGCGGGCGACGTAACCTGGACACTTACAGAGATTCTGAAACGGTCCGAATTCAGGAAGCCAGACGGCCCTACGCTGATCTACGCGTCGATTCCCGACCCCGGATTCGTAAAAAAAGCAATGGCCGCCGGCGTGGGCGGACACATAGAAGGCACGGCCGGCGCCATTGTCGATAATCGCTTTGCGCCACCGGTCTTCCTCAACGGTACAGTCGAGTCAATCGTTAAGGGCGACAAGGATGCCGAGGTGGAAGTGGTGGTAAAAATGGGCAGTGTGCACGCAATCGTTACCCAGAAGCGCAAACCCTACCACGAAGAAAAAGATTTCACGCGTCTGGGTCTCAATCCGCGTACGGCCGACATTGTCGTCGTCAAGATTGGTTACCTCCAGCCGGAATTGTATGAGATGCAGAAAGACTGGATTATGGCCCTGACTCCCGGTGGTGTCGATCAGGATCTGTTCCGGCTGACCTACAAGCGCATTCAGCGCCCCATGTTCCCCTTTGACAAAGAGATGAAAACCCCGGACTTATCCGCCAAACTGATACCCGTTTCAGGAATGGCGAAGTAACGCAGCGCCCTTTTACCGGAGAATAGGATCAGCATCCGGCACAGCGCAACAGGGCCTGTTGCCCTGGTTCAGGTATAGAGGCCCCCTATTTCTTCAGCCAGTCCCTGAAACTTGCAGGCTGGACTGAAAGCCAACTGTGACAAAATGCTAACGAAAAATAAAGTAATGTTCCAGTTGAGAGAATGGATGCTTTACCTGTCAAGTTGGTAGCTCCCCAATAAATAATACCTGTGACCGGAATTATTCCAGTCATAACCACGACAATCATGAATTTAAGCAGGGCAATCATACGAATGGGTGGCATAGACGTGATTGTATTGTTCTATTCCTTTGACTACGGGCTTACTCTTTAGGGCGGTTACGTTGTCACCCGAAATACAGCATAGTAAATCCAAAAATGCGCTATTGTGCCATGCGGACTACCGGCTGGAACTTGCTCATTGCTTTTACGCCTGGCCTCGCAACCAATGCCAACAGGGGTTGATGGGGTGGACGCCAGCTACTTAAAACAAATATAGCTGCGGCCTTTATGCATTCATTTGGCGGTACACCCAAATTACAAACCACTGATAATCAAGAATTACTCAAAGGATAATTTAACAGTTCTTCTGGGTTCGTTCGCCCGCGAACACGGTGGCGGTTGGGCTGCAAACCCTCCTTCGGGACGAGCGTCCTGTCGACGGAGGTTGATTCTACTGACCACAAAGCCGAACTATGCTACTCATTTTAAGCAACCGACTTTACTGAACGGTGTTCTATCGAATGTGATGTACCTAACCGTCTCAGCTATCCTAATCTGTCAACCTAAATCCATACCTCAATTAGTCAAAATTTGGATATAAACGACGAATAATCTGACCAACAGTTTCTTGGCTACGCTCGAATGAAATTAAATTCAATGTTTCAAGCTTAATAGTGGCGCTTGTCTTCGTTGTTCTAAAGAAGGTAGCTAGGTCACCGGTAATTGCATGAAAATCATCAATATTACAGCGTTGCCGATCCACATATAAATTTTTATTAGGACTTAATCCAATGCTGGTTTTTATGTGTTTTAAGCGTTTCAAAAATGCAGGTGTAGGCATGATCAAACTATTGGCAAAAGTATTAGCTTGCCATTCGATCCAGCCTCGATCACTGTTAATTTGATACTTGTCCAAATCATAGCGGAAATCTGAATCTTCCATTGATTCATAAGCTGACTGTGAGATAGAGCATTTATTGTGTAAAAAGTAATGACCAATTTCATGGCCTTTTATAAAATTTAATCGGCTCGAATCTTGTAACGATGTAAGAATTTCAATTCGGCGTTGATTAAAAATACACCTACTCTGAATCATCCTATTACTAGAATCTAAGCCTATATAAGGTACGTAGCTAATCTCCAATTCAAAAACGTCATACAAGTACTGTTCAAAAGTAGGCCAATGCAAGGCATTCTCTCTAGCCTGTCTGTGGGGATAGTAATCGGCAAGTATCTCATTGACAATGTCCTCAATTTCTGAGCGGCTTAAGATGGGGATTATGTCACGTTGTTCTATCACTTCAGCATTTAACCCGAATAGAAATGCTTTTATTAAATTATTCTCGATAACACGCATCCATTTCAGATGGATGTACTGTTTAGTAGGGATGTCTGATTCTAAATCAATTATATCAGGTAGTATAAAATCAATTTCTTCTTCTTGTTGTCGAAAGCGATTTGCCTTATGAAGAATAATATTAAATGTTAATTGAGAAGAAGCTTCGATAAGCATCATTCCGCCTGTTCGAGCGAAATTAAACGAACCTTCTTGAAATCCATTCCGAGTAATGAAAACACCTTTACAATTGACTCCGGTAACCTCCTGAATTTTCTTTTCAAATTCTTCTAAATCATTAATCGGCACTTTCCCTTTATAATCTTTACATTCAATTAAATAAAGTAATGAGAAATTAGCTGCGCCTTCAGGCCATACTTCGATTGAGAGGTCAAATATTATGTCGGATTGCCGACGACAAGAATAATATCCTTTTTTTTGAAAGATACGGCATATACTTGGGAGAGGGCCTAGCTGAAAATTATCTAACAATCGTTTTATTAAAATAAAGCACTCATTTTCAAACTTATCTCCTTTCAAAACGGTGTTCATAAGCAGCCAATATCGTACTCTATTGCATGGTTTTAACGGCTAAGGTAAGCATTTTATCAAAAATCTATCAAGTCTAATTCCTCTAACCTGATAGCCATTGCCTCTATAGAAACTTGAAAAATTTTAGCCATAGAATTGAAAGGCCTAAAATTATAATACTCACATTTTGCTATAATTCGAGAAAGGTCTCGTTTAATTCTTAACTTTTTACGAAGCTCGTAAGCCGAGCCATTTGTAAGCAAACGGGCATTTTCATCAGTAATCGCAAATTGTTCAGTCTGAAACAATTCATAAAACAACTGAACTACGATTTTTCTTGGCATTAAAAATGTCGCTGCAAATCTGTCCGCTTGTATTTCTTCAATTGATCTGGCCCGTCCTGTTTCCGAGCCATCTAATGGTAAATCCCGATGGAGTATAAGTTTGTCGTGTAACAAGGCATGCCCAAGCTCATGAGCTGTTGTAAAATTGATGACATCGGGTTTATACATATCAGAGATTCTAATAGTAAAATCTTCGTTATTAATAATACCAGCTACCTCTTCGTTGCGCTCATTGACACCTAACGTGTGAACTTTATGAAATGCGTACTGTAAAAGCCCGATCACTTTTTCCGGCTTCAAAACGCCAAGTACATTATTGGGAGATTTGGGCCCCCAAATCAATTCTCTGTATTCCCACAAGGCATTCTGAATACGTCTTGCCAAATTTTCTATATCCTCATGGGAGACCTTAGTTTTTCCGTACAACAATTTTCTAATTTCAACAAACTCTGCCAAGAAATCACCTTTTCTATCTGCTTCCTCATCAAGAGTATTCATTAATCTGATGTTCTCTTTGCTGAGGTTTTCAAATTCTTTTTGTAATTCTTTTTTTTGAATTTGTACCGAATTAGTCCATATGCTTTTAGGGAATGATTGAAGATTCAAACTAATAATAGAAATGCAGCCAGTAAGCCCTGAAAGTGAACTTCCCAATGCTACACTAGAATCACCCCTAGCTGATTTGAATCCTTTATCAAAAACAATTGTAGAATATTCCCCAAGTTGAATACATAGTTTTGCGATCTCCATCGGAATTTCCGTTGACTTTCTTAGTGCGCGGAGCGATTCTCCATGAAGGTCATTTTTTATTTTTTGATTTTTTTCATTATCTCGTTCAATTCTTTTTTTTATTGATATATCAAATTGTACTGAATCTTCTTCGAATAAAGCTTCTAATTTTGGACTAATATTTTCTATAATATTGTTCCTAATATCTTCAAACTCACTCTTGCAATGGGAGTAAGTTTTAGTTCTTTTCGGATCAAGTGTCAGTTCGATAACCGTCAGTAAAAGCTTGCAACTTAAAATTCCATTGAGGGCTGCTGCGCTACCAGAACCAGGTTTATGGCTACCTGCGCCAATTTTATCCAGTAGATGACGGGTTGGAAGTTGTAGCAGGTCAAAAGTCATAAGGATATAACAACTTGGTTTATGTAAATATAGCGCATTTTGAGTTTTCTTCAGCTAAAACACGTGGGGCGTCCGCCCTGTCAACCGCAACTCGACCGACGAGCAAAACCTGACCTCCGAGAGGTGCTAATTGTCGCAGCAACGCTGGCAAACAAGCATTTCTTTGACCGGTTCACCCAACACTCCTAAGTGTTGATGGATAATAACATTGCGTCACTGAACAAAACCCACTCCTAACCTTTACACACTCAGTCAGTTGGGCTGAAAACTTTCCTGCGAGACGTGCTCTCTGTCGCTCGAAGGACGTAATTGCGGAAAAAGGATAAAGTGAATTTAACCCTTTGTTTCATTTGTAACCGCGTTTTTGAAAGTCGTCTCTTGCTTTTCAAAAATGTAATACCAAAAAAAACCATTTTGGAACGCTAAGAATCCAGCCTTTATATCGTCTGGAATATCCTTTATCACAAAATAGATTGAGTAAAATACAAGCGGAGAAATGACCACAGCAAGTAAAAAAGATATACCTGACGTACTCTTTCGCATTATCTTCCATAAATTGGCAACATCAACTCCACTAGCTTGTTCTTTCTTAAGAAAGTCCCAAGTCTGTTTAAAAAACATACCAAGGAGCATTACTAAGAAGAATATAATGACCTTAATCCAGTCGGTTTGTTCTTTGGAGGAATAACTAATTGATGGAGTAGTTTGAGGTTTCAGAACAGGGAGACTATCATCTTTGACTCCTGTTGACTGGGCTAAAATTGGAACTGAAAAATCTGCCTCTGAACCTTTAATATTATTGAATGCTAACCGATAACCATCTGTATTTTTTAGAGTAATAACATAACCATGGCCAGCAAAATCATATGTCTGTGACGCAGACGTTACTTGCGGAAACAACTCAAAAGCAACTCTTGATTTTGACACCAGTAAAGGCGTATAAACAGAATCAATAACCTTTTTAAATTTAATTGATTCTGTTTTAGTTAAATTTTTTACTTCATTCTTTAAACGCGTAGAATCCAATTTGATAGTGACTGGTACAGGAGAGAAACTCTCATTAAACCTGTTCACATATTCAATGTTTGGAGAATATGAATTATCCTTGATTAAAGTCTTTAAATACTTATACATCAAAAAACTAACTGCGAATGAAAGAAGCACGAAACTAACTACTAATAAATACTTCTTCATATTTCTGTAGAAGTTTAGAAGACGTTCGATACACTATTTTCTATCAATCTAAGTAGGGAGTTTGGTTCACAAATTCTTAACTGCTTTAACCAGAGCGGTTGGGCTGTCGCACCCAAGCTACCTCCACATCTTAAAGTTTGACTATTGGGGCGTTTCCCATGTCAACCGGAAGCCGCCTAACGAACCCAAACCGCCCTGTCATCGGGACGGGCAAGTTGTCGCCCGCAAGCTTACAAACACTCTCTATTAGCTTAGTGAGCGCACCCAACATATTGTTGTGCGCAAAGTCACTAAACTATAACGTTTGAATAATCAAACAATTAACGTTTAGCGCATCTGTTCTCAAAGCCCTTTGCGAGCATAGCTCATAAGTAACCACTGATAACACAATTATACGCATTTAGACAATTGTGGCAATGCAAAGGCAGAAACTTCTTTTATGAGAATTTAACGGGCATATCCTGCCAAAATGACAGCGTAATCGGGGCATTCTTCGTAAATTTGTAGCTCAGTTGATAAATCGGCGGGCGGTCTGCCTGTCAGCGACCAGTCAGAAAAGGCTGGTCCGTCCTTATTCAACCTGAAGAACTTACGACTTACTATGACGCTCATCCCCGAACTGACCATACTGCAACCCGCTGATAAGGAAGAGATTGACCTGCCGCGCACGTCCGAAGACGAGGCTGCTGTGGGCAAGAAACGGCTCTATATCGAAAGCTACGGATGCCAGATGAACTTTGCCGATAGCGAGGTTGTGGCGGCCGTTATGCGTAACGCGGGCTTTGCCACCACTTCGTCGGCCGACGATGCGGATCTGATTTTTCTGAACACCTGCGCCATCCGCGATAACGCCGAGCAGAAGGTTCGTCACCGGCTCAAGCACCTCAACGCGCTCAAACGCCAGAAGCCCGAACTGCTGGTCGGTATGCTCGGCTGCATGGCCGAACGGCTCAAGACCAAGCTTCTGGAAGAAGAGAAAGTCGTGGACATCGTAGCGGGTCCTGATGCGTACCGCGACATTCCGAAGCTGGTGGAAGAGGCCGAGTCGGGACAGAAAGCCGTGAACGTTTTCCTGTCGCGGGAAGAAACCTACGCCGACATTTCGCCCATCCGCCTGAACTCGAATGGCGTAACGGCCTTTGTCTCCATCATGCGCGGCTGCGACAATATGTGCAGCTTCTGCGTGGTGCCCTTTACACGCGGCCGGGAGCGCAGCCGCGACCCGCACAGCATCGTTCGGGAAGCGCAGGATCTGTTCGACCGGGGCTACCGGGAGGTTACTCTGCTTGGGCAGAACGTCGATAGTTATAAATGGGGGGAGAAAAGGGAGGAAGGAGGAGAGGAAATAGTCCAGGCGGAACCCCTCTCCTCCCGCTCGTCCCTTTCCTCCCCTTCCTCCGTCAATTTTGCCAACCTGCTCGAAATGGTCGCGCAAATCCACCCCGATCTGCGCGTCCGGTTTTCGACTTCGCACCCGAAAGACATTACCGACGACGTTCTGTACACCATGGCCCGGTACGACAACATCTGCAACTACATCCACCTGCCCGCCCAGAGCGGCAACAGTCGGGTGTTGAAGCTGATGAACCGGACCTACGACCGGCCCTGGTATATGGAGAAAATCAACAGCATCCGCCGGATTCTGGGCGACGACTGCGGGATTTCAACCGACATGATCTCGGGCTTCTGTACCGAAACCGAGGAAGAGCACCAGGACTCGCTGTCGCTGATGGATTACGTCCGGTACGATTACGCCTATATGTTTGCTTATTCAGAGCGGCCGGGTACGCTGGCGGCTAAGAAATACGCCGACGATATTCCGGAAGACGTCAAGAAACGGCGGCTCAACGAAATCATTGCCCGGCAGCTGACGCACTCTGCTGAGCGCAACCAGCGCCACATTGGACAGGTGCAGCGGGTGCTGATCGAAGGCCCTTCCAAACGCTCGGACGAGTTCCTCTGCGGCCGGAACGACCAGAACAAGATGGTCGTTTTTCCGAAAGGCAACCACCAGAAAGGGCAGTACGTCAATGTCCTGGTGACCGAGTGTACATCCGCTACCCTGCGGGGACAGGTGGTTAGTCAATAATTGTCAGGTAAGGTCATTGTTCGTTTGTTGCTATCCGAACAATGAATGACAACCCTTGACAAGGCCTGACTACAAATGACCTCTTTTTTATGAATATTCAGGAAATTCAGAGCGTAAAACAACGCTTCGGTATAATCGGTAACGCGCCCGCGCTTAACTACGCCATCAACGTAGCCATGCAGGTCGCGGGTACCGATCTGACCGTGCTCATTACGGGGGAAAGCGGCAGTGGTAAGGAATCGTTTTCCAAGATCATTCACAGCCTGAGCGCCCGCAAACACGGCCAGTTTATTGCTATTAACTGCGGGGCCATTCCCGAAGGGACCATCGACTCCGAGTTGTTCGGTCACGAGAAAGGTTCGTTTACCGGTGCGGTTGACTCGCGCAAGGGTTACTTCGAAACGACGAACGGCGGAACGATCTTTCTGGACGAGATCGGCGAAATGCCGCTCGGTACCCAGGCCCGGCTACTGCGTGTTCTGGAAAATGGCGAGTTCATTCGCGTAGGCTCCTCCAAGACCCAGAAGACCGATGTGCGCGTGGTGGCGGCTACCAACGTTAACCTGATGGACGCCGTCGAGAAAGGTAAGTTTCGCGAAGACCTGTACTACCGGCTGAACACCGTACCAATTTACGTGCCCCCCCTGCGCGAGCGCGGCACCGACATCGAGCTGCTGTTCCGCAAGTTTACGACCGACTTTGCCGAACGTTACCGGATCAAACCCCTGCAGTTGACCGAAGGGGCCAAACAATTGCTGATGAGCTTCCCCTTTCCGGGGAATATCCGGCAGTTGAAGAACATCGCCGAGCAGGTTTCCATCCTCGAGTCGGAACACAACAAGCCAATTGAAGCCGAAACGCTGGCCAAATACCTTCCGCAGACCAACCAGCCCAATCGCACGCTCGCCCTGTTTCCGCATGCCCACGGCGCGGCCGGCACGGAGAATTTTTCCGAGCGCGAACTGCTCTACAAAGTTCTGTTCGACATGCGCCGGGACGTAAATGACTTAAAAAAACTCGTCCGCGACGTACTGGGCAGCGAGCAGGACGGTCGGCAGATTCTGCACAAGCACCGCGATCTGTTCGATTCCATTTCATCAGATAGCGACGGTGGTGCCGACGGCAGCGCCAACCGGTACCTGCCGGCCATCAACGGATCGCCCCGCCCCGAAACGCCCCCGCCATCGGAGACCTATGGCAGCCATCCGCCCGTGCAGATTTTCGACGACGTCGATGAGGACATCAACGACGTAACGGTCGAGGATGTGACCCACGAAACCGAAGAAGATGACTCGCTCTCGCTTGAACGCCAGGAGAAAGAGATGATCCTGAAAGCCCTCCGGCGCAATAATAACAAACGGAAATACGCAGCGCAGGCACTTGGCATCTCGGAGCGGACGTTGTATCGGAAAATCAAGCAGTATGAAATTGATGAAGAGTAGGTTCCTGCATTCTGAATGCAGAATGATGAACGATGGTTTTAAGGCAACCGTGAAACGTATTGCGTTCGTATTCATCGTTCTCAACGTATCATTCGTCATGCAGTCCTGCGGGATTTATTCGTTCAGCGGCACTACCCTATCGCCCGACATCAAGAGTGTTACGGTCAATAATTTCGTGCTGGCAACGGCCGGCGGCCCGGCTAACCTGCCGCTTACGTTCAACGAGAAACTGAAAGAATATTACCAGCGCTACACTAATCTGAAAGTAGTGCCCGCTAACGGCGATATGGTGCTCGAAGGCAGCATTACGGGCTATGACCTGCTGGCCGTAGCGCCCACGGCTCAGGACCAGGCGGGGGTGAACCGGCTCCAGATTACGGTACAGGTTCGGTTTTACAACAACCAGGACGAAAGCAAGAATTTCGAGCAGTCGTTTGCATTCTACCAGGACTTTCCCCAGAACCAGACACTTAGTCAGAACGAGAGCCGGCTGGTCCCCAAAATCCTGGATCAGATCGTTCTCGATATTTTTAACAAAACCGCAGCCGATTGGTAAGTTCTGTCGGTCCGTTGCAGTAAGCCGGGTTAATCAATAGCTTTTGCCGCTACCGCTCCTTGTATAAAATTCGCCGGTTCGGACTATCTTTGGACACCGTAACGCGACCCCCAATCCATGCTGCCACTCGATAAAGAAACCTTCTCGTACTGGGTCACCCATCCCGACGACCTGACCGCAACTGACTTTGTGCAGTTGCAGGAGAGCCTGCAGACGTACCCATACTGCCAGGCGCTGCATACGCTGACGGCCAAAGCGGCATCGGTGCATCTGAAGGGCCAGACCATCCCCTATGTTCGGCAGGCCGCAGCCCACGCCCTGAGCCGTAATGCGCTCCGCAAGTTGATCGACAATGAATTCCAGTGGTCGGAAAACCTGCTATCGAAGCTGAATGAGCTTTCGGCCAAACACGTACCCATTCCGGAAGACTATCAACAGGAAAGTTATGCCCTCTTCAAGTCGAAAGCTGGCTTGAGTACGGCCTTCCCCAAACTGCCGCTCCTGCGGCTACCTGGGCAGATGGAAGCCCGGCCGACCGCGCCGGAGCCGGTTGAAACCATTCCCACGCCGGAAGACCCAACCCTGGCCGAAACGAATCTGCAGCACGAACTTGCCCAGATCGCGGAAGCTCCGGCCGCCGAGCCTGCCCTGTCGGCGGCTGATGTTGAACGCCAGCGCCAGTTCGATCTGATTGATAGCTTTATCAGAAAAGAACCCCGCATCTCGCCCGTACGGGTCAAACCCGGCGAACAGCCCGAGCAGGAAGACTTGACCAAACGAAGTAAGCCCGTTGGAAGCGGGTTTGTCACCGAGAGCTTTGCCAAAATTCTGCTCAAACAGGGCAAAACAGACAAAGCCCGTGAAATCTACCAGCAGCTGATAGTGAAGAATCCAGAGAAAAAGGCGTACTTTGCGGCAAAAATCCGTGAATTAGAGGGAGGTCAGGCGTCAGCAAACGAATAGTTTTAGTCCTTTCCTTGTTCTCCCAACGCATTAACCGAACATTTTTAGAACTGATTTTACATGATAACGGCAACTATTGTCATCACTTGCATTCTCACCGTCCTGTTGATCCTGATTGTGCTTATTCAGAACTCAAAAGGTGGCGGACTGGCCGGTGAATTCGGTGGGTTGGGCTCCAACCAGCTGATGGGCGTTAAGAAAACCACCGATTTGCTCGAGCAGATTACCTGGGGTCTTGGTATCGGCGTAATGGTCCTGTCGCTGGCCTCTTACGTCATGGTTGACCGCAACCAGGCGGGCGGCATCAACAGTGTCAACGTCGACCGGGCGCAAACCCAGACCTTACCGGGTGCCGCAGCGCCTACCCCGGCGCCTAGTGCCGCAAACGGTGCAGCACCCAGTCAGGCCGTTCCCGGCGCTCAGACGCCCGGCGCTTCGACTTCAGCTCTGACGCCCCAGAAGTAATCAGAATTAAATCAACAAAAGCCATTCCGAAGCGGAATGGCTTTTGTTGTTTAGGCTGGTCGTTAAAGAAATATAGAATCTTTAAGGCTTGCTGTCTAAGCCACAGCCTGAGCCAGCAACTGCCGCGCAATGGGCAGCAGCGTTTCCTGCACGGGATACATCCGCTGGCTTTCGAGCATAAACGTAGCGGGGTTAGGTAAATGCCGGTGCCGCCGAATCAGGTCGAGTTTCAGGTTTTCAAACGTAGTGGCCAGACCCTTCCGTACCGCTTCCACAAACTGCAGCTGTACCAGCCGGCCACCCGGCTCCTCGTCTGAATACAACGTCAGACAGAAGTAGTAAACCTGAGTTTCGGCCTGGTTTGTTGCGTGCAGAAACAGGTAGCCTTCTTCGGGACGTAACGGCATCAGGCCAATTGGAGTCAGCATCAGCGACGTAGCAATGTCGAGCCAGCGCTGCTGCCCTTCGGTGAGCATGGTCTGAAAACGGGGCAGCGCAAAATTTACGATGGCATCAATCTCCGTCATAAATTCATCGTCCGTTACCTCAGATTCATAGGTAATCCGGGGTGGTGGCCCCGTAATACCCGTGGCACGCTTGGGAAACGCAGCATTTAACCTACCTTTGCCCCTCGAAAACCGGACACCGCTCTCGTAGTGATGCCGCAGGTCGGGCAGATCAGGGCAAAGTTTGTTCTCGTCGAAGTTTTGTCGAACCGCCTGTAAATATGCCAGGACGACATATTTCTGGTATTCGGCATCAAGCCAATTTTGGGTAAACCAATCAGACTGCAATTTTTTCATAGACGCGGGTGAGTCGCTTTGCCAGCGTGTAGTCTAGTTAAGATAGCGAACAAACGTCAATCTGCCAAATTCTGTTTGCTGAAATTAGGTAAGCGGCAGAATGAACAAAGCGTCAGGCTTACGTTGGCAAACTGTCAGACAATTTCCTGAAATTTTGGCAGTCTGGCGTATTGGCACAAAAATTGGCGGGCTGACAGCGTCGTGTGATGCATTACACAACTAGTTAATAACCTTAATCAACTCATTATCATGGTAGCAGAAACGGAAAGCGTTAAAGTGAACGTGAAACCGCTGGCTGATCGGGTGCTGGTAGAAGCCGCCCCGGCTGAAGAAAAAACCTCGTTCGGGATCATTATCCCCGACACGGCAAAGGAGAAACCCCAGCGCGGTACGGTCGTGGCCGTTGGTGCGGGCAAGAAAGATGAGCCACTGACGGTGCAGGTGGGCGATACAGTGCTGTACGGTAAGTACGCGGGTACGGAGATCACCGTTGATGGTAAAGAGTACCTCATCATGCGCGAATCCGACATTTTCGCGATTCTTTAATTCTCAATGCTTCGGCATACGTTTTTTGTAATCCAAACCGATTTTAAAGTACAATGGCTAAGAAAATTTTCTTCGACACCGAAGCCCGCGAGCGCATCAAGAAGGGTGTTGACACCCTGGCCGACGCGGTGAAAGTAACCCTCGGACCTAAAGGCCGGAACGTAATTCTGGATAAAAAATTTGGCTCGCCGGCCATCACCAAAGACGGTGTGACGGTTGCCAAAGAAATTGAGCTGAAAGATGCCATGGAAAACATGGGCGCTCAGTTAGTAAAAGAAGTTGCATCGAAAACCGCTGATTCAGCAGGTGACGGCACGACGACGGCAACGGTTCTGGCCCAGGCAATCTACTCGATTGGCGCCAAGAACGTGGCCGCTGGTGCAAACCCGATGGACCTCAAGCGGGGTATCGAAAAAGCCGTACAGGTTGTAACGGCGAATCTGGCCGAGCAGGCGCAGACCGTTGGCGACGACTTCAGCAAAATCAAGCAAGTAGCAACGATCTCGGCTAACTACGACGAGGAAATCGGTTCGATGATCGCCGAAGCTATGCAGAAAGTAGGTAAAGAAGGGGTTATTACGGTTGAAGAAGCCCGCGGTACCGAAACGGAAGTTAAAACCGTTGAAGGTATGCAGTTTGACCGTGGTTACCTGTCGCCTTACTTCGTAACCAACACCGAGAAAATGGAAGTTGAACTGGAGCGTCCGTTCATCCTGATCTCGGAGAAGAAAGTTTCGTCAATGAAAGAACTGCTGCCCGTTCTGGAGCAGGTTGCTCAGACCGGCCGCCCGCTGCTGATCATTGCAGAAGACGTTGACGGTGAAGCTCTGGCTACGCTGGTAGTGAACAAAATCCGGGGTGCGCTGAAAGTTGCCGCCGTGAAGGCTCCGGGCTTTGGCGATCGTCGGAAAGCTATGCTGGAAGACATTGCTATCCTGACAGGCGGTCAGGTGATCAGCGAAGAGCGTGGCTTCAAACTGGAGAACGCATCGCTTGATTACCTGGGCCAGGCCGAGAAGATTCTGATCGACAAAGACAACACGACCGTCGTGAATGGTGTTGGTCAGAAGGATGACATCACGGGTCGCGTTAACCAGATCAAAGCCCAAATCGAAAACACAACGTCAGATTACGACCGCGAGAAATTGCAGGAGCGGCTGGCGAAACTGTCGGGTGGCGTAGCGATCCTCTACATCGGTGCAGCTACTGAAGTAGAAATGAAAGAAAAGAAAGACCGCGTTGACGACGCCCTGCACGCAACCCGCGCGGCTGTGGAAGAAGGTATCGTAACCGGTGGTGGCATTGCCCTGATCCGCGCCATCTCGTCGCTGGACAGCATCAACGCCATCAACGAAGATGAGAAAACTGGTATTAACATCATCCGTCAGGCACTGGAGTCGCCCCTGCGCACGATTGTTGCCAACGCCGGTGGCGAAGGTTCGGTTGTTGTGAACAAGGTGAAAGAAGGTACGGGCGGCTATGGCTACAATGCCAAGAACGATTCCTACGAAGACCTGTTCGCAGCCGGTGTCATCGACCCGAAAAAAGTAACGCGTCTGGCACTGGAGAATGCAGCGTCGATCGCAGGTCTGCTGCTAACGACCGAGTGCGTAATCGCCGACGAGCCGGAAGAAACTCCGGCAGCTCCTGGCGGTGGTATGCACGGCGGTGGCATGGGCGGCATGATGTAATCCTTCTGCTGACTGCTAGTCAAAACGCCCCCGGTCGAGAGATCGGGGGCGTTTTGAGTTTATATGGTTTAGCCCGTTACGTCGTTCAACCCATCAAACGACATAACGGCTCTTCCTTTATCTGACCCTAACCAGCTGGCTAGTAGACTCTACATTCTTTTAAAGAGTCTCTGAAAGCAGGAAACCGCCCCCAAGCGGGAGCGGCTCCATGAGTACAACAAAACCACAGTAAAGCTGTCAGCCAGGCTGGTCAGACAGGATGCCTGTGGCTCTATTGTTATATCTTATCCTTCGATCAGGAATTCGTCGTGCTGGCTAACGTCCAGACCTGACTTTTCGTCTTCTTCAGACACACGCAGTGGCAGAATCAGGTCGGTCACTTTCAGCAGCAGCATCGACATGCCAAAGGCGAATACGGATACCAGTACCAGAGCGATCATGTGGTTAATGAACAGTGTCGTCTGACCAAAGGCCAGTCCTTCGCCACCTTCGGCAACGGCCGAGTTCACACTGCGGCTGGCGAAGATACCCGTCATGATCATACCCACCATACCGCCAACACCGTGGCAGGGGAATACGTCGAGCGTATCGTCCAGCGTCGACTTCGAGCGCAGATGCGCTACGTAGTTGGACACCATCGCAGCCACCGTACCGATGAAGATAGCCGTTGGCACCGTTACGAAACCAGCCGCCGGAGTGATAGCTACCAGACCAACTACCGCGCCGATACAGAAGCCCAGGGCCGATACCTTTTTGCCTTTAGCCGAATCGAACAATACCCAGGCCAGACCCGCAGCCGCAGCCGCCGTGTTGGTTGTGGCAAAGGCCGAAGCCGCCAGCGAGGTTGCCCCTACCGCCGAACCGGCGTTGAAACCAAACCAGCCGAACCACAGCAGACCCGTACCGAGCAGGACGAACGGAATGTTAGCCGGGGGAAAGAAGCTGGCTTCCAGATGCGATTTCCGGCGCTTCAGGTAAAGAGCGCCCGCCAGTGCAGCCCAGCCTGCTGACATGTGTACTACCGTTCCACCCGCGAAATCGAGGACGCCCAGCTTGAACAGGAACCCTTCGGGATGCCAGGTCATGTGCGCCAGTGGTGCGTATACAAACAGGCTGAACAAAATCATGAACAGCACGTAAGAGCGGAAGTTGATACGCTCGGCCATCGAGCCGGTTACGAGAGCAGGTGTAATAACAGCAAATTTCAACTGGAAGAAAGCGAACACCACCAGCGGGATACTGGCAGCCAGCGACCAGGGCTTACCATCCAGCACACCCTTGAACATGAAGTGGTCCATAGGGTTACCAATGAAACCGCCAACGGATGATCCAAAGGCCAGGCTATAGCCTACCACTACCCACAGGACACTAATCACGCCCATTGCGATGAAGCTTTGCAGCATGGTCGAGATCACGTTTTTGTTGTTGACCATACCGCCATAGAAATACGCCAGGCCGGGCGTCATCAACAAAACGAGAGCGGTTGCTACGAGCATCCAGGCGGTGTCACCGGAGTTAATACCTTCCGTCACAATCTGCGTCGGAACACCATTGAAACCAGGTAAAATGCCAAGGACAGCGACGATACCCAGCAGAATCAGAGGAACGTAATTAGGTTTTTGCATGCGACTAGAGAGGTTTTTGTTGTACTGACTGTAAAGTATTTAAGTTAAGAAAACGAGATACGTAGGTTAGAACTTGAAGATGGCGGCCATACCGAGCGTAGTCTGGGATTTGGTCAGCGAACCATCGTTTTTCTCAAACTTGTCGCCTGAATAACTATCGATACGCAGCTCAGGCTTTAGCAGAACATGTCCGTCAGCTGCGGTTATGTTACCGGTCAGAGTCAGCGAGTTCACAGTGGCCCCGTTACCGGCCGCGTCTGTCAGGGCACGGGCACCGTCTTTATTATCAAACACTTCGTAACGGGCACCAAAACCAAATTTGTCGGTGAAGGTATAATTACCGTACAGCGCTACACCACTCCAGCTCCGGGTCGTTGCCGGACCGCCATACCCCTGATAATCCCCTTTCTGGGAGCCCTTGGCTGCATTCAGCCCGAGGAAAAACCTGGACGTGATCTGGTACGTCGTTGTCAGGTCAAAAAGCGAATAGTTCGCATCGTCGGCGGCTACTCCGTTCGCATCTTTGGAGGCTTCATTCGAGACGATCGCATTCAGGTAGACATTCCAGCCCGATACAGGCGATACAAAGAATTGACCAATCAGCCCTTTCTTTTTGTTGTTATCGAACAGATTATCGACGTTGTTCACTACGCCCAGCATCAGGTAAACCCGATCGCTGAAGGAGTATTGGCCTTTCAGGCCGATGTGGTAAAAGGGGCCGTTGTTGAACAGGTTCGACAGTGAGTAGTTGTAGTTGACGGGTGCGTCAATGACTTCGTAGCCGATGTGCGTACCAAACTGGCCAGCGGTAAAGGAAAGTTTAGGCGTAGCCTTAAGGGTAATATACGCCTGCTTTATAGCCAGGGCGGTCGATCCCGCTCCCAACGGACCTACAAAATTACCGTAGTTGCCCAGATCAGAATAGGGACCGAAAGTTAAATCCATGACGGCATCCACCTTATCGGCCGAATAAACTGCTTTAGCCTGAATCAAACCAATACCGAACTGCCCAGCCCGCTGATCGAACGCCCGTGCGTTGCCAACGCCTTCACCATTTAGTCCCAGGTTCGACTGGCTTTTGGGATTATTGAAATTACCAAAATAGTAAGTATCCATATAGCCCGAGAAAGTGAATTTTCCCGTAGCTGCCGGTTCAGAAACAACGGTTGTGACGGCAGGGTCTACCGTTTTCTTCATAGCCACGCCTGTAGTATCCTGTGCATTTGCGGCCAGAGTTACAAGCGAAGGAATTAGCAGTAAATATTGCTTTTTCATACAGATAATTTGGCAGAGTATAAGAGAAGACTGTGGTTTGTTCAGGGACAAATTTTATGAGATAATTTATCTTACGCAAGAGATTTGCTTTCAGATAATGCTATTTTTAATGGTTTAATGCAATTTTGTTTAAAATGTGATAATTATTAAAGCCATAATACACTAAAACGCATATAATTTTTCTTCTCAATTAAATTCTGATTATTTCTTATTTTGCCAAATAAAATTTTTCTATAAACAAACAGTAAACCGCGGCTACTAAAACGGTTAAATACAAAAAAGCCTGTCCAATGAATTGGACAGGCTTTTTATTCCTGAATGAAGATAGAAATCAGGCTTCGGCGTGCAGCCAGGCTTTTTTAGCCAGCAGTGTTTCTTCATCCTCTACGTGTTCAGGGTCCGGAACACAGCAATCGACCGGACAAACGGCCGCGCACTGCGGTTCTTCATGGAAACCCATACATTCAGTGCATTTATCACTCACAATGTAATAGAACTCATTAGAGACCGGGCTTTGCGGTGCCTTACCGCTCACGACCGTACCGTCGCCGAAATCTACTTCGGTCAGTTCGGTTCCTCCGCCCCAGGTCCATTCGACGCCACCTTCATAGATAGCGGTGTTGGGGCATTCGGGTTCGCAGGCACCACAATTGATGCACTCGTCGGTGATCATGATTGCCATGAGCAGTACAGTTTTATAAAATCGTAAAAAATGTTCCCTGTAGAATGAACAACAAATATAACTATTTAAAGGTTAGCGCCAAACTAAAATTTAATCACTTCCGTTGATGGGTCATTACTACTGTTTATACTATACATGCTGCAATCAGAACGCCTGCAAACGTTCGTGGCCCTGGGCGATTATCTTCGCTCAGCCAACGCTCAACCTGAATTAAACGAAATTGCCCACCGGGCCTATCTGAAAAATAACTGGTTTACGCCTGACAATACATTAAATGCGCTGCAAGCCATTGCCCAGGAATTTCTGGCAACCGATAAACTAACTGCATGGGTCAATCAGTACCGGGCCGAGCCTGAAACAGCCCGCACCGTCGGTGTCGTAATGGCAGGTAATATCCCGGCAGTTGGCTTCCATGATCTGCTTTGTGTGTTAATGAGCGGCCATACGCTGCTGGCCAAAACAAGCTCTCAGGATTTTGTACTTATCCATTATTTAATACAAAAAATAAAGGACATCAATCCTGCCTTTGCCGATCGGATTGAGGAAGCTGAGCGGCTCAATAAGGCCGAAGCATTCATTGCTACAGGTAGTAACAATACAGCACGCTATTTTGATTATTACTTCGCAAAGAAACCAAACATCATTCGCCGGAACCGCACCTCGGTTGGGATTTTGATGGGCGAAGAGACAGATGAGGAGTTCCTGAAACTGGGGCATGACATCTCCGATTATTACGGATTAGGCTGCCGGAATGTTTCGACTTTGTTGGTTCCCGAGGGACCGAATGGCGAAGCCTATAGTTTTACGCCCCTGCTCCGGGCGCTGGAACCGCAGGCCAGTACATACCTCAATAACCATAAGTATCAGAACAATTACGACTATAACAAGTCGATTTATCTGATTAATACCGTGCCACACCTCGACAACGGTTACCTGCTGCTGACCGAAAACAGCGGTCTCGTCTCTCCGATCTCGGTCGTTTATTATCAGACCTATCGAACGCTGGACGACGCCAGGACCTGGCTCACCGCCCATGCCGGGCAGATTCAGGTTGTGGCCTCGGCACAGTCCAGTTCAGGGCATGCGTGGTACCCTGACAGCGTTGCCTTTGGCCAAACGCAGCGACCCGGCCTCACTGACTACGCCGATGGCGTCGATACGATGGCATTTCTGAGTAAGTTATAGCAGTTTTTACAGAAGTTTAAAACGGGGAGGAGAAGCTAGTAACGACTTTTCCTCCCCGTTTCAGTATCGCCAGCTTTTCAAATCAGCCCCTTTGGGTGCCGACTGTTCAATCCGCCGGAGAATTTTGTCGACGTACATTGTATTGTAGCGCAGGCGGCTAATGTAGTTCGGTTGCGTAGGATCGCCATTCCAGCAGTGTTCGGCCCGGTCGCCGTAAGC
Organism: Spirosoma taeanense; assembly: GCF_013127955.1. Taxonomy (NCBI): domain Bacteria; kingdom Pseudomonadati; phylum Bacteroidota; class Cytophagia; order Cytophagales; family Cytophagaceae; genus Spirosoma; species Spirosoma taeanense. The sequence goes on from NZ_CP053435.1 coordinate 3,166,629, forward strand.
GACTTCGCTGCTGGCCGATGGATTCTGAACACTCTTCAGAAAATCCTCCATCAGGTACACCGCATTGTTGAGGTAGTAGTTATCCATGTCGCCACAGTAAATGTGAATCTTGCCGGCGACTTTTGGGCCCAGCGTCTTCCAGTCGCGCCGAAGAATGTGCAGCAGATCGTAATGCTCACGCCAGTATTCAGCAACAGTCGCGTCAATATCGCCGGTCAGCTTGTTCCAGATGCGTTTCGGATACCCGTCCGGTCCAACCGGCGAATAAACTGCCTCCCAGATATCGAACTGATCGCCCGAACGGCTATGGGTACCCATCACCAGTTCACGATGGTTTGTTTCTTCGAGCGTGCATTTGACCTGCCCGAGGTAATTGCGCTGGCCGGGCCGGGGTGTCCGCCGAAACGGTCCTTCCGAGTAATACGCATTCTTATCTTTATACAGGTTAAAGACGGTATAAGCGTCGAACGCAATCGGGTCAGGGCAGGCCGCAAAGCAGCCGTTGAATGCATCGGGATAGAACACCTGCGCAGCCAGGGCCTCCCAGCCACCCGTTGAGCCACCATACGTAAACCGCGCCCAGCCCTGCCCAATACCACGGAACTGCCGTTCAATTTCCGGCAGCAGTTCATACATAATGGCGTCGCCGTACGGTCCCAGATTCGCCGAATTGACGGCGTAGGAATCGTCATAATACGGATTGGCGTGCTGAATTTCGACGATCAGCATCCGCGGAAAATCCTTGCCTGTCCATTTCTTGTAAAAATCATAGGCCTCCTGCGCCACAATTTTCTTGTAACCATATAGTTTAAACCGTTCGATATAATCGGTCGTATCCATATTGGCGGGCGGGGGTGTTTCGCTGAAGCCCGAAAAATCGTCGGGAAAGTGACCATGAAACAAACAGAGCGGGTAACGGGCCTCCGGGTGCTCGTCGAAACCAGCGGGCAGCAGAACGTGAGCCCCCAGGAACATGGGGCGGCCCCAGAACTCGGTCAGTCGTTTGCTCTGAATGTTGATGTGCTTAATGAATTTCGTGTCTTTCGGCTCCGGTATCGGCGGATTCACCTGATCCAGGAGCACGGCAATCGCCTGCCGTGAGCCAGGTTTAAGGCTGATTTTCTGCGGTTTGCTGAACAGGTTGCCAGGGGCCGTCCGCCAGTTCTGGCCTTCGCCCCGATCCATTGGCAGCTTGACCGTATGCCCGTCTTTCCGTTTAAACGTTTCGTATTTGTGCAACACTGCCTGTACGTAATAGTCGCCGGGTTTCAGATTCCGCAAACTCCGCTCAGGATACCCAAACACCGAAGCGTCAATGAGCGCGGCCTGCCCCGGCTTCAGTCCGTTGACATCCACGCCGAAGATCTGCGCGGTTTCGACGGCATCGCTGACCTGCAACCGTGGTTCTGTCTTGTCAGTTTTGGCGATGATGAGCAGCACCCGGCCATCCAGGGGCTGGCCACTTTGCGAAGCCGGAAAGGACACTGAAAACGTAGTCTGGGCCCGGACGATGCTAGGGAGCAAACAAATCAGAACGAGAAACGGTATCTGGTAGCGCATGGCCATGCTTCAGGTTGATGGTTTGTGGGTAAGATAGCAATTTGCCAGAACATGCGTCAAGTATGTTCCCTGAAACAAAAGCGGCCACCCCGAAGAAGTGGCCGCCCGTCATAGTTGGATAGTAAGCAGAAGTACGTTCTCGGTTAATCAGAGAGTCCGGACAGAAAAGTGGAGCCGAAAACTAACGCTTTGACTTTTTCAGCGGGAAACTTCCTGAGTAAACGGTAATGCGCTCGACTCATACACAGGATTAGTCGCGCCCGGAAGCCCGGTCGGAAACACAAGCGCCCGGCAGCATTGGATGCTGCCGGGCGCTTAGCCGGAAATCAATCCAGAACTACTGGTACACCCGAACGTAATCCACCTCCATCCGGCGTGGCCAGATGGTTTCGTCCACGCCTTTCTGTCCACCCCAGTTTCCGCCGACGGCCAGGTTCAGTATCAGGTAGAACGGCTGCGCAAACGGCCACTGCGCTTCTGAACTGCCCAGCACCGATCGTTGTACCGTATAGTATTTGGTATCATCCACAAAAAAATCGATCTGGTCGGGCGTCCACTCGATCGCGTAAAGATGAAAGGCGCTCGTTGCGTCCTTAACCAGGATGGTCTGGCCTTTCTGCGTTCCCTTCACGTGGTTGTAAGCCTCCGTATGGATGGTTCCGTGCACAGCGCCCTCATCGTAGCCAACGTGTTCCATGATGTCAATTTCGCCACCTTTAGGCCAGCCAGCACTCGAAACGTTCTTCCCCAGCATCCAGACGGCCGGCCAGGTACCGCGCCCGGCGGGTAGCTTGGCCATGGCCTCAACGCGGCCATACATCCAGGTAGCTTTGTTACGGGTCAGGAGCCGGGCCGACGTATAGTTCTTACCCTGATAGGCTTCTTTACGGGCTTCAATGATGAGTTTGCCGTTTTCAACCCGGGCATTATCGGGCCGACGGTTGGTGTAAAACTGCAACTCGTTATTGCCCCAGCCGCTGCCGCCCACTTCATAGCCCCACCTGGTTGAATCGGGCAGACCGTTTCTGTCAAATTCATCGGCCCAGACGAGCTTGCGGCTGGCTGGCGCGGCTGTCGAACTGACCGGAGACGTAACGCTTACGGGGGTCTGGGTAACCAGCGAGATCGGATCTGCTTTGCAGGCCAGCAAAATCGCCAGGCCCAGCGACGTAAACAGAGAAAGTTTCATTTGCATAGGCAATAAAGCGTTTCCGGCGGCTTTCCTCCTTATGGATGACCAAAGGCCCAGGTCAGGAAGTCCGGCATGACGGCGCTCCACGTTTCCTGGTTATGCTTGCCGCCAACCACTTCTACGTACCGGATTGCCGTTTCGCGGGCGTAGCCTTTCCGAACCAGCTCGTCAATCAGATCGGTGGTATCGTCAATGGCGTCAATGATTCCGTTATTGTTACGGTCACTGGTTTCATCTTCGGTGCCGGCTTCGAACCAGAACCGAAGCGACTCATGATGCGAACCCTTCCGAACCAGATCGTGCATGATCCGGTCGGTTTCGTCGCGGTAACCGTCCTCGGTACTTTTGCTGCGCCACCAGAACGAGCCGGAGAAGACGCCTGCCCGGCTGAAGTGCTCGGGATGATGAAAGACCAGATCAAAGGCCGACAGCCCGCCGAGCGAAAAACCGGCAAAAACCGACTGCGCCGGATCAGTACTGACGCGGTAGTGTTTGCTGACGTAAGGCAGCAGTTCCGTCAGGACAAAATCGGTATAGAGTCCGGCCTTGCTGCCGCGGTGCATATAGTCGGCGCGGGCGGCCGTGCCATACTCCTGAATCCGGTCGCCAGCGTGAATAGCCACCAGCACAAACGGTTTAATCGCCCGTTCGCGATAGAGGGAGTCAAGCACGGCCCGCATGTGCAGGCGGGGCAAATCCTGCCCGTCATTCAAATACAGAACCGGATACCGGGTGGTGGAAGTATCGTAGTCCGGAGGCAGAACAACGTCTAAATGAACCGTTCGCTTTAGTGGAACGGAATACAGCGAATCGTCGCGCCGGACCGTTACAGTCGAGTGGCCGACGCCAATCAAGGCCGGAGAATTTTCAGCCATAAGCGCAAAACAGATCAACAATAGATAAATCACAAGATGCAAAGTAGCTAATTTTTTCGGCTCATTGCCCCGCCCCTTTTGCCGTTACGTGTGAATTCCTCTATTTTCAGCCGAATTTTCAACGTTACTCTAACCAGACACCATTTTGCAGGAAGACTATCGCAGGTGGTACTCACACCACCTCGGCCGCGACATTGAAATGCTGGTTTATGGCAACTGGGGCTACCCGGTCGTTCTGTTTCCAACGTCAATGGGCCGTTACTATCAGTATAAAGATTTCAGCATGATCGAGACCGTCCGCTGGTTTGTCGAGACGGGTAAGGTCAAACTGTATTGCATTGACAGCATTGATCGTGATAGCTGGTACGCCAAACACCTGCACCCCGGCACCCGTATCTGGAATCATGTCCTGTATGATCGGTTTCTGCACGAAGAACTGGTGCCCGGCATTCAGCGCGAGTGCAACGTACAGAAGATTGGCGTGGCGGGCGCGTCCTTCGGCGGCTATTATGCGCTCAACTTCGCCTTTCGGCATCCCGAACAGGTGGGGCATCTGCTGACTATGGGCGCAGCCTTCAACATCCGGTCGTTTCTGGGGGGATATTACGACGAGAACGTTTATTTCAATAACCCGCCCGACTTCATGCCGAATGCGCACAATGACGATTTCTACCGCATGAATATTGTGCTGGGCACTTCGGAATACGATTTCTGCAAAGGCAGTAACTACCAGATGTCGGAGATTCTGAACCGCAAGGGCATTCGGCACCGGCTCGACGTAATGCCCTGGGGCGATCATGACTGGCCGGTCTGGAAACAGCAGTTTCCGACGTATCTGAGTATGATCTGACGGAGGATGCCGGATTGATTTTCCCGAAGATTATCCGGCTTACGTAGAACATCTTCCGAAAACATTGTTGTACTGAAAACCGGCCGATCATAACCGGCTGCAGGACAAATCAGGGTTGTGCTCTGTTTACCGTAACTAGCTAACTCGCCCGAAACAAGTCTTACAACTCATGGACAAGCTCGAAAAATTATCATTTGCCGATCTTGAGTCATTACGTCAGTATTACACGTCTCAGCTAACGGATGAGCGGAGAATGAATAAACCGGGTAACAAAGAGGTGATCAATCTGTATATCGATCTGATCTCTGAGGCCATTGAAACGAAATTCCAGGCGCTTGTCACCGTAGATGAGCCCCGGTCGAGTGCGTCTTTTGTTCGTATGGCCAGTAAGAAATCAAAGGGGGTATGAAACTATAATCCTCCACTGCTAGCCGGGGGCTTTTCTCATGGTCTCATTCTCCTAAAAGTTTAACACGCCTGAACAGAGCTGTTCCTTATTTATAGGTTTGTCCGGCCAATTGGCAGCGAGTAATGGCCAGATTGTCCTCTAGTTGCACCGACATCCAATCAACTTAACGTTAACCAATTCATTATGAGCAATCAACGTAAGATAGGTATTCTTTTTGGACAGGAAAATACATTCCCGCAGGCGTTTGTCGATCGCGTTAATGAAAAGCAGAGCGAGTTCCCGGCCGAGTTCGTGAGCATCGATCGGGTCGAGCAGAGTGTTCCGACGGACTATGCCGTCATTATCGACCGGATTTCGCAGGACGTTCCGTTCTACAAAGCCTTTCTCAAGAACGCAGCCCTGACGGGTACGGCCGTGATCAACAACCCATTCTGGTGGAGCGCCGACGAGAAGTTTTTCAACAACGCGCTGGCCGTGCAGCTGGGCGTGCCGGTTCCTAAAACCATTCTGCTGCCCTCCAAAGAACGTCCAGACGACACCAACCACAACTCCTTCCGCAATCTGCAGCATATGAACTGGGACGCCATTTTCAACCACATCGGCTTTCCGGCATTCATGAAACCCCATGCCGGGGGCGGCTGGAAAAGCGTCTATAAAGTCGACAATCCCGAACAGATGTTCCGGGCGTATGATGAGACGGGGCAGCTTGTCATGCTTTATCAGGAAGCCATAGATTTTCAGGATTACTTCCGGTGCTACTGCATCGGCGGCAAGGACGTACGGATCATGCCCTACGAGCCCCGCAACCCGCATCACCTGCGCTATGCCGCCGAGATGAAAACTACCGGCGACGCCGGCAGGAAGCTGATGGAAACCATGACCGATTATATCCTGAAACTCAATCAGGGGCTCGGTTATGACTTTAACACAGTGGAGTTTGCCGTGCGCGATGGCATTCCGATTGCCATTGACTTCTGCAACCCCGCTCCCGATGCCGACATTCATTCGGTAGGTCAGGCGAATTTTGAGTGGGTTGTGGAGGCAGCTGCCAATATGGCTATCGAGCGGGCCAGAAAGGCACAAACGGGCAAAGACAACCTGACTTGGGGAACGTTTGTACGCGGCTCAATAACGGGTCAGGGTCAAGTCCAGGCTCCGGCAAAAGCATCGAAAGTCGAGAAAGACGCGAAGGTTAGCAAAGAAGAGCCCAAGGCTGAAAAGGAGGCAAAACCCACGAAGGCCGTAAAAGCGGGGACTACCAGGAAAGAAGCGGCCCCCGCCAACGAGGGGAAAGCTAAGAAAGCCAAGAAATAACGGTTTACGTTCTCACCTTCCGTACCGGCTCCGGGTTGCGGAAGGTGATTTTTTTAGCGCTATACCCAAAGTCGGATGCCGGGTTGGGTTCACAAGCCAATGGATTTCGGATCAATGCCCGCATCTCCGGCCGACGCCCGTAGAATGGCCAGCATCTCGATATAGCTGAATAGTCGCCCGTCGATATAATCCTGCTCCTCCGGATCGGCAAAACTCTTCTTCTCTTCCAGATCTCGAATGTTGGCGTGGATGCTGATCAGCACATCCTGAATAAACTCTTCCATCTGTCGTTCGTAGGTTGTCATCGGTTAGTACGCCTTAGTTTCTTTGCCGTTAATCAGTCGCCCGGTTTGTTTTACTTACAAAATTTTATTTCGCATTTCCCTGTTTTGCGGCTTACCGTTCATCACAAAAGGCACGGTCAATGCTGCTCTATTTGGCTTTTTTAACCATATTCGCGTTTCTTCTTCTGCGAGAAGCAATCCAATCATCAACGAATAACTGCTTTTTATCTGTAAATCAAATCAATGAAGAGACGTGATTTTATTCAGTTGTCTGGCTTAGGCATTGGTGCGCTCATGGGCGCGTCAATACCGGTTATGGGCAACGCAGTCCCGTTGGAACACCTGCTCGAGCCGGGCATCGACGTCGCCACAAAAAAACGGCTGGCCGATATTGCCCTGAACGCAGCTAAAAGCAAAGGCGCTACATACACCGACGTTCGCCTTGGCCGTTATTTGCAACAGTACCTGTTTACCCGCGAAACAAAAGTTCAGAATGTGGTCAACGCCGAGTCCTACGGCATCGGTATCCGGGTTATTGCCAACGGAACCTGGGGTTTTGCCGCCACAAGCAACGTAACGCCCGAGGCCATTGCCAAATGCGCCGAAACCGCCGTGGCGATTGCCAAATCCAATGCCAAACTGCAGAAGGAACCCGTGCAGCTGGCACCACAAAAAGGGGTTGGCGAAGTAAGCTGGAAAACGCCTATCAAAAAGAACGCGTTCGAGATTCCAATTCAGCAGAAAGTTGACCTGCTGATGAACGTAAACGGCGCGGCCCTGAAAACCGGCGCGGCCTTCGTTACGTCCAACCTGTTCTTCATCAACGAGCAGAAGTACTTTGCCTCAACCGACGGGTCGTATATCGATCAGGATATTCATCGGGTCTGGCCGACGTTTACCGTATCGGCCATTGACCGGACAACGGGCAAGTTCAAAACCCGCGACGCGCTTAGCTCGCCGATGGGCATGGGCTATGAGTATCTGGACGGCCTGGCCTCCGAAAAAATTGCGGCCCCAAACGGTCTGGTCGGTTATCGCAATTCCTACAACATGGTCGAAGATGCGACGCTGGCCGCCAAACAGGTAAAAGAGAAGATTACGGCCAAAACCGTGCAGCCCGGCAAGTACGACCTGGTACTGGACCCCAACCACCTCGGCCTTACCATCCACGAATCCGTCGGGCACCCGCTCGAACTCGACCGCGTGCTGGGCTATGAAGCCAACTACGCCGGAACCTCCTTTGCCACCCTCGATAAGTGGAAAACCAAGTCATTCAACTACGGCAGCAAACTCGTCAATATTGTGGCCGATAAAATCCAGCCTAATACGCTGGGCAAAGTCGGGTACGACGACGAGGGCGTGCCGAGCAAAGAATGGGACCTTATTAAAGACGGGGTTCTGGTTAACTACCAGGCTATCCGCGATCAGGTGGCTATTCTAGGCGAGAACGAATCCAACGGCTGCTGCTACGCCGACCACTGGAGTTCCGTGCAGTTCCAGCGAATGCCAAACGTATCGCTCAAGGCAGGTACCGAAAAACGCTCGGTGTCCGACATGATCAAAGGGGTCGATAAAGGCATCTACATCATTGGCCGGGGGTCGTATTCCATCGATCAGCAGCGCTATAACTTCCAGTTTGGCGGACAGTTGTTTTACGAAATCAAGAACGGCGAGATCATCGGCATGCTCGACGACGTAGCCTATCAATCAAACACCCAGGAATTCTGGAACTCCTGCGCGCAGCTCTGCGACAAAGACGATTACCGCACCTTCGGCTCGTTCTTTGATGGCAAGGGCCAGCCCTCGCAGGTCAGCGCGGTGTCGCACGGCAGTGCTACCACGCGCTTCAATGGCGTGAATGTAATCAATACCGGACGTAAAATCTGAGCCATTCCGTAGCCGGGAGCTACGGAACAATCCTTCACAATATGCTAACCAAAGAAGAAGCCAAACGAATTATCGATAAAGTTCTGGCGTACTCAAAAGCCGACGAGACAAGTATCAATCTGTCGGGTGGCCGCACCGGCAACATCCGGTACGCCCGCAACTCGGTTTCCACCAGTGGGGAATCCGACAACCAGTCGCTGTCCGTAACGGCGGTATTCGGCAAACGCTCCGGCACGTCGACCGTCAATGAGTTCGACGATACGTCGCTCGAAAAAGCCGTTCGTCGGGCCGAGGAGATCGCCCGGCTGGCTCCAGAGAACCCGGAATATATGCCCTTGCTGGGACCGCAGACGTATCTGCCAACCAATACCTATTCGGCTAAAACGGCCGCGATGGATCCAGCCTTTCGCGCCAATGCCGCGTTCGACAGCATCAATCCCTGTCGGCAGAAGAACCTGACGGCCGCCGGTTATATGGAAGATAACTCGGGCTTTACGGCGATTGGCAACAGCAAAGGTCTGTTCGGCTACAACCAGAATACCGACGTTAATTTTTCCATCACCGTTCGGACCGCCGATGGCCTGGGATCGGGATACGCCACCCGCGACGTCACCGACGTATCGAAACTAAACACCCACGACGTAACGGAGATTGCCATGCAGAAGGCAATGGCCTCAGTCAACGCACGGGCACTCGAACCGGGCAAGTACACGGTCATTCTCGAACCGGCCGCGCTGGTGTCCAACACGGATGCATCGCTGCTGGCGGCTATGGTACGCGCTATGGACGCCCGTAATGCCGACGAAGGCCGCAGCTTCCTGAGCAAGAAAGGCGGAGGAACCCGCCTGGGAGAGAAACTGGTTGATGAGCGGGTAACCATCTATTCGGACCCGACGAACCCCGAAATCCCCACGAGTGGCTTCAGTGGCGACGGCCGGCCGCAGGAAAAGGTCGTCTGGATCGACAAAGGCGTGGTCAAGAATATGCCTTACTCGCGCTACTGGGCCGAGAAAAAAGGCGTTAAGGCGATTCCGGCCCCGAGCAGCTTCATCATGGAAGGCGGTACGCAGTCAATTGCCGATATGATCAAGAGTACGGAAAAAGGGATTCTGGTGACGCGTTTCTGGTATATCCGCCCGGTTGATCCGCAAACGCTCCTCTACACGGGACTGACCCGCGACGGGACGTTCTATATCGAGAACGGGCAGATCAAGTTTCCGGTCAAGAACTTTCGCTTCAACGAGAGCCCCATCATCATGCTCAACAACCTGGAAGCGTTGGGCCGACCGGTTCGTATAGGGGGCAATCTGGTCCCCCCGCTCAAGATTCGGGACTTTACGTTTACGAGCCTGTCGGACGCTGTTTAATCAGTCATTCATTGTCATTGGCTGCGCTATCATTTGTCTTCATTCGTTGTTGGCCAGTGAATGTTCACGCCTGACAGCGCAGTCAACGGCGTAACGTAAATGCCTCGTCACTAACTATGAACCGCCGAGATTTTAATCAACTTTTAGGCATGGGAGCCGCCGGGCTGATGCTCCCCTCCCTGCCTGCGTTTTCCCGTACTGTTGCGCCGGAAGTGCTACTCGAACCCGGCCTTGACGTCGCTATCAAGAAACGGCTGGCCGACGCAGCTCTGAACACGGCGAAAAGCCTCGGGGCGACCTACGCCGATGTGCGCATTGGCCGCTACCTGAACCAGTTTGTGCTTACCCGCGAAAACAAGGTGCAGGGAATCATCAACTCCGAATCTTACGGCGTTGGCGTCCGCGTAATTGCGAACGGTTGCTGGGGTTTTGCCGCTGTGGGTGATGCCCGCGATGAGTCCGTTGTGGCGAAAGCTGCCGGGAAAGCTGTAGCGATTGCCAAAGCCAATGCCCGGCTGTTAACCGAACCGGTGCAACTGGCTCCGCAGAAGGGTTACGGCGAGGTGAGCTGGAAAGCGCCCATCAAGCGCAATGCCTTTGAAGTGCCCATTAAAGAAAAGGTAGATTTGCTGCTATCGTGCAACGCTGCGGCCATGCAGAACGGTGCCAACTTCGTGAACAACGTCCTGTTTCAGGTGAACGAACAGAAATACTTTGCTTCTACGGATGGGACCTATGCCGATCAGGATATTCACCGCATTGGACCGAGCTTTACGGTAACGGCTGTTGATCCGCAGAACGGGCGATTTGCTACCCGCAACTCGCTGAGCGCGCCCATGGGCATGGGCTACGATTATTTGCAGGTCAATCCAGGCGATAAAGTTACCGGCGTAACGACCCGCTACAACAAAGGGTACGATATGCTGGAAGATATTACCGCTGCGGCCAAACAGGCTAAAGAAAAACTGTCGGCCAAGTCGGTCGAAGCGGGTAAATACGATCTGGTGCTGGACCCGTCGCACCTGTGGCTGACCATCCACGAATCCGTCGGGCACCCGCTGGAACTCGACCGTGTGCTGGGCTACGAAGCCAACTACGCCGGTACGTCGTTCGCTACCCTCGATAAGTGGAAGTCGAAAAACTTCAACTACGGCAGCAAACAGGTAAATTTAGTAGCCGACAAAACGCAGGTTGGTTCGCTTGGGGCCGTTGGCTGGGACGATGAAGGCGTTAAGACGAAGCAGTGGGACTTGGTGAAAGACGGGGTTCTGGTCAACTACCAGGCCATTCGCGACCAGGTTCACATCATCGGCGAAAATGAATCGCAGGGTTGCTGCTACGCGGACAACTGGAGCTCCGTGCAGTTCCAGCGGATGGCTAATGTATCGCTGGCGGCCGGCAAAGCGCCCCTGTCGGTACAGGATATGATCAAGGATGTCAAGAAAGGCATCTATATCATTGGCGACGGTTCGTTCTCCATCGACCAGCAGCGCTACAACTTCCAGTTTGGCGGACAACTCTTCTACGAAATCAAGGACGGCCAGATCGTTGGCATGTTGAAAGATGTAGCCTATCAGGCCAATACCCTCGAATTCTGGAACTCCTGTGTGGCCGTTTGCGACGAGCGTGACTATCGTCTGGGTGGTGCCTTCAATGATGGCAAAGGTCAGCCACCCCAGTCGAGCGCAGTGTCGCACGGCAGTGCCACGGCCCGCTTCAATGGCGTCAACGTAATCAATACGGCCCGGAAGATTTAAAGAGCAGGCGAAATGTCCCGACGGTTTCTTGGGACGTTTCGCCCATCTTCTGCTAACCACTTCATGAACAATGGCAGTCATCTTAACTACAGCCGAAGCGAAGGCCGACAAGTGCGAAGTCATTTTATCGGGCGAACTGATTGATAAATTTGGCGGTATTCCAGGCGTTCGGGATAATTATTAATTCCAAAGTTCTCATCAACAACGTCTCAGCGTTCATTTTGAAACCATTTGTTTTCACCCGCATTCAGTACACCTCCGGCGACTGGGACACCGACCAGCGGATGCCGTCCAATCTGCTGCATTCGCTGGTGGAATACACAACAATTCCGGTCGATCAGAAAGAGCGCGTGGTGCAGCTGAGCAGCCCGGATCTGTTCAAAAGTCCGTTCTGTTACCTCAGCGGGCACAAACTGGTTGAGTTTTCGACCCAGGAGCGGGATCACTTCAGGCGTTACGTACAGAACGGCGGATTTGTGTTCGTGGATGACTGCAACCACGACATTGACGGGCTGTTCGCTAAATCGTTCGAACAGGAAATGGCCCGTACGTTTGGGCCGAAAGCCTTGCAGAAAATCCCGAATAACCACCCGATTTATACGTGCTTTTTCAAGTTTGAGGAAGGGCCACCCACCACCTCGTTCGAGCTGAACGGCTGGGGCGATGACCTGGTCCACGATTATCTCAAAGCGATACGGGTCAACGGCCGCATTGGGGTTTTATACAGCAACAAAGATTACGGCTGCGAGTGGGATTACGACTTTCGCAACAAACGCTTTCTGGCCGAGGACAATACAAAGTTCGGCGTCAACATTGTTACGTATGCTCTGACGGCATAGCCAGGAAGCGGCCATTAGCGTTTAGAAATACAACCGGATAGAACTGTTGGAAACCCAGGAATTAACACATTACAAAACGCTGGTAGCCCGGCTACCGAAACTACGACAGGAAATAGGCAAGGTCATTATCGGGCAGCAGGAAGCCATCAGCGAGGTGTTGATTTCGCTCCTGGCGGGTGGCCATTGCCTGCTCGAAGGCGTACCGGGGCTGGCCAAAACGCTCATGGTCAAGACGATGGCCGACGCGCTGGCCATGCGCTTTAAACGCATTCAGTTTACGCCCGACTTGATGCCCGGCGATATTGTCGGCACCGAGATTCTGGAAGACGACCACGAAACGGGGCATAAAGTGTTCGTTTTCAACCAGGGACCCATTTTTGCCAACGTTGTGCTGGCCGACGAAATCAACCGCACTCCGCCCAAAACCCAGGCGGCTATGCTTGAGGCCATGCAGGAATACAAGGTTACGTATGGCGGCAATGACTACGCCCTGCCCCGCCCGTTCCTGATCATCGCAACACAGAACCCCATCGAGCAGGCCGGTACGTACCCGCTGCCCGAAGCCCAGCTGGACCGGTTTCTGCTGTACATCAAGCTTAGCTATCCCTCTGAACACGAAGAGCTTGAAGTCCTCCGCAGCACCACGGGTACCGCGCGGCCCGAACTGCAAACGGTTCTTTCGGATCAGGATATCATCGACCTGCAAAGTCTGACCCGGCAGGTTCACATCAGCGACGAGCTAATCGGTTACATTAACCGACTCGTTCGGGCCACGCGCCCGGCCGACAGTCCGGTGGCTTTCGTGAAACAGTGGGGCGAATGGGGCGCCGGTCCCCGCGCCGGTCAGGCGCTGGTGCTCTGTGCCAAAGCCCGCGCGGTGCTGAACGAGCGGTTTTCAGTTATTCCGGAGGACATCAAAACGCTGGCGTATCCGGTTCTTCGTCACCGTATTGCCCTCAACTTCCGGGCAGAGGCCGAAACTATTACCACCGACAAGGTCATTACCGAACTGCTGGCGGCCGTCCGCTAAACAGTCAGCCTCAGGGTTAATTGCTGCCCATCTCTTTTTTTGAAACTATGCTCACCTCCGAACTCATCAAGCTCAATAACCTGCAGTTGGCTGGCAGACTGGTCAGCGATGAACTGTTGCTGGGCATCCAGACCAGCCGACGGTCGGGGATAGGAACGGAGTTTGAGCAGTTCCGGCATTACGCCCCCGGCGACGATCCGAAACGAATTGACTGGAAGCTGTTCGCCAAAACCGACCAGTATTTAGTTCGCGAATCGGCGACGGAAAGCAACCAGACTGTCCGGCTGCTGCTCGATTTGTCGGGTTCGATGAATTACGCCGAATCGGGCATTAGCCGGTTGGGGTACGCCAAGATTCTGCTGGCCTCCCTGGCTTACCTGAGCAACCGACAGGGCGATCAATTGAGTCTATACGGCCTTAAGCAGGGTGTGCTGCAGGCTCTGGTGCCAGCCGGAAAGCAGGCGTTTCAAAAACTTGTCGCCACCCTCGAAACGGCGCAGGCATCCGGTCCCTGGCGACCCACTACTGGTGACCGCTCGCAGGCTACGTTCCCGGAGTTTAGCCGTAAGCAGAGTGAGCTGCTGATTCTCGCATCCGACTTTCTGCAGATTGATGATGAGTGGTTAAGTCTGATTCGTAGCGTAGCCGGCCCTCGCCGGGAGATCGTCATTTTCCAGATTCTGGGCGATCAGGAGCTTGATTTCAACCTGCAGGGCTTTTATCGCTTTCAGGATCTGGAAACCGGGCAGGAGGTCGAATTGCAGGCCGACGCGGTTCAGGATACCATCCGGCAGCGGGCAGCCGCCTACATGACCTATCTGGAAGAGAACCTGCGGATACCGCACGTACGGCTAATCCGGGCGCGGCTTAGTGAGCCGATAGCCCTCGTTTTAAAACAGTTTTTATTGAGTTAAGATGCAGTTTGCTGAGCCATTCTTGCTGTGGGGTGCATTGGCCGTCGGTATCCCGGTGGCTATTCATTTCTGGCACCAGAAGCGCGGGAAGCCCCTCCCCTGGGCAGCGACCCAATGGCTTATAGAAAAAGATCAGCAGCAAAGCCGGGGTCTGCGACTTGACAACATTTTTTTGCTGCTTATACGGTGTCTGCTCCTGGTTCTGCTGGCTTTTATGTTGAGTCAGCCGCTGATCAACTGGCTTAATAAACCCCAGACTATACAACGCATTCACCTGGTAGAACCTAATGCGTTCGTTACTGATAATTTCCGGTTTGAGTTGGACAAAGCGCGACGAAACGGTGAACAGCTATACTGGGCCAATGACGCCCTGGAACCGATAGGCGACAAACTGAATGCAGCTGCGCAGACTAACGTAAAACCAGCTCCCTATTCACCCCTAACGCTCCAAAACGCCATCAACCGGCTTCCGCCCGACCAGACCGAACTGCATCTGTACGTTCGGAACTGCCAGACCCTGGCCGACGTACCGGCTATTACAGTTCCGGCCCGATTCCGGCTGCATAGCGTGCCTGATTCGGCAAACGTACTGGGTGTCTATTTGACAGTGCGAGATAACAAAAAGCTGTTTATCAACCGAGCCGGTAAACTGACAAGCGGGGTTACGCTCGATCCTACATTACGGTTTCGCTCGTCACCCGTCCATACGGGTCCGATCCGGGCGCTGCTTCACTACCAGGATGCACGGGAGCGGCAAACCGTCCGGGCTGCGCTGGCTGCACTATCGGATGTATACGGCCTTGACCTCACGACTATCGATAAACAGCAGCCCGACCAGTCCTACGACTGGGTCCTGACCGATCAGGTACCTGCGCGGCCTGGGCCCGAAACGCTGTATATAGTATCCGGCACGGAACCGCCCCGAACGGCTGACAACCTTGTTTTTACCCCCCAGCAGCTGACCCCGCAAACCTCTGAGCAGGTCGAGTCGGGTCAGTTACCGGAGTGGCTGGGGGAGCAGTTGTTACGTCATTATACCATCCGGCCCACCGATGGAATACTCAGCCAGCAGGAATTAATGGCCCTGTTCGTGCCGACGACCCGACATGATACTGCCCAACAAGCTCGTTTTCAACACATTCTTGGCCTTCTGTTCGTTGGTTTAATAGTCCTCGAACGTTGGCTGGCTTTGACTAAAAACGCATGAACGATCTTAGAAAGCTACTCGCCACGGTTACGTACCAACTTTACGCCAATGCGTTGCTGCGTTGCGTTCTGCTGGGCGTAGCGGCTTACGTGCTGACGGCCACCTTCGCCGACACGTTTCTCTGGCCGGCCTTAATGGGGATGGCGGGCCTGATCGTGGGCGCAGCGTTAACCAGATTATACGAAAATAAAAAACCGCAGGCTGTTCAGCTAATTCACCAGACCGTTGGCGACGTCGAGTATAGTTTACCTCTGCTGGAAAAAGCGCACCTGAACCTAGCTGAACAGTTGCAGTTGGAGCGGCTCAGTGAACGCGCCCGTAACGTACGGGTGCCGACAGCAGTCCTCTGGGCAAAGGCAGGTTGGTATGTCACTCCCCTTCTGATCGCTCTGGGGGTTTATGTAAGCTATCCTTATATCCGGCAAACCGACTCACCCAGCCCCGAAAAACGGCGTAGACTGGCCGCATTATTACCTGAGCGCAAGCCTGCTGCGCCCCGATTCCAGACGGCTAGCCTGCATATTCAGCCTCCAGCCTACACACACCTGCCCGCAACCCACTCCACCGATCTCAACGCGTCGGCGCTGGTGGGGTCTGTGCTGACGTGGCGACTGCAGTTCAGCGATCCTCGTCAGTTGTCGGTTCAGCTGGCCAACAACCGGGGCCAGGAGCTGCCCTTTCGGCTGTCAGGGGAGGCCTTTACGTACCAGGACAAATTATTAAACGCGGGTCTGTATACAATAAAGGCTTACTGGCACGACCAGCCCAATCATGATTCGCTGGTGTATCAGTCCGACTTCTACCGACTCGACGCGAAGCCCGATCTGGCGCCCAAAATCCAACCGGACAGCAAGGAGTTATATCGGTTTCATTATCTGAAAAATGCCAGGACGCTGCCTATCGGAGCCAAAATCTCCGACGACTTCAGCGTAGCGCGGGCATTTATTGTGGCAACGGTAGCCCGGGGCTCGGGAGAGAACGTAAAGTTTCGGGAGGTCAGAATCCCGCTCAGCCGGGCTAATTTTCGCGAAGCCCGGCTCACCAAAACGCTTGATTTGAACGCCCTGCAATTCGCACCGGGCGATGAACTCTACTATTACTGGGCCGCCTTCGACAACCGCCAGCCCGAGCCCAACTTCACGAAGTCCGACACCTATTTCGTGGTATATAAAGACACGACGAAGATGGAGGAAAGCGAACTGGCAACGATGGCGGTCAACGTCATGCCCGAGTACTTCCGGAGCCAGCGGCAGATAATCATTGATACGGAAAAATTGATCGCCAATCGGAAACGGATAGCCGACAAGCCGTTCAAAAGCGCATCCAACGAGATTGGCTTTGACCAGAAAGCGCTGCGGCTGCGTTACGGTCAGTTTCTGGGCGAAGAGTTTGAAAACTCTATCGGCGGAGGCAACGCTCTGCCCGACGATGAGGACGGCAATCTGCTGGCGGGTTATATGCATGACCACGATAAGGGCGAAGGCGAGCATACGCCCATTCAGCGCGAAACGCATGCCGAGGAGCACGATCACCACAATCATGGAAACAGTGGAGCCGACGAAAACAAAGACCCACTGGCGGCTTTGATGGAACAGTACGTCCACCAGCATGACGATGCCGAGGTCAACACTTTTCATGAGCAGTCGACGCGGTCGCTGCTCAAGATGGCGCTCGAAAACATGTGGCAGTCGGAACTCCATCTGCGATTGTATGAGCCGGAAAAAGCACTTCCCTTTGAGCACAAAGCCCTAGAATACCTGAAGCTATCCCAGCAGAAAGCCCGCTCCTATGTCCGAAAAACCGGCTTCGATCCGCCCCCGATCAAAGAAAAAGAACTTCGGCTCACCGGCGAGCTGAAGAACGTTACCCCGGCCTTTACGCAGGAGCGCATCTATACCCAGCCGCAGTTGCAGAAGCTGGTGAGCGAGGTGCTAGGCTACGCTGATTTGCCGCAGCTTTCGCAGTCGCAGCGGTTCCGGGTGCAGCAGCTCGGCAACGCCCTGGCCAACCGGACACTGAGCAGTGGGCTTACCAACTGGTTGGTGCTGACTGACTTACAACAGTTGGCCAGCGGCAAACCGCTCTCTGAATCCGGGAAGACCCGGCTCAAAACCAAACTATACGCTTTGGCAGGGACATCGGAACAACGAGGTCCGGCGCATAGCAGCGACCGAACGCTGGAACGAGCCTTCTGGCGGCACATGAACTAATCCGAATTAATCGAGTACGAATGATAACGCTTGGCGTTGACCAAACTGATTGGATAAACTGGCTTATTGGACTGGCCCTGGTGATCCTGCTGGCCGTGCAAATCTGGCTTCTGATACGCCAATCGCTGCCACAGGGCCGGAAGTGGTTAAGATCGGGTCTGAACGTTCTGCTCTGGCTGATCCTGACGGGCTATTTTTTGCAGATCAGCTGGCGAACTCCGCATCCGGCGACCCATGCGCTGCTCGTGGGCGACGAGGTGCCTTCGTCCGTTGCCCGCAGCCTGGCCGACAGCCTGCATATTCCGGAACGCTTCACCGCCCGAACCTTCAAGGCTACCTACGACTCCGTTACGTTAGTAGGGCAGGATTTTCCGGTTGAAACCCTCACCCGCCTGAGCCGCGCGGCTGTACAATGGATACCGTACGACCAGCCCAATCAGCTACAGACTATTCACTGGAAAGGAATCGTGCCGCTTGGCGGGATGCAGCGCGTAACGGGCCGTGTTCAGTCGACTGGCAGGCAGATGCTGGCTATCCGTTACGGCAATCAAGGACTGGACAGCATCAGGTTGCGCGAAGGGACAAACGCATTCGCACTCCAGTTCCCGGCTTTTGCGCAGGGGCGGACCGAGGTCGAACTGGTTCTGGGACAGACGGTGCTCGACACAATCCGTTTTTTGGCCCACCCGACCCCGCCCATCACCGTTCGATTCCTGCTGGATAGCCCTGATTTTGAGAGCAAAACACTAGCCGACTGGCTCGGCAAACACGGACATACCGTGGAGTTATCGGCAACGCTCTCCAAAAACCTGAGTAGTACGGTTCAGATCAATAAAGCGGGAAAAGCCCCGGCGAAAACGCCGGATCTGCTCATCACCGACCCAGCCAATGCTGCCAGTTCGATTATTCGGAAAGCTTATACGGAGGGGAAAGCCGTATTGTTCATCAATCTGACCGAGCCGGAAGCCGACAGCCGGCGTGTCAATCAGGCACTGGGCAGCCGCTGGCAGGTCCGGAAGATTTCAAACGAAGCCCTGGTTCCGATTAGCGCTAATCTGAACGCGCTCCCCTATAAGTTTGCCGATGGCCTGAATCAGTTTTCGGTGCCGGGCTATCCGGTGGCCGTTCAGCAAACCGCCGGGCGCATGGGCATGAGTCTGCTGAGCGAAACGTTTCCTCTCTCGCTTAGTGGCGACAGCCTTACGTATAACCGCATCTGGACGGCAGTTTTAGCCAGGCTACAGCCAGCCAGCAATGGTGTTTACGTCAATGCGCCGGTGTTCAGGAAACTTCCGGCAACCATCCGGGTGAACACACTGACAACGCCCCCAACGACTGTAAAGGTTGGCCAGGACACCGTCAAACTGGTTCGCTCGCCCCTGAACGACCACTCGGCGCAGGGTTTCTTTCGGCCGAATCAGCCGGGCTGGCAGTCCGTTCAGGATTCGCTGGCGGTTTACGTTGAGACAAACACAGCAGAAGATCCAATGGCAGGAAGGCAGTTGGTCAGCCAGTTCCTGCTGGCGCATTCCCGGTATCCATCAACCGCTAAACAGGCAGCGCGTCAGACGGAAGCCCGGATTCCTAACTGGGTCTGGCTAACGTTATTCGTAACCTGCCTGACAGCTCTGTGGATTGAGCCGAAGCTGTAAGTTACGTCGTTAGCTCTCAACCAACACCTCTATCTTTTGAGTCTGTTTTCGAATAAATAAACGCCGTTTTTGTTCGCTACAACGACATCGGGCTTGCGATCGCCATTCATGTCCTGCGCCACAATGTTCAATCCCGCGCCGGAATCATTGTCAATGACGTGCTCTTTATAATACGGCGCCTGACCGGGCGTAAACTCAAACCACATCAGAATAGGCGCTTCGCTATCGCCGGGGTCACGGCCATGATGGGCCAGGAATCGCTTGCCAGTAATATAATCCTTCTGTCCGTCGCCGTTCAGATCGGCCATGATAGACGAGTGAGTCTGGGCGGTTGTGTTGCTCATCAGGTGGGTTTTAAAGTCGATTTTACCCTGCTCATCCGCCACCTGCTCGTGCCACCAGACGCCCAGCGCATGAGCTGATGCACTCACGACGTCGTTTTTCCCGTCACCATTTACGTCCAGCACCTGCATATGCGAACAGGGCTCGCCCAGATTGGCCGGGTGAAACACCCAGTTCCCCGAAGTTTTATCTGCAGTTCCTTCAAACCATCCTTCCCGAATCACGACATCGTTAAAACCATCCTTATTTACGTCTCCATAGCCGATGCCGTGCGAAAAGATTTCCGTTCCGGGTACGTTCTCCTGACTGAGCGCAAAGCGTTTCCATTCGGTCTCACCGGGCTTCGACGGCGCCTTCAACCAGACAATCTGTTTTTTTGCCTTGTCTCCGCAGAGAATATCCAGCCGCCCATCGCCATCAATGTCAATAAAACCCGGGGATTCATTGGCAATCCCTACTGAATCGGCCAGGATGTGTTTTTTCCATTGGCCGGCCTGATTTTTGGGGTTCTCAAACCAGAAGCCAGGCAAGCCGGGAAAATCAACCACCACGACGTCGTCCCATCCGTCCTGATTGACATCCATTCCCAGGTTCAAAAACGAGTTGCTATACTCTTTTCGCGGATCGAACAGGCGGGACGGAGCCATTTCGTGTCGGGTCCAGTTGGGGGCTTCGAACCAGTAGTACCCCGCCACGATATCCAGTTTACCATCTTTGTTCAGATCAGCTACGGCGACGCCTTCCGAAATGAAATCGCCGGTGATTTTTGTCTTTTTGAAGTCATTGGAAGGCACAACGGTTTTACTGGATGGGGTCGTCACCGTTCCCTCGGCCATCTGCTGACGCATCTTAAACAGCGGTTTCGCCTGGCTGTAGGCGTTTGTCATCCAACAGACAAGCAATAGTCCGCTCAGAACGCGTCGGCCCTGTTTATCTATTCGTGTGTTCATACCAGACACATTAAAGGTTAGTCCCGACTCTTACTCGCCCAGCGCCTTCGCCAGCGCCATCTGCACGTCATGATCCTCAGGCGAGTGTCCCCGTTTGCCAACCCGCTCGTTCAGCTCTTTCAGCAGATTTTTAGCATCGTCGGTGCCAATGGCCGCGATACGCTGGATAGTGTAGGGCAGGTGCTTCGGCATTTTTGATTTCTGTGCTAAGGCCAGTGCCCGTTTCATGTCGATGGTAGCCAGGGGCTCGCTGGCGTACCAGAGCATGAGGGGCAGATTATGGTCGTCTTTATCCTCAACTTTCTGCACGAGTGCATCCAGGACGTCCCACCGCTGGCCGGGTTCCAGTCGAAGCATGGCCGACGTCAGGTACATCCGGACAAGCGCCGACTTGTCAGTCTGGGCCAGTGCGGCAAACCGCTTCAGGGTTTCCGGCGAAACGGCTTTGTCTTCGGCCAGCAGTTGAATAGCCCAGCTTCTGACGTATTCATTGTCGCTGGCCAGCAGGTCGGTCAGTTCTTTTTCCGAGAGTCCTTTCGTTACGTGCAGTGTCCAGAGCGCGCGGAGTTTGCGGGTTGCATCCGGGTTCTTCGCCAGGATTTCTTTCAGGGCTTTATGCACCTTTTTGCTGGGTCCGCGCTCCTGCAACAGCAACCGGGCCTGACGCACGTACCATTCATTCGGGTTCAGGTGGTAGTTCACCAGTTCCATATCCGACGCGTTGGCCAGATCTACCGGTGTCCATTTGTCATTCTCGTGACTGATCTTAAAAATCCGGCCCATCGTTTTGTCGTGGACGTCCGGGTTCGAGCTATGGCACTGGTTTTTATCGTACCAGTCAATCGCCCATACCGAGCCGCTGGGGTCGTACTTCATATTCAGCCATTGCGACCAGGAGTCGTTCATGGCCATGAAATCCGGTTTGTGCGTCACCAGGTAGCCCGACCCTTCCCGAACCGGATGATCGTGGTTCAGCTTGGCCCCGTTGATATTATTCATGAAAATATCATTACGGTACTCCTGCGGCCAGCTATTACCCAGGTAGATCATCGCTCCCGAATGGGCATGCCCACCACCCGCCGAAGCCGACCGGAAATTACCGGCATGCGGCCCTCGTTCGCCTACCCAGTGGACGTGGTCGGCATGGGTTTTGATGTCATCGTAGGTATAGGGGTTAAAATGCTTACCGGCCTGCCGCTGGTAGCGCCCCCCCTGGATCATGTGGTACATGTGCGGAATCACGCAGGCCGTAATGAAGGCATGGCCGTAATCATTGAAATCAAGTCCCCAGGGGTTGCTGGTGCCTTCGGCGAATAGCTCGAACTGATGCGTCGTTGGGTGATACCGCCAGACGCCCGCGTTCAGTCTGGTCCGCTCCGAATCGGGAGCGCCCGGTTTGCCGACGTTCGAATTGGTAAATACACCGTGGTTGCCATACAGCCAGCCATCCGGTCCCCAACGTAAGCTATTCAGGGTTTCGTGAGTATCCTGCGTACCCCAGCCGTCGAGGAGTTTCTGGGGCGCTCCGGTCGGCTTATCGGTTTTGAAATCGGCAGGGATGAACAGCAGATACGGGGCTGCACCGAGCCAGACGCCACCCATGCCGACCTCAATGCCGCTTACGAGATTCAGACCCTCCGCAAAAACTTTACGTTTGTCCAGCGTACCATCGCCGTTGGTATCTTCGAAAATAAGAATGCGGTCGCGCCCCTGCCCTTCCGGTGCCGGAACGGGATACGTATGCCCTTCAACCACCCAGAGCCGACCGCGCCAGTCGATGGTAAAACAGATCGGGCGAATAACATCCGGCTCAGCGGCTGCAAGTGTAATCTTAAAACCCTTCGGTGGGGTCATCGCCTGGGCCGCTTTGATGCCCGAAAGGCCCGCATTGAGCACGGGGTCGAGCGGGGGCAGGATAATGATGTCTTTTTGCTTCAGTTCGTTCGGGAACGTAGGGCGCGTGGCGTAAAAGCGAAAGTCATCGAAGTTGATGTGCGCCCATTTGTCATTGGGGATGTAGGGAATCTGCGAAATCCCCGTCTCGTTATCAATGATCCGGATGAAAATTTCCTGATTCAGGTACGGCTGCAGATCGACAACGACCGGCTGAAGGGTAGCCCGGCCTTGTCCGGTGCTGTGAAAAATAACCTTGTTGGTTCCAGCCTGCACCAGTTCGACCCGCGTATCCTGCAAGGCCCCGCCCGACACGTTAAATGCAGCAAACGGCTGGGTTACGGCAAACGGTACCGAGGTTAAGCTGCCCGTCAGTTTGTAATTGGTCGTGCCTCCGCTGCTCAGGAAATGTTTCCCCTCAAAGCCGATGTGCATGTCTTTTTCGTGAACCGGCGACGGATCATCCTGTGAGAAAAGCGGGCTGGTAAACGCATCGCCGGTCGCTGTCCAGTCCTTCAGGCTACCCGTTTCGAAATTCAGGTTTACCGGCTGACCATTCTTCATGGGTAGTTGGCCGGCAACCGTCGCATTGGAAATAACGCCCTCGACCACTTCAAAGCTGCCCACCATACCGGCCGCCCGGTGCCCCGGCACGGTGCAGAAGTACGTATCGCTTTTATCGGCGGTAAACGTAATGCTCGTTCGGGCTCCCTTTTCCTGAAGCGTCTTGCTTTTCAGTCCGAGTTTTTCCAGGGCAATGTCGTGCGTCATCTGCTCGCCATCAGTAATGGTGATACGCACCCGGTCGCCTTTGTTGGCTTTCAGGACAGGGTTACGGGCACCATCTTTCGAAAAATAGCCCAGCATGGTCGCTTCCAGGGCGTAATCGCGGTCGACCGTTACGGTGTCCCGCCCGGATTTCACTTTGGAAACCTGCCCCAGACAGTCCGTTTCAGGCAGCAATAAAACGACAGAAAAGAAAGGTATGAGCAAACAGGACTTGTTCATAGAATCAGTCGCAATTGCGGAAGTTAAGGATAGGAATAAACTGGGGCAGGGCGTTACAGTTCCGATATGGTCAGGTCTCTGAACTCCACCTGAGCAACTCCACCGCTGTGAATCTGAACGGCAATAACTCCTTTTTGCGGAATCCGGCTGTCCTGCTCGGTGTAGTCACAGGTTTTTACCCCGTTGATATACAGTTCATGACGGTTGCCTTTGCAGCGAATGATGTAGCTGTTCCAGCCATCTTCTTTCAGGATGCGTTTAAGAACGCTCAGATCACCACCAGCGAGTTTGCCACGCCGGTGTTCATCGTAAATATCGCCCCAGTACCCATTGCCAATATCGGCCTGATAACCAACTATTTTACCGCCTTCCAGGATGGATCGGTACTGAATTCCGCTGTTAATCATGCCCGTTGCCGGATCGCCCGACAACCGGAACAGGCAACGAAATTCAAAATTGCCGTAGTCTTTCAGCGTATGCAGATACGTATTCTCCGGTATTTTTTTCAGCCCGTCACCGCTGCGGATAACGCTGTCTTTAACGAACCACAGTTTCTCATGGGACGGATCAACGGTCTTCCAGCCGGTCAGGGTTCTTCCGTCAAATAAAGACTCAGTTTTTCCAGCCAGTTGGGCAAAAGCCGGCGCACTGCAGCCCATTTGAATCCACAAGAAGACAGACAGCACTAAAAACCGCTTCGATACACCTGACCCAGCGAGGACGTCGTGCCAGTTACATTTCATTCCCGTACAGGTTTAGGTAAACGCTCCGTATCTAAAGCACAGAATCCGGGAAAATCTCCTTGTTGAGCCTTATCTAAATAACTCTTGAGCCTTACTTTACAGCCGCAATCGGGTCGCGCTACTTTACGCATTTACAAAACCCTGAGGCTCAAATCCGTCAGGATTTGTTTTTCTGAAAACCCTTAGCCCACCCGTCAGGTTTTTGAAAAAAAGGTATCTTACCTCTCAGTTTGTTCAACCTGTACAAACACGTACTTTTCTAACCCAACGCACCAATGCCCGTATTTACGCTCGGAATCGAAGAGGAATTTCAGACAATAGACCCCAACTCCGGCGAACTGCGTTCGCACATGTCGAAGATTGTTGACGGCGGTAAAATCATCCTTCAGGAGCGCGTTAAAGAAGAAATGCACCAGGCGGTCGTCGAAGTGGGCACTAACATCTGCCGGAATATACAGGATGCCCGCCATGAGGTTACCTACCTCCGCAAAATGATCATCGACCTGGCGGCTCAGCAGGATCTGAAGATAGCAGCCGCTGGCACGCATCCCTTCTCGGACTGGCAGACCCAGCTTATTACGCCCAACGAGCGGTATGACCAGCTCATCACCGAAATGCGTGACGTGGCGCGTTCCAACCTGATTTTCGGCCTGCACGTTCACGTAGGCATCGAGAACCGGAACGAGGGTATCCAGATTATGAATGCCGTCCGGTATTTTCTGCCGCACGTTTACGCCCTTTCAACCAATTCGCCATTCTGGCGGGGACGTAATACGGGCTTCAAATCGTACCGCTCGAAGGTGTTCGACAAGTTTCCCCGCACGGGTATTCCCGACTTCTTTGCGTCGGCCGCCGAGTACGACGAGTATATCAGTCTACTTGTTAAAACGGGCTGCATCGACAACGGTAAGAAAATCTGGTGGGACATCCGGCTGCATCCCTTCTTCAACACAATCGAGTTCCGCATCTGCGACGTGCCCATGCGCGTTGACGAGACTATCTGCCTGGCCGCCATTATGCAGGCGCTGGTAGCTAAGATTTATAAATTACACCAGCAGAACCTCAATTTCCGGCCCTACCGGCGCATTCTCATCAATGAGAATAAATGGCGGGCAGCCCGCTACGGCATTGAGGGTAAACTCATTGATTTTGGCAAACAGGCCGAAGTGCCAACGCATGAGCTTATTCACGAACTGCTCAATTTTATCGACGACGTAGTGGACGAACTGGGTAGCCGTGCCGAATGTGAATATGCCCTCAAAATCCTTGACATGGGCACCGGCGCCGACCGCCAGCTGGCCGCTTTTCAGGAACACAATGATCTGAAACGCCTTGTGGATTATATAGTTGAGGAAACTTCTTTCGGAATCGGGTAGTTATCTTCTGAACGGTCATCAACACTTCATTTACCGTAACTGACACCTATGAGTTTAGTAAAAATTGCCGTTCTGGATATGAACAACAACCATGCGAACGAAGGCATGCGTTGTATTTTGCAGCTGATCCGGAACGTACAGGGTAACGACCATGCCGAACTGGCCTTTGACGTTTTTAACGTTCGCGCCGGCAACGAGATTCCTGGATTAGCGTATGATGTATATATCTCGTCAGGAGGTCCGGGCAGTCCGCTGGCGTCCGACGAACCCTGGGAGCAGCCTTATTTTAAGCTGATTGACCAGCTTTTTGACTGGAATCGCCATAACGAGCGTAAAAAATTCGTTTTCCTGATCTGTCATTCGTTTCAGCTGGTGACGCGGCATCTGAAACTCGGTGAACTGAGCCGGCGTAAATCAACATCGTTCGGTATTTTCCCGATTCATAAGACCGACGACGGCCACTTTGATGCGGTGCTGAAACCGCTGCCGGACCCGTTCTACGCCGTGGACTCACGCGACTATCAGGTTACCGAACCGGATCTGGAACGAATGGAAGAGATGGGTGCGCGGATTCTTTGTCTGGAGAAAATCCGGCCGCATGTTGATCTGCCCCGGGCAGTCATGGCGATTCGCTTCTCCGACGAGATTGTAGGGACGCAGTTCCACCCCGAGGCCGACAACGAGGGGATGCTGCGCTATTTTCTGACCGACGAGAAACGCAATCAGATCGTAACAAATTTCGGGCAGGACAAATACGACGACATGGTTGCTTACCTGCAGGACCCCGACAAGATTGCCCTGACCGAGTCGGTGATCCTGCCCGGTTTTCTTCGGCAGGCCATTCGTTCATTGTCGCCCGCAAGAGAATATATCCGACAGGCTTAACCGGAATCTTGGTATTCTGGTTAAGCCTGTACTCCATTTCGATTCTTATGCTCCAGCCTGTCCGCCAAGCCTACAACCACGCTTTCAGCCCGGAACTTTACCGGAGCTTTCTCGACAAAATTGAAGCTGACTTTCCCGGTCAGCTGGATTTTCGTATAGCCGAAACGCCGGTTTTTGTCCCGAAACGCCTGACCGATAAATTGCTGGCAGCCTGCGGGGATATTGTCTCGGTTCTTACGCGCGACGATTTTAAGTCGTTGACGGATAAGGCGATTCCGGACGAACTGCGGGTCCCGAACGAAGACGCGCATACGCAGTTTCTGGCGATTGATTTCGCCGTCTGTACCGATGAGTCTGACGAGCTAACCCCGCAGTTGATCGAGCTCCAGGGATTTCCGTCGCTATACGGTTTTCAGCCTTACGTTGCCGATCAGTTCCGCGCTCATTTCCCGATACCGAGCGATCTATCGCATCTGTTTAACGTGGATAACAACGCCGACTACCTGGAGAAGATGCGTCAGTTACTCGTAGGGGATTGCAATCCGGAAGAAGTGATTCTGCTGGAGATTTATCCCGAAAAGCAGAAAACCCGCATTGACTTTACGCTGACCGAACAGTATACAGGCGTTGCACCGGTTTGCTTGACTAAAATTCGGAAAAACGGCCGGCAGTTGTTTTACGAAAAGGACGGTCGCCAGATTCCCATTAAGCGAATTTACAACCGCTTGATTTTCGATGATCTTCGTCACTTTCCGGATCTGCAAACCGATTTTAAGCTGACCGACGACGTTGATGTTGAGTGGGTAGGGCATCCGAACTGGTTCTTCCGCATCAGTAAATACACACTGCCTTTACTGAAAAGCCCTTACGTTCCCGACAGCTTTTTCCTGTCGGATTTAGACGAATATCCCGGCGATCTGGACAATTACGTTCTGAAACCGCTGTTTTCGTTTGCGGGTAGTGGCGTCAAACTCCACATCGCCCCCGCCGACCTCGACGAGATCCCGGCCGAGCAACGAAATGGGTATCTGCTTCAGCGTAAGGTTAAGTACGAACCCGTCATTCAATCGCCCGATGGCCTGGTCAAATGCGAAATCCGAATGCTGTTCATCTGGCCGAAGGAAGACGCTCAGCCGACGCTCATCACAAACCTTAGCCGACTGAGCCGGGGCGAGATGATCGGCGTTAATTTCAACAAAAATAAAGATTGGGTTGGCGGGAGCGTCTGCTTCTTCGAGAAGTAGTGACGTGGTTTCTGTACGCCAACGCGCAATAGTTCTGGCTTATGCATTCGGTTACGCACCGGCAATTGTTTTTTCAGCACGTCGCACAAACTTCCGAGTTTCCCTTAGCCCTGGAAATCGAGCGGGCCGAAGGCATTTATCTCTACGGCACCGACAGTTTCTCGGCGGGTGATAAGCGATATATCGACTTAATTTCGGGTATTGGCGTCAGTAACGTGGGGCATCGTCACCCGCGGGTGCTACAGGCCATTCAGGCCCAGCTGGACAAGTATCTGCACCTGATGGTGTATGGCGAATACGTGCAGACGCCCCAGACGCAGCTTGCCCACGCGCTGGCTCAGACCCTACCGCCTGGCCTGGACAACGTGTATTTTACCAACTCCGGCACCGAAGCCATCGAGGGCGCGATGAAGCTGGCTAAACGCTATACCGGCCGCAGCGAATTCATTAGCTGCTTTAATGCCTACCACGGCGCTACGCAGGGCGCTTTATCGCTTTCCGGCGACGAGAATTTTAAACAGAACTACCGGCCGCTGCTGCCGGACGTTCGGCATATTCGACACGGCGCGTGGGAAGATATTTCGAAGATCAGCGCCCGCACCGCAGCCGTCGTAATTGAGGTAGTAGCCGGCGAAGCGGGAATCCGAGTACCCGACGCGGCATATCTACAGGCCGTTCGCCAGCGCTGTACCGACATGGGCGCACTGCTGATCTTCGACGAAATTCAAACGGGTTTCGGGCGGACCGGCACCTTCTGGGCGTTCGAAGGGTTTGGCGTCCAGCCCGACGTACTGGTCTGCGCCAAAGGCATGGGGGGCGGTATGCCCATTGGGGCGTTTATTAGTTCGGCGGAGGTGATGAGCGTGTTTAAGAACAACCCCATTCTGGGTCATATCACGACCTTCGGCGGGCATCCGGTTTCGTGCGCGGCCTCACTGGCAACCCTCCACGTTATCCAGCAGGAAAAACTGCACGAACAGGCCGAGGCCAAAGGAGAGTTATTCCGGCAATTGCTCAACCATCCGGCCATTCGGGAGGTACGCGGCAGAGGGCTGATGCTGGCGGCCGAGTTCGACTCGTTCGACACACTCAAGCCTGTCATCGACCGCGCCATTACGCAGGGCGTTATCACCGACTGGTTCCTGTTCTGCAATAATTCGATGCGTATCGCCCCGCCCTTAATCATCACTGAAGAGCAGATTCGGGAAGCCTGCGCCGTGATTCTGGACGCTATTGATGCCACGTAGCAACGGCATTTTCTTCAGAGAAAGAATTCGCTTTGCAGAATAATTACGCTTTCAGGCACCAATAAATCAGGCCAGAACGTAATTGAAGAGTTTTATTACCTACCCGAGGCTGTTCTAAAACAGAATAGACAGTTACAGCTCTCTGCAGTGCCCGCTGGCTGCTCATTAACGTAAGCATCGTTTACAAGCACCTGCTGCCGTTTCATTTCCGCCCATAAACTGGCAAATAAGGTTGTGCCTATCAATAGTAGGTAACTGATTGGCAACCAGCAATCCGTATTAGCCCTCAACTCCTGATTATTATCTAGACTGGTCATAGCTTTACGGTTAAAACTTTACCCCTATTCTATATCAACACGTATAGAGAGCAAGCCTAAACTATAAAAGACAAATAGCTTGCTTTACTAAAAATACGATTGCAAATTTACAATTGCAAAAATACAGCCGTAAATTATGACATCCATTAGCTCTCAGCCGCGGTCTACAGATTCCTGGGAAGACATATGCTTTCCGGTTGAGCCTGTCTGGCTTGCCGACCTATTGCCGGATTACGAAATTATGGCAACGGATCGTCAGCAATTAGTTGTGGGCCAGCCGACTGGCGGCCGAAAGACTATTTACGGGATTCAGAGCGCCGATTATACGATTATCCCTAACCGGGTAATCCAGCAAGTTGTCGATAATTTACTAACTGATTATACGCTCCAGATTAAATACACAACCACGGGTGAATTCAGTATCAGTATTATTCTGCCCGATGCGCAGTCGGTGGGTGGCGAGTGGCTGCAACGCAGTTTGATTCTAACGAACAGTTACAACGGCAAAACTCCGTTCAGCATACAGGGTCAAACGCTTACTACACTCCTGGATACAACCTCCTCAATGGGCAGCAGTATGTACCGGG
Source organism: Spirosoma taeanense (assembly GCF_013127955.1). Taxonomy (NCBI): domain Bacteria; kingdom Pseudomonadati; phylum Bacteroidota; class Cytophagia; order Cytophagales; family Cytophagaceae; genus Spirosoma; species Spirosoma taeanense. The sequence goes on from NZ_CP053435.1 coordinate 3,196,568, forward strand.
CCATCTGTCAGAATGGGTTGATGGGCTGGGCTGACTTATTCGATAATTTATCTGCTTATCAGCATTGGCTCGGCCAGCAGTCGGACGGAAGAAAAACACGAACTACTAAAAGTCAGTCGGGGGAGAGCCGATCAGCGCAGACTGGCCCGGCCATCCGCAAAATCCATCATAGCCGAATCACACTTGAGCTGTTTCAGCAGCGATTGCATGATTTGCTGGCCGATCACCTGCGGGCAACTCAAACGTTAACGACTACAGTTTATGACCACTTCCAGCAGACAGGAGTCGCCGGGGCGACTGAGGGGCTCCTGCGCACCCTACCTATTCCGGTTCAACTGGCTAAACAGGCGCAGGAACGATTACGGCTGGAAGAGCGTCTGCTGGGGTCACGTCCCTCCTACTGGCTGGTTTACAACGCGGTGAACTACGCCTTATTCACGGCCCGAAGCAGTCTTACGCTGAACGACCGATACCGGCTGGATGAACGTGTATTTCATCAGTTAGCAGCTTCTTCCTATGCCTGAACGTATCCTGAGCAGCCAAGTCATTGTTTCTTCTCACCCCATAAACAGAGCATCCGTATGGTTTCCAAGTCGAACTCACCCATGTATTCTCCTGACCTTTGTATGGGTTTAGGCAGTCTTGTTTATGCACTGTCCAAACTGGACGGCTCTCTGCAACGGGAAGAAATACAGACTGTCCGGGAGCTGTTCGCCAGCGACCCCCATGCCGATTTAGTCATTTACGCCTATTTTATTCGGGAAAACACGGGTGAATCGGTCGATGAGGCCTATGCGTTTGGTATGCGCCGGCTAATGGCTCAGCGGGTAGAACTAAACGAACAAACCAAAAAACGATTTGTCAGCATCCTGCGCCGGGTTGCCCGAGCCCACGAGGGTATCTCCCGTCAGGAACGAGCGTTTATCCGACGGTTCTGGCACGAGATTCGACACCTTTAAGTCGGTTGGGTCTGCCGGTAAATCACGGACATTCATCAACTGTTCAGATTTTTCAGGTTTGGCAGGCTTCAATCAGTATGCGGACGTTAAAATATAAACCCAACATGCTTTATCCAATACGTTATGAAAGTATCCTTTGGTATTCAGCAGAAAGTAAAAGCGTCCGGTTTGCTTTTGGGAATTATGCTCGTGCTTGTGCTTACTTCCCTGAGTATGAAGCAGGTTGTAAGGGATCTGGATCAGGTTGTCGCGTCAGTGTATGTAGACCGGCTGCAGCCTGCCGTAGATTTGGTGTATCTGAGCGAAAATTTACATGCCAAACGGCTCCTGCTGGATAGCTACCTGGCAGACCAGTCGACGGGGTCAGCATCCGTCCTGAAAGCTCAGTTAAAGCGTTACGATACGGGTAGCTCTCAATTAATTCATCAACTCGAGCGGACGAAACTTTCGGCCAGCGAAGCCAACTGGTTACGGACGTTCAAGGCCAATCGAAATCAGTATATCCGTCTGGAACATAATGTGCTGCATCTGGAAGCGAGTGGTCAACACCAGGCGGCTGTTCACCTCTTTAAAACACCCGGGGAGGAGTTATTCCACCAGGGCGTACTGGCCCTTCATGAGCTGGCGCACATTCAGGACCAGACCGGTCAGAACGAAGTAAAAGTAGCTCACCGCCAGGCTGCCGGTAGCTCCATCCACGCTACGTTGCTGCTGGCCGTTGCCCTAATTATCGGTCTGCTGCTGTTGAGTCTGATTCATACCGCAAAGCTGCCGGATCGAAAGCCTCAACCGTTCCATCTGAATTAAGGGGACGCCTGTCAACTGTTTCGCTCCCTGGCGTTCTGGTGCGTAACGCATACCGTATTCCACATCTTAACGAATAGAAATTCCGGATAGGAACGGCCTCCTGAATAGTCTTAGATCACCTGATTCATCGATTTAAAACGGTAAGACGAGACAGTGGTTAGCCTGACCAAAGTCCTCGCCAAGGTGGTTTTCATGACCCGGTTTTAAGCCTTTGCTTGAAAGTGTGGCCACGGATACTGAAGCGAACCGTCTGATTTATAAGCAAATTCTAAGGAAACAGAGCCCTCAAATATCGGTTAGGAAAGAATAGGGTTTCTATTTTTTCTGTTTACTAATGAAGTTTTCGTTCCTGCTTTGTACCGGTTCTATTATCTGTTTAAGTCTGAGCGCAGCCAGTGCCCAGCAGCCATCGGCTGCGAAGAATGGTCTGCTCCAGGCAATCGGTGTGCAGCCGGATACAACCCGCCCCGGTACCTCGACACTTGCGGATTCCACCCTACTGAACCCGACGAATCAATCGGATGCTCAGACCGCGCCCGGCCAGTCTTCCCCGGCCATCAACGGCCTCGATACGCCTTCAACCGCTACGGTACCGCAGCCCGCACCCGGCAACGCTGCTACCGATGACGATGAAGCCACTGCGCGGATAGGAACACTCAGCGGGCGGCTGGTCGCTACGCAGGATGGTAAAAAACTCCCCGTCGAGTTTGCCAGCATTGGCGTTTTCCGGGCCAGTGACTCCAGCTCCGTTACGGGCGGTCTGACCGATGAAAAAGGGTTTTTCTCCATTCCCAATCTAGTACCTGATACCTATTACGTCCTGGTTCAGAGCCTTGGGTATGCATCAAAGCAAATACCCCGGGTTACGATTGGGGCGGCTAACCCGGCTGTGAATCTGGGGAACATCGTTATTGCGCAGGCCACCCGGCAGTTGGCGGAAGTTGTTGTGCAGGGCCAGCGGCAGGCCTACGAATACTCGCTCGACCGAAAGATTGTCAACGTCGATCAGTTGCCGATTGCGCAGGGTGGTTCAGCGGTAGATATTCTGCAGAATGTACCGTCTGTTACGCTCGATGTGGATGGTACGCTCAGTCTGCGCGGCAGCAGCAACGTCATCGTTCTGGTAGACGGTAAACCATCGGGCCTGACGGGCCTCGACCGGCAGGCGGTGCTGGATCAGATTCCGGCCAGCAATATTGAGCGCATTGAGGTGATTACGAACCCTTCGTCCCGCTACGACGCCGATGGTGCCGCCGGAATTATTAACATCATTCTGAAGAAAGAACGCGCCCCCGGCTTTAATGGCACGGCTCAGGTTAATATCGGTACGCGCGACAAATACAATGCCTCGGTTAACTTGAACGCCCGGTTTAAAAAACTGAACGTATTCGGCAGTTATAACTTCCGGGCTGACCGGCGGTTTCAGTACCGGATCTCGGACCGCCAGAACTTGTTCGCCGATTCGGTCAGTTACCTGGCCCAACGTAACGATGCCATTCGTCGGCGGGTGAACAACAACCTGCGGCTCGGTTTCGACTACGCACTGTCGCCCCGCGACAACGTCAGCATATCGGCGCTGTACCGGCCTGAATACAGTTATGACTCGGAGGTAGAAACCTTCGATACGCAGGATGCCAGCCGCCGATCGCTGGGGCAAACGCTCCGTTTGAACGAAGAGCGTGAACCTGAACGTGGCCTGGATTATAAAGCCGGCTATCGCCGTACCTTTGGCAAGGAAGGCCGGGAGTTAACGGTCGATGGCACGCTCTCAACCAATCGTGGAATGGAACGGCAGGACTTTGTCAATACCACAACCCTGCCTGAAAACCTGCTGACGCCCAGCTTTCTGATTGGCCAGCAACGTGCACAAAACAGCCGCAACAACCGCATTATGGTGCTCCAGGCCGACTTCATTGAGCCGCTGAAACGCAGACAGCGACTCGAAACAGGGCTTAAATACACGTCGCGTCTGCTGGGTGCCGATTACGTCTTTGAAAACCTGCAGAACGGAAGCTGGGTCCTGAATACAGCAATCAGCAATAACTTTATTTATAATGAACGTACCAGCGCAGCCTATGTCAATTATGGCAACGAACTGAAGAAATTTAGCTACCAGGTAGGCCTGCGGACAGAACACACCCTGATCAACACCGATCAGCGGACAACCAACCAGCAGAATACCCGGCAGTATATTTACCTGTTTCCCAGCGCTTTTGTCAATTACAACCTTAGTCAGGCGCAGAAACTCCAGGTGAATTATACCCGGCGGATTAACCGCCCCTCGGTGCGTTCACTGAACCCGTTTATTGACTTACAGGACCCTCTGAACATTCGTTTTGGTAATCCGCTGCTCAATCCGGAACTGATCAATTCGTTTGAGCTGAGTCATCTCTGGACGGGCAAGACAACCGCTCTAACGTCGTCGCTGTTCTATCGGCAGACCAATAATGAAATTACCAGTTACCGCACCCTGCGCGAAGACGGCATAACGGAGCAAGCCCAGCTAAACCTGAACCGTTCGCAGAATTACGGACTGGAGATTGTGCTGGAGCAGGAAATTACCCGGTGGTGGAAAGCCAATGGCAACGTTACGTTCTTTCAGCGGTCTATTCAGGCCAGCGCCGACGTACCGGGTATTCTGACCCGAACTAACCGTAGCTGGACGGGCCGCCTGACCTCAACAATGCGCCCCGTGCGCGGAATGGCTATTCAGGTTGCCGTCAATTACCGTTCGCCGTTTCTGATTGCACAGGGTACGATTAACAGCTTTTTCAACGTCGATATTGGCGTAAAACAGGACGTGCTGAACGGGCGCGGCACGGTGAACCTGCGGGTGAGCGACATTTTCAACACGCTGCAATTCCGGAGCGATACGTTTGGCCCGAACTTTCAGGCAACCAGCCTGGGCAAGCGTGAAAGCCGGATTGGGCTCATTGGCTTCAGCTACCGCCTGAGTCGCCAGAAAGCCCGCAGCCGCGATGATGACAATGAACGTCAGCCCGATAACTCAACGCTCGATCCGGACCTGAATTAAACCCGCTACTCCATCAGGGGAACAGGACGGATAATGTGCCGACGATCAGGGCCAGACTGAAGATGATCAGCAGACCAATCAGAACGGTTCGGAGCAAACTGCCGGACTTTTTTGGGGATGGATTTGCCATACAATCTATCTGGACTTATAACGGAATATTTCCGTGCTTTTTTCGAGGCAGTGTGGCTACCTTGTTTTCCAGCATTGTAAACGCCCGGATGAGTTTCTGGCGGGTCTGGTCGGGCATGATGACCTCGTCGATGTAGCCCCGGTGTGCGGCCCGGTACGGATTGGCAAATTTCTCGGTGTACTCCTGCACTTTCTCCTGCAGTTTTGCCTGTGGATCTTCAGCCTCAGCAATCTCCCGTTTGAAGATGATCTCGGCGGCTCCGCTGGCACCCATTACGGCAATCTCGGCCGATGGCCAGGCAAAGTTCATGTCGGCGCCGATATGCTTGGAATTCATGACGTCGTAGGCGCCACCGTAGGCCTTGCGGGTGATAACCGTTACGCGGGGTACCGTGGCCTCGCAGAACGCATATAGCAGCTTCGCCCCGTTCGTAATGATGCCGTTCCATTCCTGGTCGGTGCCGGGCAGAAACCCCGGCACGTCTTCCAGCACCAGCAAGGGTACGTTAAAGCTATCGCAGAACCGCACAAACCGGGCGGCTTTGGTGCTGGCGTGAATGTCGAGTACGCCCGCCAGAACAGCGGGCTGGTTACCTACCACGCCGATACTTCGTCCGGCAATGCGGGCAAAGCCAACGACAATATTTTCGGCAAAATTTTTGTGTACCTCCAGAAACGAACCCGCGTCCACTAGTTCCTCGATCACCTCCCGCATATCATACGGCTGGTTCGGATTGTCGGGGATTATGGTACTCAGAGTCGGGCGACCTTCCTCCGCCGGTTCATACGGGAGCATCGGCGGTTCATCCTCGCAGTTCTGCGGGATATAGCTGAGCAGTTTTTTGAGTTGCTGAATACAGGCCAGCTCATTTTCGCAGGCGAAGTGCGTTACGCCCGACTTAGTGCTATGGGTGCTGGCTCCGCCAAGTTCCTCAGCCGTTACGTTCTCGTGCGTAACGGTCTTGACTACGTTGGGACCCGTCACGAACATATAGCTCGTATGCTCAACCATGAAAATAAAGTCGGTGATGGCCGGACTGTACACTGCCCCACCCGCACAGGGCCCCATGATGGCCGAAAGCTGTGGAATTACGCCCGAAGCCCGCGTATTCCGGTAAAAAATGTCGGCGTAACCCGCCAGCGACAGAACCCCTTCCTGAATGCGGGCCCCGCCTGAATCGTTCAGACCAATGATGGGCGCGCCGTTCTGCATGGCCAGGTCCATCAGCTTGCAGATTTTTTCGGCATGCGTCTCCGACAGAGCACCCCCGAATACCGTAAAGTCCTGCGCAAACACATACACCAGTCGTCCCTCGACCGTGCCGTAACCCGTCACGACGCCGTCGCCGAGGTAATGCTCTTTGTCCAAACCGAAGTCGCGGGTGCGGTGCATGACAAACTTGCCGATTTCTTCAAAAGAGCCCTCATCAACCAGCAGCGCGATACGTTCACGAGCCGTTAGTTTTCCTTTGGCGTGCTGGGCGTCAATGCGTTTTTGGCCCCCGCCCAGTTCGGCTTCGGCGTTTTTCTGGGCAAGTAGCTGCGGCTTAGTCGGCTTGGTATTGGTAGCGGGCTGGGTATCCGGACGGGTTTCGGTCTGCATGAGTTGGTTTGTTGGCGTCAAGTGTGGGCAAAGTTAATTTTTCTTTACAATTCCAACCGACTCGATTGCATTTGGTCATCCGTGCACATTCTTTTTCTAGTTTCAGGCTCATCAGGTTCCAGTACACTGCACCGGTTAAGAAGTTAAGCTCGTTATATAACGGGCCGAAAAATTGGCTTTTCTTTGTAGCGCACTGCTCATCTCCTGACTTGAAAGCATTTTTCGCTTCTTTATTGATTCTGATCACCTCCTCGGTAGTGAACGCCCAGCCCTTCGGCGGGCAGCGTGTTTTTTCGTTTCTGGACTTACCAACCCACGCCCGCGTAGCGGCTCTCGGCGGTCAGGTAGCTACGGCAACGCGCCCGGATGGGTCGTACCACCTGAACAACCCCGCCCTTACCGATTCGTTGCCTGACAATCAGCTTTCCATTAGTCTAATGCCGTATCTGGCAGCGGCTAAATATTATACGCTGCAGTATGGCTTGCCGATTAAAAGCCGGGGAACGTGGGCTATGGGTTTGCAGTATCTCAGCTATGGTCAGTTTGACCTGACCGATCCGGCCGGGAATCTGCTCGGCACGTTCCGGGCCGACGACTATGCCCTGAGCCTGAGTCACGCCCGCACGGAGGGCAACTTTACGCTGGGGGCAACAATCAAAGCGGTGGGGTCAGCCATTGAAACTTACTCGGCCTTTGGCGTTCTGGCCGATCTCGGTGGTATCTGGCGGCATCCGAAGCAGGAGCTAACGTTCGGATTAGTCGCCAAAAACGTCGGGTATCTGATCAACAACTTCGGTCCCACCGATGCCGACCTGCCGTTCGATCTGCAGGCGGGGGTTACGCTCAAACCTCGTTACGCCCCTATCCGGCTGACCCTGACGGCTCATCATCTTCAACGGTTCGACATCAGCTATAATGATCCGAATCTCAATGTGCGTTACGATCTGAACGGCAACCCAATTCCGCAAACCGTTAGCATCGTTGAGAAAGCCGCCCGGCACCTGAGCGTCGGCATCGAGTTTCTCATCAGCCGTAACGTGCATCTGCTCGCTGGTTATAACCATCAGAAGCGACAGGAAGGCAAACTCCTGACGGGTGGCGGGGGCGCAAGTATTTCGTTCGGGGCGTCGGTGCAGGCGCATGGGTTTCAGTTAACTTATGGCCGGTTTTCGGCCGTGCCAACGGCGGGCGGTAGCAGTCAGTTGTCGCTGCGGATAGACCTGGATCGGCTGCTCAACTAGTGCTGGTTTTCCGTCACTGCCTGCCTACTTTTGCCGGCATTATTGGGAATTTGAGTTCATCACCGACACATTTTCCTGTTTCCTGTGTTTGTCTAGATAAATGCGCGCAAAGCGCGTTCTGCTTTTCAATGACTCAGTTACTCAAAGACCTTACGCCCCGGCAGATTGTTGCCGAGTTGGATCAATACATAATCGGGCAGAATGATGCCAAACGAAACGTAGCGATTGCGCTCAGAAATCGCTGGCGCCGGATGAACAGCGCAGCCGACATGCAGCGCGAGATTACGCCCAACAACATCCTGATGATCGGCGCAACGGGCGTCGGCAAGACCGAAATCGCCCGACGGCTGGCAAAAATCGCCGATGCGCCCTTCATTAAAGTCGAAGCTTCCAAATTTACGGAAGTCGGTTACGTCGGCCGCGACGTCGAGAGCATGGTGCGCGACCTGGTCGAGCAGGCGGTCAATATGGTGCGGGCGGCCAAGAAAGAAGCCGTCAAGGCGAGGGCGCAGCAGATGGTCGAAGATGCCATTCTGGACATCCTGATTCCGCCCGTCAAGCCCGCCAACGGTCAGCATCTGGGCTTTGAGAACGAAAAGCTGGACCCGGATGCCGAACTGAACGAGCGTACCCGCGAGCGTTTCCGCGAGAAAATTCGCTCCGGCGAAATGGACGACCGCAAGATCGAAATTGATGTTCAGCAGAGCCAGACACCAAACATCGGGATTATGGGCGGAGCCGTCGATGACTTGTCCATGATGAACCTTCAGGAGATGATTGGCGGGATGATGCCCAAACGCGGCAAAAAACGAAAAGTGACCATCGCCGAAGCCCGCACAATCCTGCTGGAAGAAGAAGCCGCCAAGCTCATCGACATGGACGAGGTGAAGGAAGAAGCCATTCGTAAGGCCGAAGACGCCGGGATCATCTTCATCGACGAAATTGACAAGGTAGCCTCCAGCCGCGCCGGTGGCTCAGGCGGGCCAGACGTCAGCCGCGAGGGCGTACAGCGCGACCTGCTGCCGATTGTCGAGGGCAGCGCGGTCAATACCAAGTACGGCGTCATTCATACCGACCACATTCTGTTTATTGCAGCCGGGGCCTTCCACGTCAGCAAACCCAGCGACCTTATCCCGGAGTTGCAGGGTCGTTTCCCAATTCGAGTGGAGCTGCAGAGCCTGTCCGAAGATGATTTTTACCAGATTCTGAAGGAACCGCGTAACGCCCTGACGAAGCAGTACGAGGCCATGCTGGCGTCGGAGAACGTCGAATTAACGTTCGACGACGATGCCCTGCGCGAACTCGCCCGGATTGCATTTGAGGTCAACAGCGAGGTGGAAAACATTGGCGCGCGCCGGTTACAGACCGTCCTGAGCCACCTCATGAACGATTTCATGTTCGACATCCCCGACGTCATCGGCGCGAATGCGCATGTTGTCGTTACGAAGGAGTTGGTCGGTGAAAAGCTGAACAGTCTGGTTCAGAACCGGGATTTAAGCCAGTTCATTCTATAAGGCGTGTCTGGCCGGGCGGGATTATCAGCCCGGTCAGACTTTGCACAACTTGCTCCACGGCCCGGTCGGTATCCGCCCGCTTACGCTCGGGCGGGTCGAACCGGTTGAAGGGCCGCAGTTCGAGCACGAACGTTTCCTCAATCGTTACGTCATCAATGGGCGTGTACAGCTTATACCCGATCAGGTTTATTGGAATCAGGCCATGCCGTACCTTGAAGCTCGTCAGCAGCCCGGCTAGTAGCTGTTCAACCCGCTCCATCGAAACGCCTGGTATGGGTACGAACCGAACTTCGGCCCGATTGCGGTCAACGAGCGTTTGGTCGTGGGGAGCGTAGTGACCCTCGCAGCTTGAAAACGTCTGAACCAGCCCCGTCGCGTTCAGGGCATCGACCAGCGGCCTGATTCGGGGCTCAATAGCGTCGGTGAGTTTAGCGTCCATTCGTCGGCTATGGGCGTAATGCGATGATCAGTCGGCTATGGGCTGACGAACCGTTTTACGTTGGAAGAAGACCAGGTAAATGACTGCTACGACAGCCAGCATGCCCGCCATACCAAAGGAAGCATCCAGCCCTGCTTTGCCCGCGACATGATTCAGCAACCAGCCCGCCACCACCGCGCCAATGCCGATACCGGCTTCGAGGGCAATGTACATGGTTGCCATCGCCCGGCCGCGCGTCTGTTCATCGCTCAGGTCGGCGGTCCAGGCCTGCACCGTTGGTGAGTTCATTCCCCACGACATCCCGTAAAAGATAGCCGCCGTCCAGAACCAGACTGTCGAGTTGGTCAGCATCAGCATACCCATCGAAATAGCCAGTACCACGGTTGAGATCAGCAGGACCGGCACGCGCCCGTGCCGGTCGGACGAACGGCTGAAGGCCAGCCGCACGGCCAGCGAGGCAACCGTATAGACCGTAAAAAAGAGTCCTTTGTTGGTAATACCCAGCGAAGAGCTTACTGTTGAAATAACGGTCAGAATCACCCCCGACGAGAACGACTGCAGCAGCAGGACGATGAAAGGCGGCAAAGCCTGCTTGTCGAAAATTTCGTTCTTTTTCAGCCGCAGCAGACTAAACCGGAAAGGCTGCGTATTGACCAGCGTTTCAGGCATCCGGAGCAGAATCCCAATCGACAGCAGGGCAAAGGCCGACGAGGTCCAGAACATGACGTTCATGGAATACGAATCGGCAAGCCAGCTGCCAATGGCTGGCCCAAGCGACATGCCCATGGCTGTAAACAGGCCCAGCATGCCCATGGCTTCGCCCCGGCGCGTGGCCGGCACGACATCGGCCACGTAAGCCGATGTGGCTGTAGGCTTGGTGCCCGTCGAAAAGCCGTGAATGAGTCGGAGCGTCAGAAAACCCCAGACCGTAATCAGATACGGATACAGAAACCCGCAGATAAAGCAGACCAGTGAGCCGAAGGCCATGACGGGTACCCGCCCGACCGTATCGGTAAGTTTGCCGCTGAATGGCCGGGAAACACCCGCAGTCAACGTAAATAAGGCGATGATTAAGCCGACGTATTCGCGCCCGCCGAGTTGCGTCAGGTACTCGGGCAATTCGGGAATCATCATGGAAAAACTCGCTGAGAACAAGAAGTTACTGACGCACAGCAACCAGAAGGAAAGCGTATAAAGCGAGGGACCGCGCGATACTCGGCGAATGAAAAGCGGGCGAACGACCAAAACAAGTTGATTTAGTTCACCCAAATTTACGCATATATTCGGTAACGAATTGGCTATCCTTAGTGAACGGCTGCGTTTATTTAGCCACGCTCAGGGGGGCCAGCAGGGGCAGGACAACCGTAAAATAGCCATTGTCGTCGCTAACGATGGGGTCAGCCTGCGCCAGCAGCCGGTATTTTGCCGCGATATTGGTCAGGCCAATCTGGTTCGACGCAACGCGGCCCGTTTTACGCTGAAGATTATTCCGAACCTGCAGCCATCCGTCGTCCGTCGTGGTAATGGAAATGTGCAGCGGACGCCCCGCCAGAATCACATTATGCTTCACGGCGTTTTCCAGCAGCATTTGGAGGGTTAAGGGCGGTAACTGATGCTGGCGGTAATGGGGCGGCACATCAACCGTCAGATCAATACCCGCCCGGTAGCGGGTCTTCAGCAGGTGATAATACGAGTCAATGAAGCCTAATTCCGTTGCCAGCGTTGTCAGCTCCCCTTCGTTGGTTTGCAGCAGATACCGGTACGTTTTCGCCATTTCATCCACAAACTGTTCGGCCTTGTCTGGTTCGTCGGCAATGAGCGAGGAAAGCGAGTTCAGGCTATTGAACAAGAAGTGCGGGTTTACCTGCGCTTTCAGACTTTCGAACTGGCTTTGCAGATTCACCTTGCGTAACTGCTCGCGCTCGATGGCGTTTTCCCGCCATTGGTTGAGCGAATAAACACTTTCGTCAATCCCTACCGACAGCACGTTCGCGCCTAAATTCACGACCAGAATCAGCTGGGTGGTGCTCCAGTCATGCTGATACCCGTATAAATGAAAATACGAGTACAGGGCTATTGGCCCAAGGATGAAGAACGGGGTAACAAGGATAAAAACGAGCAACAGCCAGCTCACGCGCGGCCAGGTCTGCCCAATTCCGGGGTAATGTCGAATAACTTTCTGCGTCAGTTGGTCGAGCGTCAGCAGGCAGCAACCCGCAATGCTCAGGTTCAGCAACGTAGACGATACAAACGTCCAGCCATCCGTCAAGTACTTCGGACCGACGACCCAGTACGTCAGCAACGGAATAAACCACGGGAACAGCAACGCGAAGTGCCATTTCGTCTGCTGCCGAATCGAGGGCAGACTTCGCCAGAAGAGGACTATATTCTTCACGAACGGCTTCATGATATGGTAGTCGGCAGCGGCCCGGTCAGCAGAGGTAACGTAACGGTAAAGTCGGTATCGGTCTGTTCAATCCGCACTGATTCATTCCCGATCAGCCGGTATTTGGCCAGCAGATTCGCCAGCCCCGACTGGCTGGTTTCGACCCGGATGGTTTTCTGCTGCCGGTTGTTCTGCACCCGAAGCTCGCCATCGGTCGTGGTCGAAATGGTAATCAGCAATGGCTTGTTCGTCAGCATTACATTGTGCTTGATTGCGTTATCAATCAGGGTCTGAAGGCTCAGGGGCGGCAAACTTCGCTCCAGATAAGCCCTTGCCACCTGCTGCTCGATACGCAGACTTGACCCGTAACGCGTCTGGAGCAGACCGGCATAAATGGTTATAAATCTTAATTCGGCCTGCAGACTAATCCACTGGTGGTTACCTGCCTGCAGCAGATACCGATATACCTTCGACAAATCGTCCACAAACTGCTCGGCCCGGGCCGGATCGTCGCCGATGAGCGAGGAGAGCGAGTTCAGGCTGTTAAACAGAAAGTGGGGACTCAACTGCCCTTTCAGGGTGTCGAACTGGTGCTGCAAGGCTGTTCGTTTTAACTGCTCATTTTCGGTCTGGTACGTTTTCCACTGCGCATACGTATAAAAAACGCTGAGAGCAATGCACAGAAACACATCGAAGATAAACCCCAGAATCCAGATTGGCTGCACGGCCGCCCACGTAAACCGAACGCCCGTTACCGGTATCAGGCTATATGTCCAGACATCGAAAATGGCCAGCACCACCGTCAACCCACCCACCACCGCCAGCATGACCAGCGTACGGGGTAGCGCCTGACGCACGTCGGGAAACCAGCGGATCACCTGTTTCACGGCCAGAGTCAGTACCACAATCGACAGCCAGTACAGGCCACACACCAGCGCTGTGCCGACGGCAAACGTCACCGGATCGCGAAAGTAGCGCAGGCCAATGAAGTAGTAGTTGCCAAGCGGGAACAGCACCGGCATCATCAGCAGGTGATACCACCACTCCAGTTTAGAGAAAAACCGAGGACGTCTCAGGCGTACTGAACTCATGGCCGCCTTAGTTAGCCCAACCGGACACTATCCGGAACCTTTGTTTCCAAACACTTCTCAATTCTATCGTCTGCCACTGGCCGAAAAATTGCCCTAACCAGGCCCTGTTTTGTCTCATCTGTCCGGTTGATCGTAAACGCTAAAATAGCAGTATTTGACCTGAAACCGACAATGCAGAGCGTATACCCCAGTAATTTGCACGCCCTTGAGTCTGGCTCCACGCCGAAGTCCAAGGGCTTCTGATAGTCACTGATCACGTACTGAATACCATCAACTGGCCGGAGCCGGGATTCAGAATCACTATGCCCACCTTAACCGGATTATTCGTTTACGGGTTGCTTTTGCCCAGTGCATTGTCTCAACGGCCTGTATCGTAATGACCGTCTCCCTGCTGACAGCCCCGGCTGGAAACGTCAGCGAAAATTTACCATCGGGCGTAACGAGTGAGCCGCCTGATAGGCCGATCGTTTTGGTAACCGGAGCGCCAATCAGCTGACCAACGGCGGTGGGTGTGCCTGGCGACGGCAATTGTACGTTCGGATCGTCCGAGGTGATTACATTGTCGGTTTTCGGTTCGCAGGCCAGCAGGCTTAGCAGTGCGAAAGGTAAAAGTTTAGTCAGAGAGTACCGGGTTAATTGCATAATCGGAAGAAGGACTAACGGATTGATCTGTGAAGACGGAGCAAAGTTGAGGTCAGATTGGGGCTGGGTCAATGTTGCTCCACCTTAACTAGCCTATTCACGGGATGAATTGGGCGCATCTATGAGCGAACTGTTTCATCCGGAAGAACAGGCAATGAACACCTTCAATATAAAAGCCAGCGGCACGGCTGGTGCGCCTGCCTTTACCTTCCTGGATTACATCACCAATCTTCCGGCCTGAATGATACGGCACGACTATCCACCTGATACGTTCGGAAGTAGACTCCTTCCCAAAAGCCGTCGATGGCTGACGCTTCATGAGAGACTTATTCCGTTTCAGAGGGGTTGTCATTGGCTTTGGGCATAGCTGGACGCAGTTTTACTCTGGCCCCGGCTTTCGAATCACAAGAGCAATCATCTACGCCGGAGTTACTGGCCTTAGCTTAGAGTAGGTATCCGCAAGTCTGTCGGGCGAACGGATATCAGTCCTGCTGAGCGAACTCCAGCGCGGAGCTTATGTAGTCGATCCCTTATTAAACCTTATATCATGGCTTATCAGAACAAAACCATTCAGAATCGGATAACCGGACAGACTATCCGATTTATCCATACGGCTCAGGACACCGGCGGGCAACTCCTGGAAATGGAGGCTCTTTTTCAGCCACAGACGGTTGAACCCGCCCCGCACTATCACCCCCGGCAGGAGGAAAACTTCAAAATTCTGTCCGGCGAGCTAACTGTCCGAATTGATGGGCAAGTAAAAACATTCCGGCCGGGCGACGAACTGCATATTCCGCCGAAGACCGTCCATTCAATGTGGAACCAGTCTAGTCAACGAACTATCGTTAACTGGCAGGTGCAGCCGGCGCTGGATACGGAATTTTTTCTTGAAACCGCAACCGGACTGGCTAACGACGGGAAGGTCAACGCAGCCGGCAGACCGCCCCTGTTGCAGGTTGCGTTGCTGGCCAACCGGTTTTCGGACGTATTTCGGCTGGAAAAACCCAGTCGGTCGGTTCAGAAGGTGTTGTTTCTCCTGCTGACCCCGCTGGCTTATCTAAACGGGTACAGGCCAACCTATAAAAAGTACCTGAACTGATGCTTCAGGTTGGCTGGTAACCTCCGCTCAATTCCGTATTTTGCCCGACCCGATGCCGCCCTGTCTGGCCCAGTCGGCTCCTGTATGCTGTTTTAAAATTTTGTCATGATGGCCTTGGCGATCAGCCCGGCCGCAATAAGTCCCGGTTGAACATTTTTTAGGCCGGTCAGCCCCATGATGTCTTTCAACGGCACGTCAAGTCGGTGAGTAGGCTTATTTCAGTGGCTTCAGCCTTTGGCCGGGATATTACACGACGGGCTGGAGCCGATGAAGTAATTTAGCCGAATCGCGGGCGCGTTTTAGCCGCATCTTCATAGCACTCACGCTAACTCCCTCCTCGCTGGCCAGCGTTGCAATCTCTTTATCCATCAGGTATTTGACCCGCAGAAGCTGCTCATCACGGACGGGCAGGCGGGCCAACGCTCCTTCGGCTAAGCGCCAGCGTTCGTCCAGCGAGGGTTCGTCAGACGTAGTTTGCCCCATGAACATCTCTCCTACTTCTTCCAGCGACAGATGATGGCGTGAACGCTTTCTCGACTGCTGGACATCGAAACAGTGATTGCGGGTGAGCGTATATAACCAGGTGGAAAACCTGGACTGATGGCGGAAACCCGACAGACGCGTAAAGACTTTGCAGAATATCTCCTGAGTCTGATCCTGCGCTTCGTCAGAATCGTTCAGCAGCCGCAGACAGGACTGGTAAACTTTACGGTGGTAGCGCTGATACAGCGCGTTGAAATATTCATCGCGATGGGTCGCTAAAAATTGATTTACAAGTTCCTCATCAGTACGGCTGCTCTTCATTGAAGTGTATTGTTTTAAAAAGTACGGTGGTGTCTTGTTAACTCAGCCGGGATGATATTCACCTAAGTAAAGCCCCGGCAAGGCTGTCATTTATTGGTGTCTGATTCAATGGATTGAGCCTGCCGGGGCAAGTACAGTTACGGCGAAATCGTAAGTAGTTCTACTTACGACGTTAAGACGGCCCGAAATAGATGTAGTTACATTAAAGTTCAATTAAGAATTAGTTGTTAATATCAAGAGGCAGATATGGCTTGGGAAGCCACCTTAAATAGATCAGAAAACGTTTTGCCTCGCTCGCAACCCATTTAAAGCCACTTGTAATCAGGTGACTAAGCGCAGGGCAACGATGCCGCCAGTAAGAGCGGCCATCTACTCAACAAAGCTGGGCCGCAGCCACTTTTTTTATAGATTAGTTCGTGTGAGTTGTCGTAGACTATCAGCAAACATAGCCGTTAAATATCAGCTCCTGAATCAGCCGGCTCCGCTTATTGAAGAATGCGAAGGCTGGTTTCAGGTGACGCTCCCTCCCTGCAGTCTCGCCTTTGCCGGTTTCCAACGTTAACCAGGTTAGCAGCCGCGAACGTTCGTAGGGTTAGAACAAACAAAAATCCCCGGCGTAAGTGCACCGGGGATTCCTATCTTCTCAACCTAACCTAACTTCTATTTCTGATTGACTTTTTCGGAAGCAACCGGCGTCTTCTGAGCCGTTACGCTGCGCTGCGGCTTATAGATAGCGCCCGTTGCAAAGTCCACGATAGCGCCGGGCCAGAACAGGATGATGTCGGCGACTAGCGCCCCTACGCGCACCTGCCGCTGCTGTTCGCCGGGCATGGGCTTACGTTTCTGATGTTCGGTTACGCGTCCGCCAAACACGGTAGCGCAGCTGGTCAATGAACCCGACAGGGTAATAGTGGCCAGAGCCAGCAGAGTAAATTTCTTAATGGATTTCATGCTCGTGTTTTTGATTAAAAAGAGGAGTTATTTAGCCAGAATAAGGGTAAAGGGCACATCTTTGGCGTCGCTGGTTTCAATCATCAGCTTTCCTTTTTTGGTGTAGGCAATCTGCTCGCCGTCTTTTCGGAAATCAACATCGCCGTTGCCGGTTTCGCTAACCGTAATGTCGTCAATCGTTCCACTCAGGAACGACTCGTTAGACGAGCGCTGGATGATGTCAACCTGAATCGATACGGTTGTAGCTGTCTCGCGGGCGATCGTACTGCTGCCCGTTAACTGAGTCTCACCAACCGCATACGTTTTTCCGCTCACCGACAACTGAGCGAGGTTGTAGTGTCCGGCTACCCGTGTAGCCAGATCGGCGGCCGGAGCCGGATCGTTTTCTTTTTTGCAGGCCGTTAGGGAGACAGCGGCCAACAGGAGCAGCAGCGCTGAGCGACGGAAAAGAGTTAAGGGGTTCATCGTATTGTTGTTATGTTCTGGTAAAAGAGGAAGATTCTGCCCGACCCTGTTCCGGTTGGGTGATACAAAGTTGGCCGGTCGGGCAGGCACAAGGAAGCATTGGGTGCATCAACCGACAGGAAGAGGTTCCGAACTGCCATATTAATCGGTTGAGTTGACCAAAACGCATCTCAGCAACCCCCGCTCATTTCTCTAAAATTCGTAGCAACTAATCTGTCTCACAACCCATGTATGCTCTGCGACAACTGGCGTCAGAAACGGGGCAGTTCATACGGAATATGGTTTTGGACAAGACGAAGTCAGGCCACTTTTGGCGAACAAAACCAAACGTTCGCTCATGAAAATCCGCTGTTTTCAACTCCTTACCGCTGCCCACCTGCTAATTGGGCTCTTTCTATTCACCGCGACCAACGGTCTGGCTCAGTCGTCTGGCCGAAAATTCAGCTTCGGCGTGAAAGTGGGAGCCAACTTCTCCCAACTGAATAACCTTAGTTTCTCAACGCCCCGGCTAACGGCCAATGGCTTACCGGTGATGTCGGGCGGGCAGGTCGTGTATGATTTTTTCCAGCAGAATGACGCCCGCACGACGGGCATTGTTGGCGGGTTGTTTGCTCGTTTCGGCAATCGGCTGTATCTCCAGCCCGAACTGCTCGTTTCGGCAAAAGGCGGTAAGTTCGATGTGATCCGGCAGGGGCTGGCCACTCAGTCCGTGGACGTAAAGCTGACGACGGTTGACCTGCTCCTGCTGATTGGGGTACGTCTGGGGCCGCTTCGGCTGAACGCGGGCCCTATGGCGTCTCTGACGGTTTCGGAAAGCGGCAACCTGAAAGCAACCGTTCAGCAATACACTAACCAACCCATTAGCAAGACGGCTAAACAGGCGGTGTTTGGGTACCAGGCCGGGGGCGGTATAACGTTGGGTGGTCTGCAACTGGATCTGCGCTACGAAGGGAACCTGTCTGACCTGTCGTCGGTCGGTATTCAGACGCCCAATAACGACACGCGCTTTTCGACCAAGGCCAGTCTCTGGCAGTTAACTGTTGGCTTTGGCTTTTAACCCTTGCCATTCTGACCGATTCCGCGTACCTCTGGCATGTACCCCTTGAGTACGCGGAATACCTCATGCAAAACATTACCGTCACTGACCAGTTTTCAGGCAAAACAGATTAGTCCGTTTCGACATAATCGCTGCCATCATACTCAGAAATTTAGCGCCGGATGGCGAAACCAGCCCCGGAAGTCCGGGTCAGCGCTCTTCCCGGACCGATGAGGATGTACCAACCCGACTTAAGCGACGATGAAACCGCTTACCGGGAACGGGGCCAGATTCGGTGGGGCTGCTGGACGAGGACGATCGAACCGAAGGCCCGTTGACGCTTGATACCCATACCGGCGACAATGAAACCGTAACACCGGGAGCCTGATCTGCACGCGAATATTGCGGCAGATGGATGGTGTGAGCTACCTGCTACGCGAGTTGCAGGTCATTTTTCTTGTCCTGATGTTTCTGCATCCGGCGTAAGCACCATTCAGGATTTCGACCGTGCGCACAATGTGGAACCTTTGTTCAGCATGACACATTCGACGCGGTGCCCCATGGCGGCATCGGCGATCTCGGCCCGCGACGGCAGGCCGGTTTTGGCTATTCCTTCCAGAAGCTGCGTCGCCCAGATGATGCCAGACCATCCGGTCCAAGAAGTCCTAAGAGGGCATGCCGCTGAAAACTGCTCAAGAAAGGTCTGCTTACAGCGACCATACTTAGCGCTGAATATCATTTTGCCTAACTTGTTTGGTTACCAGTCAATCAGTATTGAATGACTCATGGCAGCCCGCCCCCCTACCAACAGCCCCATAATGTTATCCTGATTGAGAGTTAGCCGGGCAGTCAGTACACTTGATGAGGGCGGAGGCATCAGATGGCCTTGTTCAATCAGGAACGTCGTCTTTTTCTGGTGGAGAAACGCATACAGGTAGCAGGCCAGCGGTCCAGCAGTGCTTTCGGGACCGGTTTCTGGCGCACATGGGCCAGCGGCTCCTGCCCATCGACGTAGCAGAGGTCGCTTATTACTTCTCGGCCAACAAGCTAACGTACCTGAAGACCTACGCTGATAAGCAGTACGTGCTTGATTATTCGCTGGATGAACTCGAACACATCCTCGACCCACGCCGGTTCTACCGCGCTAACCGGCAGTTCATCGTCAGCCTTAAAGCCGTGCAGAAGATTTATCTTTACTTCACCAGCAAGCTGAAAGTGGACCTCAATCCGGCGGCTGAAGAAGACTTTGAATTATCTGCTTGGCGACCCACTCCTTTGGTAGTGGCTTAGGTGCGTTGAAACAGGAGACTGCTTTTGAGACCATTCACAAAGATGCCGACTCAACGCACCTAAGCCACTACCGTCGAAACATTAACCCACCAATCATTAACGTTTCGACGCGTCCAGAGACATTCAGGGTAAAGTGGGCCGTTGCTTTGCCGTTCCACGCTTTATCGTAGGTACCGCGAAATGTGTCGTAGTGCCAATGCGGCAACGTCGCTTTTAATACATTGTTGATGTTGAACGATAGCCGATCTCCTGTAACCAATACTTCTGCTTCACCGTACAGCGGACTGGTATATCGTCCCGCGTAAGCGTCTAGCGGTAAAGATGGTTTCGTGTTGGCCACCCGCTTCGCGTTTACAGCAACTTCCGCTTTTCGCTCCTGAGCATTTAAATTATCGTAGAGTGTTTTAAACTCGGTGTTCCAGTCGCGGGTGCCACCCAACGCAAACCAGTCAAGCGTTTTATAAAGCAGCGCATGTCGTCCTTCGGCATGGTCGAGGTTCCCAAAGGCGAACACACCTAACTTGGCTTCGGGGAGTTGAGCCGTAATGGCAGTCAGTCCTGCTAGGCTACCCGTATGGAAATTCACCTTGTGGCCCCGATAGTCGTGCTGATACCAGCCTAGGCCATACGTAAACCAGTTGGGTTTAAGAATCTGCATGGTTGCATACTCGTCATCAGGTACCATCGTTTGTGGTCTAAAGATTTCCGTCCAGGTAGCTGGTTTCAGCAACCGTCCACCGGCGTATTTGCTACTGTCGAGCATGCAGATAAGCCACTTGCTGATATCGTCGGCTGACGACCAGACTGCTCCTGCCGAGCCAACTTCGCTGTCGGGGCCAAAGTCAATGACCCGGATAGTATCGTTGATACGGAAGTGCGGCCGGGTCAGGTTATCGTCTTTGATATAACCCCGTTTAGGCACCGTCCGGGTCATGCCCAGCGGCTGAAAAATCCGTTCGCGAATGGCTTCCGCCCAGGTCTTACCCATCAGCCGTTCGATGATACGTCCGGCGGCCGAGTAGAGCGTGTTCTGATAAATAAAACCCGATCGCATTGAGTAGCTTGGCTTCACCAGCACCATGCGCCGAAACATTTCGTTAACCGGAATATTCATGGCACCTGTAAAAAAGTCGGTGCCACCTACGCCCGTATCATGAATCAGTAAATCGCGGATGGTCACTTGCTGGGTTACGTACGAATCCTGAAACTGCAACTCGGGCAGGTACTTATAAACCGGGTCATTCCAGCTCAGCTTACCTTCATCGACCAGCATACCCATCAGTGCAACGGTCATGGCTTTTGTGGTCGACGCACACGCGAACAGCGTCTGGGTATCGACCAAATCGGGCTTGGCTAGTTCACGCACGCCGTAGCCTTTGGCGAAGATGACCTGTCCGTCTTTCACTACTGTAATCGACAGCCCAGGTATATCCCACTGCTTACGAACGGTTTCAACATACTGATCGAAGGCCTGAACCTGTTTCGAAATGGACGTTTTCTGAGCAAGGGCGTTATGGAAGACAAGGGCAATAAATAAAAGAAAGTAGGATTTCATATCAGCGCGAGGAGGTGGATAAAGCCGTGGGCTGAAACAAAAAGAAATCGTAGAGGGTGCGGGTCAGGTGGGCGATTGTTTGCTCCCGTTCGGCCAACGGCCGGGTCGAATACCCAACAAAGACAGCAATAGCCAGGTGCCCTGCGTCGCCCGGCAGGGTGATGATGCCTACATCGTCGGTGGCGGTTTCGTCCAATGAACCGGTTTTATGGGCTATGATGGTTGCTGGCGGCAGGTACCCTTTTAGTCGGTTAACCCCACCCCGGCAGCGTTGCATAACAGCCAGTAAGGTATCCCGGCTAGCCGGTTGAAGCGCCTTACCCCGGTAGATTTGGGCCAGGAGGTTAACCATCGCTTCGGGTGTTGATCGATCGCGCGGATCGTTGTTAAACTTGGTAACGGCCGCTTTGCGCGCTTCTGGTGTGAGGCCCTTGCTCAGCCGGTCGTAAAAGCCAAGCGTCCACTGATCGGCGGGCGGTAAGGTAACGCCTTCGAGATCGGCCAATAGCTGAATAATTGACCGGTCTACGGACATGCCTTGAATGCCCAGCGTCCGTAATCGGTTCATTACTGCCTGCGGGCCACCCGCCAGCCGAAGCAGAATATCCGTTGCCGAATTGTCACTAATGACCATCATCAGCTCTAGCAGGTTCTGTACCGACAACTGAACACCGGGTTTGGCAAACAACACGTCCAGCGTACCGCTACCCGGATGCAAGTCGGCAGGTTGCAGATTAGTCATGGTCATCAGCGACAGTTCGCCCTGCTCGATGCGGTGGAACAACTGAGCAGCAATGGCTACCTTGACCGTACTTGCCATTGGAAACGCCTGTTGAGCATTCAGATTGATCTGGCGACCGCTCTCCAGGTGCAGGGCACAGACACCAACGGGTCCCTTTGCTAATTTGGCAATGCGTTCCAGTTCCTGCTCCAACCGTTGGGTAGCTACGTCTATGCTCTGAGAATGAGTAGTTTTAGTTTGGGCGCGAGCTGGCAGCGTCGTGAGCAATATACCCACCGCTACCAGGCCCACTCGAATAGACGAGTAGATGGCTTGTTTCATAGTCAGAAAAAAAGTGAATGAATCTTACCTTAATAGCTTATGGCAGCTTCGCCAAGGCCTGATCGAGATCAGCAAGTAGATCGTCGACGTTTTCGATACCAACCGAGTAGCGAACTAGCCCTTCGGGAATACCCAACTGAGCCCGTTGCTCCGAAGTAAGCTCAACGTGGCTGGTAGTGCGCGGAGGTCCGGCCAAGGTACTGACTGATCCCAGGCTGGCCGCCAGATGCACGAACCGTAACGCTGGCAAAAACTGCTTTACGGCTTCATAACCCGCCTTAAGCGAAAAGCTCATCATACCGCCAAATCCCGACATTTGTGCCTTAGCGATAGCATGCCCAGGGTGCGTTTCCAGTCCAGGATAAAAGACGGCTTCTATTTTCGGGTGGTCGCTCAGGTAACGGGCAATCCGCATCGCTGACGCGTTCTGGCGCTCAATGCGCAATTCCAGAGTTTTCATTCCTCGTGCGATCAGATAAGCCGGTTCAGCCTGCAAACTGGCCCCGTTGATTTCCCGAAAGCGAAAGACTTTTTCGACCAGTTCCTGCTTACCGCACAGCACACCACCCATGGCGTCGGAGTGGCCACAGAGAAATTTGGTGGCACTATGCACTACTAAGTCCGCTCCGAATTGAAGTGGGTTCTGGTTGATCGGTGTCGCAAACGTATTGTCAACTACAACGCCCGCACCTACTTGCCGGGCCGCTGCTGCCAGGCGTTTTATATCGACAATCTTAAGCGTTGGATTGGTGGGTGTTTCCAGGTAAAGCAAGTCACAACCCTGGGCAATTTGTGCTTCTATTTGCTCATGGTCGGTCGTATCGCAGAGCATTACCTCGACACCATAATGGGGTAGGAAATCCAGAAATAATCGACTGGTGCCGCCGTAGGTATCTTTAAGCGATACCACCCGCTTGTCAGGGCCTAACAAAGCAAACAGCGTGTTGCTGATGGCACCCATGCCCGTTGCAAAGGACGTAGCCGCTTCAGCTCCTTCCAGAATACGAACTTTCTCTTCGAGGACATGCACCGTTGGGTTAGTGTTACGGCTGTAGATGTGTCCTTCCACTTTTCCGGTTGCTACAGCGTGCCACTGATCTAAATCGCGGTACGCATAGGTAACACTGTTGACAATAGGTGGGGTAGTGGCTCCCTCAACAAAAGGCTTGGTTTCTCCCGCCCAGACGGATGCGGTGCCTTTTTGGGCGTCAAATTCATTCATGTAGTGCGTTTCAGGTTATTTGATCAACAAATTAGGCCCAAAACGAATTAGACTAGTGAGAGATAACAACTTTATTTTTAATGGCAGAAAGCAAACTTAGGCCGGGTTACAGGCTTACTTTACTTATAACTTCCATAAAAGCTGGGTTCTTTTTGTGTTGTCTGGGGAAAATTTGACGTAATTATTAAAAGAGAAGCAAAAGTAAAGTATCAATAAGCTATTTTCATTTAATGGATTGCCTGTTTATTTGCATACCATTAAAGCGGCAACCTTAAGATGGTCCAGGTTTGACGCACAGTCTAGGTGCTTAGTTTAGTCGTCTATGTCGAAACCGGCCCATCTCAAGGTGGATGGCTGATCATAAGCAGGTTAGCCAACGTAAAGCCTGCCGATGGGTGGGTCTCAGCCGCAATGTCTTTGCTGAACCAGTACTCATCAGAGAAAAGATAAGGCGCTGATAAGCCAGATTGAGCAGTTGGCTCGACGGCACAAACATTGGGGTGTACCTAAGATTTATCGTCAGTTGCGTAAGAAAGAAGCCTTCAGTGAGATAGGTAATAGCCTTGTTTACTGACGTTCGCCTACTCGTTATCCTTACCGGAGATGGTCCGGCTACCCGATACATCACCGCCGGTTGCCCCCGGATTATCGCCCATGTTCCCACCCGATCAAGTCGGACCATCAGGAGCCTACTGTCTGATTAACATTTTCATAACCATACATTGATTGTTGTTCTTTCGACTGGTTCTGGTAGATGGTTTACGTTGAACTCAGACCATTTGTCGCGCTTTTTCCAATAAATCCATGACCTCCTTGTCGGTTGTCTGGGAGAAGTCTTCGTACCATTCACCGACGCCGTAGAACGGTTTAGGCGTCATCAGGCACACCATCGCATTCGCTTCCCGACGAAACTCGGCGCATACCTCCTCTGTAGCGACAGGCACGGCTATTACCAGTTGCGCGGGCTGCTGCTGCCGTAAAGCCAGGGCCGCTACCCGCATGGTTGCCCCGGTGGCCAGTCCGTCGTCTATGAGAATAATGGTCTGCCCCTCCACTACGAGTTCGGGCTGGCCGATCCGGTAGGCCCGCTCACGCCGTTCCAGTTCGCGGCTTTCGCGTTCGGTCACCTGCTCAATCTGTTCATCCGTAATTTTTCCTGCGTTCACAATGGACTGGTTCAGTATCCGGATCGGTTTACCCGTTGTTCCACCCGAAGCCACGGCCCCCATCGCCAGTTCGTCAAAGCCAGGGACGCCTAGTTTCCGCACAATAAACACGTCGAGCGGTGCTTTCAGCCGCAGAGCCACTTCATAGGCCACCGGTACGCCCCCCCTGGGCAGGGCCAGGATCAGCACGTCGGTCTGGCCGGCATAATTCAATAACTGCCCCGCCAGCAGGCGGCCAGCCTCGCTTCGATCAAGGAATTTCATACCTGCTTTTCCGGCGTTTTAATCCGGTTGAAACGGCTTCGATAAGCAATCAGATACTCCTAGCCGTATCAATCGGTACGGAGGCTGATTGTTGCCGAACAAGGTCAAAAATTTATTCTTATTTCACCTTCAACAAATTCAATATACTGACGTACAGAGCTTTGCCAGTAAGCATGACAAACCAGCTGATCAGGCTTTTTAGCCGTTTCAGGCGCTTGTTTTATCAGTTGATGATTCAGAGAGTGGGTTCCGGCGGGGTTAATTGAAAACTTTGCATCGTCAGTTTAACGAAGAGCTGGCGAACGTAAACAACCCTAGAACTACCGAAAATGAAAACCCCTTTCCTCTTTTCAGCTCTCAAGGCAGCATTAATTGGACTATTACTGGTAACGGCCTCCTGCAAACACGACACAGACGTTGTTACGCCCGATGGCAGCACTAGTGGCTCATCGCTGGCCTTCGTTGGCAAGAATCTGCGCATGACAGCCCTGGCGCTTGAGCCCGCTCAGGACCTCGACGGCGATGGCAAGATAGACAACGACCTGCTCCAGTTCCTGCCCGACTGCGCCCGCGACAACACCATTCGCTTTGATAAAGACGGCCGACTGTCCGGCGACGAAGGGAAGCAGGTTTGCCCGAGCACAGGCGACGAGGAAGGCCCAACCAGCGTAGAGCCCAGCACCTGGTCGTACAATGCCCAGACGCACATTCTCCGCATTGTCAACAACGGCGATGCGACAAACGTAACCGAGTGGGAGGTTGTCGAGCAATCGGCCAGCGGCTTAAAAGCTAAAATACGGATGACTTCCGATGAAGGCGCTACGCTGAAGATGGTGATGACCTGGAAAACAGCCTAATTGATTGACAACTGATTGCATTTCGTAAAACAACATCCATAAACCTCTGAACAACAAAAACTATGAACGCCTTTTTTGCCCTGTTACTGGTCGGCACGCTGCACACCAGCCTATCCGCCGAAACGCCTTCGCATACAACCTCTTCGTATGTTGCCAATGAAAAAATGGCCGTTTGGGTCTCGTCCGACCAAAAGGTTCATCTGGTTCTGGGTCCTGAAAGCACCAGCGCCGAAGTTCGCTTGGTTGACAAGCACGGCGAATACCTCCAGCAGCGGATTAAGGTGCACGATCGGGCGGTTCGCCAGAATTATGACCTGTCGGCGCTGCCAAACGGTACGTATGAACTCCAGGTGCGGACTGGCCAGCAGACTATCCGCAAAGCGATCGTGATCAGTCAGCCAGCTGCCCAGCGCGTCGTTACGATCTCGTAAGCTAACGTACTCAATACTAAAAAACGCTTCCTGATCAATCAGGAAGCGTTTTTTAGTATATCAGACAGGGATTTACACCAGTTCAAACAGCAGCTTTGCCTCACCGCCCAATTCAATCTGATCGCCGGGATTGAGGACGTAGCCCATACCGGGGATGTCGGCCCGCTCGATGGTATCGTCCGGGTGCAGGATTTTGGTTTTATTCCCGGCGGTTGGCAGCCCGCCCAGATCGGCAAAGAGCCGGTAACGGTGCTGAGCTGCATCGTAGCGAATGCTGGCGTGCTGCCGGCTGACCGCCAGGTTCGGATCGCCCCGTTCGGGGTCGAAGTCTGGATCGTTGGCATCCACAAATACAATGTCATTGGTGCGCACCCGACCGGTTGCCGTCTGCACGGTATGCCCGCGCCCAATGCAGTAGTCGGCTTTAACTGCCGGGTCGAGCAGGTAGGTTTCTTCGGCAGTCTGCCCCGTCAGTACCCGCACTTGCCCCCGGGCTGCAACCTCATATACCTTCGTTTTAGGATGAACAACTGTCAGCCCCAGATTGCCCGACCGGTGAGTAGCCTCGGCGGGCAGCGCATCCCGAACGATTTGCCACTCAAACTGCCAGTTAGGCGCAAGCCGGATATAGTGATTCGCCAGATGCCGGTTCAGCTCCTCCTGAAAATGGCCGGGCTGGCTGGCATACAGCACCACAGATAACAGTTCCTCCTCATCCGGATTGGGGCAAAGGGCCCACAGCCGCAGCGCAACCGGCGGGTTTTCGGTCTCAGTAGCGTAGGGAGCCAGCTTCTCCACAATAAAGCGAATCAGGGCTTCCCGCTTCTGCGGAGCGGGCGGCAGTTTCGGCACAACGGGTGGTGCAACGTCTTCTACGGGCGTTGGCGCGGGCTCACGAACGGCCGCCGGTTCATTGGGGACCGCACCTAAGCCAAACAATCGTTTAACGTTTTCAAGTAAACTCATTGTGAATGATGTTCAGATTAAGAATCGGTTCGGGGTACCAGACCGCCAGGCAATCTGCCGAATCAATAACGGATACTATAACCTTTGTCTGATCAAAATGACCCTAAATATCCCTTCTCTTTTAAGATTGGCGCCAGAGTTGTATTAGCTAGCTTTACCGCATCCGCCGACGACTCGCCCAGTTCAATTCGGACACACACGACTGTGTGCGACCGGCCGTTCGGTGTCGGTGCGAAGAAGACATACCAGCCGTCGTTGCGCGTCTCGCCCAGTACCACCCGTTCGGGCGTTCCGGTCTTTCCCGCCACCCGGCTGATGCTGA
The DNA here is from genome assembly GCF_013127955.1 of Spirosoma taeanense. Classification (NCBI taxonomy): domain Bacteria; kingdom Pseudomonadati; phylum Bacteroidota; class Cytophagia; order Cytophagales; family Cytophagaceae; genus Spirosoma; species Spirosoma taeanense. Next base: position 3,223,904 of record NZ_CP053435.1, read on the forward strand.
TCTTGGGCCGGCCCGGCGGGTTCGACTGTTCGATCATAAAATCACGCATCAGATCGGCGTACTCCGGCTCCCGCATCAACGGCAGGCCTGGCTTCAGCGCCACCTGCTGTCCACTCCGGCGCAGGACGTAACGCGAGGGCTGCATAACGCCCCGGTTCGCAATAGCCCCGGCCATGCGGGCCATCGACGCGGGCGTTGCCGTCAGCTGCCCCTGCCCCCAGGCCAGGCCAGAAAACTCGCTGCGGTACCGCTTGGGATACTGCGTGCTGCGATACAGCGACCGCCTGACCACAAACGAGGAGTCGCGCCAGTGTTGCCGGATTCCTTTCTTTTCGACCTCTGTATGCGTATCGGCGAAGGAGTATCCCCCGACATAGTCCACGTTCATGCCCGTGGCCAGATATAGGGCGGCCAACTGATCGTCCAGAGTCTGATCATTCGCCAGACGGATAAAATAAACGTTACTCGACCGGACGATGGCTTTTCGCATATCGACCCGCTCTCCACAGGGTTCGCTCTCATACTGACCCCGGCGAATAATCTCTCCGCAGCTAATGGCGTAACTCGTCTTTGCCCCCTCTATACCCAGCTTGTTCAGGGCGGCCGTCGCCGTCAGGATTTTAGCCGTTGAGCCGGGAGCGGTCGGATAGGTCAGAGCCAGATCCCGGTCGGTGACCAGATACGGTAAGCGAAGGCGGTCCCGGTCAGATAGCTGCATTTCTTCGGGCTTCTGCAGGTTCGGCAGAGGGTGTATGGCCGAGGCCAGCACTTCGCCCGTAGCGGCATCCAGCACGGCAACAGACAGCCGTTTATCATTATATTCCGATTCGGCCAGCGCCTTTTGCAAAGCGACCTGCAGCCCTCCATCAACGCTCAGGTATACGTCGCGGTCGCGGGATTTTCGTTCGGCCACCACCCGGCTGTCCAGTCCAGCCCGCAGGGCCGGGGCCAGTTCACTGTAGTCGTAAACGGGCAAGGTCAGCGGTCGGGCAACGGCAGGCGTAAACCGGTCGGCCCGGTACTTACTCGCCAGCAACGTATTCTGTCTCGGCCGGTTGTTGAACCCCCGCAAATCACTCAGGTGGGCCGCTTCGGCAAAATACCCGTTCTGCTGCGACCAGAACAAACGGGTGTTGGCATCGCCTACCCAGAAAAACAGATGCTCACCAAAAGGATAATAACGCTGGACACGCCGTTGGGTCAGCTCGGTTATTCGCTTTGCGTCAAGCCCTGTTTTACGGAGTTGCGGCAGATTGCGCCGGACCGTATCGGGCGAGCTGGTCGCCAGTACCCGACCCGCCCGGTCATAAATCGTCCCGGCCGACAGGGTTTCTGTCAGGCGGTCCAGACGGGGATTGTAGCTATAGACCGGCAGACCGTTCCGGCTCACTACCCGGGCAGGCCGGACGATATAATCATCCCACCGAACAAGCGCCACATCGGCAGCTTTCCCTACCAGCACCAGCGTACCAACCAGAAAGCCGGCAATGCCCGTTGCCAGAACGGGATCGTAGTGCTGTTCGAGATACGCGTGCTGGCGGGCTTCGCCGGGACGACTGGCAATGGCAAACACCACCCCCATGGCCGTCAGGTTGATAATCAGCGACACCTTCCCGTAGCTCAGAAACGGAACTGAAATGCCCGTGAGGGGCAGCAACCCCAGCGAGCCACCCGCAATCAGCAGAAACTGCACACCCGTTGCCAGCGCAATACCCGCGCATAGATAAAAACTGAACGGCTGTCCGGCCCGGCGGGCGTGCAGCAGCGTCCGGTGGAGGAGGATGAACAGCAGCAGGCAGACCGACACCAGCCCCATCCAGCCGATTTCTTCGGCCAGACTCGGCAGCATCATGTCGGTATGGGCAGCCGGCATGGCGTTGGCGAAGCCTTTGCCTAACCCCTGCCCGGCCCAGCCGCCCGTAGCGAGTGTCCAGTAACTATGCGCCAGATGGTCGCCCCCATATACGTCATTATTCCAGGGGTCGAGCCACATCGCCTTGCGGCCCGCCAGCCGGTCGCCTACCAGCGGCAGCAGGTCTCCAAAGGCAAACGCAGCCATGACCAGCACCAGCAGAATAGGCCCTTCGGCCACCAGCGCCAGCCAGCCCAGCGAGGTTGTAGCACGGGCCTGTCCGCGCCAGATCAACAGACCAATGCCTGCCGCCAGGGCAACCAGCGTAGCGCCCCAGCCGGGTAACAGCCACAAGGCTATGCCATAAATCAGCCCCGTTGCCAACGTAATGCCGAGCGTATTGCGGGCGATGGTATAAAACAGCAGGAACGTAAAACCGATAACCAGGGCGGGCCCCATGTCGCCCAGCAGCAGGTAGAGTCCCATCAGCAGGCCTGTTCCGACGAAGACACCCGCGCTGATTCGCCAGCGCCAGCGCAGGTCGGGCAGCGTACGGATCTGTTCTTCGTGGGCCGCAAAAAAACCCGCCAGAAACAGGAGTACCAGATATTTGGTCAACTCACTCGGCTGAAACAGCAGGCCGCCAATGCGCAGGTTAACCTGAACGCCACTCCCCTCCGGCCCCGTTCCAAACGCTAATGTCAGTAAAGCCAGACCAACAGCCAGAATTAGCCACGTCCAGCCCGTCAACCGGAAGGTGCTGCGGCTGCGCAGATTCACCAGCGGATCGAACCACCAGCGCGTGTAGAAACGGCCGATGTTCAGCTGTGACAGCACCGTAAGCCCCAGCAAGCCCAGCCCGACACCCTGCACCGCCTGTATGCCGTACAACGTATCCTGCAAGGGATCCTGAATGGCCAGCAGTGTCAGCACCGACAGACCGGTGAGCAGCATCAGGACAGGCAACAGCAGGGCGTCGGGGTGAAAGTGCCGAAACGACCAGAAGATATGTACGGCCCAGAATGCCAGCAGAAACGCCCCCACCACCAGCCAGAACGAATACCGGAATTCGGCGGGTGTGCGCACGGTAAACGCATGATCGTCTTTTAACTGGCCATAGACTGTCGAGCCAATGAGCCGCAGCGTATGCGGTCGGGCGGTAAATTCATAGTCGGCCGGGCGGTTTAGCTGGGCCACACCCCGTCGACTCCCGAACTCATAGCCGGGTTTAAGCGGTAAGACGCTGTATCCGGCCCCGGGTTGCAGCCCCGCGAACGTAAACCGGCCATCAGCATCCGTGCGGGCATACGTAAGCTCGTCGGGAATGGAAATATCCTCGTCCGTAGTGGGTCGGTGGCGTTTAAGCTGTACCAGCACATCGGCCATAGGCCGGGGCTCGTCCCCGCCCCGCTGAACCCGACCGGACAAGGTAAGCCCGCCCTGACCGGCATTGGCGGGATACGACCGGGGGCGCTGCAGTTCTCTGATATAAAGAACAGAGTCGTACCCCATCTGCTGCCGCGACAGGCGCAGGCGGCTCTGGAACTCGGGGCCGCCAATCGGGCTTTGCCAGGCCGTCGGGACGGTAATCGCAAACGCCCGTTTATTGATCGTGCCCACATTGTCCGGGGGGCCTCCTCCGGATGGACTGCGTTCAGCCTGTTTTAGTTTGGCCGTCAGGGAGTCGGCCACCAGCGATACATCGTGCGGGTCGGTGAGGTAATTGCCCCGGCTGAGCAGCTGGCGAAGCGTGGCCGGCTTCAGACCGGCCCGCAGGTTAACCGCTGCCCCGGTCGTGTAGGCTCGTTCGACGCGATCAAGAGTGGGCTGAAGGTTACTATACAGTCGGGTAAACAGCACCAGTAATAAGCTCGTAGCGCCAAGCAGATACAGGCGTTCGTGGTGCAGCGAATTCGTTTTCATTCTCCAATAAAGTCAAAAAAAGACTGCAAGATAATCCAAGCCGAAAAAGTCATTGAAGGGCCGTATTGATCACTGGCTGGACGAGGTGGTTTAGGTCCTCAATGATGCCCGTAACCCGAACCATATACGCACAAATAGTTTGGGGATTCCATTGATACAGCCCACCGTCCAGGCAGAGGCTGTGGACGTTCGGTTTTATAGCCGGAAATCAGACTGGGGAACCCGGCTAATCGCTCAAATAAATTCATCCTGACAGCTAAAAATATGAGTAAATTGATAGACTAAACTGACTTTTCCGACCACATGTCAATACTGGATATACCGGCTAAAAGATTTTTTGTTTATGCATCCTTTAAACCGGCATATTCGTGTTGCGCCTTTCCGCAATAATTCATCATCCAATCTCACTTATTAATCAATCTTTCCATGCGCGTCTATCGCAACCTCTTTTTGGGTTCTGCCCTGGTGTCCGGAGCCCTGTTCCTAAACGGCTGTCAGCCTCAGGATCCATCAGCAACTAAACCCGCCACCGATGCCCTTCCGGCAGCTGCTCAGGCCCGCGTAGCGGCTCTGGATGGCCGGTACATCGTTGTGCTGAAAGAAGGTGTTTTATCTAATCTTCAACTGGAAAACCTCGATCAGGTAGCGGCTCAACTGAGCATTAATCCGGTCGAGATTTATCAGCGTTACCGGGAGGTTATTCAGGGATTTGCAGCCAAACTGACGCCTGAGCAGGTACAGTTGCTGGCCAAGAGCCCGCTGGTTGATTATATCGAAGCCGATCAGATCGTTCAGTTGGCCGAGCCCCAGAAAGAAGGTTTCCAGACAGCCGTCAGTACGCAGGAAGTTCCCTGGGGCATTACGGCGGTGGGCGGCTTCGTGAACTACACGGGTACGGCCAAAGCCTACATTATTGACACCGGTATTGATCTGGACAACCCTGAACTGAACGTTGACGCCAGCGCGGGTTTCAACGCCTTCACGACCGGACCGGATGCGGCTTCGCTCGACGATCTGAACAGCCACGGAACCCACGTTTCGGGCACGATTGCGGCCAGAAACAATGACTTTGGCGTTGTGGGTGTTGCCGCCGGGGCAAAGGTTGTTCCCGTGAAAGTACTGGGTGGCGACGGGGGCGGTACAACTTCGGGCGTAATTGCCGGGGTTGATTTCGTGGGCCGGACAGGTAAGCGTGGCGACGTAGCCAACATGAGTCTGGGTGGCGGAGCATCGACCGCTCTGGACAATGCCGTGAAGAATGCCGCCGGCAAAGGCATTTATTTCTCGGTGGCGGCTGGTAACGACGGTCTGCCCGCGAACTGGTTCTCGCCCGCCCGCGCCAACGCAACCAACATCCGGACCGTTTCAGCCCACGACGTAAACGGCGTGTTTGCTTATTTCTCGAACTACGGCAATCCACCGATTGAAGTAGCAGCTCCCGGCGTAGCCGTCAAATCGACGGTTCCGGATGGTTATGCAACCTATAGCGGTACGTCGATGGCGGCTCCGCACTTGGCGGGTATCATGCTGGCCAATGGCAGCGGTAAGTACTACACCAAAGGCACCGTAACCGGCGACTACGACAATACCCCCGATAAGAAAGCCTCACGTGTTCGTTAATCAGGTAGTCTATCCTTTAGAAGCCCCTGGCCGCGAGGTCGGGGGCTTTTTGCGTATAATTCTTCACTCCGGCTTATCTATTCTAAAATCTGTTCGGCAAAAACAATCTGTAAACGACCCGGTTAATTTTCAAAAAAGCTCTTGTCTTATGTTGTTAGACAAACGGATATCCTTTGCCTATATCTTCAATAAGGTTAAGTCTGAATTATTAATCGTCCTGATTGTCGGGTTACTGACGAACCTGATCACCCTTTATTCCCATGCTCACCTGCCCGAAATGCCGCTTACCATTCCTACTTTTCTGGGGACGGCTATTTCAATCCTGCTCTCGTTCAAAATGAACCAGTCGTACGACCGCTGGTGGGAGGCTCGGAAAGTGTGGGGCGCTATTGTTAACGATTCGCGGAGTTTCGTCATTCAGCTGCAAACCTTTCTGGATACTGACGACACCGCCATTATCCGGAAGCTGGCTTACCGTCAGATTGCCTGGTGCTATTGCCTGGGCCAGTCGCTGCGGGGGCTTAACCCGATTGAAGGAATTGAGGGATTAATTCCAGCCAATGATCTGATCGAAATTCAGAAGCATACCAACAAACCGCTGGCTCTCCTGCAACTTCACGCCCAAGACATAAAGGCATTGCGGTTAACCGATACGATCGACGTGTTCAGGCAGGTGCAGCTGGATAATACGCTCGTTCGTTTCTGCGATTCAATGGGCAAAGCGGAGCGCATCAACAGCACCATCTTTCCGTCAACCTATCGGCATTTTCTGTACTTCATTATCTATCTGTTCGTCGTTACGCTTTCTATTTCGCTCAGAAATGTGCAGATGATTTTTGAAATTCCTCTCCTGCTCGTAATTTCAGCCGCCTTTTTTCTGATCGAAAAGAGTGCTTATCATTTGCAGGACCCCTTCCGGAACCGCCCCAGCGACGTATCGGTAACGGCCATTGCCCGCACCATCGACATCAACCTGCGGCAACTCGTGGGTGATCAGGATGTACCGGAACCGGTTAAACCCAACGAGTTTTATCTGTTATAAGCAACCAATTACGACTAACCCCATACGCTATGAACCGACACTCCAACGAGTTCCTGAACAACCTGAAACCTGCCGAAGCGCTCCAGATGCTGCAGGAAGGCAATCAGCGATTTGTCAACAAAGCGGGAACGACTCCAGACCTGCTGCAGCAGGTCAAAGAAACCAGCGGAGGGCAGTATCCGTTCGCCACCATACTGAGCTGCATGGACTCGCGCACGTCGGTCGAGCTTACTTTTAACCTCGGAATCGGGGACGTATTCAGCATCCGGGTGGCCGGTAATGTTCTGAATGAGGATATACTGGGCAGTATGGAATACGCGACCAAAGTCGTTGGCACTAAAATCATCATGGTTCTGGGTCACACCAGCTGCGGAGCGATTAAAGGAGCCTGCGATCATGCTGAACTGGGCCATCTGACCCAACTGGTGAACAAAGTGATTCCTGCCATTGACCAGGAAACCACCACCCAGACCGAACGGAATGGGCATAACCTCACCTTCGTGAATCACGTAGCCGAGCTAAACGTCCGCCTGGTGATGGAACAGATTACCGCCCAAAGCCCTGTGATTGCCGAACTGGTGGAAGCCGGAAGCGTGCAGGTAGTGGGAGGAATATATGATATCGCCACCGGCCAGGTTACCTTCCTGGAAGCGCCGGTACAGGCTTAGCGGCCTGTTTGGCTTACGCTTACAAACAGCCCGGGCTAGCTGGTCCGGGCTGTTTGTATTCTCATCAGTAGCAGCCGTAATCCACAGGTCCGATGTCCGGGTACGGTGGCATTCGCGCGAAAAGCCGCCCTTTCGGCTTAGGGCATACTATCCAAAGGTACTGTCGCGGTTGAATCCGGGGTAATCTCCAGGTTCGCAGCAGAATCGGCAGGCACCTGCTCCAATGGCTCGATGTTCGTAGAAGGCGCAATTTCCTCTTTCGGGATCGTGTCAGTCTCTACCGATGTTTTCTCCTCCGAAAAAGCGGTATCGGGCGCGGCCTGGGCAGTTGTATCGGCGGCAGCGGCTGGCATACGGGCGGGCTGCGCGGGGTTGCGGTTCAGCAGATAGTACGTCAGCAGCCCGCCTACCAGCAGAAGGGCCACCCACCACCACGGACTTACCCGCGCAGATTCTTCTGACGGCTCATAATCAAATTCTTCCGTATTGGCTCGTCTGGGTGAGGGCGCTGAGGACAGATCGAACGGTTGGGTAATGGTCGCCGGTAGGCCAACTGGCCCCACGTGGGTTTGCGGCTGTTGTGCTGACCGGTTGGCTTTCAGCTGCTCGACGTTAGCCTGGCCCAGCAATAATTCAACTTCATCCACATTCTGCATTCGATCGGCAACGCGCTTGACCAGCATGCCCCGAAGCAACTCACCCAGGCTGGGGGGCAAATAAAGCCCCGGCGCCAGCATTGGCTCGGGTGGAGCAGCCGTCAGCACCTGACTCATAAAAGCAGCCAGGCCGGTATCGTCACGTAGCGTAAATGGAACCCGCCCAGTTAGACACTCAAACAGCACAACACCCAGCGAATAATAGTCCGTAGCCGCGCTTACCTGCCGGGGGTTGTCGAACTGCTCGGGTGACGCGTACTCATACGTCATCAATGACTGGCCCGTTCGGGTACGGGTGCTTTCGTCCGCCCGGATCTTCGCGATGCCGAAGTCCGTCAGCAAAAAGTGCAGCTCGCCACTGGCCAGCCGACGATAGAGAATATTCTCCGGCTTGATGTCGCGGTGGATGATGTGGAGCGGGTGAATGGCCCGGAAAGCCTCGGCCATCTGCAGGCCCAGTCGGATGGTTGCCGTTACGTCCAGTTGTCCCTGCGTGCGCAGCAGACTTCTGAGATCGCCACCTTCCACAAACTCCATAACCAGATACGGCAGGGCCGCATCGAGATGAATTTCGCGCACCTTCACGACGTTCGGGTGGGCGATGCGGGTCATGATTTCCGATTCACGCTGAAACCGATGCAGCGTGTCGGGGTCAGCGCTGAAGGCAAACTGCTTGATGGCCACCAGATCGCCCGTTGCCAGATGCCGGGCCTTGACGACGCGGGCGTTGCCGCGTCCCAGTTCGCTCAGGAGTTCGTAGCCTGGAAAATGTGTACTGGCGCTGACAGTTGGCATGAAGCGTTACGGTTGGGGTTGTTCGGCCGGGGCCGGAATGTCGGGCGACTCATAGCTGACAACTTTAGCGCTGACCTGCGTCCCTCGCTGGCTATCCGGCGCCGACCTGACCTCGGTCGAGTAAGGCCCAATGTTCCTGAAATAAACGTTTGCCGACTTAAAGATCTTGCCGTTGTCTTTAATATAGCTCACTTTAACCAGCACGTACCGAAAATTTAGCTCAGTCGGGTTACGTAACCGAAGTTTCAGTTCTTTTATCCCGCCGAAAAGCCCCGTCCGGAAACCTGCCGATTCTACTTTAACCAGTTTAGCCGCTTTCAGCATCTGCTGCCGTCGCTCTTCCAGCAAACGAGCCTCTTCGGCCTTTCTTTTAGCCTCTTCAGCCTGAATCTGCTCCGGGCTTACCTGAGCAGTTTTGGGCCCGGCATTCGGCGCAACCGACACCAGTGGCTTATCGCCGGAATTCCGGGTTACAGCATAATATACGCCCGTGCCCACCAGCAGCACCAGCAAACCAATTAGCACCAGTTTACGCTGCCCCGTTCGGGGACGACTGATTTCAGCCGACTGTTTTGCGGGCCGTCGCGGCTGCGTTTCTTCGACCGGACTTCGATGAGCCTGCGTTGGTTTGGTCTGGCTCCCCGCTCCTAAAACCGACGCTTCTGTGGTAACCGCGCCGGTCAGGGCACTCCCCTGTTCCATCTGCAGTTGTTCCAGTTCAGCCTGTTTCAGGGCCAGCTTGACCACCGTTGGATCGTGGATTCGTTCGGCCGCCTGTTTCATCAGTAATCCGTGCAGCAGATCGGCCAGACTGGGCGGAAGCGGTCGGTCGGGGGTAGGCACAAGCCGGGGCGGTGGCGTCGTCAGCACGGTGTTCATAAACGTAACGATGCCAATGCCCTCCCCCATCGAGAAGGGTACCTGCCCGGTCAGACACTCAAACAGCACAACACCCAGCGAATAATAGTCCGTAGCCGCGCTCACCTGCCGGGGATTGTCGAACTGCTCGGGTGACGCGTATTCATACGTCATTAATGACTGACCCGTCACCGTTACAGCCTGCTCGTTCAGGCGGGCGATGCCGAAATCGGTGAGCAGAAAGTGCAGCTCGCCACTGGCCAGCCGCCGAAACAGAATGTTTTCCGGCTTGATGTCGCGGTGAACAATTCCCTGCGGATGGATTACGCTCAGGGCATCAATGATTTGCAGGCCCAGCCGAATGGTTGTATTGACTGATAAATTCCGGGTTTCGCCACCCTCTCCGGTCAGCAACTGGCGAACGCTGCCCCCTTCCACCAGATCCATGACAATGAACGGCAGTTCGGCATCAAGCCGGACTTCGCGCACATTGACAATATTAGGGTGGTTAATACGAGCCATGATCTCCGACTCGCGGCCGAATCGCCGGAGGGTTTCGGCATCGGTATTGAACGTAAAGTGCTTGATCGCTACCAGATCGCCGGTATCCAGATGCCGGGCCTTGAGCACGCGGGCGTTGCTGCGGCTGATTTCGCCCAAAATCTCATACCCAGGAAACTGCGTATTAAAGCTGACAGTTTGCATCGACATTAGCGTTTCCGGGATGAATCAGGTTTGTGAATGACATTTAGTTGTATCGACGCATTGCGGAAGGTATCCTGCCGGATAACGACCTGAATAGGGGCCTCTACATCCGTAAAGAATACGTTACGCAACTCCAGCTGTTCGCTCGCTCCTGTTTCTATACCCGTTTCAAAACCAGTAATCTGCACGTTTTCCAGCCGCATGGTCTGGGTTCCGGCCACCCGAAACGCAGCATCGGGCTGCGTTGTATCAGCGGCCACGATGACGACCGGTTTCTGGTCGTTACTGCCGACCAGGGCCCGTAAGGAATCGTGCATTACCAGCGACCGGGTCAGCCGGAGGGTATCGGTTGGCCAGGTCAACTCATGGCCGGCACTTTCATAAGCCTGGCGCAGCAACGAATCCAGCAACTGCTCCTGCCCATTGTCGGGCACAGGCACCGCAGCCGCCGGCTGCGGTGCCGCCAGCGAATCCGGTTGAATAACCGAACGCTCTGGCTCCTGATTCTGGTACCAAAGCAAGGCAGCTATCACAATTACCAGTGACAGCACACCGGCCCAGATTCCGGCCCTACCCTTTGGTGCAGGTACACTGGGTTTCGACGCCAGAAGGGCTGTGCCTGGATCATTCGAAGCCACCGGGGTCGGCGGTGTTGCTTTCGCTGGTTTGCTGGCTGCTTTTGTGGATATAACCGGATCGGATTCAGTATTGTTGCGGGCCAGCACCACCGTAATATTATCGTGTCCGCCCTGCTCATTAGCCTGGCGAATCAGCTCCGTTATCTGTTCCTCAACCGGGATGGATTGCGTCAGTACCGCCAGTAACTGCGCCCGCGTCAGCATGTCGGTCAGCCCGTCACTGCACAGCAGCAGCGTATCGCCGGGCAGGAAATCGGTTTCGCCCGACTCCAGAAATTCCGGGTCGTCTATCCGTCGGATGGCCGACCCTACTTCGCGCAGAATCTCGTTCCGGCGCGGGTGCCGCATGGCTTCGGCTTCGGTCAACTGATTGGCATCTTCCCGAACGCCCACCAGCGAGTGGTCGCGGGTGAGTTTTTTGAGCGGGTCGCCCTGAGTCTCGTCCGGCCGAAAGCGGTATAACCGGGTGTCGCCGACGTGAACGAACAGCACCCGACGCGTTTCGGTATCGGCCACGGCAGCCGTGAGCACGCAGCACATCTGGGCCAGTTTCGGGTCCTGCTGCCGCTGCTCGGCAATCTGATTGTTGGCATGCACAACGGCTTCGCGGAGCATCGTCAGCGTATCGCCGGTGGGCGTGGTCATGTAGCGCTCGATAGACGACCGGGCGATGGCGGCTGCCTGCTCACCTCCGGCATAGCCACCGACGCCGTCGATCACGACCAGCAGCGCGCTATGTTCCGTCCAGAGCGATTTGCTGATAAACGTATCCTGGTTGTCGCGTCGGCGCTGACCGACGTCGGTTTGGCCCGCGATAAGCATTGAGGTCATGAACAAACGATAAATTGCGGTTCGTTGATACGCCTACCGGGGCAGGTTCTGAAAATGCCGGACCAGCAGCAATAGAACAAACGCGCCGACCAGCCCGGCAAACAGAAAATCGAACATAACCGGTTACAGATTACTTTGAAATGAAAGGGTAACGATACCATTGAGCAGAATCTGCGCCTGCCGGGGCAGTTCGGTCCACTGCGGACTGGCGGGTTCGCTGCGGGTCATGACCTGCTCATTAACGCGGGTCTCATTCCGACTGAAGGACGCAATCTCAAACCGCTGGGCCGCTTCGTTGTACCGAATGCGGGCGTGCGGATTTGAGACGTAGGGCGAGTCCAGCCGCAGATAATTGGAAAATGCCTGATTGTCGGCTTCCATCCGCGCAACCACTACCTCCCGATCCTGCATCCAGTACGTTTCCTCTTTGTCTTTATCGGCCAGGTAACAGTCGATCCGCGCCAGCGCTGATGGATGCGCAGTTTTATGCGCGATCGTACCCGTTGGCGCTGCAGGAGCAGCCGACTGCGGTTTTTCGGCATTCAGCAGCCGGGTATCCATTTTGATGGCAAAGGCCCCGGCCTCCCGAAAATCAATGTGCTGAAAGGCCCCCACGCTGAGGTCCATTTTATCGTACAGGTTCGTGTTTTTGACCTTACGCGTGGCTTTTACGTTACCCAGTGAGGCATTCTCGGACGCGCGCGGACTATCAAACCCGGCGCCGGAGAGCGAACCAATTACGTCGATATCACCGGGGCCAATCGTTCGGCCGGCGAATTCGGTGCCCGGTCCGAACTTGAAATACCAGTGTGTTGAAACCGGTGGGACTTCATCTTCCGGACGTTTACGCTCCTTCAGCCGTTCCGTAAACGCCTTCACCGCTTCGTTCACAATGACGGGTAGTGCCGCCAGCCGTTCCTTATACGTATCGGGGTGCAGAATAATGATGTAATGTGCGTTGAACAGCAGGCTCGTGCCGAAGCTCTCGCGCTCCAGCGACGTCTCGAAACAGGCAATCAGCTCCTTCAGGATACGTTCGTTAGTGACCGTCTCCGGCTGTTTTGTCCGTTCTTTCGGCACAAGCAGATTGCTTAGCTGATCCAGAAAACGGTTGGGTTGCTTCTCCATTGGAACGAAAACACGTAAGGCTCTATACAAAACAGCCAAGTATACCGCATTTCCGGAACTTTCCGGCGAAATCGGGAAAGAAGCGAGTTTCCGGCCCTAAAACTGACTAACCGTTTCCAGGACCGGAAGCGATACGGTCAGCTATGTAACGCCGAAGCCCGCCTTTGTCGTACGACAAAGGCGGGCTTCTTTGGGGATCACCCGCATGTTTCGCTACTTTTTAAACTGCAGCCAGTCCAGAATCATCAGGTTTTTGTCGTTTACCTGCTCGTTCCGAAAAACCAGAAACAGGTCGCCGGGCGCACTCGTATTGGTAATGGGCGCCGTAACGGTCTGCCACTGCGGCCCCCGCCGACCAGTACCGCCACCGGTACCTGCTTCAGTGGGCGTTCCTACGTTGACACTGCCCAGGAGTTTTCCGGTGGGCGAACCCGCGCGAACCTCGATCCGGCCACCCCGCGACGGCATGGCCGCTACGTTAAACTCCAGGCTGGTAATGCCCGTCAGGTCAATGTCGGGGAAGCCGATATAGGAGCCATCTTTGATGTCACCCACCCACGACTGGTTGCTGCCGTCCTGATGCTTGCGATCAACATTGGCCGACAGCGTATAGGCTTCTGCCTGCACTTTTGGGTTACGCAGAATGATCAGCTTACGGCCCGTCAGCGGCCCCGTAACCGGATTCCCTTTGTCGGTATAGCTGGCTGAAATGACGTAACTGCCTTCTTCGCTGGCACCCGATGGCTGAGTTGGTGTGTACGTGCCGGACAGGGGCAGGCGCTGCGAACCTTCGGCCGCCAGCGAAAGAATATACCGAACCATCTCGCTCGTTTCGGCTTCCGTGTGCTGCGGGTGCGCCGACATCACATTCTTGCCCCAGTTGCCGTTACCGCCCGTAATAACTTTCGTCGCCAGCATCGGCACGGCGCTCTCACCCGCCGGGCTGTAGCGTTTCGATACCTCCATCCAGGTTGGTCCGATTGACTTTGCATTCATGGCATGGCAGGCTTTGCAATCGCTATTGGCCACCAGATTTCTTCCCTGCACGAACCTGGCTCCTACGTCGCCGAGGCTCTGGCTATTGGACGTGAGCAAAGCCAGGTCTTTGCCTTCGGCGAGGTAGTCCACGGCGAATTTGACCTGCCGGGGCAATATGCCTTTGTTCAGGCTGCCGTCCTCTTTGTCGCGCACACTCACGGTATAAACCAGCGGAGTTTTGTCGAAGTAAAATGAGCGGTTGCCTTTCAGCGCAATGTCTATCTGGGGCGTCTCATTGCCCACTTTGATTTCGACCTCAGTGGTGGCGCGTTGGCCTTCGGCGTCGATGACCGTCAGCTTGGGTCGGTAAATACCGGGTTTCGTATACGTAAAGGCTGGATTCACGGCGCTCGACTTCTGCCCGTTACCGGACTCCCACTGGTAAGTAAGTTTATCGCCCCGGTCGTAATCGAACGATTCATTCGCCGAGAGTCTGGCAGTCAGCGGTACTGCACCTACGGTTTTAGACGCGGTAATTTTCGCCACCGGCCGACGGTTGCCTTCCGAATACTCGATGCGCAGGAGCTGCGAATCCGGGTTGCGGGCGAAGTAGTTTGCACCATAGGCCAGCACATACATGGCCCCGTCGCGCCCAAACTTCATGTCGATCGGTTTGGAAATGAAGGTCGTGGGCATGAACGGTTCAATCTGCCGCAAATCCCCGGCCTCGTTAAAGGTCAGGACCTTGATCCAGTTCCGCGCCCATTCGTAGATGAACATTTTCTTGTCATAGTATGTCGGAAAGCGAACATCTGATTTTTTGTAATCATCGAGGTAATAAAACGGTCCGGCCATGGCGCTGCGGGAGCCGGTGCCCAGCATCGGAAACTCCGCCGATTTGTCGTACGGGTACCAGATCATGGCTTTCTGCGCCGGCGGCAGCACCTTCGAACCATTGTTATTCGGCGACTCATTCACCGGGCGGGCCGGGTCGAACAGAGGTCCAACCTTGTTGGTGGCGAAGTCGAAATCAGCGTAAGGCTTGTTGTCGCCCACGAAATACGGCCATCCATAGTTCCCCGGTTTGCGGGCCTGGTTCCACTCATCCTGGCTTTTAGGGCCCCGTTCGTTGGCCACCCCGCCATCGGGTCCTACGTCGCCCCAGTACAGAAACCCGCGCTTATCAACCCAGATCCGGTAGGGATTGCGGGCACCCATGACGTAAATTTCGGGACGCCCCTGCGAACCGTCTTTCGGAAACAGATTCCCATTGGGAATAGTGTAGCTCCCGTCGTTCTCAACCTGAATCCGCAGGATTTTACCGCGCAGATCGTGGGTATTCCCGGACGATTTCTGCGAGTCGAACGGTCCGCGGCCGGGACGCTCGTCGAGGGGCGAAAATCCGTCCGATTCTTTGGAACTGGTGTTGTCGCCTGTAGACAGGTACAGGTAACCATCCGGCCCGAAGTAAACGTTACCGGCCGAGTGACAGCAGGTTTCGCGCTGCACGGGCACCTGCATCACTATTTTCTCGGAGGCCATCTGCAGGCTATCGCCCGTAAACGTAAACCGGGACAGATTCTGCACCGGCTTGCTGCCCACGGGCGAGTAGTACAGATACACAAAATGATTCTTCTCGAATTTGGGGTCCAGTTCTAGCCCCAGCAGGCCGTCTTCGTAGTTGCCAGTCAGGTGAACGGGCAGCTTGTTAATAATCTTCGTTGCCTTGGCGGCCGGGTCATAGAGCTTGATATTCCCCCGGCGCTCAATGAACAGCACGCGCCCATCGTCCATGACCTCCATCTCGATCGGCTCCTCCATGTACGAATCCAGCACCGTAGCCGTAAAGCGGTTCTCTTCCGGCGTCCGGGCGGTGTGGGCTCCCCGGTAATCCAGCGCCTGCCCTTCGAGCGACTGTTTGACACCGTCCAGAATCTGTTTTGCCAGGGCCGCGTCAGCCATGTTACCGGCCGATGCATAGAATACGCGTCCACCGTCGTAGGGTTTTGACCAGAACAGCGATGACCTGTTATCGGCCGGGCGGCTCGGGTCATTGGCCAGCATATCGTTGTACCAGGGCCACTGGTAGGCGGTAAAACCACCGGCGTTGATGATGCCCAGGCCCCCGCCCGCCTGTACAAACCGCTCAACGTCGTTCTGCTGCCAGGCATCCAGCACGTCCGGCGAGGTTTGCAGGAACACAACGGCGCGGTAATTCTTCAGCGAGTCCTCGGCGATATAAGCGCTGCTGGAGGTCGTATCGGCATTGATTCCATTCTGATTCACCAGATTGAGCAGTGCTCCGGCGGCTACGCTGGCGGCCTGCTGGCTGGTGCTGTTCTTCAGGAAGATGAGCAGCTTGTCTTCTTTACGGGTGTGCCAGCCCATCAGGACCAGCAACAGAAGAGAGCTCCCGACGGGACTTAAAAACGAACGTATTCGCCTGTTCATAATCGTTGAGTCAAGTTTGTTCTATATAGGTTAACTACCAATAAGTTAATAGTCGAGTCTGGCCATGTAATCGAAGTCATACTTAGCGCTTTCTATGGCGGTTTTAGGGTATTCCTCCTGCTCCACGAAGAAGTATTTTACGCCCGACTTCTCCATGTTCTGCAGCATCTGCTTTACATTGATGTCTCCCTTGCCAAATTCAGTGCTTTCCTTTTTGGCCTTGTCCATGTCCTTCAGGTGCCAGAGCGGAAACCGGCCGGGGTATTTTTTGAAATAAGCCAGCGGGTCGTTGCCCGTGATGATGGCCCAGCCCAGGTCCATTTCCATTTTCACCAGATTGGGGTCGGTCCGTTCCAGCAGGATGTCGTAGAGTACCTTGCCGTCGGCTTTGTCGAATTCGTACTCATGATTATGATAGGCAAAGACCAGGTTGGCTTTCTGACACTGCTCAGCCGCTTTGTTGAACGTATCGGCGCAGCGCTGGTAGTTGGCAACGGTTTGCCCCTCCGAAGGCAGCGAGGAGCAGACCAGATAGGACTGTCCGGCCTCAACCGCCATGTCAATTGACTTTTGCCAGTCCTTGTCAATGTGGACGTGACCGCTGCGTACCGTCATGCCCAGATCATTGGCGATCGTTTTGATCTCTTTGGGCTGCAGGCCGTAAAAATTACCCTTAGCGCTGCGGGCCGATTCCAGCTCTTTATAGCCAATTTTCGCCAGTTGCTTCAACGTGCCGACAGCATCGTCGAGCATTTCCTTACGCACCGTATAAAGCTGTATACCTACGTTTTTCACTTTAGCGGCTTTTGCCAGATTAGGTGCCAGGATCGCACCGGCTGCCAGACAGCCCGATGCCTTTAAAAATTCACGTCTTGTTTTCATAAACCAGAGAAGTCGTGTTGGTTGTAACGCCTTTTGCCCGTTCTGCACCGGCAAACTTATTTCTTTGAGATTTCGACCGGGCTGATGGTGCTTACGTCGGTATTACTGACAAAGGCAATGCGCTTGCTGTCGGGCGACCACGAGGGGGTGTTGATCGACCCCTGACCACCGTAGAGATAGGCAATCACCTTGGGTTTCCCGCCCGTTGCGGGCATGAGCCGCAGGTACACGTGCTTGTAGGGTGGATGATCGCCGGGGGCCACCTCTTCTTTCAGGAACGACAGGAACACAATCCACTTGCCGTCGGGCGAGATGTGCGCGAACCAGTCGTGAAACTCGCCATCCGTTACGGCTTCCTGCCCGGAGCCATCGGGCTTCATCCGCCAGATCTGCATGGTGCCCGTCCGGTTCGAATTGAAATAAACGTGTTTGCCATCCGGCGAATACTCCGGGCCGTCGTCGAGTCCTTTGGCATCGGTCAGCCGGATTTCGGGGCCGCCCGCAGCCGGAACTTTATAAACGTCATACTCATTGTCGCGCGATCCGCAGAATACCAGGTCTTTCCCGTCGGGCGACCAGCCGTGCAGATACGACGGTCCTTTGGGGGTAATCTGTCTGGGCGTGCCGCCCGTAACGGGAACGGTATAGATAATTGAGCCGCCCAGTTCGCGCACCCCGCTGCTGAGGCCCAGCGTCTTACCGTCGAAGGACAGAACGTGGTCGTTGTTGTTGTTCTTTACATCGCCCGTGTTGAGCACTTTCGGCTGGCGGCTGGCCAGATCAAGGGTATAGATCAGTCCCTCGCTATTGTAGATGAGCGTTTTCCCGTTGGGCGTCCAGTTAGGTGCCTGAATAGAGTTCGGTGCCGTGAAGATGACCTCGCGCCTGCCGCTGGCGATATCCATCAGTTCCAGCCGACTCCCCAGATCCATCCTACCGGACGGAGCGTTCAGCTTTGCCGGTACGGTAATCCGCGCATCCTGAAAGACGCCTTTCTCAACGGCGTCTTTGTTATGCGCACTAACGAACAGCCCCACGTAGACTTCGTCGCCCAGATTCACGTCGGTTACCTCACGAACCTGAAACGGCTCGCCGAACTTAGCGACCCGCAGCGTATAGGTATTGCCCCGCCGTTCGAGCTGAATAATGTCGGCTCCGTTGATTGTCGACTGGTTTTCTTCGGTGTTCCCCCCGGCTGTCCGGCGGAATTGCAGCGAGGTCAGGCCGTCGCCATGCACGGCCGCGCTAACCTGCGGAGCGTTCGCTTCCAGGCTGGCGCGGGCCATCCAGCCGATTTTACGGTGGGGGTCGATGCCTTTCCCGATTAGCTGGCCGCGGGTATAGACAATGAAATCGCCCTTGATGCGCTTCCACAAAAAGTGGAACTCGTCCTCGGTTCCCCAGATGTTCGTGCCGGAACCGCTGAGCTGGTAATCCTGCGTTTTGGGGGTATAAGTCGCTGTGCCAGGGTGCAGCACCCTGCCAATATCGGCCTGTCCGTCGAAAACACCGACTGGTGTTGATTGAGCCAGAGCGAGCTGACTCGCGGTTGCCAGCAAACCCAGCAGAAAGCCTGCCTGTTGTATTCGTTTATACATAAATACCTTGATTATACGTAGATCCTGATTGGAGTATAAGTAAAAGAGATTACCGGATGCGCTCTACTTGATAAACCCGATTTTGCAATCCGGTAAGCCCCAAAACGAACGCGCCAGCCATCTTAAAGACGGCTGGCGCGTAACGCACGATTCAGAAGGGTTAATTAAGCTTGGGTAATTCGTCTATAAACCATCATTCACGGCCGGGGTCAGCGTCGTGTACTTCAGGCTGGATACAGAAATGCCCGAAGCCGATTTGATTGCCAGCCGGGTCATATCCTTTTCCGGAAAAAAGATGTCGGTCATGACCGTCAGGCCATTGTCGGCAAACAACTCGACCGAGGCTACGTCGACCAGCAGCGTCAGCGAAATCTTGTTGTCTGTCGCTAGTCGGGGCGCGGTATGGCGTTTGCCAAACTCTTTCTTGAAATCGGTTTTGCCCGCTTTACTCCGGTCAATGTAATACTCGTTAGCGGCTTTGTCGTAGCCGATAACCAGTTCGTTGCCCTGTTCATTGGCGAGCACGATGGCGAAGTCATTCGCCGGAGCCGCCAGCGTAAGTTTGAACAGCTCGCTCTTGCTGCCGGTTTTAGCCGTCAGGTCGTATTCGCCTTTCACGGCTACGTTGTTGAGCGAGGTCGTTTTGTCGTTCAGAGCGTCCAGTTCCTTTACAGGGGTGGAAGTCAGATAAAGTTCCCTGTTTACTTCTTTCAACCCAAGCTCGCGCGGTACGGTGTTGGCGCTGCGCCAGGGGTCGGTAGGTACAGCTTCTGCGTATTGCCAGTTGCTCATCCAGCCCATCAGAATCGTCCGGTCGCCGGTGTTGGCGAAGGTTACGCCGGCATAATTGTCGGTGCCGTAATCCATCCATTTCGTTTTCGTAGAAAAGGGGGTAAAACTTTTCCCGTCGAAATCGCCCACGAAATACTGGGTAGCCGAACCGCCATTGGGTCCGCCAGGGTTGATGCTGACCAGCAGCACCCAGGCTTTTTTGCCGTTATGTTCCAGCGGAAACAGGTCCGGACATTCCCAGACGCCCCCGTGTGCGCCAACCTCTTTGCCGAACTCGCTTTCTTTCGTCCAGTTTTTCAGATTGGGCGACGAGAAAAACGTAATACGGTCTTTGGTCGCCAGGGTCATGATCCATTTTTTCTGGGGTTCATACCACCGCACCTTCGGGTCCCGAAAATCGGTAATGCCAGGGTTAGGCAGCACCGGGTTACCCGCGTATTTGGTCCAGGTTTTACCTTCGTCGAGGCTGTAAGCAATGCTCTGGTACTGGTACTTATTCGACTGTTTCGTTTTTTCCAGTTGCGCGTTATGGTGCGTAAAAATGGCCACCAACGGCGTCTGTCCGTTTTTGCCGAAGCCGCTGGTATTGTTTACGTCAACGACGGCACTGCCCGAGAAAATTGTTCCCAGGCTATCCGGATACAGCGCAATGGGCTGCTCCTGCCAGTGCACCATGTCCTTGCTGGTTGTATGTCCCCAGTGCATCGGTCCCCAGGTCGTGCCATTGGGGTGATACTGAAAAAACAGGTGGTACGTCCCCTTAAAATACACCATGCCATTGGGGTCGTTCATCCAGTGCGCCTTCGGTGAAAAATGAAACTGGGGCCGGTGCTGGTCCAACTTGGGGCTCGCCGGGTTCGATTGACCAAACGAACTCTGCCCCATAGCGACCAGGGCGGCAAGGGTTATGATGAGTTTATACATGATGAGTTGTTAATTGATTTACCCGAGGCTTACCTACATAACCAATTTGATAAGATAGTGTGAGGAGTCACTCATCGGCTGACCGCTCCCCACACTAAATTGAATTACCAACCTACTTATCGCTGCGTTCAAACGCAGCGAACTCTATTGACACTACGTAAAATCGTTGCTTCTGCCTCTTAGAAGCCGGGGTTCTGCTTGTAAAGTCCCTTCGTAAAATTGATCTCGCGCTGCGGAATGGGCAGGTACTCATCCCGGCCCGCCGTGAACTTAGCCCCGCTCAGGTATGACCGTCTGGTTTTTTCTTTGGCCAGGTACGCGTTCAGCGTAGGTTCGGCAATACCCCAGCGAACGAGATCGAAGAAACGCGGACTCTCGGTGGCGAATTCCAGGCGACGCTCCCACTGCAACGCCCGGCGGGCATAGGCCTGCGTCCAGTTGGCGGCTTCATAGGGTTTGATCAGGTATTTAGATGGGTCCGTGCCGTCGGCTTTTTTCGTGCGGCCGGTGCTGGCGGCTGCCCGCGCCCGAATCTTGTTGATGAGCGGCAGCGCCATTGCCGGCTGGCCTAACTCAATATAGGCTTCGGCCTGGAAGAGCAGCACATCGGCATAGCGGATAATATCGATGTTCTTCGACACGCCCATGAACGGCCCCTGCTTTTTGTAGGACGAGCTGGTCGCGAGCTGCTGCGATTTCATCGACTGGAAGAAACCATACACCCCCGGATCGCGCACCCAGCTGTTGCTGAACGGCAGGGCCGGATTGTACTTGTACGGGTGTCCGTCGATACCGATGGTGTGATCCACCCGCGGGTCGACGGTGGCGGTTTTGAAGTCGATGGTGCCGTCGTTGAACGTATCAAATTTGGGCAGTCCGTTGGCATCCGTACCGAAGGCATTGGCCAGGTTCTGGCTGGGCTGGTGGAAACCGCAGCAACCGTACTGCGGAGCGCCGTGGGGATAGTTCAGACCGTCCTCAAAGTTGAGCCGCCCCAGGGTCGTGCCGTCGTTAATCGAGTACTGAACGGCGAAAACCGATTCAACCCCGTTGTCGTACTCGGGCAGAAAATTCTCGGCAAAATCGGGCTGCAGGTTATACTTGCCCGAGCTGATTACCATCTCGGTCAGCTTGACGACTTCCTGCAGCTTGGACTTGTTGATATTCGTGACCTTGTTATTGTCGTCCTGTTCATAGGCCTGATACAGCCGCAGCTTCGCTAGATAGGCCGCTGCCGACAGCTTGTTGGCCCGTCCTACCTGCGTCTGCGAAACGGGCAGGTTATCAACAGCATACTGAAAATCCTCGCCGATCTTATCCCAGAGCTGGTCGTTGGTGTACTGCCGGTTCGAGGTCGCCAGAATCTGATCGTTCGACAGCGTCTCGTCAACGTAAGGAATATACTTGAACAGCATTTTCAGCATGAAGTGGGCGTGCCCACGCAGGAAGCGCAGCTCGGCCAGCCGGGTCTTCTTCAGCGGAAACTCGGTCTCCGACAAACCGCCGATCGAGCGGATGGCGACGTTGGCCCGCGAGATGGCTTTGTAATAATTCTCCCAGGTATAGGGGTGATAAAAGCCGCCACCCTGCTGAGGCTGCGTCAGGTTGTGCTGCTCGTAGAAGTTGATATCTTCCAGGTCGGCAACGCCCCCCCCGCCCTTGTAGGCATCGTCGGAGCGAACGCTGCCGTACACCCACATGCTGGCCACGGGGCCGATCATCTCGCCGTTGCCGACAGCCGCATAGGCCGCCGTAACCAGCGCATCGGCGTTACCGGCACTCTTGATGTTATCGGACGACAGGGTTCCCTGTGGCTGGTAGTCCAGAAACTCCCTGCAGGACGAAAATAAACTGCCACCCACCAGCAGGAAACATGAAACCAGAACTTTATTTTTCATAGTAGTAAGGTCTTGGGTCGTTAGAAGGAGACGTTTAAGCCGAACGTAAGCGTGCGGGGCACCGGAACCGTATTGACGTCAATCCGCTCGGGATCGGGTCCGAGGAAGCTCTTGCTCTTGAACCAGAACACGTTCTCGGCCATTCCGTACAGACGCAGGCTCGTCAGGCCCAGTTTGCCCATGACAGCTTTGGGGAAGGTGTAGCCAAGCTGGATGTTCCGAATTTTAAAGTAGGACGTGTTTACGTTGAAATAATCCGACGAGCGCGTTTCGTTGTTGCCATCAGCCAGCGTGAGCGCCGGAATCCGCGACGACGTGTTCTGGGGTGTCCAGGCATCGAAGACGCCGGGGCCTACGTTGTCGCGTCCCCGGATAAAGTTGTTGTAAAACGTATAGGGGTCAAATCCTGTCCGACCGGCAACGCCCGAACCAAAGATGGAGAAGTCGAACTGTCGGTACCCCATCTCCACGCGGGCACCGTACTCCAGACCGGGCAGGGTGGTTCCGAAAAACTCCTGATCCAGCGCATCGATTTTATTGTCATTGTTCAGGTCGCGGTAGCGAATCCGGCCCGGTGCGGCCCCTACCTGCGCAGCATGATTCTTTACCTCTTCCTGATTCTGGAAAATGCCGTCGGTGCGGTAGCCGAACAGATCAAACTGCGAATGGCCCAGAATCGTTGTTACGGCGTTGCCGGCAAAGGCCGAGCGGACTTCTTCCGGCAGGACCGTTATTTTATCCCGGAAGCGGGCAAAATTGGCCGATACGTTATAGGTGAAATCGCCCTTGGGCTTGCCAAAATAGGTCAGCAGCAACTCGAAGCCTTTGTTGATCTTGGTTGCGCCGTTTACAAACTTCAGCTGACCTTCGCCCACAGCCGCAGCAACCGGCGGCTTGATGAGAATGTCCTTGGTCTGACGGGTGAAGTAATCGAACGAACCCACCAGACTTCCGTTCAGAAAGCCAAAGTCAAGACCCATGTTCAGTTCGTTGGTGGTTTCCCAGCGGAGGGCCGTGTTCTCGCCCTGCGTCTGCACGAAACCCGAGGGCAGCGTACCGCCGTTCGTGCCGTTCAGGTCATAGGCCGTACCGACGTTCCAGTACTGGTCGAAAAAGCTGTTGTGACCGTTAGGCACCTGCGACGCCAGCGTACCGTAGCGCGGCTCAAACAAACCGAACCGGGCGAGGTCGCCAATGTCCTGATTACCGATCCGGCCCACGCCCGCCCGCAGTTTCAGGTTGGAAATAGCCTTTACGCCACTCATGAAGGCTTCCTTGTCGATACGCCAGCCCACCGATGCGGCCGGGAAGAAACCATACCGGCTGTCCTGCCCAAAGCGCGACGAGCCATCCCGACGTAAGGTCAGGGCCGCCAGGTAGCGGTCCGAGAACCCGTAATCAACCCGGGCAAACTGCGACATCAGCCGGCTGCCGGTCGAGGTTCCATTGCTGCTGGCGTTGCCCGAAGCCGCGCTCAGCACAAAGAAATCTTCGGTCTGCACCGCGAAATTCTCCCGGTACGAGATCACATCATCCAGGTTATCCCGAATAGCTTCAACGCCGGCCAGCAGCTTGAAGTTATGATCGCCGAAGCCGAAGTTATACCGTAACGTATTAGTCCATGCCAGGCTCAGAAACTTGTTCGTATTGAGCGTCAAACTGTTGAGCGTCCGGGAAATAAAGCCGTTCTGGAACGACTGCTCGATGTTCTTATTGGCATAGCTCGCATTGTCCATGCCCAGCGACGAGCGGAAGATCAGCCCCCGGATTGGTTCGATTTCGGTATAGACGTTGCCGAACGCAAAACTCCGGTTGATCTTATCCCAGCGGTTGATATACTGCATGAATACCGGGTTGTTCCGGTCCGAATAGCCCGACCCGATTGGCCCAGCGAAATCGCCCGTTGCGGTGTAGACTGGAATCGTCGGGGCCAGCGTAACGGCCAGACCCGGCGTTGGAGCGCCCCCCAGGTCGGTTGTTACGGGCGTTTCTTTCGAGGTAGTCAGCTGAAGGTTGACGCCGAACTTCACCCGGCCCTCGGCCAGACTGGTTTGTCCGTTGATACGGCCCGTGAGCCGCTGGTAGCCCGTATAGCGCACCATGCCCGTGTTGTTCAGGTAGCTGAGATTGACCAGCAGCGAGGAGGCTTTGGTGCCGCCTGAAATGGTCAGGTCGTTGTTGGTAACGTAACCTGTTTTATAGAGTTCGTTCTGCCAGTCGGTATTGCCGGCCGGTACGCTCTGGTTCCCGCCGACGTAAGGCTGTACCGTTACGTTGTTGAGCACCGGGTTTTTGAAATCCTTGTTCCAGTCAAACTTATAGATTTCGCCATAGGCCGAGGCCGGATCGGCTCCGTCATTGACGGAAGCCCGCCAGAGCGCCCGACCCCGATCCACGGCGTTCAGCATCTTGAACCGCTCGGGTTTCTCCGACTGCGCCGACAGGCTGGTGTTGAACTGAACGTTCAGTTTGCCATCGGTATTCGCACCGTTCTTCGTCGTTACGATGATGACCCCGTTTGATGCCCGCGAGCCGTAAATCGACGCCGACGAAGCATCTTTCAGCACCTGAATCGACTGAATCGCCGTGGGGTTCAGACTCTGAAACACCTGCGACCGCTTGGTGGGCATGCCGTCGATGATATAGAGCGGGTCGTTGTTGCCCAGCGTATTGGCACCCCGGATCAGGATGCGGCTGGCCTCACCTGATGGCGTGCCCGACTTTTCGACGTAAAGCCCCGGCACCCGTCCCTGCAGGGCCTGCATGGGGTTGCCCGAGCTGGTATTCTTGGTGGCTGCCACCTCTACCACGGCAACGGCTCCGGTCAAATCTTCCCGGCGGGCCGTGGTATAGCCCAGCACGACGACTTCGGCCAGTTGCCCGCCTTCGGACAGCAGCACCGTAACGTTGTTCGTGTTCTGCACCGACACTTCCTGGGTAGCGTAGCCAATGAATGACACCGCTACGGCTGTGGCGCTCGGTGGCACCGTAAGGCTGAATTTGCCCGCAGCATCGGCTACGGTGCCCGTCGTTGTGCCCGGAACGATAATGCTGGCGCCGGGGAGCGACTCTCTGGTTTTGGCATCGAGTACGCTTCCCGTAATCAGACGCTGCTGCGCCAGCGCTACTGTCGTCAGGAGCAGCAGGCCGGCCAGGGTTAACAGGTAATTCTTCATGTGCATGGGTTAATGGAGTTTGAGGGTTAACGGGGCAATCAGATCACTTCGGTCCCCAGGACTTTATCCGCGATGGTCTCCGCCGTGAACACGGGCGTAGCGCCCTGCTGGGTAGCAACGTAAGCGCCGGTGGCGCAGGCGAACTCCAGCGTTTTCTTCGCCGATTCGCCCTGTAGGGTTTTATAAAGAAAAGCGGCCAGAAAGGCGTCGCCACTGCCGATGGTATCGGCTACCTCAACCGGAAAACCGACCTGGCTGTAGAGACCGGTTTCGTCCAGCAGCACGGCGCCATCCGCGCCCAGCGTAACAATCAGCGTTTCGAGCCGGAAGCGTTCGCGCAGTTGCTGCATGGCCCGGTGCAGGTCGTTTTCTTCGCCGTGCCAGGCTGCCAGTTCAACCAGTTCGTGCTCGTTCAGCTTGGCGATGTCGGCGAGATAAAGCAGTTCCTCCACCGTTGCCCGGTCGTAATGCGGAGCGCGCAGGTTTACGTCGAATACCTTCCGGGGGGCCACGGCCAGCAGCGCCCGCAGGGTTTCGTAAGTCTGCGGACTGCGCGCGGCCAGACTGCCATACACAAACAAATCGCTCTGGCGAACCACGTCGAGCAGCCCCGGCACCAGTTGGATGTAATCCCAGGCAACGGGCTGGACAATCTTGTAGGTGACTTCGTTGCAGTCGGAGATATTGGCTTTGGCAACGCCCGTCAGGTGCGACTGGCCGACCTGAACCAGCTCGACCGGAATGCCTTTACCGGCCAGAAAATCCAGCAGTTCGCGGCCCAGATCGTCGCTGCCGACGCGGCTGATCAACTGGGCGTTCAGCCCGAAGTTGCGGAGGTCGGCGGCTACGTTCATGGGCGCGCCACCGGGTTGTTTGCTCGTCGGCAGCACATCCCACAGGATTTCGCCGAAACAGGTGATGGTTGGTGTCATTTGCTTCTGGGTAGTCATTAGGCTTGTCAGTCAATGCACGAAAACGGTCTGTTCGATCTTCTCCAGGCTGGTGCCCTTGGTTTCGGGCATGATGCGCAGCACGAACAGGAGCTGTAGCACCATCATAGCGGTGAAAAAGAGGAAGGTGGCGCCCCCGCCGAACTGCTCGGCCAGGTAGGGGAACGTAAAGGTGATGATGGCGGCCATCAGCCAGTGGGTGAAGCTGCCCAGCGCCTGACCACTGGCGCGGACTTCGTTGGGAAAAATCTCGGAGATGAACACCCAGATGACCGCACCCTGCGAGAAGCCGAAGAAGGCGATATAAACAAACAGCAGCAGCGGTACGGTCATGCCGCTGAAGTCCTCGACGAAGAAGGCGCGGGCTACCAGTCCCAGCGTAATGATCAGGCCCACCGAACCGATTTTCATGAGCGTCCGCCGACCGTAGCGGTCAATCAGGTTCATGGAAATCAGGGTGAAGACGAGGTTGATAAGGCCAATGCCCGCCGACGACAGCAGCGACGAGCTTTTGCCCAGACCCGTCATTTCGAAAATGCGGGGGGCGTAATAGATGATGGCGTTGATCCCCGATACCTGGTTGAAGACGGCAAACAGTACCGCCAGCATGATAGGCGTTTTGTGGATGGCCGAGAACAGCCGGGTCGAAGCCGCCGTGTGGTGATTACTCTGCTGAATGGCGACCAGCGTTTCTTCGGCGGTGGCCGGGTCGATCATGTTCAGTACCTCGCGGGCTTCGGCCACCAGCCCTTTCCGAAGCAGCAGCCAGCGCGGACTTTCGGGAATGTTCAGAACGGCGATCAGGAAAATAAGCGAGGGCAGCGCCTGCACGCCCAGCATCCACCGCCACGACTCCTCACCCAGACCCGACAGCAGGAAATTGGACAGGTAGGCGATCAGGATGCCCAGCACGACATTGAACTGAAACATGCCCACCAGCTTGCCGCGCGATTTAGCGGGCGAAATTTCGGTGATATACATCGGAGCCGCCACGGACGATGCGCCGACGCCCAGACCACCCAGAAACCGGAAGACGAGAAAGATGGACCAGGTAGGGGCCAGCGCCGTGCCGAGCGACGCCAGCAGGTACAGAACGGCAATCCAGAACAGCGTTCGCTTACGTCCGAGCGACTCGGCGGGGATGCCGCCCGTCATTGACCCGATGACGGTGCCGATGAGCGCGATGGAAACCGTAAGGCCGTGCTCCCACACGTTGAGCGTCCATAAGGATTGCAGCGACTGCTCGACGCCGGAGATAACGGCCGTGTCGAAGCCGAAGAGAAAACCGCCCAGTGCCGCCGTAATGGACCAAAAGAAAATGCGCTGTTTCTGACTCATGATTGACTGGAATGAACCGGGTTAGCCGTCAGTTCATGGGTCAAACTTAGCAGGTCAGGCAGGGAAGGGCTTTTTATTATTGTTCAAATACTTCCTAAATAAGATCAATAGATAATTAACTGATAATCAGACAATTAACCAAAATACTCATCTCCTCAATTACAATTTCGTTACGTCGATTTTCAGTTTTGATACATGGTCTTTCGACGCAGATACGGCTTCCTGGCTTCGCGTTCCGCCCGACTCGAATAAGCCTGACCGACGTTATTACGAGTGGATTCTGCTGTGAGTCAAATTCACGGTGATTAGTCGATTGCTTCGACGACCAAGAACAGACGGAAGAGACAAGTCATATAAACGCTATATGCGCAACGGCCAACAATGGGTATCTATAAAGTGCTGAATTCATCATAGACATGTACCGAATACTCAAAAGACGGTTCAATGTTGGTCTTGTTGAGCCCCTATATTCCAATAGCCACTAATTTATGTCTCAGCTTCTTAAACCAAACTCTTTCAGAACTATGAAATCTTACCTTAAACATTTCTATGTTATCGGCTTTTGCCTATTTTTTTCCTGTCAGAACGATATTACTGAGCAGGACCGCATGTTTCTTAACATAGCCGGCAGCGCTGGTATTATGGAAGTAGAAATGGGTAAGTTGGCGCAACAGAAAGGCGTCCGTACTGATGTAAAGCGCTATGGCGATCAGATGGTGGATGAGCACACCAATGTTAACAGTGAATTTAGGGAGTTAATAAAACGGCTGAAAGTAGAAGTACCAGAAACGATGAACGAACGCAACCAGCAGATGGTGCAGGAAATGGCGACTTTAGAAGGCCCCCGTTTTGATGAGAAGTATATAGAAACTATGATTAGTGATCATAAGCTGGCGGTCGAGAAGTTTCAGGAAGCGCACGACATTGCCCAAAATAAAGAGTATAAAGATTGGCTGTCCCGAATGATTCCGGTGGTAGATCATCATTTGAAAATGGCACAGGAACTTAAGAATAAAAAGAACCGTAGCGCCCTGCACCTTCCTTAATAGAAAATGGGTGAGGTATACCCTTCATAGGTACCACCTCACCCACTATAAGCTTACTATTAGGTGATAACTTACACCTTCGGCTCCCAGCCTTTTTCGTACTCACGGCTCCAGAGCTTCTGAGCCTCTTTGTCGCCGATGATGTGGCCGTTTTTCGGGTCGATCTGGAGGGTACGTCCCATCCGCCAGGCAATGTTGCCCAACTGCATGGCGACCACGCTCTTGAAGCCCAGTTCTACGTCGCAGTTCGGCCGGCGATTGTTCCGGATGGCGTCGAGGAAGTCCGCGACGTGGAGGTTATCCATGCCCAGGCTGGGACTGGCTGTGTTCCGGCCCTGTACGTCGTCATCGCCCTCGGCCACGGATTTTACCTCCTTCACCAGCTTGCCGTCGAGGTCATAGACTTTGTAGCTGTCGCCACCGGTATCCAGGCTGCCGTTTTCGCCGTAGAAAATAATCCCCCGGTCCTGGCCCTCAATTTTCCGGCCGTTCGAGCTGCGGGATTCCCACATCAGCGACACCCGTCCCGGATAATCCATGATCACCACCTGCGTATCGGGCGTTTCCCAGTCGTCTTTGAACTCATACCGCCCACCCACGGAGCTAACCCGAATCGGGTAATCGACACCCAGACCCCAGCGCGCTACGTCGACCTCGTGGGTGCCGTTGTTGAGGGCTTCGCCGGTGCCCCAGTGCCAGAACCAGTGCCAGTCGTAGTGAATCAGGCCCTCTTTGTACGGTCGCCGGGGAGCCGGACCCTGCCAGAGTTCATAATCGAGCCAGGACGGCACCGTACCGGGTTTCAGGTTGGTGGCCTTCCGTTTGTTGGTGTACCAGGTTTTGGCCATGTACACGCGACCAATGATGCCTTTGTGCAGCTGATCGATACCCTGCGTCAGCACAGGCGCCGACCGACGCTGCGCGCCCATCTGCACCACGCGGTTGTATTTGCGGGCGGCTTCAATGGCCATCTCGCCCTCGCGGGGGTTATGGCTCAGCGGCTTCTCGACGTACACATGCTTACCGGCCTGACAGCCCATGATGGTTAGGGGCGCGTGCCAGTGGTCGGGCGTGGCGGTATAGATGGCGTCGATGGATTTGTCTTCCAGCACCCGGCGCAGGTCGCGCTCCGACTTGGGCGTCTGGGTTTGTTTGGTTTTCAGGATCGTTTTGATTGCCTTCGGAATCGCCCGCTCGTCCACGTCGCAGACTGTTCCAACCTCCGCATTTTTCTGACCGGCAAACGTCCCGCTCATGCTGTTGCCCCGGCTGTTGACCCCAATGGTGGCCACCCGGATCAGCTCATTCGCGCCGATGATCCGGTTGTAGCTCTTGGGACTGAAGCCAAAGGCGGTGCCGCCAATGGCCAGACCGGCTGACCCGGCCGCTACTTTCTTTATAAACTCACGTCTGTTTTCCATGCTCTTGACTTAGAGTTGTTTGACTTTAATATTCCGGAATGAAATTTCACTGCCATGTTCCTGAAGCAGGAAACGGCCCTGCTCAACGGTCCCGAAGGCCGGTACCGCTTTGCTGAATTTACTCTGGGCCACAGCCTCTGTAAACGGCTGGCTCCCCCGGCTGAACGCCAGAATTTTGATGCCGTTCAGCCAGTGTTCAACCTTGTTACCTTTGGCCACAATCCGCAGCGTATTCCACTGCCCCGGCTCATTGACTTTTTTCACGGCGGCATTCGGCGGGATTACGTCGTAGAATGAGCCCGTCAGGTGGTTTTCTTTCTTGTTGTCCTCGGCCAGTTTGTCGTCCAGAATCTGGTACTCCATGCCCAGCTTCCCGCCTTTCTCGTAGTTCGTATAGAAATACTTGACGCCACTGTTGCCGCCAGGTTCGATATTAAAATCGAGCATCAGGTCGAAGTCGCCATACTGGTTTACGCTCACAATATCCCCGCCTTTCGCGCCCTTCCTGGCGGTCAGCGTACCGTTTTTCACCTCCCAGCCAGCCGGAACCGGATTGCCCGATGGGGTTGTCCAGCCGTTGGCGCTGACCCCGTCGAATAAAAGCGTCCACCCCTCCTTTTTCTCCTTAGGCGTCAGCACATTTGCGGTCTGGGCAAGGGCGGCCGGCAGTAGCATACAGCCCAGCAGGCCGCCTACAAGCAGTCGTTTCGCCTGGTTTTTCATCTGTCTTAATAGCCGGGGTTCTGTTTGATTTTTTCGGGGTTCGCCTGGATAGCCTGCAGCGGAATCGGGAACAGCAGCATGTTATCGCTCCAGGCCGACGGGTTAAAGCCGTTCTGTTCTTTCTGTTCCTGCGTCATCACGGCCTTGGCCCGCTCGGTCCGGACCAGATCGAACCAGCGGTGGTTCTCGAACGCCAGTTCCACGCGTCGCTCATTTTCAATGGCCAGCAGCAGGGCCGCATCCGAGCTGAACGGTTTATAGTCGGGCAGCACGTTGGCTCCTCCGCCGGTGCTGTTGCGGGCGCGGGTCCGAATCTTGTTGAGGTACTGAAGCGCTACGTCCTGCTGTTTCTCCTGCCGAACCAGAGCCTCGGCATAGAGCAGATAGATATCGGCCAGCCGCAGTTCAATCCAGTTGTTATCGTTATCCGAGCCGCTGAACGAGACGTCGTAATATTTCTTTACGTATTTCTCGTTGATGGTCTGCCCGCCGGGCACCGTTACGTAGCCATCGCTCATGGAAATGGCCTTGCGCGGATCGCCTTTCTCGTAGGCACTCGACATAGAGGGCGTAGGCGCGTTAAAGCCGCCCTTGTCGCCGATCAGTACGACCTCTTTGTTGGAGAATCGGGGCGCAAAATCATTGTTCCAGGGGCTGCCTGTGCCCGTACCGCCTTTTTTATACTGAATTTCGAACAGCGACTCCGTGCTGTTTTCCTTCGTTACGTCGAACAGCGCCTTATAATCCGGCACCAGCGAATACTGGGGCATATTGATCAATTCGAGCGCTTTGGCTTCGGCCAGGGCGTAGTAGGGCGCACCTTTTTTCAGCGGATAGCCTGCCATGGTCATATACACCTTCGCCAGCAACCCTTTGGCTCCGCCAACAGTTACGCGCCCTTTGTCGACGGCCGAGTAGGAAGCGGGCAGATTCGCTTCGGCAAACTTCAGATCTTCCACAATGAAGTTATAGATTTCCTGCGTAGAAGTCCGGCCGAGCGCATAGGCGTCTTCAACGGATAGCTGACGGTCTACCTTCGGCACGTCGCCGAAGATGCGAACCAGGTAAAAGTAAGATAACGCCCGGATGAAGCGGGCTTCGGCTTTGTACTGCTCCTTCAGTTTGGCATCGGTAAACGGAACAGCGTCGATCTTATCCAGCACGATATTGCACCGCAGGATGGTGTTATAGCTGTTATTCCACATCCCCAGCACGAAGGTGTTCTCCGACAACAGGACGTCCCCGAAGTTATCAATCGAGGTCATATCTTTCGAGTTGCCCGGCACCCACGAAAACGTAGTGTTGTCCGACCGGATTTCACCCGCGTAGATATACAGCTGGTTGTAGAGATTGCGGAGGGATGCGTACGGCGACATCACCGCCTGGTTCATATCCTTCTCGGTCTTGTAGAATATCCCGGCGTTCATGTCCGAGATCGGCTGGAGATCAATAAAGTCCTTTCTACAGGAGAAAGAGCCCGTCATGAGTACGGCCAGTATGAGGAATCGTTTCATTTTCCGGATGATTAAAAAAATTGATCGAGTAGTTGGTTAAAAAGAGACGTTCAGACCCAGAATGATGGTACGCGCCGAGGGGTAACCCAGGTAATCGCCACCCCGCGACAGGCCGTCGCCCTGGCTGCTCGTTTCGGGATCGAAGCCCGGGTATTTCGTGAAGGTGTACAGGTTCTGGCCCGTCAGGTAGGCACGTAATCCTTTCACGTGGATCTTCTGAATCAGGGCGCTGTTGAACGTGTAGCCGAGCGACAGGTTCCGGATGCGCACAAACGAGCCATCTTCCACCCAGTAGCTCGACGGTTCTTTCTGCAGACCTTTCGGGTCGCGGTTGGCCCGCAGGATCATGCCCGAACCCGGATTTTCTTCCGAGCGCCAGCGGTCGTTCAGTTTGGTCAGTCCGTTCCGGTCGCCATGGTAAATACCCACCATCCGGTTAAAGAAGCTGAACAGCTTGGCCCCCTGCGAACCGGTAAGCTGTACGTTCAGGTCAAAGCCTTTATAGGCAAAATCGTTACTGAAGCCAAAGATGAACCGGGGCTGGTTGTTGCCCAGATACGTTTTATCGCTGGCATTGATGACGCCGTCCTTGTTAACATCGATATACCGGGGGTCGCCGGGGCGGTCGTTGGCCAGGTGCGGAGCCGCATCCAGCTCGGCCTGGTTTTTAAAGACGCCGTCGTACAGGTAGCCGTAAAAGGTGGCTACGGGCAGACCGATGGTTGTCACAAAGGTGTTGTTGGCGTTCGGCGCACCCGCATAAATAGGCCGCTGATCGGGGCCCAGAGCCAGCACTTTATTCCGGTTGAACGACATATTGAAATCGGTCGACCATTTCAGTTTGCCCGTCAGGTTACGGGTTCTGAGCAGGTACTCCATGCCCTTGTTTTCTACCTGTCCGATGTTTTGCAGCTGCGAGGCATAGCCCGTCAGCGTTGGCACGGGCACGTTCAGCAGCAGATCGACCGAGCGGCTGTTGTAGAAGTCGGCTTCCAGCCGGATGCGTTCGTTGAGCAGGCCCAGATCAAAGCCCAAATTCCACTGCCGGGTTTTCTCCCAGCCCAGATCCGGGTTCGGATAGTTGATCGGGTCCACCGAATTCACCAGGTTACCATTCAGCACGTAATAGCTGGTGCCGGTGCGGGCAATGGCGTCGTAATTACCAATCCGGTTGTTCCCCACCAGACCCCAGCTCGCCCGCAGTTTCAGATCACTGACGGAGCGAACGTCGCTCATGAATGACTCGCTGTTGACCCGCCAGCCAACCGACACCGAGGGGAACGTTCCCCACTTGTTGTTGGCCCCGAAGCGCGACGAACCGTCGGCCCGGATGCTGGCCGTCAGCAGGTACTTGTCTTCGTAGGAGTAGTTGACCCGGCTCAGGTACGAGATCAGCGAGTTCTCGTATTCGGTATTGGTGCCGCTCACAATCTGACCGGCGCTCAACGTGCGAACGACGTCATTGGGAAAATTCTGTGCGTTGACGCGGGCATACTCGCCGGACGATTTCTGGGCCGTGTAGCCCGCCAGCAGGTTGATCGAGTGCTTGGTGAACAGGGTTTTGCTGTAGTTCAGCGTATGCTCGATCAGCCAGTCCTTATCCATCCAGGTTTCGTTCCGCGCGTCGGCTGTTTTGGGTGCCCGCGACCCGTCGGTATCCACGAACGAAGGCCGGTAATACTTGAGCCGCCGGTTGCCCAGCGTCCCGTTCAGGCTCAGCTTGTAGCGTAATCCAGGAATGATTTCGTACTGCAGGTACGACGAGGCAATCAGCCCGTTGCGGTTGGTGAAGTTGGTAATGTTTTCGGCGATACCCACTGGATTCGCTACGTCGCCCGCCCAAATTTCGGGGTTACGTACCTGCGACCCATAGGTTCCATCGGGGTTGCGGAGCGGATAGATTGGCGGCAGATAGACCGCATACGCCAGCGGGCTGTCCTTTCCGTTATCCACGCTGTTGTTTTCCGAGAAGTACCCGCTGACCGATATCCCCATCTCTACTTTTTTGCTGATGTTGGACGTAATGTTGGTGCGCAGGTTATACCGTTTGTAATCACTGTTGATCTGAATCCCCTGCTGGTCGGTATAGCTTCCCGAAATGGCGTAGCGGGCTTTCTCGACACCCCCGGTCAGCGACAGCTCGTGCCGCTGCGTTGGAGCGACCCTGAAAATCTCGTCCTGCCAGTTGATCTCCCCGAAATTCTTCGGGTCGTTGAAGCTCTCGGGAATGATATAGAAATTGGAGTTGGTGTATTTCTGCCGGATGGCGTTGCCGTCCGTAATGGAGTGCGGAGGATCGCCGGGCATTGGGGTCCGGTCGAGCCACGCCTGGTTATGACCATCCTTGAAGAACTCCAGGTATTCCTGGCTGTTCATCATGTCCATTTTCCGGGCCACCTGCTGAAATCCGTAGAAAGCGTTATAGGCAATAGTCGGCGGACCTACTTTGCCTTTTTTAGTCGTTACGATCACCACCCCGTTGGCCCCACGCGACCCGTAAATGGCCGTCGACGACGCGTCTTTCAGGACCTGAATACTTTCGATATCCGACGGGTTGACCAGCGAGAATGCGCTGCCTTCCATTGGGTAGCCGTCAATGACATAGAGTGGAGAACTACCGGCCGTAATGGAGCCCGTGCCCCGCACCCGGATGCTCAGCCCTTCGCCACCCGGTGCGCCGTCGATCTGCTGCACCTGCACACCGGCCAGCTGACCGACCAGTGCCTCACCGTATGAAACGGCGGCTTTGTTCTTTAGCTTTTCGGCCGATACGGTAGCCACCGCACCCGTCAGGTCGGCTTTCTTCTGCGTACCGTAACCCACAACGACCACTTCATTCAGGGTCTTACTGTCGGTCTTCAGCGTGACCCTGAAATCGGTTCGGTTTTCAACGGCAATTTCCTGGGGTTCGTAGCCCAGGAACGAGAAAACCAGCACCGACTTCGGGTCGGGCACCGCCAGCCTGAACTTGCCATCGACATCCGTCGATGTGCCGCGGCTGGTGCCTTTCACCACCACGTTTACGCCCGGCAGCGACTGACCGGCATCGTCCACCACCGTTCCGGTGACGATCTGTTCAGCCAGCTGCGACGCGGCTTTTCCCGACGGGGCAGCCGCGGCCTTTTCAGTCGGTGCCACCGAACTCAGGACGATCTGCCGCCCTACCACCTCATAACGCAGCCGGAGCGGCCGGACCATTTTGTTGAGCACGTCGCCCAGCGATTCGTTCGACGCAATCAGGGTCAGTTTCTGATCGAAGGGAATTTCACGCGGCCGGAACGCAAACCGAACGTCGGCCTGGCTCTCGATTTCTTTCAGGATCTGGCGCAGGCTCTGATTTTCGAGCCGGAAGCTGACCCGCCTGTTCAGCAGCTCCTGAGCCGACAGATCAAAGGCCAGCGCTACACTCGTAAACAGCACGGCCAGCAGAGTATGGGCCAGCGAGCAGCGCATGAAGTAAGGCAGGGACCAGGTTCGTCTAGTTTTTTTCATCAGCATTACATGGTTAGGGGTTAGGAATGGGCTCCAGCCATTGGCGGAAGACCCGGGATGTTATGAGATTGAGTAGTTTCAGCGCCAACTGCATCGTACCGGATACGTTGGCACGTTTTGTTAGTAGAGGAAGGTTACTTTCTGATTAAGGGTGCGCCCCGCTATTTCGGACACCCTTTACTATAGATGACTACCTGGGCGTCGATGAGCTTGTAGTGCGCGCCCAGCACCTTGCAGATGACATCCAGCTTCTGGAAGAAATCTTCTTCGTTGATGTTCATCGTCACCGAGCAGTGCTGCATGAGTTCTTCATCGAAAATCATCTCCACGCCATAGGCCCGCCCAATGGTACTGAAAACCCGGGGGGCCCTCGCATCGTCGAATTCGAACCGCTGGTTGGGTATTAGCAGACTGGGGATATCGGTCAGGGTTTTCGTAAGCGTACCCTTATCGCGCTCAAAAACGGCTTTCTGGTTAGGGGTCAGCACCATCCCTTTCGATTCGGGATCGCTGGTCGAGTTTTCCTGATTTGGGTACACGGAAACCCGCCCGGTTCGGACATCTACCGTTACGGTCGAGGCTTCAACGGGGGCGTTAATGCGAAAGCTCGTACCCAGGACTTTGGTCACCAGCCCATTGGCATACACCACAAATGGCTTTCCGGGGTTCTTTCTGACGTTGAAAAAGGCGTCGCCCGTCAGGTAAACTTCGCGTTGCGCGCCAATGAGTTCTTCGCGGTATCGGAGCCGCCCCTTTTTCTGCAGCTCCACCCGGCTGCCGTCGGCCAGCTGAACGTGCATAACCTGGCTGGCATCATTGACAACCTCAATCCACTTGCCTTCGGTCTGGCCCAGCCCACCCGCCGGAAACTGAATGATACCCAGTTGCTGAAGGCTGAACCAGCTGGCTCCCAGCACCAGAATTACGGTTGCGGCCACTTTCCAGACCTGCCGTCCCGTCAGCCAGCGCACCACGGGCAGAGGGCGAGCCTCTTCGAGGCTATCCTCAATCCGGCCCCAGAGGGCATCTTCCCGCCCGGCCAGAACGGGCCGCTGCTGAATCTTCTGCAGCCCCATCACCAGCAGCCGGGCTTCCTCAACCTGATAATACCGTTCGGGAAACTCGGATAAGAATGTTCTCCAGAACGCTTCCGTCCCGGCCGTAGGCGAACACACCCACTCTTTAAAGTAGTCGTCGGCCGCCAGGTCCTCGGCCGTAAATTGATAGTAATTCATGGTATTATTCCGGTTGGCCCCCTACGAAATCCTGACGGTTTCGCGGAGCGTTTTAAGACCTGCGTAGATGAACCGACAGGCCGACTGGTAGTTGACGCCCATGATCTGGGCAATCTCCTCGTTGCTGAAGTGCTGGTAAAATCGCAGGTTCAAAGCCTCCTGCTGGCGCGGGGTTAGCAAGGCAAAACTCTTCTGAAGCTGCTGATACACGTCCTGCGTTTCCTCACCCTCGATCAGCTTGTTCTCAATCACCGCGTCGTCAACGGGTGTCTGCACCTGATCGATGTCGGATGCCTGGAAGAAAACGTCACGATTGCGGGTCCGGGTTATCTTGTTACGCAGCGAACGAAACAGATAGAACTTGATCGAATCGGTATCGCTCAGGTTATGACGGCTCTGCCAGAGTTCAATGAACAGATCATGAATGCTGTCTTCGATGAGGGGCAGATCATTCGTTACCTTATAGCCGTAATTCAGCAGATCCCGGACATACAGCCGATAAATCTGCTGAAAAGCGGCCTTATCACCCTGGCGAAAGGAGTACCACAAATCGGTATAGGAACAGTTGTATGGCACAGTGTACACGGATTAGATAACTTGAGCACTCTGTTGCACAATGACCTGAACCGATTGGCTAAAACAGAGGCTGCTATATACTAATGCCGGCGGAAGGCGTTTTTAATCCTTTTTTTTATAAAAATTTTTAAAAAAGCCTCTCACAGGCTCTACGTCATGATAATTATCAGATTAGGCTGCCCATTCCGATTACAGGGACTCGTTTACGCGGATCTGATCCAGTTTAATGGCCGGACCGAACAAGTCATTTATATCGGATATAAACCAGGACGTTAAACAGACCGTTATTCGGGTATCTCTCTCAGGGCTTTATCGTGAAAAAAATCATTTCCGTTGTTCCCGTAGTTACCCGGGCGTTCAGCCATTTGAAATCCAATGATCCGCTACGAATGGCATCCGCGACGGCCTTCTTCTCGTTCTTTGCTCTGCCTCCCATTGTTATTCTGCTGAGTCAACTGTATGGTGGCCTGCTCAATGAACAGCACCAGCAGGTTAGCGGTCAGCTCTTTAAACAACTGGCTCTTCTATTTGGCGATCAGAGCGCACGTCAGCTACAGGACATATCCCAGCACCTCCAGCAACGGCGTTCGAACAGTTTACTCCCTGTGCTGAGCGTACTGATTTTACTGCTGGCGTCCACGACCCTGTTCACCATCATCAAAAATTCGCTGAATCAGCTTTGGCATGTAAAATCCGCGGCCAACCGGCGTTTCTGGCACGTGCTGACCGATAAACTGATTGCGCTGAGCCTGATTATCCTTGCCGGTTTTTTATTCATAATTTCCCTGACTCTCCAGCGCACGATAACCGGAATTCTGCCGACGGAGCCTATCCTATACAATAGCCTGGGGTATGCAGTGCACCACGGACTGTCGATCATCCTGCTGGCGGTGTGGTTCGCCTTCGTATTCAAGTTTCTGCCCGACATCCGCATCCACTGGCAGGCGGTTTGGGTGGGCGCTCTGGTTACGGGCGGGCTGGTAGAAATAGGCGAACAGGTCCTGGATCTTCTGTTGATAAACAACTCGATACGAAGCCTGTACGGCTCCGCCGGGGATATAATTCTGGTGCTGCTGTTCGTCTTTTACTCCGCGCTGATTTTCTATTACGGAGCCAGCTTCACCCGTCAATACGCCCGGTGGATTCATCTGGAGGCCGAACCGGGCGCCCATTCGGTGGCCTATCAGGTTAAGGAAGTAACCGACAGCCCGGAATAGTGGGCTGCGTCAGGCCCCTACCGGCGATTTTCGGTATTCGGAGGGGGTTTTCTGCGTATGTTGCTTGAAGAACGTAGTGAAGTAAGCCGCCGAGTTGAAACCCGTTTCATCGGCAATCTGGGCCATGGGCTTGGTAGTTTCCCGAAGCAGGTATTTGGCTTTTTTGAGCCGAATTTCGGTCAGGTAGTCCATTACGTTCATGTCCAGCAGGGCCTGCACTTTGCGGTACAGCTGCACCCGCGAAAGCCCCATTTCCCGGCTCAGCATTTCGACGCCAAATGCCGGATCACTCAGATGCTGTTCAATCAGGGCCGTCAGTTCGTTGAGGAATTTCTTCTCCTGCCGATTGCCCGACTGCGGCAGCAGATCCGAAGCGAACCGCTGCTGCAGTTTCTGCCGGTTGGCGAGGGTCGTCCGGAGGGTTTCGAGCAGAAAGGTTGTATTGAACGGTTTTGTAATGTAGGCATCAGCCCCGGCGCGGGTTCCTTCAATGCGCTGCTCCATCTGCCCCTTGGCTGTCAGCAGAATCACGGGAATGTGCGACGTACGCAGATCGGCTTTGATCCGCTGGGTCAGTTGCAGGCCGTCCATACCCGGCAGCATGATATCGCTGATGATCAGGTCCGGAATCGTTTCCAGCGCCCGCTCCCAGCCTGCTTCGCCGTTATTTTCAGCCACTATCTCAAACTCGCTGCCTAAACGGGCAGCCAGAAAAGTACGCAGTTCGTCGTTGTCTTCAATAATCAGCAGCGTACCTGTCTGCTTGCCAGGGAGCGTAATGGGGGGAGCAGGCATCTCTTCGTCCCCGGCGTCAACGATCATACGCTGCTGGCTTGGCGTATCGACCATTTCGGTGCTGTCCAGGTGCTGATTACCCAGCGGCAACAGAATCGTGAACGTTGTGCCCTGCCCTTTCTCAGACTGTACACTGATGTCGCCCCGGTGCAGTTGAATAAACTCCAGCGACAGGGCCAGCCCCAGTCCTTTGGCCAGATCAAAGGGGCGGCTCCCGCTAAAGAACAGATCGAAGGCGTGGTCTTTTTCTTCGGGCGTCATCCCTGCGCCATTGTCCTCTACCTGAATCCGGACCTGCTCGCCAACGCGATTCAGCCGTACGTGGATCAGCCCGCCTTTCGGCGTGTATTTAAAGGCGTTCGATAGCAGATTAAACAGAACCTTATCCAGCTTCTCGGCGTCGAACCAGAGCGGCTGCGCGGGCAGATCGGTCAGCAACTGCAGATCAATCCGCTGCTTTTCGGCTTTGCGCCGGAAGTCGTGTACAATGTCCCGTACAAACGCAACCAGGTCCTGTTCGGCCGTCCGCAACCGCAGCTTGCCCGCATCCGTTTTGCGCAAATCCAGCATCTGATCCACCAGGCGCAGCAGCCGATAGGCATTTTTTTGCACCAGACTCAGACTACTTCTCAGGTCGTGCGGGCTTACGTTCTTTTTGCTCAAGAGATCCTCCGTCGGGGTCAGAATCAGGCTCAGGGGTGTGTTGAACTCGTGGGAGATATACGAATAGAACCGCAGTTTCTCTTCTGTCGCCAGCCGGGCCTGCTGCGATACGGTTTCGATCTGGTTTTTCTGGTTCAGAATCTCCTCGTTCTGCTTTTCCAGCGTCTGGTAGGCGGCCTGCTTGGCCCGAATCAGATAGAGCGCCCAGATACCCAGCAGCATGACCACCATCAGACTCGCGAAGGTGATATAGAGCGTGTTCTTCTGCGATGCGTAGGTCTGGGTTAGATAGCTGATTCGCTGGCTTTGTTTAACAATATCGGCCTGCTGTTCAATGACTTTCTCGTTCTGAAACTTCATAATCCGCACGTTCGAGGAGTCGATCAGCGTAATGGGCAGGCGATTCTCGCGTCGGAAGGGTTGCTTCTGCAGGATGGCAACGGCCGTCCGGATAGCCTCTTTGCCGCCCGTCGGGTAAAGCACCGTAGCGCTCAGTATGCCCCGGTCTACCAGGTCGATGCCTTCGTTTTTGCCCGGCAACCCATCCACACCAATAATTTTCACCCGCTGCTCAAGCCCCAGTTTCTGGCATACGGCATGGGCTTTCAGGGCCGTGCGGTCGTTCTGCGCAAAAATGAGCTGAATGGTTGGCTGGTCGCTCAGCAGCCGGGTTAGCTTTTCGGCAAACGAACGCTTATCCCAGTCACCTTCCAGTTTGGCCACCAGCCGGATGCCGGGATGCTGGTGAATAGCTTCGACAAACCCCCGATGCCGGTCGATGTCGGCCGACGACC
Organism: Spirosoma taeanense; assembly: GCF_013127955.1. Taxonomy (NCBI): domain Bacteria; kingdom Pseudomonadati; phylum Bacteroidota; class Cytophagia; order Cytophagales; family Cytophagaceae; genus Spirosoma; species Spirosoma taeanense. The sequence continues at coordinate 3,265,083 of NZ_CP053435.1, forward strand.
CCGGCGACTCGCCGATTTCCACCACGTTGCCCCTACCCTTCAGGAGTGCGTTGGCGTAGAGCCCGGCCGTGCGACCTACCTCTACGTTATCGGCGCCGACGTAAGCGGTATACTGGTCGGAAGCTGTGCGTCGGTCGACAACAATGACCGGAATACCCTGCTGGTAGGCTTTTTCAACGATAGGCGTAATGGGCCGGGCCGCATTCGGCGAGACAATCAGCAGGTCGACCTGCTGATTGATCAGCTCCTGAATCTGCTGCACCTGCCGGCTGCTTTGCCCACCGGCATCCTTGACAATGAAATCAATTTCGGGATTAAAGGAAAGTTCCTGGTTCATGCTCTCCAGCATGGTTTTCCGCCAGGTGTCGGCACCGGTGCGCTGCGAAAAACCGATGCGAAAAGATTTATTTTCAGTCGCTGACTGACAGCTGGTTATCAGCAGCCAGCAAACCGCCAGCCATGCGAAGTTGGCTTTCTTTCCCCGACCAGCGCTGCTGTGCAACAAAGAAGAACCAAACGTGATGAACTGGTTGATAAGCGTAGACATGAGGACAATGCAGCAAATCTGCATTGTCCAAAGATAATGTATAAGATATTGAATGCAAAATCAGCCCGGTGACCCTCACTCACTGTGCAGAACCGGGGGTATCGGCCCTGGTACGTTTATTTTACCGAGAATTTATAAACGGTCGTGCTCTGATAGGCCTCACCGGGCCGCAGGGTGGTTGTGGGGAAATTAGGATGATTGGGCGAATCGGGGAAATGCTCCGTTTCCAGGCAAAGGCCAAACCGGCGGGTGAACAGCACACCTTCTTTACCCTGCAATTTTCCATTCAGATGATTGGCCGTATAGAGCTGTACCGCCGGTTCGGTGGTAAACATTTCCATAAACCGACCGCTTTCGGGTTCATAAACGGTAGCGCCTAATTTCAGCTTCTTCGATTGATCGGTGAACACCCAGCAGTGATCGTAGCCGGAACCATACCGGATCTGGGTTTCGGTGGTGTCGTTGATGCGTTTGCCAACTTCGGTGGGGGTTCGGAAATCGAAAACCGTACCCGCCACCGGCCGGATTTCGCCCGTTGGAATCTGAGCCTTGCTGGTCGGCAGGAATTTATCGGCTTTAATCATGACCACATTATTCAGAACATCGCGCTTCATGCCACTCAGGTTGAAGTAAGCATGATTGGTCAGATTCAGAACGGTCGGTTTATCGGTCGTGGCTTTGTAGTCAATCCGCAGCGCGTTGTCTTTCTGCAGTGTGTACACCACATCGACCGACAACGTACCGGGGTAGCCTTCTTCGCCATCTGGTGAGGTATAGTGTAGTTTGAGCGCCGGCTCGGGGCCATTCACGGGGGTAGCGTCCCACAGCTTTTTGTCGAAACCGACCCGGCCGCCGTGAATATGATTCCCATTGCTGTTGGCCGCCAGCGTGTATTCCTTGCCGTCGAGGAGAAATTTGCCCCCGGCGATCCGGTTACCAAAGCGGCCAATGATGGGGCCAAAGCTGGGCGTGCCTTTCAGGTAGTCGGCAAACGTAGGCACGCCCAAAGTTACGTTCTCCTGTTTACCGGCTTTATCAGGGACCGAACACGACACGATATATCCGCCGTAGTTAGTCAGCTTAACCTCCATCCCGGCGGCATTCCGAAGAGTGAACAGGTGGGCGTCGCGGCCGTCCGGCATTTGGCCAAACACTTCTTTTTCGATACCCGCTTTCTGGTTAGGTACTGGTTTTTGCGTGGAGGGAGCGAGCAGACTACCCGCTGCAAACAGAAACAGGCTGATGAGATTCATTGCGACAGAAAAACAGGTTCAGGTGATAATAACGGATCGGATTCACCTGGACTAATGGCTGAACATTTTGTCAGTCAGCCTTCGACCAGCAGAACCGTTACGTTAAAAAGAGAAGCACAGCCGCCGTTTACTCAAACCACTGAGCATCCAATCGCGTCAGTAATCCATTTCTTTTCGTGTTTCGACCGTTTTGCTCCTGCAACTTCTAAAGAATCGCTTGTACAATTCGTCTTTTTGCAGACCAATACAAGGCAGTTATTGTACTATTCCGATAAGACCAAACCATAAGTACCAGAAATCCTGTTATTATATTACGGAAGATAGTATTGAACGCTTTCGCATAATATCTGATTATTAATAAATTAACTCATCGTTATGGTAACTACACAACCAGTAAAACACGAAAATAAGGCTAAAGCCACCTGGATAAGCATTTGCACTTTTACGCGACTATTCGCTATTGGCTTTATTACTGATAACTCAACTGTTTTTGAGTCCCTAACGCGTATGGACGCACCATTTGGCGGCAATCTGCTCGCTCGAAATAGCTAAGACTCAACCCAAACAGATCGAATAACTGCTCTCACCGAGCCACATAAGCTATTAACATCATGACTACTCTCGAAAAACACCTCGCTGCTCTGCAGCAACAACTTCAGCAACTGGCCGCCGACGTGTCCATGCTTGTCGAACTGAGTACATCAAACCAGCACGCTGTTGGTACTATGAACGTTTCTAAAGCTCTTAACCCGCCCGCCGAAAAAGGCGCTACGTCCCCTAAAAACCGGGAGGTTGGCCTTAACCGGTATCGGCAGCTACAGGCCAGTGAGCCGCCCGGCCAGTCTGAAAACCCGGCGGAACGCTATCTGCGACGACGGTCGGTCTGACGTAACGTTCCGATTCTGAAAATCAGTTGGTCAGCCGCTGCTGGTCTTTGAGCAATACCGCCTGGAGCTTTTCGTAAGGCAGGCGCTGGGGCGACACCTTATTGTCGATGGCCAGGACCGCAGCGGTGGCCGCTGACTGCCCCAGAATCATGAACACCGGTTCCATCCGAATTGACCCGTAAGCGATGTGCGAACTCGATACGCAGACCGGCACCAGCAGATTCCGGCACTCGTTCTCTTTCGGCAGAATTGACCCGTAGGCTATGGAATAGGGCCGCTCGGGATGAACGCCGATGTCGCCTTCGTTCTGAACGAAACCGTCTTTCTTGACGAACCGCTGAGCGTTGTGCGCATCCAGCGCATACGACCCCATGCCGATAGGATTGGGCACGGTTGTCTTGCCTAAGGCGTCGGCTTCGGTCATCACAAACTCACCCAGCATCCGGCGGGCTTCGCGGATGTAGAGCTGGTGTGGCCAGCCGCCGTTGTCAGTGAACTCGTCTTTAGGCAGACCCCACTGCTGCATGGTCTCCCGCACGTCGGCCGGGACGCGGGAATCGTTCTGCAGAAAATACATGAGTCCCTTCTGGTAAAGTTCGTGGTCGCGGATGATCTGTTTTCGGCGTTCGTAGGTCGCTTCGGGATAATCGTAGTTTTTGCCGAGATAGTCCGTACTGAACGGGCCGTGGTTGTTGGTGTCGGTTTTGCGGTTTGGGATCGGATCATACTTGTCGAACGTTTCGCGCCAGCCCGACGCAAACACACGGGCCAGCAACTCATACCGATTCGGGTCGTAACCGGCGGGTTTGGAAAAAGGAATCCGATTGTCCGGGTGATTGCTCAGGCACATGCGGAAGCAGTACGCCTGAATTTTATTATCGCCTTCACCGTTCATTCCCGGATCGTCGGGCGACACCCCCGGCAGCAGACCGCTTTTCGGATTGCCCGGCACCACGTAGGGGCTGATGTTTGCTTTGAAGTGGTGCCCGTGTTGAAAAACGCCCACCTGCACGCCGTTGTGCGTTTCGTTATAGACGCGGTTAGCCTCCCGGCCTACATGGTACTTTACGCCCGCAGCCGCCATGAGGTCGCCTTCGTAGGTCGCATCGATGAACATCTTGCCCTCGTAAACCGTGCCCTTCAGCGTCCGGATGGATTTGATAACACCGTTGTTTTTCCGAATTCCTTTCGCCGACCGGTCGAGCCATTCGTCGCGGTAGATGGTCAGATTATATTCTTTCGCGAAATCTTCGAAAACCTGCTCGGCCGCATGGGGCTCAAAAATCCACATCGTGCGGGCATTCCCGTCAATAGCGGGCGTGCCCTGCCCTTTGTTACCGTACTCGTTTTGCTTCTGCCATCGCCAGGCGTCGGGTTTCTGGTAGTGCTGATACAGACGCTGGTAAAACTCGCGCGACAGGCCGCCGATCACTTCTTTGTTGCCCGTATCCGTAAACCCAAGCCCTCCTGCCGACAAACCGCCCAGGTGCTTATCGGGCGATACGACCAGAACGGACTTACCCATTTTTTTGACCTGCACAGCCGCAATGACGGCCGCTGATGTGCCACCATACACAATGACATCGGCTCGTCGGGAAGAACGCTGGCCCCAGAGTGCAGTCGAGAAGAACGTGAGAACGCTTAACGTACAGGCGATGATCTTCATACAGATTGAGGAATAGCGAATGAGAACGTGATAGTTGCGCATGGCTGGCCTTTTCTTTAAATGCCAGCCATGCGCAGATTTACTTGAATCGATTCTTTTCGAAGATGTTATTAAATCACTTTTCTGAGCTACGCCACAAAAAAACGGCTCCCGGATTGACCGATCCGGGAGCCGTTTTTTTGTGGCGTCTGCTTATTTCCGCCAGTCAAACGATACAGTGCTGCCCGCCCCGGGGGCGGTGTTTACCCGAATGCTTCCGCCCTGCTCTTCAACCAGCACTTTAATGATGTTCAGCCCGACGCCCGTGCTGCTTTCATGCTGCGAGTGGCCATTGGCCTGAAAAAGCTGGAAAAGCTTCGTCTGCTGGTCGTCGGTCATGCCGGGGCCGTTGTCGCGGATAGAAAACTCAACAAAGTTACCCTTATCCCGATAGCTGACCTCGATCAGTCCCTTGGGCTTATCGTTGTATTTGATGGCATTGCTCAGCAGATTCTGGAAGACCTGCTGCAGTTTCAGCTTTTTGGTAAAGAGGACGGGCATCGACTCGGCAATCCGGATCTGAATGTGCCGGGGTGGAAACAACAGATGGGCCGTCTGCGCCAGCAGTTCGCCTACATCGACCTTTTCGCTCCGCTGCTGCTCAATGCTCTGGCGGGAATACTCCAGAATTGAGCTGATCATTGAGGAGAGGTGGTACCCCGCGGCTTTGAACTCGCCCAGATACTCAGCCAGTTCGTCCTGCCGAATGGGTCGGCTTTCGTTCGTATATTCCACCATCCACAATAACGTAATCAGGCCCGTCAGGGGTGACTTCAGGTCGTGGGCGACCATATAGACGAAGCGTTCCAGCTGCTTGTTGATACTCTCCAGATCGCCCGCTGTTCGCCTAAGCGCCTGCTGATACGTCCATAACTGCTCGAAAACCCGCACCTTGGCCCGGGTTACGTTTTCATCCAGGGGCTTGGCCAGGTAATCAACGGCTCCTTCTTCAAAGCCTTTGAGTACATATTGTTCTTCCTTACTGATCGCCGTCACGAAAATGATTGAAATATCGCGGGTTTTGGGGTTGGCTTTCAACAACCGGGCGACTTCAAACCCGTCCATGTGGGGCATCTGTACGTCGAGCATGATCAGGCCGATGCGATCGTTTTTCAGCACGCACTTCAGGGCTTCATTTCCCGATGTGGCTTTAATAAACTGTCGGTTGTCGTCAGCCAGTAGTTCTTCCAGCACGATCAGATTTTCCTCCCGGTCATCGACCAGCAGGATCGTGAACAGGGTTGATTTGTCCGTCGAGGCCGGGTAAGCAATAGAAGTAGAAGTTAGCATAGAGACGTTCGTCACATAAATGAGTATGGATGATATTTTAAATCTTTGCTGCTGGCGACATCATCGGGTTCGTCGGAAGATTTTAGCGGTCGAACTCAGCACATCAAACTGCGGCCGGACGTCGGTGAACAGCAGAGACTCTTTCAGCCCGATAGCCAGGTAACCCAGCGGGGCCAGGCTGTCGTGAAACAGCCGGATAACGTGGTTCTGCAGGTCCTTGTTAAAATAAATCAGGACGTTCCGACAGCAAACGAGCTGAAACTCGTTGAATACCCGGTCGGTCACCAGGTTATGCTGCGCGAACAGGATCGAATCGCGCAGATTCCTATGGATGAGTACGTGGTCCTGTCGGACCGTATAATAGCTCGAAAACTCATTGTTGCCGCCAGCCTGCTGATAGTTCTGCGTGTATTCTTTCATGTGCTGCAGCGAGATTAATCCCTGGCGGGCTTTGTCCAGATTCGCCGGGTTGAGGTCGGTGGCGTAGATGCGGCAGCGTTCCAGCAGTCCGGCTTCCTGCAGCAGAATGGCCATCGAATAAACCTCCTCACCGGTGGAACAGCCCGCATGCCAGATTTTGATGATCGGGTATGACGCCAGCTTGGGCAGCACCTTCTCACGAAGGGCTGCGTAGAACGGCGGGTCGCGAAACATGCCGGTTACATTGACCGTAATGAACTGCAGAAACCAGGTAAAAAAGGCGGGGTTGTTGGCCAGTTGGTACCGCAGGTCGCTGCCCGTCTGAATACCCGCCATTGTCATGCAGCGTAGCACCCGACGCTTCAGCGAAGCCCGGGCGTAGTTCGTGAAATCGTATCCGTAGGTTAACCGGATCAGCGTCAGAAGATCGTCCAGTTCGGTCGTGCCGAGGTCGTAGTCCAGGTTCATATCAGGGTTGCATCCAGACGTGCATAACCGACAGCAGCTGATCGATGTCCACGGGTTTGGTGATATAATCCGACGCACCGGCTTCGAGGCATTTTTCCCGGTCGCCGGGCATCGCCTTGGCCGTTAAGGCGATGATGGGTAGCTGCGCGAAGCGCTCGTCTGTCCGGATGCGTCGCGTAGCTTCGTAGCCATCCATGGTCGGCATCATAATATCCATCAGCACCAGATCGACCTGTGGCTGTTCATTAATCGTTTCAAGGGCTTCCAGGCCATCGCTGGCTGTAATGACCGAGAGATTCTGCTCTTCCAGCAAGGTGCTGAGCGAGAATACGTTCCGCATGTCATCATCCACCAGTAGGACGGTTTTGCCTTCCCAGTTCGTTAGAGTCGGTTTGAGGCTCTGCTCCCCGGCGGGTAACGGCCGAACGGCTACGTCGCCCCCGTCACCCTGTACTTTATAAAGAAATAGTTCCAGTTCATCCATCAACCGGTCTTTAGCCTCGATTGAATCGTGGATGACCGTATCCGACACTTTCTTTAACTGCAGCTGGTCGAGGTCGGTAAGCTCCTTGTTCAAATAGATAATGACCGGTATGGGATCGTCCTGGAGGACGGACTGCAGCTGGCGCAGAAACTCCACGCCCTGTACCAGATCTTTTCCAATGTCAGCAATGACGCAGTCGTACGCCCGATCCCTGACTTTTTGCAGAGCAGCCTCGTCCAGCGTCGCATAGTCGCAGGTAATGTCGAAATGGCGTTCGTCAATCAGTCGCGTCAATGAATTGTCGGGCAGGTAGTCGCCCGACAGCACCAGCACGTTCCGGACCCGCTCGGCAATTCGGTTCCGGATTCTGGTAAAGGCCTGCTCCAGATCCTCTTTTTCAACGGGTTTTTTGATGTACGCCAGGGCGCCGGGCAACGTAAGCCGTGGTTCGTCACTGGCCGACATGACGTGCACCGGAATGTGCTTCAGGTCTTTGTCGTCCTTGAGTAGCTTCAGCAGGCTTACGCCATCGAGGACCGGGAGTTGCAGGTCGAGAATAATGGCCGAAGGGCAGTAATGCCGGGCGTAGTGCAACCCTTCGTCGCCCTGCAGCGCCACGACGGTTTTGTAGCCTTTAGCGCGCGCAAAGTCCCGGACAATCGTGGCGAAGCGCGGATCATCCTCAATAATCAGCATGATCCTGTCGCCTTTTTCCAGTTCTTCCCGATCATCCGCAACGGCGGTTTGCACACCAGGCTGTTCCAGTGGCTCAACAGGCTGGCGGACCGCCCAGTGGCTGGTGGCGGGTAACGGCGGCACGACCGCATCGGTCGTCGGCGTCAGGGGCAGATAGATCGTGAACGTACTCCCCTGCCCTTCTTCACTCTGCAGCGTAATCTCTCCCTTCAGGCGCTTGATCAGTTCCCGGCTGATGGACAGGCCCAGGCCCGTTCCGCCGTACCGGCGGCTGGTTGAACCGTCGACCTGCTGAAAAGCCTCAAAAATAAGCTGCTGCTTGTCGAGCGGGATGCCAATGCCGGTGTCCTTTACGGCAATGGCCAGAACCGGACCACCGGTTCGAAGCGCCTTCTGCGTTAGTCCTGCTACATTCGTGGTGACCGAGAAGGATAACGTAACGCTACCCTCGCGCGGGGTGAACTTAAAAGCGTTGGATAAGAGGTTTTTAAGAATCTGCTCCAGCCGAAGCTTATCGGTGGTCAGTTCTGACGGCACGGCCTCATCAACGTGGGTAATCAGGCTGACTTTCTTTTCCTCGGCCACTACTGTAAACAGCTGGGTTAAGTCGCGGAGGATACTTTTGATGGGTATGATCTCTTCGTGTAGCTCGATATGACCGGCTTCGATCTTGGCCAGATCCAGAATATCGTTGATGAGCGTCAGCAGATCGCTGCCCGACCGGTGGATGATATTGGCGTATTCGACCTGTTTGGGCGTCAGGTTTTCGGTTTTGTTATCGGCCAGCAGCTTCGCCAGAATCAGGACGCTGTTCAGCGGGGTCCGCAGTTCATGCGACATATTCGCCAGGAAGGCCGACTTATACTGGCTCGTCACTTCCAGCTCGCGGGCTTTGAGTGACAGAGCCTGCCGGGCCTGTTCAATCGCTTCGTTTTTTTCAACCAGTTCCGCGTTGATCTGCCTGAGTTCCTCTTCCTGGACTTTCAGCTCTTCTTCCGAAACCTGTAAACTTTCGGCCTGCCGGACGAGAGCCTCGTTCGACTGCCGGAGTTCCTCCTGCTGTTCGGCAACCAGCTCGTTCTGCTGCTGTAGCCGCTGCAGCAGAACGGCCATCTGTTCGTGGGTCTGGGCCGAATTTATAGCCACTGCCATTGGCTCCAGCAGACGCTGCAGCAGATTCATCGTCAGCGACTCGAGTACCTGGAACGACACCAGCTCGATTACGCCGATTCGCTCTTTTCGGCACCAGAGCGGCACTAGGATGAGCTGCCCCGGTAAAGATTCACCGGTGCCCGACTGTAGTTTCCAGTAATCATCGGGTACGTGATTCACGACCAGAATGTGCCGCCCCATAGCCGCCTGCCCCACCAATCCGTCGTTCAGGGCATACGAGCGCTGGGCGTCGGGCGGCAGTGCCGTTGACGCTACCATATCCAGCGACCGTTTGTCGTGCTGGTAAAAATAGAATGCCCCAGCCGGCAGGTCGAGGTGCTGCACCAGCGCGTTAATAATTCCCTGCGCCATTTCGTGCGGATGATCTTTACCGTGCAGACTGTTGCTAACCGTCGACATGCCCGTCAGCAGCCAGTTCCGCTCGTTGCTTTCCTGGTTATACGTCTGAACAGTTTCCAGGTTTTTCTTGAGTTCGCGCTCGGCCCGCCGACGCTTCCGAAACTCACCAAAAAAGACCAGAATCAGAATTGCCAGACTGGAGATGGCCACAAAAACGGCGCCCCACATCGCACATTTTTCCCAGTAGTCTGTGTCTGCGTTCGATTGTTTTTGCGCCAGCAACGCCTGCTGAGCCTCCTGCTTAATCTGGTTCAGCAGTTGACGAATCGTGCTTAGCCGAGGGGTTTCCCCAGCCAGCAGCGCATTGGTTACCTGCTCGACCTGCTCCATTCGATTCAGCTGGGCGGGCTCGGGCAATAACTCTTTCAACTCACCGATTGCCCGATCAACCGCGGCTACCTTCATACCCGGCAGCGCCTGTCGCTGACCAGCAGCCGTCAGTTCCATTAACGTCAGTTGCAGCGTAGTCACCTGCTCAACTACCTGTTCGGTACGTTTTGTTTCTTCGGAAAGCAGATCATGCCGACGGAAGGCATCAAAATAAAGCAGAATGATGACCGGCACCGTCATAAACGCGGTGGTTGTACCGAAATAAATCCGTCCTGTTAACGACTTTATCATTAGCTGTTTTTCAATCCAGCAATATTACTCAATTATAATTCCTGTAAAGTATATTTATCTATTTTACATTTAAATAAACTTAAATAAAAAATATAGTTAACAAAAATCATGCTTTCAAATACAAAAAGAGGCTCATCAACGAGTTGGTGAGCCTCTTTTTCAGTTAACCGACCCGGTAGGCGGACGGCCGTTTATTTCTGGTAAACAACCCGGTAAATAACTCCATTATTGTCGTCAGTGAACAGCAGCGACCCGTCTGGGTGGGTGGTTATACCGACTGGCCGACCAAACTGCGCCTGGTTATTATTGACCAGAAACCCGGTTGCAAAATCATCGAAGCGAACGGGCTTACCGTTCTCAAAATGCACCCGTACTACCTTATAGCCCGAGGGCTGCGTGCGATTCCAGGAGCCGCGCATCGTTACAAAGGCATCATTCTGGTAGTCAGCGGGAAACGCACTGCTCGTGTAGAAAACCATTCCGAGCGGGGCACTGTGCGCTTCATACTGCAGAGCCGGCAAAGTGGTTTTAGTTAGGATCTGCGCGTAGGTGGTGTCGCCCATGGGCCGTGGGTGCGGGTTATAGTTGCCGTCACCGTAAATATACGGCCAGCCATAGAAAGCCCCTTGCTTAATCAGATTCAGTTCTTCCTTCTGCTGCTCGTCGCCCAGCCAGTCGATTCCGTGGTCGAGACCGTAGAGTTCTTTGGTCAGCGGATGCCAGCCAAACCCGATGGTGTTACGTAGCCCACTGGCAAAAATTTTTCGGTTCGAACCATCGGGATTTGCCCGCAGGATGGTCGCATTTTCGGCATTAGGTTCGGCGCAGGCGTTACAGGTACTGCCCACCGTAATATACATAAACCCATCCGGGCCGAAGGCAATCGTGCGGTTCGGGTGCTGTCCGGCGTCGGGCAGATCGCTGATGAGCTTCTGGGGTGTGCCGAGCGTACCGTCGGTATTGATGGTTGCCGAATACACTTCTTTTACCGATACCAGATACATCTTACCGGTAAAAATGGTCAGCCCATGCACCCCTTTAATGGTGGCAACAACCTGCTTCTGATCGGCCTTTCCGTCGCCGTTGGTGTCGCGCAGCAGCGTAACCGTACCCGCTTCGCGACTGGTGACGTATACGTTTCCCGATTGGCTGACAGTCAGCATCCGGGGCTTACCCAACTGGTCGGCAAATTTCGCAATGGCAAACCCTGCGGGAACTTTAAGCTGCGCAATTCGCTCGTCGGTAGCAGGCACCAGGGCGGGCTCAAAAACGTTCCCCTGGATCTGAGCCGTCGTCGGCTGGTCATTTTTTTCCGGAATTTTAGCGTCAAACACTTCGTCGTCTTTGTCGCAGGCCGCCAGCAGGGCCATCAGTACCACGCCCCACAGGGCCGTCGGTGTCAAACGTGTTTTCATTGACCGTTTTGTTGAGTGTAACGTTGAGCGGGCAGATCAGTCTCGTGTAGATCCCAGCCCGTTTTCAAAGGCTTTTCCGCCGATGCGCAGGCTTTTCTCTTATCTCCTTTGTCAGAAGCCGCTGTTCTTCGCTCATAACCGCGCCGATGCTGATTGGTTATTAAAAATCCAGTAACTACCCATAGTTAATAGACTAAAAATTGTCTATTAACTCAATTCCAGACTACGTCTTTACGGTCATTTGTCATGATCCTGCACGTGTGATGCGGTAGTTCTGCCGGATTGGTCTCTTTAAGAACTAATCGCGCCGGGCTACCGGACGATGCCGAACCGGATCTGCCTCAGCCATCACTCGGTATCTGACTCCCGGCCGATCCGGGTGTTCCGGCTGGCAAACCCAATGGTTGCTTCGCCCGGAAAGGAGTAGAAATGAAACCAAACCGACTATTTCAGTAGCGAGCAAGAAACAGACTGACCATGCGCCTTCCTTTATTAAGTTGCCTGATTGTGATTTGTCATGGGTTAATCGCTCAACCCAGCCCTGCTCAACCGGCTCGTGGAGCAGCCTGGTCGCAGCGGATGGCTGCTACCGTCATGGGTACGCATCCCGATTCAATCGCCTATACCAAAGAAGGCAAAGATGCGCACTGGGAATATGAGATGGGGGTTGTGCTGCGCGGCATCGAACAGGTCTGGTATCACACCGGCGACGCCCGCTACTTCGATTACATCAAGAAACATATGGATCGGTACGTGCTGCCTGACGGTAGCATCCGAACGTATAAACTCGACGAGTTCAACATTGATTACGTAACCCCCGGCCGGGCGCTCCTACTGCTTGCTCAGCAGTCGCTGCCGGGCAAAGAAAAATACCAGAAAGCCGCCGACCTACTCCGCAAACAGCTCGAACAGCAACCCCGCACCCATGAAGGCGGCTTCTGGCACAAGAAGCGGTACCCGTATCAGATGTGGCTGGATGGCCTTTACATGGCCGAGCCTTTCTACGCCGAATATAGCCTGCTGTATAACCAGCCGAAGAATTTCGACGACATCATCAACCAGTTTGTCTGGATGGAACAGCACGCCCGCGACGAGCGGACGGGTTTGCTCTATCACGGCTGGGACGAAAGCCGTCAGCAGAAATGGGCCGACCCTAAAACCGGCAAATCTCCTAATTTCTGGAGCCGCGCCATGGGTTGGTATGCAATGGCCCTGGTGGACGTCCTGGATTACATTCCGGCAACGCACCCGCGTCGGAGCGAAGCCGTCGCCATCCTGCAGCGCCTGATGCCCGCCGTGGTGAAGTACCAGGACCCGAACGAAGGCGGCTGGTATCAGGTAACCGACAAAGGCGCCCGGAAAGCCGAGAATGGCGCGCAAAACTACCTCGAAGCTTCCGCTACCGGGATGTTCGTTTACGCGCTGGCGAAAGGCGTTCGACTCGGTTACCTGCCTGCTTCCATGATGACGTACGCCCGCAAAGGCTACGACGGGATGCTGAAAAACTTTATTTCGACTGATAACCGGGGCCTGGTTCATCTGGAGAAAACCGTGAGCGTGAGCGGCCTGGGCGGCACGCCCTACCGCGATGGCAGCTTCGCCTATTACCTCAGCGAACCACTCCGTCAGGACGATCTGAAGGGCGTCGGGCCGTTCATCATGGCCAGCGTCGAGATGGAAATTGCCGCCGAGAGCGCTCTGGGCAAAGGCAAAACGGTTGCTGTCGACAATTACTTCAATCACGAATTTCGGAAGGGTGTCACGGGTGAACAGGAACCTTTTCATTATATCTGGGACGACAAACTGCATTCGGGCTTCTGGTGGTGGGGCAACACCTTCCGCGACCTGGGCGCCCGCACGACTCTGATTCCTGGCCCGCCAACCGCAGATTCGCTGAATGGTGTAGACGTCTATATCGTGGTAGACCCCGACACACCCAAAGAAACCGCCCGGCCCAATTACATTGGCGACGCCGACATTCAGGCGATTTCCAACTGGGTGAAAGCAGGAGGAACGCTCGTCTTAATGGCCAACGACACAGCGAACTGCGAACACAAAAACTTTAACCGGCTGGCGGCTCAGTTTGGCATGCAGTTTCTGCCCAAAAACCGGAACATGGTCCTGAAAGACCAGTTCGAACAGGGCACGATCCGGATTCCAGCGGGTACCGCCCTGTTTCCCAATACCCGGACGGTATACATTAAAGAACTGGCTCCGCTCGACGTAAAAGCACCGGCCAAAGCCGTCGTTACCGATTCGGGCGACGTAATTATGGCCGTCGCGAAGGTGGGGAAAGGAACCGTATTTGCCGTGGGCGACCCCTGGCTATACAATGAATACGTGGACAACCGCCGGATTCCGGCGCAGTATGAAAACTTTCAGGCGGGTAAGGAACTGGCCGCGTGGCTGCTGCAGCAGGGGCCGTCCGGTGCATCAGCCTTACGTACCAGCAACCGATAAAGCGTTGATTTATCGAGCCGTCTAAAGAGGTATTTTAATTGATTCCTATTGGTCACAGTGACTATGATGATGCAGAAAGTTTGTTGTTTTGGCGAATTGCTGCTCCGGTTTTCGCCCTTAGGCAACGGTGAGTGGATCCGACAGGCCGCTATGCCAGTGTTTATCGGGGGTGCGGAGCTGAATGTCGCTACGGCCCTGGCAGGCTGGAACGTGCCGACTAAATACAGCACGGTCTTACCGTCCAACGCTCTGGCGGATGAGACGATGGATTACCTGGCCAGTAACCGGATCGATACGTCGGGGATTCTGCGGGGCGGCAGCCGGATTGGCAGTTATTTTTTACCGCAGGGTTCCGATCTGAAGAACGCGGGCGTTATTTACGACCGGGCGCATTCGGCATTTTCAGAACTGGCTCCCGGCTGCATAAATTGGGAAACCGTCCTGAACGAAACCAGCTGGCTGCACATCAGCGCCATTAGCCCGGCGCTGAACGCCAACATAGCGGCTGCCTGCCTAGAACTGCTGGAAGCGGCTTCGGCCAAAGGCATTACGATTTCGCTGGACCTGAACCACCGCGCTAAGCTCTGGCAGTATGGCGTTCAGCCGGTTCAGGTGATGCCCGATCTGGTGCAGCACTGCGACGTAGTCATGGGAAATATCTGGGCTGCCAATGCGCTACTGGGCATTCCGGTCGATGAATACATTCACGATAAAGGTCAGCAAACGGATTATCTCGCCCATGCGGACGAAACGGCAAAAGCCATTCAGGCAGAGTACCCGCGCTGTAAAGTCGTTGCCAATACCTTCCGCTTTGATCATTCGACGGCTGGCTCTGCGGGCGGCATCCGCTATTACGCGACCCTACATACAAACGGGCAAACAGCGGTTTCGCCGGAGTTTGTGGTGGAGCGCGTCGTTGACAAAGTGGGGAGTGGCGACTGTTTCATGGCCGGACTGATCTACGGCCTGTATAATAACCTGCCCGCACAAAACATCATTGATTTTGCCGCTGCGGCTGCCGTTGGCAAGCTGCAGGAGTTTGGTGATGCAACCCGGCAGACCATCGCCGACGTAAACCAGTCGCTAAACTCGGCTCAATCTGCTTTCGAAAAACAAACCTAGTTCATTACTGATCCCGGCCGTAACGCCAGACTGATACCCTAACGATAAGCTAGTACTGACTTCAATTTCACTGTCTCATGAATCTATCAACGGACCGCCCGGCGGGTGGCTATCGCTGGACTATAGTCGCGCTACTGTTCTTCGCCACCACCATCAATTACCTCGACCGGCAGGTTATCGGCCTGCTCAAACCAGCGCTGGAAGACGAGTTCACCTGGACCGAAACCGATTACAGTCGGATTGTGATGGCCTTTTCGGCTTCCTACGCGCTCGGCCTGCTGCTGTTTGGGCGGCTGATTGACCGTATTGGCTCGAAGATGGGGTACGTCATCTCCATTATTGTCTGGAGTATAGCCGCCATTCTGCACGCGACGGCTCGCAGCACCTTTGGTTTTGGAGCCATGCGGGCCTTGCTGGGTCTGGGGGAGGCCGGTAACTTCCCGGCCGCTATCAAATCGGTGGCCGAGTGGTTTCCCAAGAAAGAGCGGGCGCTGGCAACGGGTATCTTCAACTCCGGGGCCAACATTGGTGCCGTCGTGGCCCCTATCATGGTTCCCTGGATTCTGGGCTCATATGGCTGGGAGGAAGCGTTCATCATTACGGGCGCCATTGGTTTTATCTGGCTGGCTTTCTGGTGGTTTATATATGAAGTGCCCGCCCGGCAGAAACGTCTGTCCCAGGCCGAGTTTCAATACATTCACAGTGATAACGAGCCGGAAGTAGCCGCGGGTGAGTCCATTAGCTGGGGACGTCTGTTCAGTATCCGGCAGACCTGGGCGTTCATCCTGGGCAAGTTCCTCACCGACCCAATCTGGTGGTTCTTTCTGTTCTGGTTGCCAAGTTATTTCTCGACAACCTTCAACCTCGACCTGAAAAAGCCGTCGCTTCCCCTGGTGGTTGTGTATACAGCAACAACCATTGGCAGTATTGGCGGGGGGTATCTGTCGGGCTATTTCATCAAACGGGGCTGGCCGGTGTTCCGCGCCCGGAAAATATCCATGCTGATTTTTGCCATCGCTGTCGTACCCATTACGCTGGCTCAGTTTGCCACCGGCATCTGGGAGGCCGTAGCCCTGATTTCTTTGGCGGCTGCGGCTCACCAGGCCTGGAGCGCCAACATCTTCACAACAGCGTCGGATATGTTTCCAAAGCGGGCGGTCAGTTCGGTAGTGGGTATTGGCGGCATGGCCGGCTCAATCGGCGGAATCCTGTTCCCCATTCTTGTCGGTTCGCTCCTGGACAGCTATAAAGAAGCCGGCAACCTGACGGGCGGCTATAACCTGCTCTTTATCATCTGTGGCTGCGCGTATCTGATCGCCTGGGGTATGATGCACCTGTTTGCGCCCCGCATGGAACCTGTACAGCTGGAATCCCACGAGCCGGAACCCGTAGCCTGACCGGCGCGCCATGAGCGTTGTTTAAGATGGCTTGCCGGGAAAAGCAATACCCGGCAAGCCATTTCAATGTATCCTATTGGTTCAATCAAACCCATTCCCCCATGGCCATCAACCGCCCCCACGACGACACCCTGCATCCGCTGGCCCAGCCCGTCGGCACCACCCTGGACCGGTATATCATGCAGCGGCAGAGTGCATTTGCCTATGCTACCGGCGAATTGTCCCAGCTTCTGCGCGACGTTGCCTTAGCCGGAAAAATCATCAACCGGGAGGTTAACCGGGCGGGACTGATCGATTTGACGGGCGGCATGGGCAGCGAGAATGTGCAGGGCGAAAGTCAGCAAAAACTGGATGTCATCGCCAACATTCGGTTCAAGCGCGCGCTGACCAACGGGGGCGAAGTATGCGCCATTATCTCCGAAGAAGAGGAGGACATTATTCTGACAGGCAACAATCAGGGGAAATACGTCGTGGCTATGGACCCGCTGGATGGCTCCTCCAACATCGACGTTAACGTATCGATAGGCACCATTTTCTCGATCTATCGCCGGGTAACGCCCATCGGCAGCCAGCCTACGATCGACGATTTTCTGCAGGGTGGCCATGAACAGGTTGCCGCGGGCTATATCCTCTACGGTTCGTCAACGATCATGGTCTATACGACCGGCCACAGCGTCAATGCGTTTACGTACGATTATTCCATTGGCGAGTATCTGCTCTCGCACGCTGACCTCCGAACACCCGCGACGGGCACAATCTATTCCTGCAACGAAGGCAACCGGAATCAATATGACATTCGGGTGCAGGAATATCTTACCCATTGTCAGCAGCAGCACTACACCGCTCGCTACATTGGTTCGCTGGTCGCCGACTTCCACCGGAACCTGCTGAAAGGCGGCATCTATCTGTATCCGCCAACCACCAAAAACCCGCAGGGCAAACTCCGGCTGCTGTACGAAGCCTATCCCCTGGCGTTTATTGCCGAACGGGCCGGCTGCCGGGCCACCGATGGTCAGCAGTCTGTTCTGGACATTGAACCGCATGACCTGCATCAGCGAACCCCATTATACATTGGCGCTCCGGCCATGGTTCAGAGTCTGATGGACCATTTGCAACCCGGCCTAACCAACAGCGTTTTACCTAAATGACTACCCGCTTCCCCTTAAACCATCTTTTTGGCTTCTGCCTCCTGCTGCTTTCTTCCTGGGCTTTTGCCCAACCGCTGGTGTTGTGGTATAACCGCCCGGCGGCCAACTGGAACGAGGCCCTTCCCATTGGTAACGGACGTATCGGCGCCATGATTTTTGGCCAGCCCGGCCACGAACGATTGCAGCTCAATGAAGAAACGGTTTGGGCAGGCGGCCCCAATAACAACGTAAACCCGAATGCAAAGCCCGTTATTGCCGAAATTCGGAGGCTGCTCTTTGCGGGTAAATATCAGGAAGCGCAGGTCCTGGCCGACCAGCAGATGAAGCCCTACGGCAACAGCGGTATGCCTTACCAGCTCGTTGGTGATCTGCTCATTACGTTACCCGGCCACGAGCGGGCTACCCAATACTACCGCGATCTGGACATTGAGCGGGCCGTCGCGTCGGTGCGGTATCAGGTCGACGGCGTGACGTATAAACGCGAGCTGTTTACGTCCTTTCCCGACCAGCTTCTGGTTATTCGCCTGACGGCCGACAAGCCCGGTAAGATTTCCGGACAGATCAGCCTGAACAGTCCCCTGATGACTGGACTGCAAACGAAAAACGGCCGGTTACTCTTATCTGGACAAGGCAGCAATCACGAAGGTCAGGCCCCCCAGGTTCGCTTTCAGGCGCATGTTCTTGCCCGTAACGAAGGCGGTACGCAGACCACCACCGATAGTACGCTGTCGATCCAGAATGCCAATGCCGCTACGATTTACGTCTCGATGGCGACCAACTTTGTCAATTATCACGACCTGAGCGCAGACCCAGCCAAACGCGCGGATAATTACATCAAACAGAGCAGCAAACCATACGAAGCCGCACTAACGGCGCACGTAGCGGCTTACAAACGGTATTTTGACCGGGTCAGCCTCAATCTTGGTGCAACCGAGGCCGTCAAACAGCCCACCGATGTCCGGATTGACCAGTTTGCCCGCACGAATGACCCGCATCTGGCGGCCCTGTATTTCCAGTTTGGCCGGTATCTGCTCATCAGCTCGTCGCAGCCGGGCACCCAGCCCGCCAACCTGCAGGGCATCTGGAACGGCGAGCTTAAAGGCCCCTGGGACAGCAAATACACCGTCAACATCAATACCGAAATGAACTACTGGCCCGCCGAATCGACGGGTCTGCCCGAGATGCACGAACCGCTGTTCCGGATGCTCAAAGACCTGTCGGTGACGGGTCAGGAGAGCGCCCGGACGATGTATGGCGCGCGGGGCTGGATGCTGCACCACAATACCGACCTGTTCCGGATTACGGGTACTGTCGACCCGGCTTTTTATGGGTTATGGCCTATGGGCGGAGCCTGGCTGAGCCAGCACCTCTGGGAACATTACCTTTTTACGGGCAACAAAGGTTTTCTGGCCGAATACTATCCGATTCTGAAGGGAGCCGCCCAGTATTTTGTGGATGCGCTGCAGGAGGAACCTTCGAACAAGTGGTTGGTCGTCGCGCCGTCTATTTCGCCCGAGAATGCCTATATCCGTACGAAACCCAACGTATCGGTAACGGCGGGTGCCACTATGGATAATCAACTGGTGTTTGATCTGTTCGACAAAACCCGGCAGGCGGCCCGGGCCCTGAACACCGACCGGGCGTTTGCCGATAGCTTACAAACGATGCAGGCCCGACTGGCGCCCATGCAGATCGGACAGCACAGTCAGTTGCAGGAATGGCTAGGCGACTGGGATGACCCCAACGACAAACACCGGCACGTTTCGCATCTGTACGGTCTGTACCCCAGCAACCAGATTTCGCCTACCCGCACGCCGGAGTTGTTCAACGCGGCCCGACACTCGCTGATTTACCGGGGTGATCCATCAACGGGCTGGTCGATGGGCTGGAAAGTGAACCTCTGGGCCCGGCTCCTCGACGGCAACCACGCCTATAAGCTCCTGACTAACCAGTTACACATCGTCACCGAGCAGGGTGGTCAGGGCGGAGGCACGTACCCAAATATGCTGGATGCCCACCCGCCCTTTCAGATCGACGGTAATTTCGGCTGCACGGCCGGCATCGCCGAGATGCTGCTCCAGAGCCACGACGGTACCCTGCATATTCTGCCCGCCCTGCCCGACCAGTGGCCCAACGGCCAGGTCAGGGGACTGCGGGCGCGGGGCGGGTTTGTGGTTGACATGGACTGGAAAGAGGGTAAGATTGATCGGCTGGTCGTTCGGTCAACGTTGGGCGGCAACTGCCGGATTCGGGTCAACCAGCCCATCCGGGCGACTGGCGAGGCTCGTCTGGTAACAGCTACGGGAACAAATTCTAATCCCTTTTATCAGCAGCCCGACATAAAACAGCCGCTGATTTCACCAAAAGCGCAGGTGCAACCGCTCAGGCTGGCTCAAACGCAAATGTATGATCTGCCGACCGTAGCGGGGAAAACATACACCTTCCGCCCGTAAGTCCCATTGAGCGAATATAACAGGATAGGAACCGGCCGAAACCGTTTAGACGGATTTAGCTAAACCGTTTCGGCCCGAAGCGAGTTGAACAGATAGCCGACTGAGTAACTCTACTTTGATCGGATCTCTCGACAAACAATCTTCGACATGCGTCCTATTCTGTTTTCCCTGTTTTTATGTTTGAGCGGGTCGGTCTGCTTCGCACAGATTGATTCGGCCCGTACCGTACGGAGCGGTCAGACGCCCAATCCGCCGGTGTTGACACCGGGTATCAATTCGCCTATATCCGCACCCGGTACACTGATGCAGTCGTCGCCCCGGCCCAATGCGCTCCCGCAGGGCACTCTGGGCAAAGGTGACGTAAAGACAACGCCCCCCAGCGACCCGAGGGCTTTCGGTGTAGCGATACCCCTCGGTAAAGCCAAAAAAGATACGTTGAAAAATTAGCGGCTATTACGTTCGGTAAGGCATAGCCACGTTACCTGTCGGTCTGTAGCCTGATTACGTCTCTATTTCAGTCGCCCTATTCATTACTAAACAAGCGTAATGAATGGGGCGACTGTTTGATTCAGCAGTAAGCGGTTTGGGCTTTAGGTATTTTTTACGTAAAGCCTTCTTTGTATAGCATCATCCTATATCCCTCTCCGCTTATGTTCCGTTTCCGTACCGCAGGCCGGTTGCTGGTGGCAGCCGTCGCAATCAGTTCACAGGCTTTGGCCCAGATGCCTCAACGGCAGCCAACACCCAACGACACGCTTAAAACACCCCAGGTTCTGCCCGGCAATCGGGTCGCCATTAAAATCTTCGCGCCCAAAGCCAGCGAAGTGATGGTCTCCGGCGATTTTCTGGGCGGGGCTAAACCGCTCAGCCTTACTAAGAATGAGCAGGGCGTTTGGTCCGTAACGACCGAACCGCTCAAACCCGATTATTATACGTACACGCTGACCGTAGATGGTGTGCGGACGGCAGATCCAAAGAACCCGACTATCAAGCAGGGAATCAGCAGCCTGGAAAACGTGATGGTCGTAACTGGTAACGAAACGGCCTTCGAGGACAACAGACCCGTACCCCACGGCGAAGTGCGGCAGGTCTGGTATCAGTCCGGCACGCTGGGAATGCCGCGCCGGATGCATGTGTACACACCGCCGGGCTACGAAAAAAGCAGTGCGAAATACCCCGTCTTCTATCTCCTGCACGGCGGGGGCGATGATGATTCGGGCTGGAACACCATTGGTCGGGCAGGCTTTATCCTCGACAACCTGATCGCAGCCGGGAAGGCCAAACCCATGATTGTGGTTATGCCCAACGGCAGTATGCCTCCACCAAGCACAACGGGCGCGCCCAATCAAAGTCAGGCAATGTCCCGGATGCGGACACTGTTTGCCGACGAACTGCTCAAAGACGTTATGCCCCTGGTGGAGAAAAGCTACCGGACGCTGGCTAACCGCGAAAACCGCGCCATTGCCGGTTTGTCGATGGGTGGCTTTCAGACCCTTGACCTGACGCTTGGGCATCCGGAGCTGTTTAATTACGTAGGTGTATTCAGTTCGGGCTTTTTTGGCTCCTCCATTGATGAAGCCGAGACGACCTACGCCCGGGGCTTGCAGGATGCAAACTTCAACAAGGGCAAAAAGCTGTTCTGGATTGAAATTGGTAAGGACGATTTCGTGATGGACGCCAACAAAAAGACGTTGGCCCTGCTCGATAAACACCAGATCAAGTATCAATATAGAGAAACCGACGGGGGCCACACCTGGATCAACTGGCGGCAGTATCTCAACGAGTTCACACCCAACCTGTTTCGGTAGGCTCCAGGGCGGGTATCGGCTTTTGGTCGATACCCGCCGTAAATAAAGACGCCGGTTAGTCTATCCCGATTCTTCTTATCCGGATAAAATATAACTTAAACTACTGAAAAACTTTTTAGCTTGAATATTGGTTGATATATCAACAAGACATACCTTTGCGCCATGC
The DNA here is from genome assembly GCF_013127955.1 of Spirosoma taeanense. Lineage (NCBI taxonomy): Bacteria > Pseudomonadati > Bacteroidota > Cytophagia > Cytophagales > Cytophagaceae > Spirosoma > Spirosoma taeanense. The sequence goes on from NZ_CP053435.1 coordinate 3,286,995, forward strand.
CTTTAGAAAAAGAACTGGATATACAGGAAAAATTCTCCACTCGGATGGGTCGCCTGTCGATCTTCATGATTAGCCACCTCGGCCATCTAATGGCTAAAATGGCCAATCGGGAGCTGATCAAAGCAGGCTTCTCGTTGCAGATTGAGCAATTCCCGGTGCTGTTCATCATCTATTTTTCGGGCGATGATCTATTATCTCAACAGGAGATTGCGAACATGCTCCAGAAGGATAAATCTGGGATACAGCGTTCCATTCGCACCCTTGAACGAAACGGCTATCTCCGAATCATCTCGGATAGCATTGACCGACGTAAGAACCTGATCCAGTTAACACCGGCCGGAAAGCTGGCAGTCGATAAAGCGATTGCCACCGCCGAACAAATTGATAAACAAGTGACCAGCCAGCTTACTGCCGACGAACTCACTGCGTTTTTAAGCACGATGCGAAAAATTTCCACTGTTCTGAATAAATAATCTCTTTTTTTGGTTTAATAGTTGATATGTCCACAGTTGACCTATCAACATTTGGATTTATGAAACGAAAAATTGCACTTGGCTTAGTAGCACTCGTTCTTCCCCTGCTGGGATGGGCGCAGCCAGCCCCCGGTCAACCTGCGGGTGGTTGGAAGCTGAAGGACTGCCTGGACTACGGCCTGAAAAACTATGGTACCGTTCGTATCGCGCAGAACCAGACCCAGATCGCTGCGCAGCAGGCGCGCGAAGCCGTTGCCGGGTATCTGCCGCAGGTGACCGCCCAGGGAACGGTTGATGATAACATTAAACTGCAGACCACTGTCCTGCCGGCGGGTATCTTTGGTCCGGAGCCAACCCGGGTTGCGTTTGGTACAAAATACCAGACGACGGCTTCGGCTTCTCTGGATCAGACTTTATACGACAAATCCCTGCTGATTGGCATTAAGGCCGCCAGGCCAAACGCCCAGAAGGCCGAACTGAACACTCGGCAGACGCGTGAGGACGTGATTTATGCTATTTCGAGCAATTACTATCAGGTGTTTGTAGCCGAGCAGCAGATTGCGCTGCTGAAAGACAATATCGCCCGCACCGAGCAGGTGTTGAACATCCTGAAGTTGCAACGCGACAATGGCGTCATTCAGCCGGTTGATTACAATCGGACGGAGGTTAGCTACAACAGCGCGAAATCGCAGCTGGCCCTGGCCGAAAGCAACCTGTCGCTGGCACTCAACCGGCTGAAATTTCAGATGGGCATGCCGCAGAACCAGGCGCTGGCCCTGTCGGACACGACGCTGACGACCCAGGTACCAACCGTCAATACGGGCACCTTCGACGCCCGCAGCCTAACGGATTTCCAACTGTCGGAAACGAACCTGACGCTGCAGAAGCTCGACCGCGAGCGGATCAAAGCCGGGTATCTGCCCAAGCTGAGCGCCACTGCCCGCTACGGTACGCTGGCCCTTGGTAACAACTACGCCAAGTCGCTGGAAAAATTCTCGGGCTTCGGAAGCATCGGGCTTCGGGTGTCGGTTCCCATTTTCGACGGCTTCCGGCGCGACGCCCAGATTCGCCAGTCAACCCTGAATATTCAGTCGCTGCAGGAGCAGCAGAAACTGAACGTGGCCTCGTACCAACTGCAGTACAACAACGCACAGACGCAGTTGCAGCGCGCGCAGAGTTCGCTGCAGAACGACGAGCGGAACGTGAAACTGGCGCAGCAGGTCTATGACGTTACGACGCTTCAATATAAGCAGGGCACCAAGCCGTTAACGGATCTGGTCAATGCCGAAAACTCCTATCGGCAGGCGCAGAACGATTATATCAACTCGCTGCTGAACTACAACCAGGCCCGGCTCGACCTTGAACAGTCGCAGGGTACATTACTCAATTTTTACAACCAATTGTAAGGCTAATCACCAGAACACACATGAAAAAGACGACGCTCCTAGTGATAGTAGGGCTCCTGGCCGTTTCATCACTAATCGGCTTCCGACTGGCTTCTAACAAGAAGAAAATTGATGAGAAGAACCAGCTCCCCACCAACACCAACATCGCTATTCCGGTAACGGCAGCGGTCGTATCGGAAGGTCTGGTTTCGCAGCAACTGATCAAAACCGGCAACCTGATTCCCTTTAAAGAGGCCGAAATCATGGCTACGGCAGCGGGTAAGGTAACGCGGGTGAATTTCGACCTGGGCTCATCCGTCAGCAAGGGCGCAACATTGATTTCGGTCGACAGCAAGCTGAAAGAGCTTTCGCTGGAAGCTACCCAGCTGAGCATCGACAAACTGAAGAAGGACGTAAACCGGTATAATACGCTGCTCGCTGGCAACGCCACAACCGAGATTCAGGTCAACGAGACCAACTATAACTACCAGAATGCCCTGAACCAGGCCGAGCAGATCAAAAAGCAGATTCAGGATGCCAACGTAAAAGCCCCCATCAGCGGGCGGGTCGTCAAGAAAAACATTGAAGCCGGCGAGTATGTAAATGCCGGTACGGTGCTCGGTACGATTCTGGACGTTTCGCGTCTGAAAGTGCAGGTTCTGGTGAATGAGAAAGACGTGTACGCCCTGCGCGAAGGTCAGCCGGTTCGCGTGACGGCCGACGTGTTTCCGAACCGGATCTTCAACGGTCAGATCTCGTATATCGCTCCGCAGGGTAACGACGAACACAACTACCCGGTTGAGATTACGCTCAACAACGGCGGCCTCCTGAAAGCCGGTACGTTCGTGAACGTTGACTTCTCGAAAAAATCGAATCAGCAGGCGTTGCAGATTCCGCGTTCGGCGCTGGTAGCCAGCATCAAGACGCCTTATGTGTACGTCATTGACGGTGGTAAAGTCCGTCAGCGACCGATCAGCGTTGGTCGTGACTTCGGCGACACCATCGAAGTAACCAGCGGCCTGCAGGCAGGCGAACAGGTCGTAACAACCGGCCAGATCAACCTCAGCGACGGCGCGCCCGTACAGGTGACGAAATAAACTGGCGAACGAGTAAACGAGTGGCGATCAACGCGCTCGTTCTCCTTCCGCTCTTTCAATCTTTATATCCATGTCAATTACCGAAATTGCCATAAAACGACCGTTGCTGGTGACGACTATCTTCACCGTACTGGTCCTGTTTGGCTTCCTGAGCTATAAGCAGTTGTCCTACAACCTGCTGCCGAAGTTTGAAGCCAACGTAATTAGTGTTTCGACGGTTTACCGGGGTGCCTCGGCCGACGAAGTTGAGACGAACGTAACCAAGCGCATTGAAGATGCACTGTCGTCGCTGGAAGGTCTGGACCGGATCAATTCCACCTCGCAGGAAAGCGCTTCGATTATCATTGTTCAGCTGAAAAACGGCATTGACGTCAATCAGGCGCAGCAGGATGCCCAGCGCAAGGTTGACCAGATTGTTAACCTGCTGCCCGATGAGGCCGACAAGCCGACGCTGAACAAGTTCTCGACCGACGAGCTGCCGGTTCTGCGGATGGGCGTTACGGCGAACCTCTCGCCTACCCAGATTTATGACCTGATTGACGATAAACTGAAGCCGCAACTGTCGAACGTACCGGGTGTTGGCCAGATCAGCATCATCGGTGGCACGGAGCGGGAGATTCAGGTGAACGTTGATCAGGAGAAACTGCGGGCCTATAGTCTTTCCATTGGTCAGGTCTCGCAGGCTATCAACCTGGCCAATGCCAGCTACCCGGCCGGTCAGCTGAAAACCCAGGAGAGCCAGTACTCGATTCGCTTCGACGCCACGGTCGAGACCACGAACCGACTGCGCAGCCTGATCATTGCCCGGCGCGCCGATGGCGGTCAGATTCTGCTGCGGGACGTAGCCGAAGTAGTGGATGGTACGGCCGACGCCACCGCCATCAACCACATCAACGCTAAGCCTTCGATTGGGGTGCAGGTGCAGAAACAGTCTGACGCCAACGCCGTTGACGTAAGCCAGCTGGTGCGCGAACGGATTAGCAGGATCGAAAAGCAGTACGCCAACATCGGTCTGAAATTCAACGTAGCATCCGACCAGTCGGTCTATACGCTGGCATCGGCCAACGCCGTGGTAGATGATTTGTTCCTGGCCGTTCTGATCGTATCGGTTGTCATGCTGATGTTCCTGCATAGCTTCCGCTCGTCCTTGTTTGTGCTGGTAGCGCTGCCGTCGTCCATGATTCCGACGTTCATTCTGATGTATGTATTCGGCTTCTCGCTGAACCTGATGACCCTGATGGCCCTGTCGCTCGTTGTCGGTATCCTCGTTGACGACTCGATTGTGGTGCTGGAGAACATCAACCGGCACATGGAAATGGGCAAGGACAAGCGTACGGCGGCTCTGGACGGCCGGAACGAGATTGGCTTCACGGCGCTGGCCATTACGCTGGTTGACATCGTGGTATTCGTACCGTTGGCGCTGACCTCCGGCCTGATCGGGAACATCCTGCGCGAATTCTCGCTGGTGGTTGTCTTTTCAACCCTGATGAGTCTCATCGTGTCGTTTACGCTGACACCCCTGCTGGTTTCGCGCTTCGGTAAGCTGGAAGTTCTGAACCCTAAATCGCTCTGGGGCAAGCTGAACCTGGGCTTCGAGCGGTTCCTGGATACCCTGAAAGAAGCCTATGGCCGGATTCTGACGGCTGCGCTGGGGCACAAGCGGTGGGTATTCATCGCCGTGATTGTGCTGTTCGTCGGCTCGATTGCCTTAGTGCCGATGGGCTTCGTTGGAGCCGCCTTTATGCAGCAAAGCGACCAGGGTGAATTCAACGTCAGCATCGAACTGGCACCAACGGCTTCTATTTACCAGACTAACCAGACGGCTCAGCGGGTTGAACAACTGCTGCTCAAACACCCGGAGGTGACCAATGTCTTCACCAACGTAGGCTACACCAGCAGCGGTATTGCTACGTCGTCGAACAGCAACGTTGCCGACATGAACGTAAAACTCGTTGACAAAGCAAAACGGAATGTATCAACGGAAGATTTTGGCAGCCGCGTCAAGCAGGAGATTGCCCAGATTCCGGGGGTCCGCGTAACGGTTAGCCCGGTATCGATTGCCGGGGGTACGCAGGCACCGATTCAGATCGCCATTAAAGGCACGGATCTGGTGTCAATTCGGCAGGCAGCCGCTCAGGTAAAAGAGGTTGTTCAGTCGGTACCTGGTACGCAGGACGTTCAGTATTCGGTAAAAGATCCCAAGCCGGAAGTCAGTGTCCGTCTGAACCGTGAGCGCATGGCCCAGTTGGGCATCAATGCCGCCGAGGTAGGTCAGGCGCTGCAAACCGCGTTCCGGGGCGATGACCGCTCGAAGTTTAAAGAGAACGGCAACGAGTACGACATTCTGATCAGTCTGGACCGGTTCGACCGCTCAAACCCAGCCGACATCAGCCGCCTGACGTTCGTCAACAACCAGGGCCACTCGTTTGAACTGTCGCAGTTTGCACAGGTTGAGCAGCAGGTGGGCGAAAGCGTTCTGCAGCGGATTGACCGGCTGTCGGCTATCTCGGTCAACTCGCAGGTTGTGGGTCGCCCGACGGGTTCGGTTGGTGCCGACATTCAGGCTAAGATGGCGAACGTAAAACTGCCCGAAGGCATCACGATTGATTACCTCGGTCAGCTGCAGCAGCAGTCCGACGCTTTCGGCAGTCTGGGCCAGGCCCTGATTCTGGGTATTCTGCTGGTGTACTTCATCATGGTGGCTCTGTACGAAAGTGTGGTGTATCCGTTCGTCGTTCTGTTCTCTATTCCGGTCGCCCTGGTGGGTGCCCTGCTCGCCCTCGCCCTGTCGATGCAGAGTCTGACGGTCTTCTCGATTGTGGGTCTGATTATGCTGCTCGGTCTGGTAGCCAAGAACGCCATTCTGATCGTAGACTTTACGAACCAGCTTAAAGCCGAGGGAATGCCCGTGGTCGAAGCCCTGATCGAAGCCGGTAAGGAACGTCTCCGCCCGATCCTGATGACGACGCTGGCGATGATTGTCGGTATGCTGCCGATTGCCCTGGCCAGCGGTGCCGGTGCCGAAGTAAAGAATGGCATGGCCTGGGTGATCATCGGTGGTCTGAGCAGCTCGCTGCTGCTGACGCTGCTGGTAGTGCCGTCGGTGTACCTGGTCGTTGACCGGATCATCGCACGCTTTACGGGTAAGAAAACCCAGCCGAAAAAGCCGCAGGAACTCGAAGTGGCCAAAGCGATCAGCTAAGCCAGAGATGTATAGTTTTTTTGCAAAAAGCCTGCTGTTGAGCAGGCTTTTTGCGTTTTACGCCTGAACGACCGGAGAATCGGTCTATATCTGAAAAAATTCCGGGACACCCTGCCCGAATTCTGGTTAGAGAAAAAGAGCTATTCTATATCCGACCTCTGTCCTGTTAAAACGGCTGGTAATTTCTTCAGCATTCTATACAAAATCTGTCCTGTGTCCATTCAGAAAGAAGATTTCACCATCGGGGTTGAAGAAGAATACCAGATCATTCACCCGCAGACCCGTGAGCTGCGTTCCCGCGCTCAGTCGATTCTATCCAAAGCACGAGCCGCTGTGGGCGATCAGGTAACGCAGGAACTCTACCTGTCGCAGATTGAAATTGGCACCTCTGTTTGCCGGTCGCTGACCGAGGTCCGGACCGAACTTCAGCATTTACGCAGTGAACTGATAGCCGCTGCCGAACGGGAAGGCAGCCGCATTGCCGCGGCCGGCACCCACCCCTTCTCGCACTGGGACAAGCAAAAGCTGACGCCTAAGGAGCGCTACACCGAACTGGCAACCGACTATCAGCAACTGGTACGGGAGCAGCTCATCTTCGGCTGTCACGTGCACGTGGGCATACCCGACCGCGAGATTGCCATTCAGGTTATGAACCGCGCCCGGCCGTGGCTGGCTCCGCTGCTGGCACTGGCCTGCAACTCGCCCTTCTGGCTGGGAACCGACACCGGCTACGCCAGCTTCCGCACGGAAATCTGGGGGCGCTGGCCCATGTCGGGCACTCCGCACGTGTTCAGTTCCCGCTCGGACTACGACCGGCTCGTGGATGATTTAGTGGCCGTAGGCAGCATCTCCGATGCCAGTAAGATCTATTGGGATATTCGTCCTTCCTCCCACTACGAAACGCTGGAGTTCCGGGTTACGGATGTATGTCTGACGGTCAACGAAGCCGTTATGATTGCGGGGCTGGTGCGTGCACTGGCGAGAACCTGCGCCCTGGAAGCCGAGCGTTACGTCGAAATTACCCACGTCCGGCCCGAAATTTTGTGGGCCGCCAAGTGGCAGGCTGCCCGCTTCGGCCTTGACGAAAAGCTGTTCTATACGCAGGAAAGGCAGGCGATACCGGCACCCGCCCTGATCGAGAAATTCTTGACCTATGTGCGGCCGGCGCTGGAAGAATACGGCGAATGGGACGAAATCTCTGCGCTGGTACGGGAAGTGCTGAAGCGGGGCACGGGAGCCAGTCGCCAGCGTGCCGCGTTTGCCCGGAACAGCAGCCTGGAAGACGTCGTTGATCTTATCGTCGCCGAGACCGGCCGGTAACAACCTCTTTCCCAACGGTCTACTACCCGGAAGGCAATTTCCTGCCCGCAACACTTGGAATTACATAGCTAAGGTGAGCTGCTCACCCGACCGGATACTCAATTGATTCCTGCTTTTCGCCGATTCAGGCACGGTCTTTACCTGTTCGCCCGGTTGCGCGTTTTACCATCAGGCAATTAAATCTACTTTTACATCGTAGTCTGAAGCAGCCAGTAGCGCAACACTAACGCGCTAATAGCCAAACCAGAAGCCTTTTCCCAACTAACCTTTTTCGCGTTAAAACAAATCCGTATCATGAAAGCAGTCGCTTCTCTTTTCCTCTTGTTTGCCGTTGTCAGCACGACATTCGGGCAGATCGCCAATGAAAACTCGCTCTCCGTTCAGATTGATGGTAAAGAATACAAAACGCAGCCCCGCCGAATCCGGATCGGTAATTACTGGTGGGTAACTGCCAATGCCATCAAGCCCGACAAATCGCTCCGTATCTGGCTGGGTGGTTACGACAAGAAAGAAACGGTTGAACCAGGTACTTACCTCATCGTAGATGCCGACAATCCCGACACCAAAGACAACTGGAAAACCGTTCAGGGGTCGGGCAATTATAAAGGACTCGCGATTATCAAGTACGTTGAGGAAATCAAAGAACCCCGGATGGAATACCACGTGGGTAAGTCGCAGAACAACAACGAAACCATTACGGTCACCAAAGGGGCAGATGGCGCCCTGGAAGCAACGTTCAACAGCACCCTGGCGGGCTCTTACTGGAAAGAAAAAGGATCAGCAACGGTTTTTGGCGGTATGGGTCGGCTGATCAACAAAATGGAAGATAAAGTCATCACCAAAACCACCGGCTACGACTCCTCAATTGACCCCGAAGGTAATGGCTATAAGAAGCAGGACAAAACCGACAAAATCGTTCTGACGAACGGCCAGTTCAATTTAAAAATGAACTAAGCTCATACGCAATCCGCTGAACGTAACCCAAAAGCCGTACCCTTCCGGGTGCGGCTTTTTATATGTGTAACCAGCTCCCCGACTTCCAGAGCCACCATCTGTTCAGCCGTGCTTTTCAGTCCAGGAGCACAGATTAAAATGTAATAATTTCTTACTTTTGTCTAAAATTAAGTAAATAAGATTTCTCTACTAACCCAGGCTTATCGTTCGATCTTTGCTTAAGCGACTTGTGCCACGAATTATGATCGATAAACAATCATTTGACCATCGCCGTCAGCCACAGAGCTTTGTCGATATGTATTATAACCCGTCTGCTTCTGTCTATAAGCTTCAGTTTAACCCGAAAGACAAGACGCCGAAGTATAAGCAGATTGTTCAGTCGGTAATAACCGATATTGAGCGGGGCGTGTTGAAAAAAGGAGCGCAGTTACCGTCCATCAGCGAGTTAAGCGTTGAATATTATCTGGCGCGCGACACCGTTGAAAAAGCCTATCGTGAACTCCGGGAACGGGGATACATTACGTCGGTGCAGGGTAAGGGCTATTACGTGCAGGCCAATGATGCGGCCAAACTGAAAATCCTGCTTGTTTTCAACAAACTCAGTTCCTACAAGAAAATCATTTACTATGCTTTCCTGAAAGCCCTCGGCGATCGGGCCACCGTCGATCTGCAGATTCACCACTACAGTGCGCAGCACTTTCAGGAGATCATCGAAAAAAACCTGGGCAAATACAATTATTACGTCGTGATGCCGCATTTTACGCAGGACCTCGATAAAGCCGATTATCTGAAGGTGCTGGCAACAATCCCGACCAATGAGCTGGTCTTGCTGGATAAAGACGTACCCGAACTAACTGGCAATTCACTGAGCGTTTATCAGAATTTCGACAAGGACATCTGTGAGGCACTGGAAACCGCTCAGGATCTGTTAACTAAATATAGTCGAATGGTGCTAGTCTTACCGGGCGACGGCAACTATCCCGTCGAGATCGCGCATGGGTTCCGGTCGTTCTGCATCAACTACCAGAAGGAGTTTGTTATTAAGGAGAACGCGCTAAACGAACATCTTCAGCCCGGTACGGCTTACGTCGTTATCGAAGAAACGGACCTTTCGGAACTAGTTAAGAAAGTGCGACAATCGAGCTATCTGCTGGGACGTGAAATCGGCATCATTTCGTTCAACGAAACGACGCTGAAGGAACTGCTGAACATCACCGTCGTAACGACCGACTTTGAAGCGATGGGCTACACAGCAGCCGCGTTACTGCTCGACCATAAGCAGATTAAAGTGAAAAACCCGTTTTACATGATCCGGCGCGGCTCGTTATGAGTTTACCCGACCGTTTTACGGCGAAGTGATCATTCATCAGTAATTACAGCATTTCCTGAACGATAGTGAACCGGTCGGGTTATTCTTTGTAGCAGCCTTCACGTATAACCTTCTCCGGAAACATGCCTGTCTTTTCCCGCCCCCGGGCCCTTGTGTTCGATGTTAACGAAACCCTGCTGGATATGAGCCCCGTGAAGCAGGCATTTCTGGAAACGTTTGACACAGAGTTTGCCTTTACCTACTGGTTCTCGCTGATGCTGCAGTACTCACTGGTCGACACCGTTTCCGGCTCTTACCACACCTTCCCGCAGATTGGCGAAGCGGTCCTGAAGATGACTACTGAGTTTTTCAATCGACCCCTCTCAGAAGAGGTTCAAAAACAGTTACTGCATACAATGGCCCATTTACCTCCGCATCCGGATGTGGAAGATGGACTACAGCAACTCAGGCAGGCCGGGTTCCGGCTGGCCGCCCTGACCAACTCCCCCGGAGACAGCCTTAGCCAGCACATGCAGCAAACAGGGCTAGGCCATTATTTTGAGGGGTTATGGACCGTTGATGATGTTCAGGTATTCAAACCCAGCCCTAAAACGTACCAGCTTGCCTTATCCCGGCTAGGCCTCGGCCCCCAGGAAACCATGATGGTTGCTGCACATGGCTGGGATATTGCCGGAGCTGCCCGGGTTGGTATGCAGACTGCTTTTATTGCCCGAAACGGCCAGTCAGTTTATCCATTAGCCACTCCGGCCACCCTCACGGGGGATACAGTCGGGGCAATTGCCCGACAGCTAATTGCCCACTAAGCTCCTGGTGTGCTCCGGATCCTTACGTCGGTAAAGTCTATTTATAACCGCGGCAGCCGGTAAATGAACATAATGTTCATTCACCGGCTGCCGCTTTGCAAGATAACCGGATGTAAGCGATCAACGCAGGAAGTCCCTTTGACCCACCGGTTTAAATTTTCACAGCCTGCCGGGCCAGTAGTTTCCAGCCACCCTGCTGGTAAACCCACACCAGCAGCACCGACAGACGGGCTGTTCCCGGCGTACCGCTGTTCGCGGTTTCGGCCGACAGCTTATGGCGGACCAGAGCCGTATTGTCCACCAGCGCGATCGTCTGCTCCGTCAGGTCGATCGTTTTGAAATCAGATTCGTTACTGACCAGTGCCCGGATAAACTCAGCTTTGTCCTCTATCTTTCCGCTCGAATGGCCATAACTTAACTTGTCGGAAGCGATGGCCTGTAGCGATACCTCCGTTGGGTCAATCATGGCTTTGCGGAGCCGTTCTACGGCATCGGCCACGCCTTTCTCGTTTTTCTGAGCAACAGCACTGGTTATGGAGCCGCCCAGCAAAACAGCTGCGATAAGAAAACTAGTCAGATACTTCATAAAATGAACGGTTGGTTTAGTCAGTAGAGCTACACGCCCGGCTGATTGATGGTCAGCTTCAAAGCAAACCGGACGGTGTTAATCTGAAAATGGCATCTGCCCTGCTTTCTACTATACGTCCTCTGCTTATTCGTAAAAAACCTGGTTTTACCTACCCAGGGCGTGACCTTCGCTCATTGAAGCAACCGGCCTGAGCGTAACTGGCCCCAGCAGGCCCGATGGCATCGCTTCCCAGGTCGTGGCATCAAACGGACGGTAACGAATATCCACGATATTGATATCGTTGAACTTCTTCCAGCTCGGATTCAGGCGGTCGTACAGCCGCATGTAGTTAGCCGACAGATTCGTTACAGCAACCTCCAGCCGGTTGCCCGTTCGCTTCAGCCGATTAGCCGGAATAGTGAGCCGAAACGGCAAACACCATGCCGTACCGAGCAGCTGGCCGTTGAGTCGTACGTCGGCTACTTCCCGCACGTCGCCCAGGTCGAGCACAAACGCCTGTGCGGCCGACTGCCCTGCGGGCAGATTGAACATAGTAGTGTAGCGGCCTATACCGGAAAAATAACCGGCCGAATCTGACAGGGCTGTCCACGAGACCAGTGTGGGTAAAGTGGCCGAGGCTATCAGCGCCGGTCGGCCCGGACCAAACTGAAACTGCCACGGTCCCTGTAGCACAAGAGCCGGTTCCGAACGGGAATTCTGCGGCTGCTGACTAACCGAACTCACCGGTCTGCCAGCCGGTTTGTGAGCTGTCGACGGTGCCACGTTGATGAAACATGACTGTCCCGGCTCGACCGCTAAAAACACCTCAGGTTGACCATTCTTCCCCTGCCGAACCGGTAGGACTTCGGTATGGCCCGTCAGTGGATCGTAACGGCTCACATGACCCTTCGCCGAGAGCGTAACCCAGTTCTGATGATACCGATTGCCAAGATTAGCGATAAAATACTGAGTCGTATCGGCCGACTGCCTGGCAGGCCTCCGTTTGCGAATGAACGATAGCCCCTGAGCGGCCCACGGCTCTACCCGGATACCCAGGCGGTTCAGGGCATCATAAGGGTCGGCACTGATCGTTACACTAGGCTGTTTCTTGAGACTTTCACCCAGCCGCTGCACCTCCGCCGAGCGTGTCTGGTGTTCGTGGAAGCCCGCTGCCTGCTGGGGCAGGTCACCCTCAAAAACCACCCGCGCGCCCTGCCGGGCCAGTTTGTCGAGCTGTCGGAGCGTCGTTTCGGGTATATACGTCGTGCGCGGCACCAGGATCACCTGATACGTTGCTCCACCTGCGCTTCGAATTCCCTGTTTAGTTATCGACAGGCCGTTTAGCAGCTCATCTGAAATACCATCGAACGAATAACCGCGCTGCAGCAGTTGCTCACCTAGTTGCCCATAGGGCTGAGGCAGCAGCCAGCGTTCAACGTGATGCACCTCCAGCTGGTGAATGCGTCCCTCCGATTTAGCCGGGGTAGCCCACAGGTCATGAATGGGAAAGTAAACCAGCACATCATTATCGGGCCGGCTGTTCTGCAGTCGCGTCTGGCAGCGTTCAACATACTGGTTCAGCAGAGGCAAATGCGGCCAGAAATGCGACGATGGGCCGTAGTTAGTCGACGCGTAGAACAGCCAGCCCGGCCACGACTCCGCCCGGGGCGAATACGGAATGCCGTGGTAAAAAATGTGGTTAATTCCGGCAGTGAACAGTTCGTCAAACTGCGGCTTTAGCTGCGAGAGCGACACCTGGAAATGATTGGCCAGCCAGGTACCGGATTCAGAACTGACCAATGGTTTGCCGGTCAGGTTAGCCGCCGACGAGGCAAACTTCATCGCCAGCGGGTTCGGGGTTCCGAAGCGCTCCACCTCGTAACCCTTATCAACCCGCAAACCGGGAATAGGATAACGGCTGGAGCCGAACGATTCCGTTTCAGGAATATCAACGCGGGCGTACAGGTCAATGAGGTTTCCGGGCGAGCCATGCGCCTGATTCCGGGTCAGATAGCCCGCTTTACGTGCCCAGTCGGCCCAGGTCTGGGTAAACCCGTCGCGCAGCAACTCCGCCAGCGTCTGGTGATAGTCCTGATGGACAAGGATACTTTGTTCGGTCTGACTGGTATCCAAAAAAGCAGTCAGTTGACTGGCCAGATCGTAGCTGCGTCGATTCCGGAATTCGTTTAGAAAATTATCCGTCCAATTGGCGCCGTATACTTCGTAGGAGTCATTATAAACCGCGCGGGGCCGCATCGGCAGATGGATCAGCGTCGAATCGAACCGCTTTAGATACTGCTCCATAGCTGCCTTACTAAAATAATCGACTACGGGGCCCTGTCCACCCGGCCCAGCCCGTTTTACCTGTTGCCGCGTCGGCCTGGTAACCAGCTGATCTTTCTGAACCTGCCACGCTTTGGCAGCTATATCGGGCGTTACGTTCGGTCCGCCGAAAGGCCAGCCCGTGCCGGTCGTCAGATCTACGCCCATGCCCAGCCGCTCCCCCTCCCGAACCGTGTGCGCAAAGACTGCCAGCCAGCGATCGCTCAGAAACGGAATGAACTGCGACTCATACCCCTTAACGCCGTAGATCGGGATGATATGGACCCCCCCCAGCCCGGCCTGGGCAAACTGCTCCAGTTGATGCGTTATGTCTTTTTCATTGACGGCACTGCCCATCCACCACCAGTATGTCCAGGGCTTTGCCTGTTGAGAAGTCGTTCGTATGGCAGGCTGTGCGGCCGCAATGCCGCTGATGAGCAAAAGGGTAAACAGGAAACGTTTTTTCATTTGAATTTATATAATTCACTGCCCGCCAGCAGAAAGCAACCAGGGCCATAATCTTCACAATTCGGCTTGCTGTCATACGTAACCGGCTGACCGTCTTTGGGCTCTTTGCCCGTTCCCAGAACGTCTACCTGATCACGCTTCACCTTGTTGTCGATGGGTGTGCAGGGTTGGCATCGATGGTCTGGCGGCTACGGTCAGGCAGGCGGTCAGCATGAGTACCGCGCCAATGGCTATTTTCATGCGTCGGTATCGGTTGTTTACCACGTCAATTGGTATAGGGATACGCCCTGCCGGGGTAAAGCGGTCCTGAGCTGCACCGCACCGCCGGTTGTTTGCACGGTTTCCGGAGCCGTGAGCACCTGAAGCTGACCCGCTTTTCCCAGCGTTGCAACCTGCTGGGGCGTGGGTTTCTGGGGCGATCCCATCTGCTGCCAGACCGTATAAGCGTTGCTGTGGGTCTGGTCAATGCGGTAGTGCGTAACTTTTACCTGAGCAGCCGGGATACCATTTACCGTAACGGACACGGGCGAGTCGGGGGCGGGCAGGTTATCGTCGTGGTAATTCCAGACCATCACGGTTGCCGCGTTCCGGGTGGTATCTCTGGCCGCCAGGGCGTTAATATCCGGTGCAGCCCGCCGAACGCTCGAATCCCGCACGGTCAGCATGTTGTAGGCCAGGTTCCCGTCAACGGCCACCCGGTTGCCGCGCATCATGCCGTACATACGAAAGACGTTCAGCACCGGCTTATCGACCCCGTTTGTCGCCAGGTCGCGAAACCCATAAAACCAGGGCTGATCTTCAAACTCAAACGACCACGACACGGCCCCTTTGAAATTAACCTTGTGGTAATCGGCCAGTTCGTATTTCCGGGCAAAGGCAGCCGCCGTATAGCTCGAATACAGCGTACCATTCCGATAGGCGTTTTCCGGATTGGTGTGCATCCCACAGGCCGCGCAGCCTTCCGGGTCCGACTCGCCAATAATGATCGGCAGCCGACTGAACTCCGGATACGACGCCACAATCTGAAACCCGCTCGAAATATCGCGCAGCTGAGTTCCCAGATTCATCCGGACGTAACCGTCTATAATTCTGGGGGCACCTTTGGCGTGAAAGGCTACAAAATCGAGCGGGGCGCCGGTTTTACCCGTTACGGCGTTCTTTCCGCTGCGGCAGTGCTCCAGAAAAGCGTTCAGAAAAGCAGCAGCGCCCTTACCCGCCGGACCCGTTACGTGCGGCCCGCCCACTCTGGCCGTTGGCAGCGCCCGACGAACGGCGTCCATTGAATAGTCATACAGCTTCTGATACTCTTCGGGCGTACCACCCCAGTAGCCACTGTTGGGTTCATTCCATAACTCCCAGTACCAGCTTTCGACTTCGGCTTTACCGTAACGTTTCACCGAATGCGTCACCCACTGATAAATCAGTTCCGCCCATTTCTGGTAGTCTTTGGGCGGGTACGTCCAGCCGGTCAGAATTTTCTGGTAAGGCTGGCCCGGTTCCCAATGGTGCCGATACGGTTGCGGTTTAGAGGAGAGAGCCTCGGGCATAAAGCCAATCTGGGCCAGCGGCTTCATACCGCGCTGAATGTAGGTATCGAAAATTTTGTCGATGATCGTCCAGTTATAGACCGGCTTGCCGTTGGCGTCTTCGGTATAGGCGTTGGTTGACCCCCATTTCAACGCGGGCGTTCCGTCGCCGGTCGTCAGCAGGTTGTGCGCCCGGACGTAAACTGGTACCGGACTTAGAGCCGCCAGTTCAGACAGCAGCTTTTTGCCGTCTTTCATGTAGGTGTAATTCGGCTCATCATAGCCGAACCACGCCCAGACTGGGTCCATGCGGCCTTTGGATTTCGACAGATCGACCTGAATGGCCACCGTCGGCATAGATTGTTGAGCCGCTACAGGCAGGCAGCCGGGGAATAAGAGCACGCCCAGCAAGGCAAAAAGTCGTTTCATGAAAGAAGACAGGAATAGCCATTCCAGGCTAGAAACTATTGGCATCAGTTAACAAAGCACGAAAAACCGCGAGCCTAACTCGTATGTCCTCTTTCTAAATACGCAAGAGAACTCAATCGAGAATGAAAGCGATCATGCCTTTGGGACCATGCGCACCCAGAACCAGCGACTGCTCAATATCAGCCGTTTTCGACGGCCCTGCAATGAACGTACCGTACCCATAGGTTTCGTTGCCGATGCGGGCATACGCTTCGTGCATGGTCGGTACTATGTCGGCTTTGCGGATAATGAGCGCCAGTTGCTGACAGATATAGGGCGCAGCCCGGTGTTCCAGCAGAGATTCCGTAACCCAGATCGACCCGTTTTCCGCTACGCCGAAATGCCCCCGTAACAACGCCAGCTCGACATTAGCCAGCTCGTGCGGAGGGGTATTGGGCCATTGCAGCTCGGCAACCGACGCCAGTTCGGGCAGGGTGGTTACGATCCGGTGGGTATGGTCGTAATGCGTTTCAACGTACTGGCGAATCGCGTCCATATCGGTTACGCGCATCACCTCGCCACCAATCCCCTGCAGAACCTGACAGAACCGCTCTACGCCCTGATCGACAAACGAATGCGGCAGGGGCAGAACGGGTAGCGGATACAGGTCCGCGTTGGGTTTGTTGCGGGCAATGGCGGCCAGCATTTTCTCTCGGCTGCTCATGACGGTTTCCGGTTTTTTGCGTACCACTCGCTGAACGATTCGCTGGGCGGGGCAGGCATGTCCCGCTGCTTGTACCAGGGGTTCAGGCGGTTGTTCACCAGGCTGGGAAACCATTTCATCAGCCGCCGTCCGACAGACCCGGCCAGGTGAAACAGCCCCGGCCGCGACAGTACGGTCGTCATTCCCTGCATGCTTACGGTCTTGGCTGCTGTTACGTGACCTTCCTGCACCAGCACCTGCCGCCACTTGTAGAGCTGCTGGTGAATGTCAATTTTTACCGGACAAACGTTGGAGCACGACCCGCAGAGCGTAGAGGCAAACGGCAGATCGGCGTTTTTGGCCATGTCCAGGTTGGGGGCCAGAATGGCCCCGATGGGCCCGGCAACGGCCGAATGGTAACTATGGCCTCCGCTACGCCGGTAAACCGGGCACGTGTTCATACAGGCTCCACAGCGAATGCATTTGAGCGAGTTGCGGAAATCTTCGCGACCAAGCTGAATCGAGCGCCCGTTATCGACCAGAATAAGGTGCATGGTCTGTCCCGGACGGGGCTTCGCAAAATGACTTGAATAGGTGGTAATGGGCTGTCCGGTTGCGCTGCGCGTCAGAAGCCGCAGAAATACGCTCAGGTGTTCCCGCCGGGGAATGATTTTCTCGACCCCCATACTGGCGATATGAACATCGGCCAGGTGCGCACCCATATCGGCGTTTCCTTCGTTGGTGCAAACAACGAACTCACCTGTTTCGGCCACGGCAAAGTTAACCCCCGTCAGGGCGGCCCGGCGCGTCAGGAAGGTATCGCGCAGGTGCAGACGAGCGGCTCCGGTCAGGATCTGAGGATCAGCGCAGCCTTCTTCCGTACCCAGGTGCTTATGAAACAAGACGCCAATTTCTTCTTTTTTCCAGTGGATGCAGGGCAGCACAATATGGCTGGGTGGCTCGCCCGCCAGCTGCACAATTCGCTCACCCAGATCCGAGTCAATTACCTCAATGCCGTGTTCGGCCAGGTATTCGTTCAGGTGACATTCTTCCGTCAGCATGGACTTGCTCTTCACCATTTTCGGAATCCCGTTCTCGGTCAGAATCTGGTGAACAATCCGGTTATGTTCCTCTGCATCGGCCGCCCAGTGAACGGTAATGCCGTTACGCTGCGCATTGGCTTCAAACTGCAGCAGGTATTCGTCCAGATTAGCCAGGACGTTATGCTTGATCTGCGAAGCCGCTTCGCGCAGGGATTCCCATTCGGGCAGGGCATGGGCGGCTTTATCGCGTTTCTGACGAACCCACCACAACGTCTGGTCATGCCAGTCGACGCGGGCTTCGTCCTTGTTGAAGCGGTCGGCTAATTCGGGGTGATCGAGCGTTTGGGTGTTCATTGGATGTTGCTGTTCAGAATTTCGGCAATATGAACCACTTTCACTGGACTCTTCTGCCGGTGCAGCAGCCCTTCCAGATGCATCAGACACGACATATCGGCCCCGGTGATGTACTCAGCTCCGTGACGCAGATGGTCGCTCACGCGGTCTTTTCCCATCTTGGCCGAGACGGCTTCTTCCAGCACGCAGAACGTACCGCCGAAGCCGCAGCACTCGTCGGGCCGGTCGAGATCAATCAGTTCCAGACCATCGACCTGACTTAACAACTGAACGGGTTTTGAAAACGGTGGCGCGACCAGCTCGCTCATCTGCGAGAGGTGCAGCCCGCGTTGCCCGTGGCAACTCTGGTGCAGCCCAACCCGATAAGGAAAACGGGCGCTGACGGTATCCAGCTTCAGCACGTCGGTCAGGAACTCGGTCAGCTCGAAGATTCGCTCTCGCAGGTGACCCGCTTCGGCTTCGTGTTTCGGATCGTGCAGATGCTCTTTCAGATGAAGCACGCAGCTCCCCGATGGCGATACAACGTAATCGTACTGGGCAAAGTTTTCAATGAATAAAGAATTGCACCCGCCCGTCAGGTGTTCAAACCCGGAATTAGCCATGGGCTGGCCACAACAGGTCTGGCGCGGGGGAACCCCAACGGTCAGCCCCTGCTTTTCCAGCAGTTCGAGCGTGGCAATCGCGACCTTCGGGTAAAACTGATCGACGTAACAGGGAACAAATAAGCCAACTTTCATACAATGCGTATTCTAGCCAACCCCGCGGGGTCGTCAACCGTTAAAAGCTTCCCAGCGAGGTTGTCCGCCGTTGGGGCTGGAAAGCTGTATACTTTTTCAATTCAATGCTGTTGCCCGGCAATGGCAGCGGGTTCCAGTGGTGATGAATTGCCAGAGCAGCACCCAGCGCTGACGCCTGCGCCACCGAAGCGGCAAAGACTTCGATGTCGGGGAAGGCCGTTGCCAGCAGGTTCATATAGATCGGGTTTTTACCAAAACCCCCATCAACAAAGATACGCTTCACGGAGGTTCGGCCGTCCGACGAGTCGGCCAGTACCAGATTCGTCGAAATCAACTGCTGGGCAATGATGTCGAGCATCAGCTGGTGATAGGCTTCCTCATACGTAGCAAACGCCGACAGGTTACGCTCTGCAAATAAGGAGCCCCGCATCGAAAGCATCTGAGAGCCGGTTGGCTCGCCATGCCCGTTGACCGGCATCGAATGCTCCCGTAGTTGCTCAATCAGAACCGGATTATAGTCGATACCGACGTAATGGTCAATCGCAACGTGGAAATGCTCGGCCAGCCGCCGGGTCTGCTGCTCATGCTCGTAACCCGCAAACAACCGCGACGCCTTTACGGGCTGGCCCTTGTAGTGCATGTAATTCAGGCAGTCGTACTGAAGTTCTTCGGGCGTTAAAGGCTGACTGTTGAAGGGGTTCATGCTGACGCACCATGTTCCGGTCGAGATCAGCACAAAGGGTTCCTGAAACGAAGCCAGATACGGAATCAGCGCGGCCGAACTGTCGTGCAAACCAACCCCAACGTATAGCGGCCGATCCATGATGATGGCTTTCAGGAAGCTGTCGGACGGTAAAACCGGCGCGAACAGGTTATCCAGTTTTTCAGCCCGCACCCAGTCGTGGTACTGATTTTTTTCAAAGTCCCACAGCATCGTGTGGCAGCCAATGCTGGTTACGTCGGACAGCACCTGCCGCGTAAACAGAAAGCTCAGGTACTGCGGCAGATGCAGCGCATACCAGATACGCCAGTATAACCGGGGCTTGTCGTACTTGATGCGGTAGAGCATCAGGCCCGAGTTCAAACTGTCCAGATTTGGCGAAGCCGTTTGCAGCGCCATCGTGGCTTCGTCCCCATACGTCTGGTAAAACTGCCGGCGAACGGCGTCCGGATACGGCTTGAGGTAATTATACAGACAACCGATTGGATGGCACTCGGCATCCAGATACACCAGGCTGGCTCCATAAGTAGAGAAGTTCACGGCCCGCACCGTGAAGTCCGGCAAATCCAGGACTTCGGACATCGACGATTCAACCCAGTGTGTCAAGCGTTTCAGGTCTTCGCAGGGGTCGCCGTCCTCATCGGGGATTTCGGCAAACTGCTCTGCTTTTTCCCAGATTATCTCGTACCGTTCATTAAACAGAAACAGCTTTTTATTCGTCTTGCCAATGTCGAAAATGGCGATTACAGGAGTTGGCATAGCTTCAGGAGTAAAGGACGAACCAGGAATGGGCTGAATTCACATTTCAACTTCAGACTTAGCTTATAAGCCCGTCGCGACGGTTTTAGCTCCGCGCTCGCCGATCAGTTGTCCACGTACGTTCAGTTGCCGGAATAGGGCCAACGGCTGCAAAGCCCCCCCCGCCCGCCGACGCGCTTCGGCCACCAGTGGCCGTACGTCCGTCCGGAAAGCGTCCTGCAATAACTCCTGCGCCCGCACTACGTCGTTTGCCTCCCGCGCTTCCTCCAGCGCCACCCGATCGACCAGCAGAGCCTGCGCATAAGCCAGCTGAATCGCTTCAACCGACTGCAGCAGATCTTCCAGCGGGTCTTTTACGTTGTGACTCGCGTCGATCATCCAGCCGAGATCCCTGGCGTGATCCAGACCGCGCGCATCCATGCCATCGACCAGTTCGTTGAAAATCAGGAACAGCTGATAAGGCTTGATACTGCCCGCCGTCAGGTCGTCGTCGCCGTATTTCGAATCGTTGAAGTGAAAGCCGCCGAGTTTGCCTTCGTGCAGCAGAATCGCCACAATCTGTTCAATGTTGGCGTTGGGCAGGTGATGGCCCAGATCGACAAGCGTAAAGGCTTTGGGCCCGAGCTTGCTGGCGTAGAGCAGACTGCTGCCCCAGTCACCAACCGTCATGGAATAGAAGTTGGGCTCAAAGGCTTTGTATTCGACAAACATCTTCCAGTTGTCGGGCAGGGCGGCATAGATTTCCTCCAGGCTCTCCAGCGTCCGGTCAAAGGCTTTACGGAAGTTCAGCTGACCGGGGAAGCACGAACCATCGGATAGCCAGACGGTCAGGGCATCCGATCCCAGCGCTACGCCATGCCGGATCACCTCAATATTATGTTCAATTGCCTGCCGACGCACAGCCGGATCGGTATGCTGCAGCGACCCGAACTTATAGCTTGCGGCCTGGTCGGGCTGATCCTGAAACGTATTGGAGTTGACAGCGTCGAAGCGTAAACCATGCTGGGCGGCCAGTTGCTGAATCGCCTGGGCGTCGGACGGAATATCCCACGGAATGTGCAAGGAAATAGCGCCACTGGCCTGGTTCAGCGCATGCAGCAGACCGACATCAGCGATTTTCTCTTCCAGCGAACGAGGCTCGCCCCCGCCGGGAAAACGGCCAAATCGGGTGCCGCCTGTGCCAAGCGCCCAGCTTGGAATAGCAATCTGAAAGTCGATGAGCTTCTGGATAATTGGCTCCGCTTTGGCAACCTCATTGGTCCAGTAGGATAGCTTACGCTGGTGAGCCTCCGCCCTGCTTTGGTTATGATCGGCGATGTGATGGGTTTCGAGTTGCATGGTCAGGTTAGGGGTTTAGGTAGGCTTGTATCAGCAAAAGAGGTACCGACACAAGCCCGGTTAAGAATTAGCGAACAAAGGCCATGGCTACGCCCCCATCCACGTTGAGCACGTTGCCCGTCGACTTGCTCAACAGACCGTTCACCAGCGCCAGACACGCGTTGGCAATGTCCTCGGGCAGGATGATCTCGTTCAGCAGCGTCCGCTTGGCGTAATAGGCCGGCAGCTCCTCGACCGCTACGCCGTAGGCTTTGGCCCGCCCCTCAGCCCAGGCTCCGGCCCAGATCTTCGAGTCGGAGATGACCGCATCGGGGTTGACTACGTTGACCCGGATGTGGTCCTTGCCCAGCTCGGCGGCATTCAGCCGGCTCAGGTGCAGCTGAGCGGCTTTGGCCGAGCCGTAGCCGGCGTTGTTGGGGCCTGACACCAGAGCGTTCTTGCTGACGATGTTGATCACATCCCCGCCCAGTTTCTGCTTCCGCATTACTTCGACAGCCTGCTGGGTAACCAGGAACTGGCCTTTGACCAGCACGTCATAGAGCAGGTCCCAGTCTTTCTCGGTATGGTCTTCCAGGGGCTTGGAGATGGACAGCCCCGCGCAGTTGACGACGATGTCAACTCCGCCAAAGGCCACCGCAGCCGCCTGGTAGGCTTTCTGAATCGCGTCGGCGCTGGTTACGTCGAGCAGCACGGCCGTATACGCATCCTTACCGTACTGCTGCTGAAATTCGTCGCGGGCCGAGGCCAGCCGGTCGGCGTCGTTGTCATTGATGACGACCACGGCCCCTTCGGCCAGGAACGCCTTGGCGATGGCCTTGCCGATGCCCCCGGCGCTGCCGGTGACCAGGGCGATCTTGCCCGAGAGGGGTTTGGGCTTGGGCATGCGCTGGAGCTTGGCTTCTTCCAGCAGCCAGTACTCAATGTCAAACGCTTCCTGCTCGGGCAGGCCAACATAGTCCGAAACAGCCTCGGCGCCTTTCATGACGTTGATGGCGTTGGTGTAGAACTCGGCGGCTACGCGGGCGGTCTGCTTGTCCTTGGCGAAGGTGAACATACCCACACCCGGATACAGAATCACCACCGGGTTCGGGTCACGTATGGCGGGGCTGTTGGCGTGTTTGCTCCGCTCATAGTAGGCCGCGTAATCCGCGCGGTAATCGGCAAAGGCTTTGTCCAGATAGTCTTTGGCATTAGCAGCCAGTTGCTCCGTATCCAGTACCAGCGGCCGAATTTTGGTGCGCAGGAAGTGGTCGGGGCAACTCGTTCCCAGGCGGGCCAGCCGGTCGAGGTCGTTCGAGTTAACGAATTCCAGCACCCGTTCATCGTCGGTAAAGTGACCGATCATTCGGCGCTGGGCTGACGCCAGTCCGCGCAGAGTGGGCATAAGTTCAGCGGCCTGCTGTTTGCGCGTGTCGGCGTCGGTGTTCTGGCGCTTAGCCCCACCAAACACCGGCCGCTTTTTGCCAAAGTGTTCGTGCAGATAGGCAGAAGCCTGCTCGATCACTTCGAGCGTATTGATATACGATTCATAGGACGTATCGCCCCACGTAAACAGACCATGACCGCCGAGAATGACGCCCCGCAGATTGGGATTCTGCCGAACGGTTTCTTCCAGCTTCAGTCCCAGATCGAAACCCGGACGCTGCCAGGGCAGCCAGGCCATCTGATCACCCCAGATTTCGCGCATGATGGCCTCTCCATCGCGGCTCGCGGCAATGGCAATCAGGGCATCGGGGTGAAGATGGTCAATGTGTTTGAACGGCAGCAGACCATGCAGCGGTGTATCGATGGACGGGGCCGCACACTTTGGATCAAACAAACAGTGGTTAAATAGCTCCACCATCTCATCCTCGAACTGGAGACCCCGGTAGCGGTTTTTTAATGCATGCAGCCGGTCAACGTATAGATTCGCACAGCCTTTCTTGGTCAGTGTACCGATGTCGCCCCCGGAACCTTTCACCCACATCACTTCAACGGGTTCGCCGGTCAGCGGGTTGGTTTCCATTACTTTCACCGACGTATTACCACCCGCATAGTTAGTCAGGCGCAGATCGGCCCCAAGCAGGTTGGAACGATATATAAACAGATTAACCTCACTCTCCTGCGGGTCCTTACCCGCCAGTTCGGCGGCTTTGGTTTCATCCCAGAGATAGCTGACGTAGTTGAACGTTTGTGTGTTGTTCATGTGGCTTTAATAAAATAGATTCGTCCAGACGACTTCTTCTAAACAAAGTACGTTCCCATTTTTTTTACCTATCTCATGTACTCTCCTGCTTCGCCAGGAAAATTTCAGAAAATGCCGTAAGAACGACGCCTAGGCCGATGGCTGTAACCCCACGAAATGGTAGGCTTAGGCAATTATCTGGCCGGGCGGTGTTGCCCCCGGATGGGTGTCGCTTAGCGAGCGGGATTACGTCTGTACCGATTCAGGGAACAGCCTTTCAGTTGCCCAAGTCCTTCCATGACAGCTTCCGCATTAAACCGGGCGCCTGCATAATTCGTGTGCGTATGATCGCCGGGAAAGAAGTCGGCTTTGAGTCTGGCCTCATTGTAGCCCGCTTCATACTTACGGGCGATGATCTCGTTCAGATCAATAAAAAAGGCGTTGCCTGAAGCGGCACTCTCGGCGGCCCACTTACCGTAGCTGCCGGAACTACGTTCCACGTGGCCATCCTTCCAGACGTTTCGGGGCACCAGCGAGCAGACAATGGGCGTAGCGCCTTTCTGTTTGGTATCGTTGATGTACTTCTTCAGATACCAGCCATACGAATGCACGATTTCGTGCTGTTTGGTCAGCAGGTTGTCGATTTCCTCAGTTTCGTCGCCAGTGCCTTTAATAGACCCTCTGGCCCGAATGGTGTCATTGATGGCTCCGGCGTCGTTATGCCCGAACTGCATCAGCACGTAATCGCCGGGCTTGAGAACTGCCATAATTTTATCCCATCGGCCTTCGCTCAGGAATGTGCGGCTGCTGCGTCCACCAATGGCGTGGTTTTCGATGTGCAGACGCGTAGTATCGAAATAGGCCGGAATCAGACTCCCCCACCCCCATAACCCATCCGTTCCTTTGCCGGAACCATTCCGAACGGTTGAGTCACCAATGATGTACAGCGTCGGACGGGTTGCCTGTGTAGCAGCTAATCCAAGCAGAAAAACCAAAGCAGAAAAGAAGATAAGGATTTTTTTCATAGAAATTGGCTTATCGCTTCTGGGTCAGTTGAAGCGAACTGTCATTGATTTCAAACGCTTTATTTTTGAGCAGATTGATTACCTCAGCCCCGGCTAACAGTACCGGACCGTAGCTGTGCGCGGCATAGACATTAATCGGGCGGTAGTAATAAAAGGCGGGATCGAAGCCCATGCCCGTCCCGACGCAGGTGCCTTCCACCTGTCCTTTGTCGGTTACCTTGGTCGAAACGGCGTTCCAACCCAGCAGGGTCATCGGCGCGTAGGCGAGCGGGTCAATCCAGCCGCGGTTAATAGCCCGGGCCAGCGCATAAACGTAAATGGCCGTTGCCGATGTCTCCAGATACGAGTCGTTCCGGTCAAGCAGCTGATGCCAGAAACCCGAACCCGATTGACAGGCCGCCAACCCACGGACGTGCGCCCGCAGTTGGTCGAGTACAGCCGCCCGACCGGTATGATTTTCGGGCAGAACGTCGAGCAGCTCAACCGCCGTCATCACTGCCCAGCCGTTGGCCCGCGCCCAGTGGAACTCGGGATGAACGCTCATGCCCTCTACCCAACCGTGCATATACAGCCCTTTTTCTTTATTGAACATCCGCTTTGAGAACTGCAAGACCTGCTTTACGGCCTCGTTATAATAGGTCTGGTCGCCGGTCAGCTTGCCCATCTGCGCCAGGGCAGGAACACTCATGAACAGATCATCGAGCCAGAGCGTGTTCGGCTGGGGCCGGTTGCGGGCCAGCGTACCGTCGACCAGGCGATGTTCTTTCTTCATGATGTAATTCAGATACGTATCAATCTGCGGACGAAAATTAACCTGATTCCTTCCGGTAGGGGTCGCTCCGGACCGGGTCACTCCGGACCGGGTCGCTTTAATCATGGCTGCGGCCATCGCGCCGGCGTCATCCAGCGCATGGGGAGCCAGCATAGCCCGGAGGGGCGTGTTTGCCTGCGGATCAGCAGTAACCTGTGCTCTGAAATAAGGAGTCAGCGATACCAGAAAAGCCAGGCGTTTGTTGGTGTAATCCGCATAGCGCGGATCGCCGGTGGCTTCGCTGGCCAGTAACATCCCGGCATACGTCACACCCCACTCATAACTGGTCAGGCGGTAATCACCTGGTTTGATAATGGCGTTTGGATTAAACGTAGTGAGGTTAGTAACTGACTGTCCGGTCTGGCGGTCAATCAGCTGAGCCGGCGTTGTGCTGTCCAGATAATCATAGACACGGTTCAGAACCTTCGTGACATCAGCAATTCGGGGCTGACCGTAGGGAACCGGATAGTCGGGTTGCAGCAAATGCAGTGGAGTCGTCGAATCGTTGGCCTTGGATGAGAGGTTCTGGGCAAAGCTGATTTGACCGGTAAGAACGAGCCAGGCAAGAGGAGTCAGCAGGGGGGCATAGACTTTTTTCATCAGGATAATGTATTAAACAGGCACACTAGATAAGCGCATAAATGGGGCATTCTCATGACCCACCGAAAAATTAATTTATCCAGTTCAGGGGGCCACCGTTAACTGATCTGAGTTAGTATAGATTAAAGTTTAAAAATGAACCAAGTATTGACAAGAACTCGATGGGTTAAACCTAGACTGACAGAAATAATCGAGCAGGTATACCCCTAGGGAATACCCTACCTTCTACTAAATATTATTATATATTTTCAACAAATTTTCTTATATTGTTTTAAGCATTTTAAAGTCAGTAGATACTCTGTTCCAGATCGAAACGATAATACCAGCAACTCGTTTTCTCAAATCAACCAGGCAATGTACATTGAACGAGACAAGTATGACCAGCTTCCTTTTGCCATTCAGACCGGCGCGTTACAGCTTTGGGGCACTTTGCTAGCATCCTACCAGCAGGCCAACGAGCTCCATCAGCTTTACCAGTTCAATGACTTCCTGGCCGAGCTGCACTACAATCAACAGCAGCAGGTCGTCGGCATATCCACCTTTCCCGTATTGATTAACTAAGGACATATATTAAAGTGCCCTATTCGCTCCGGGAAAATTTCAACACGTTGGTTAGCTGCTGATTTGGCAGAAAACGAAAAACCCCTGCAAGAAACTGATCGACAGAAACTTAACAGGGGTTAATGTACCGGGAGCCGGACTCGAACCGGCATGTCCTTGCAGACAATGGTGTTTGAGACCATCGCGTCTACCGATTCCGCCATCCCGGCTCAAGAATCGGTTCATAAGGCTTTTATGGCCATGCTGAACGCGAACGTGGGGCAAAAGTAGACGCTCAGCCGGTGTTTTGCAAATAAAAACGGATGTCTGTTCAAAGAAAACGAGTAGCGCCACTTTCCCTAGCAGATTTTCCGGGTTTTGCCTAGTTTTACAGTTCCTCGCTACTTTTTGTTCAATGTCCGCTGATTTACGTACTACTTTCCCGACCCTTTCCTCTTCGGCTCTGGCGGATATACTTGACAATTTACCGCATGGTGTACTGGCGTTCGCGGCCATTCGCGGCCAGAATAATCAAATCGAGGATTATCGGATTATTTATCACAACCCGCTGGGATTAAGGTATCTGGGCCGCACTGCGGAGGCCCTACAGCACCAGCCTCTGTTCCAATGGTCGCCGTATGCGCGTTCGATGGCCGAGCAGCTTTTACGGGTTGTCGAGCAGGAAGAGCCTTTCGCCTTTCAGCACTATACGAATCATTCCAATCGCTGGCTGGAAGCTCAGGTTCGGCCGATGGGCGACGGGTTTTTGGCATCAATCCAGGACATTACCGATCTGAAAGAAGCTAAACAACTGCTGGAAAACCAGAACATCGCGCTGCAGAAGAGCATTGAGCACGCAACACAGGAGCACCTGCTGCTGGACAGTGTCATCAACACATCGCCCAATAGCATTACGGTGGAGCGGGCAATCCGGGATGAGGCCGGCACCATCGTGGATTTTCAGGCCATACTGATCAACCAGGCCGCCCTGACCCTGGGTCAGCACACCGAAGCCGACGTTCTGAGCAAACCGATCAGTGAACTCAATCCCATGTTTAAACCTTCGGGGCTGCTGGCGGCTTACCGGGCAGTCGTTGAAACAGGGAAGCCGCTGACGGCTACGTTTTTCTATCCGCCATTGAGTAAGCACCTCGATTTGCTGGCAACCCGCATGGATGCCGATCATATTGTGGTTCTGTTCTCCGACGTAACAGAAGCTCACCAGACAGCCAGGGCACTGCATCACCAGAACGAATTACTCGCGGGGGTTCTGCAGGCATCGGCAAGTGCCATCTTTGTTTTTGATGCGGTCCACGACGAAGCCAACGCCTTGATTAACTTCCGGATCACGCTGGCCAATGAGGCTTACGTGGCTATTGCTGGTCAACGACGGGAGGAAATGGTTGGGATGCTCCTGACCGACATTTATCCGGAAACCAAAGAACGCGGCCTGTGGCATCATTACGTGAACGTATATCAAACAGGACAAACGTTTCGCGGAAGCCATTTCTTTCCGGATGTTCAGAAGTGGTTCGATATCACCATTAATAAACTTGGAGATGGTCTGGTGGCCACGTTCAATGACATTACAGAAGCTCGCCTGACCGCCCGCCAAATAGAAGAACAGGCCAAACTGTTCGATGAAATTCTGGCTAACGCCATTAACGGCTTATCCGTGCTGGAAGCCATCCGCGATGAAAACGGAACGGCTGTCGATTTGCGGTATCTGCGGGTCGCTCAGGCTAACTCCGCGCTTACCGGTCTGCCCAAAGACCAGTATTTGAGCCGTTCGTTACGCTCACTTTTCCCGTTTGTTACCCGAACCGCCTTTTGGCCAGCCTTTCAGAACGTATTGGCATCGGGCGTACCTGAACGCTTTGAACTGCATTATCAGGGCGACGGCTATGATAATTACCTGGACAACTGCCTGGCCCGGCTGGATGAGAACCGGCTGATCTGGGTTTATTCGGTCATTAATGATCAGAAGCAGGCCGAGTTTGAAGCCCGGCGACAGGCCCAGCGAACAGCGGACATTCTAAATGGGGCTATCAATGGAATCCTGCTGGTCAAGGCGTTACCGGAGGATACAATGCCGCCGACCGATTTTATGCTATCAGCCGCGAATCGGGCAGCCTCGACCATTCTGAGTGTCCCGATCAATGAACTGGTCGGTAAACGCATGAGCGAGGTCTTTCCGGCTTACCGGGAAATGGGGTTTCAGGCACTTTATCTCGCAGCCCTTGCAACCAACGAACCACAGCGTGCCGAGCTGTTTTATCAGGATGAGCGTGGTATTTCGGGTTACTACGACGTATCGGCGGTGCGACAGGCAGGCAACGGTATCGTTATTACGTTCATGGACATCAGCGATCGCAAAAGCCTGGAACAGCAGCGCGAACAACTGGTGACTGAACTGGAACGTTCGAATGCGGATCTGGAACAGTTTGCCTATATAGCCAGCCACGACTTACAGGATCCGCTGCGCAAAATTCAGGCCTTTGGTGAACTCCTGCTGGAACAGTATGAGCACCTACTACCCGGCAATGGCCAGGACATGGTGCGTCGTATGCAGTCGTCGGCCGAACGGATGAGTATTCTGATCCGCGATCTACTGGCGTATTCCCGTCTTTCATTGAAACCCGAGTCAGTACAGGGGGTTAACCTTCGGCAGATCATAACCGACATACAGACCGATTTAGAAACGACCATCCAGGAAAAATCGGCGCAACTGATCGTAACCAATCTTCCCGTTCTGCACGGTAACCCAATTCAGCTCCGCCAGTTATTCCAGAACCTGATCAGTAACGCCCTGAAATTTTCGCAACCGGGTATTCAGCCGCAGGTGACCATTAAAGCGCGCACCCTTTCATTCGAGGACATTCCGGCCACGATTCCGCACCATAAGCAGCAGTCGTGGGTGGCGATTGACGTCATCGACAACGGCATTGGCTTCGAGGCCCAGCATCAGGAACGGATTTTTCAATTATTCGAGCGTCTGCAGAGCCGCCACAAATACGCCGGCACGGGCATTGGGCTCGCTATCTGCCGGAAAGTAGCCGAGAACCACGGCGGCACCGTTCTGGCCCGCAGTCAGCCGGGTAAAGGCGCAACCTTTACCGTTTATCTGCCCACCGAGCCCAGTTAACCCGCGATCGGCGAACGTTTGATGTGAGCCCGGCCTATTCGTACCGTAACGCTTCAATGGGGTCGAGTTTCGAGGCTCGCACGGCCGGATAAATTCCCGCGAACAGCCCGACGGTTACGCATACAAGAATTCCAAGGGCCATCCAGCCCCAGGGTACGACGAACCCGCCCTGCCCCTGACTAACGAGCGTTGAGATGAGGTTGCCGATACCCAGCCCCATTATAATCCCACCCAGCCCACCGAAGAGGCAGATCACTATGGCTTCGATCAGGAACTGTTCCCGGATGCGTTTAGGCGTTGCGCCGAGCGATTTCCGGATGCCAATCTCGCGCGTTCGTTCGGTGACGGACACCAGCATGATGTTCAGCAGCGCAATAGACGCGCCCAGCAGCGTAATAAAGCCGATGCCAAACCCACCGATGCGCAGATACCCGGTGATATTGGCAGTTTCTTTCGCCAGATCGTCGGCCCGCTGAATTTCAAACGAATCGGGCTGGCCAAGCGGGTCGCGCCGAACCTGCCGCATAACGCCCCGGGCTTCGCCAATGGCTTCGTCCTGGTCGGCAACCGTTGGCACGGAGGCCGTAATATCAAACGTCAGCTTGCGGGTTCCTGCCAGCGCGCGGGCGTTATCGAGCGGGATCAGCACGATCCGGTCTTCGCTCCCGCCCGACAAACCGCCTTTTTTGGCCAGTACGCCAATAATTTTGTATTGTACGCCCGCCACCCGGATGACCTGATTCAGGGGATTAATTTTTCGCTCGAATAAAGATGCGGCCACTTCGCTGCCAATGATGGCGACGTTCAGCGCATAATTGATATCATTCTGCGTCAGATTCCGGCCGCTTTGCAACGTAAAGCCTTTGACGGTCAGATAGGCATCATCGCCCCCGGTCAGCTGCAGGTTCGGGTTGGTTTTCTTCGAGCCGAACTTCGCCTGTATCGCATCGCCGACGACGGTTGAAACGGCAATCGTAGCCCCGTACGGAAACCGCCGTTTGAACTGAACGGCATCGAAGTAATCAATTGGCTCATCCTGCTTCTGAACCCGCCCGCTCCGACGGGCTATATCCTGCCGGGCAACAAGGCTGAACGTATTGGCCCCCAGCCCTGCAAAGCTGCTGTCGACCGAACTTTGAATCCCGTCAATAGCCGTCAGTATACCTACCAGCGAGGTGATACCGATGGCAATGATCAGCGAGGTCAGGATTGTGCGCAGGCGGTTACCGGCAATCGAACGTAACCCTTCGCGTATATTCTCAAGTAGATTCATTCGTCCCTAAGCGATTGAGTGAATAGCCTGCACATTGTCTCAATTCATTCACTCGATTGCAATTAAATTCCTTGCACAAAATTGCCTATCTTTCGTTATTACAAAACTACCGAGAGCTTCGCTAAACGGAAAACCAATGAAACGGCTGCTGTTACCGCTTATCCTAATCTTAGTACTTACTGGCCAGACCTGGGCTTCTAAAATTCTGATTCCAATGGACGATGCCCAGAAGAATCACCTGAAAGCGTACGGCATTGCCTATTGGGTTCTTAAAACGCACGACACCGAGATCGACTGGCTGCTGAACTACCGGGGCGGGGCGTTTTTAATGCCTCAGAGCCAGGTTTTCATCAATGAACTGGTGATTCGGGGGGTTAGCTACGAAGTGATCTCCGACGCGCAGTCGGCGCAGATTCTGGCCGAGGTGGCCGCTCCCGATGCCAATATGGATGCGGTAAAGCTCCAGAAACCACCTAAAGTAGCCGTTTATTCGCCTAAAACCAAGCAGCCCTGGGACGATGCCGTAACAATGGTGATGACCTACGCTGAGATTCCCTACGACGTAGTCTTTGACGAGGAAGTTATGAACGGCAAACTACCCGAATACGACTGGCTGCATCTGCACCATGAAGATTTCACGGGTCAGTATGGCAAGTTTTTCCACTTTAAAGACCAGCCCTGGTATATCGCTCAGAAGCAGGAGTCCGAGAACATTGCCCGAAAGTTTGGCTTTTCGAAAGTACCGCAGCTCAAGCGGGCCGTAACGCAGAAAATCCGGGACTTCGTGCTGGGGGGCGGCTATTTGTTCGCCATGTGCAATGCTACTGACACCTACGACATCGCGCTGGCATCGCAGAATACCGATATTGTCGATACGTTCTACGATGGTGATCCGGCCGATCCTAATGCCAACAGCAAGCTGGATTTCAGCCAGACATTCGCTTTCCGGAACTTTCAGGTCTATACCAACCCCTACCTGATTGAGTTCTCCAATATCGACAATCAGATTGAAGAACGTGGGGTAAGCGAACACAACGATTATTTTACGCTGTTCCAGTTCTCGGCCAAGTATGACCCCATCCCAACCATGCTGACACAGAACCACCTGAACGTAATCAAGGGGTTCATGGGGCAGACAACAGCGTTCAAGAAGAACCTCATCAAGCCCGAGGTGGTCATTATGGCCGAAAACCGCTCGGCGGGTGAAGCCCGGTACATCCACAGCCCTTACGGGCGAGGCTTCTTTACGTTCTATGGCGGGCACGACCCCGAAGATTATCGTCACGAAATTGGTGAGGAACCTACGGATCTCAACCTGCACCCAAACTCGGCGGGTTACCGGCTGATCCTGAACAACATTCTCTTTCCGGCCGCCAAGAAAAAGAAGCAGAAAACCTAACCAGCTTAATTGCTAAACCACTCCTCGGCCATCTCGCTCCTGCCCTTGCTTTCCAGCTTTCGTTCCAGATCGTCGGGCAGTTTGGGGAAAAAGTCAATGCCGGTCACCTGCTCTATTTGATCGACGGGTACGACAAACTGCTTCAGCGAACTGTTTGAACCTTTGTTGTTCAGCAGGAACCCAATCATGCGAATTTCCGGCTTGTTGCAGTACAACAGCACTTTGTAAAATTTCTGCGGTACGCTGACCTCGTTCTGCTTACCAATGGTAGGCAGACCGGCTTTAAGTACCGGCCCCGTAACGACATACAGGCCATTGTCACGTAACGCCCACTGCCGAACCTGCTCTTCCAGCTCTTTCCAGACGCCCCGGTTAAAATCCGGTGCCTGGGGCGACATGTTACTCATGAAGAAGGTTTCCTGCATCATCTGCTGGGAAAACTTAAAATCGCCCGCCGGGGCCAAATGGCCGCGATCGTAGCCCGAACGCGTGTAGTCGGACGGGAGTGCAGAGCCGCTTCGCACGGCCGGGTCCGGCACAAACCGCGACCCTTCGCGTTCGGCATCCCCGTTGATTTCTTCGGGAAGCAGCGGATACGCCACCCAATCGGCCTGTTTGTATTCGTCGCGAAAGCGGAGCGTGTAGCCTTCGTGCTGGATAATTTCGTCGGAAGACGTATACGCCGGCAGGATGAAATTGGCCTGTTTTTCGAAATCAAACAGCGTCTTTCCACTCGTACTGACCGATGGTCGGTCAGGTTTGTCGTCGCGGGCAACGTCTCCGTTACCTTCCGGCTCGGGCGCTTTGTAGGGATTGGAACCTTCTTTCTCGGATCGGACTGGCCCAAGGCCGACAATTTTACGCACATCGTTCCAGAAGGCAACGACTGGTTTGGTTTGCCCCCCATAGTGCAGAAACAGACCAATCAAAAAAAACACGAACAGCAGAACGAGCGTATTTCCGCGCAGCCGGAACCCCCGTCGAGCGTATTTTCGGGTATTGAATCGTGGATTAAAGAACATAGATGTAAAGCTACAATTGATTTCGATTTATGATTCATCTCTTCTTATTGAGCGTGAACCGTAAAGCCTAAAGCCCTGTTTTTCCTTTATGCCATTGAGTATTGTCGTTATCGGCGGGGGAGCCGCCGGCTTTTTTGGGGCGATCACAGCCGCCGAAACCTTTCCGGGTGCCACCGTTACTATTCTTGAAAAGAACCGCACAGTCTTAAACAAAGTCCGCATCTCGGGCGGAGGGCGCTGCAACGTTACCCATGCCTGTTTCGACAACCGGCAACTGGTGAAGCACTATCCCCGGGGCGAGAAATGGCTGCGCTCGCTGCTGCATCAATTCGACGCAGTAGCGACCGTACGCTGGTTTGAAAACCACGGTGTTCAGCTTAAAACCGAAGCGGACGGGCGGATGTTTCCAACCACCAATACCTCGGAAACCATCGTCAACTGCCTGCTGGATGCAGCTCGTCGACTCAACATTCAGGTGCAGACAAGCTGTGGAGTTAGCACGTTACAAAAAACACCATCGGGCTGGCAACTTCAGTTGCTGACGGGTGAGACGCTCCGGGCCGACCGGGTGCTGGTCGCAACGGGCGGTTTTCCCCAACTGACGGCCTATGGTTGGCTCCCAGATCAGGCTGAGCCGCTGCTGTCGCCGGTACCTTCCCTCTTTACGTTTAACGTGCCCGACAATCCGCTGCTTCCCCTGGCCGGTGTATCAGTCGCCGATGCGCGGGTTTCTATCTCCGGAACCAGGCAGGAACAGCGCGGGCCGGTGCTGGTGACGCACTGGGGATTCAGCGGCCCGGCCGTCTTGCGGCTGTCGGCCTGGGCGGCCCGCGACCTGGCGGCCGTTGACTACCGGTTTACGCTCCGTATCAACTGGGTACCCACCCTAAACGATAACGAACTGCGTCTGGCCCTGCACGATTTCCGGCAGCAGAATGGCCGTAAGCAGGTATTTTCCCAGAATCCCTTGGGTCTACCCTCCCGGCTATGGCAGGCGCTGTCGGCCGAGGCTGGTATTTTGGAAAACCAGCGCTGGGCCGACCTGCCCGCCAAATCCGGAAACCGCCTGATTGAGCGATTGACTAACAGTCAGTTTCAGGTTGCAGGCAAGAGTACGTTCAAGGATGAGTTTGTGACCTGTGGCGGTATTGCCCTAGGCAGCCTGGACCCGCAAACGCTGGAAAGCAAAACCCAGCCGGGGCTCTTCTTTGCAGGCGAGGTGCTGGACGTTGACGGCATCACGGGCGGCTTCAATTTTCAGAACGCCTGGACCACCGGCTACATAGCAGGACGCCATATTGGACTTTAGCAAGTTCCCGGTTGATTTACCCACCAAATCCGACGGGTCTGAACATCTACGTCAGAGCAATATATTTCGTTAATTAATCCCCCATTCAACTAAACAGGCCCGCAATCGCTGATTGCGGGCCTGTTTAGTTGAATGAACTGGCGTGCAGATTAGTTTACGCGTAGCTTCTGTCCCGGCCGGATTCGCGAGCGTGCCGAAATATGGTTCTTGCGGGTCAGCGCCGACACCGACATTCCATAGCGGCTGGCGATCGAGTTAAGCGTCTCGCCCGACCGCACGCGGTGCAGGACGGTACGTTTAAAGCGGGGCTTGGAGCTGATTTCCGACGATGGGCGGCCTCCGCGCAGGTAGTCCCAGACGGAGCCGGTCAGCAGAAAATGATCTGAATTGATGGTGTTCGCCGGAAAACTATAGATGTTCAGCGGGCTGAATGGATTGCCTTCGTAGCGCGTCTCAAAGTGCAGATGAGGTCCGGAACTCCGGCCGGTGCTGCCGCCCAGTCCCAGTTGGTCACCGGCTTTAACGAGCTGCCCCGTTTCGACCGTTTGCTTCGACATATGGCCGTAAAGCGTTTCAAGACCATTGTAGTGCCGAACCAATACGTAGCGGCCATAGCCGTTACCATCCCAGCCGACAACCCGCACAATTCCATCGAATGATGCGTAAATCGGATCGCCGGTGTCCAGGTCGAGGTCAGCGCCCGTATGCCAGCGGCCCCAGCGATACCCGAAATTAGAGGTAAGCTTTCCTTCGTTCAGCGGGGCCGACCAGTAGCGATTGGCCGGGGGATCGTAGAGCTTGATATCAATGGCTTCGTTAAACTCCAGCGGATTGATGTTGTAGGGGTCAATATGCCGGGAGTCCCAGACAGCGTAATAATCGGCGATCTTAACCCACTCGGTGCCAACCAGAACCGAATCAATCACTTCAACAACGCTGGTTTCGCCCTGGTCGATCAGGCTCGTATCTTCACTGACGACCGGATTTAATTCTTTCTTCGGCTCGAACTGGCTATTAAAGCGCAGCTGAGTGGTTTCCTGCTCGAATGGGTCATCCGCTTTTTGGGGCTGTTCAACGACCGGCGTATTCGAAGTATTTTGATTCTGGGGGGTGATCTTCAGATTCTTTTTAAACCGTCCCCGTTCCTGCGCCTGTGCCGTAACGGTCAAACACAGGCAACCGACAGCCAGCAGCCATCGAAAAGCCATATTTCTCATCGGTTTCCTAAGATGAGTTTAGGGGTTACGGTACCCGGCCCGGAATAAGCGAATACGAGCTGTATGCTTATTCGGAACCGGGTACTGTAAACCGTAAACTGGTATGTTAATGAACAAGCTCGTTTTCCTGCATTTCCAGGGTAACCAGATACCGTTCAGCATCAAGGGCCGCCATACAACCGGTTCCGGCCGCCGTAATCGCCTGACGATATACGTTATCCTGAGCGTCTCCACAGGCAAAGACGCCGGGTATGTTGGTTCGGGTGCTTCCCTTCTCGGTCTGGATGTATCCATGCGCATCGAGATCGAGGTAGTCCCGGAAAATGTCGGTATTGGGTTTGTGACCAATGGCCACAAAAAAGCCCGTCACGTTCAGAATTGTTTCTTCGCCCGTTACGGCATTCTTCACCCGAACGCCCGACACTTCGTCGTCGCCGAGTACTTCTTCCGTTTCGGTATTATACAGAATTTCGATATTCGGGGCCGTTTTAACGCGTTGCTGCATGAACCGCGACGCCCGCATTTCATCCCGCCGAACCAGCATATAGACTTTCCGGCAAAGATTCGCCAGATAGCTCGCTTCTTCGGCGGCTGTGTCGCCCGCACCCACGATGGCTACGTCCTGACCACGAAAGAAAAACCCGTCGCAGACCGCACAGGCCGAAACCCCACGGCCATTGAGCCGCATTTCGGACGGCAACCCCAGCCACTTGGCTGACGCCCCCGTCGAGATAATGACCGAATCAGCGGTTATCTCGTGTTTTTCATCGACAATAGCGCGGTGCGGATGCCCCGAAAAGTCAACGCTGGTCACCATCCCATACCGCACATCCGTGCCGAAGCGCCGGGCCTGATTTTCGAGGTCCTGCATCATCTGCGGGCCCTGTACGCCATCGGGATAACCCGGAAAATTGTCAACTTCTGTCGTAATGGTCAGCTGGCCGCCAGGTTGCGGCCCCTGGTACATAACGGGGTTCATGTTTGCCCGGGAGGCATATATAGCTGCGGTATAGCCGGCGGGGCCAGAGCCGATAATCAGGCACTTAACGTGTTCGGAGGTCATTGCAAATGGGGCAATAAGTTGTCTGACAACTGGATAGATTACTCCTTACTCATGGAGTGGTATTCGGACAACGTATGCAAAATTGAAAAAATTTCCCATAGGGAACAAGAAAGAACGAATGTATGACCAAAGCAGCAGGAACCCGCCTTTTACCCGCCCAGGTGCAGTTCTCCCATTTGCGCTCTTCTTCTTTTTTATAAAATCCGCCATTCAATCCGCCGGTTCAACTGCCGGTTCTCGTCGCTCGTGTTAGGAGCCAGCGGGCGGGTTTTTCCGTACCCCACCGCCTTGATGCGGCTTGCCTCAACGCCTGCGCCGGTCAGGTACGTAACAACGGCCTGTGCGCGTTTCTGCGACAGCGTCAGGTTAGCGGCAGCGTCGCCCCGGTCATCGGTATGCCCCGAAATTTCGATACGTACCGATGGGTTCGCTTTCAGAAACGCCGATAGCCGGTCGAGTTCCGTCCGCGATTTGTCGGCCAGATCGTAGCGGCCTGTTTCGAAGAACAGGTTGTTCAGCGTTTCTTTGGCGGTGCCCGCAACGGCCGGTTCCAGGGGTACACTCAACGACATCCCTTCGCCTTTGGTTTTCTGCGTAAAATCAAACGAGAGACTTTTGAAGAGATAACCCGGCACGCTCACGTAGAGCGCATATTCGCCCCCGTTGGGCAGTACGGCCGTGTATTGCCCTGTTTCGGCATCGGCCTGCACGCGTGAGATAATCTGATTCGTCTTCAGGTCGATCAGCTCAACCAAGGCAGCCAGTGGCTTTTTAGACCGAGCGTCGGCGATAACGCCTTTCAGGTAGCTAACGGGTTTGACGCGCTCCCGCAGCGACTCCGGCAGATCGAACGTATAGAGCCGCGACTTCTGCGAAACGCCGTCTTTCTGCTCTTCGAACGAATAGTAGGCCCGCCGACCGTTGGCCGCAACAAACAGTGACGCCTGATCTTCCGATGTGTTTATGGGATAGCCTAGATTCGCGGGAGTCAGCCAGCCGGTGGCTGCACTATCGGCGACAAACAGATCGTACCCGCCGAGACCAACATGACCCTCCGAAGCAAAAAACAGGCTCTGCCCGTTGGCATGAATGAATGGCGAAGCTTCATTGAAAGGCGTGTTGACGGGTTCCCCCAGATTAACCGGTTCCTGCCAGTTACCCTGCACGTCGAGGTCGCTGCGCCAGATATCGCGTTGACCTTTGCCGCCCGGCCGGTCGGAAATGAAATATAGTCGTCGGCCATCCGCTGAAAGTGAGGGCTGCGACTCGTAATAACGGGTGTTGACGACCGGGCCCAGATTCTGCGGACTGGACCAGTCGTTGCCGGTTTTACGGCTCAGGTACAGGTCGCAGCTGCCGAAACCTTTACGTCCCTGACAGGCCGTAAAAACCAGCATTCGCCCATCGGCCGACAGACTAGGTGTTCCTTCGTTGTCGGGCGTATTGATCTGTGTAGAGAGGGAAGTCGGGGGTGACCAGGTTTCGCCGTTGAAGCTGGCCGTCATCAAATCCTCGTCGCCTTCGGGCTTCAGGGCCGTGAACACCAGCGTCTGCTCGTCGGCGGTCAGAACGGGGAAATACTGCGAAGGCGTCGTCTGCAATACCGACGACAGCGGCTTGGGGTCTACCGGCTGGGGATGCTGGATAGCCTCCTGTCCGAACCGGGCCGTTTCGACCAGCCGCGCAATGCGTTTGCCCTGCATGGACTGCGGAGCGAACATGGACTGAAATTTTTCGAGGTAAGGCTGCGCTTCGGCGTAGCGTCCGAGCCGCAGCAGCGTATTGCCCAGCGATTGATAGGCCGCGCCCGAAGCCGGACTGTCGGGCTGCAGCCGAATGGCGTTGCGGTAGGCGGCTAACGCGGGTTCATAGCGTTTGGTGAATTCATACAATTGCCCGAGCTTCAGGTAGGCATCCATGAAATTCGGATCTTCTTTGATGGCCTGCTCCATAAACGGAATGGCCTCGCCTGCTTTCCGCTCACCAAATAGTTTAATGGCTTGGGAATACAGTTGCTGCGCTTTCTTGTTCTGAGCGAAGGTCGCAACCGACGAAAGCAGAAAGAAGCTGATACTGAACAGGGCAGCGAGAAGAATTGGTTCGCATCGGCGTTTCCCCTGGCCTGCGGGCGTCAGGGGATGTCCATGTATTTGTGCGTCTGCAACGAAATCTGCCATTGCGGATGGTCTTTTACGTAATCAACGATGCGGGGCAGCATTTCATTGGAACGGCTCCACTCGGTTTGCAAAAAGAGTTTGCAACCAGGCCGCAAATGAGGCACAAACGATTCGGCAAATGCGAAATCGGACGCGTTGTAAATAATTACTTTCAGCTCGTTGGCGCGGTCGAAAATGGCTGGATTAGGCTTTTTGAACTTCTTGGGCGAGAAGCAGATCCAGTCCCACGAGCCCGTAACGGCCTGACAGACGCCCGATGTTTCGATGTTGGTTTGAAACCCGGCTTTTTGCAGCGCGTTGGTCAGATTCGTCAGGTCGTGCATGAGGGGTTCTCCGCCCGTAATGACGGCCATCCGGCCGGGATACGCCAGCGCACCGGCAACAATTTCGTCAATCGTCAGTCGGGGGTGGGCGTCGGCATCCCACGATTCTTTTACGTCGCACCAGTGGCAGCCCACGTCGCAGCCGCCGAGCCGGATAAAATAAGCCGCCCGGCCCGTATGCGCTCCTTCGCCCTGCAGCGTATAAAAAGCTTCCATAACGGGCAGGGTATCCGTCTGAGGATCAAGAGTTCCAGTTTGTTGTTTCAGTTCAGCAATCATGCAAGATACCGTATGCGTTTTACGCCCCATACGGTTTACAAAGATACGCAAGCCCGGTCGGAATGGCTATTGTTCGACAGGTTGCAGATAGAGTCCCAAGAGGTAGTACTGCTTAAATTATTCAACCAGATGGCTAGTGATCAGGCAGTTTTAAGGATATATTCTGCCCGAATATGCAGCTTTTCATGCAGGCGTTTCGCTAAGTCCATATTGACCTTACGTTTGCCGGCAAGCACTTCAGACAATCGGGTTTCGGTAATGCCTAGCACCTTAGCCGTGTCGCGTTGCTTGAGATTTTCCTGAAACATGCGTAAACGAATCATCTCCGGCAATGTAGCTGGCTCAATAGGCATAGGATAGTGTTCGTCCTCATACCGTTCGACCAGCAGCGAAAGCCGCTGCAATTCAGCCAAATCAGATTCTGTTAGATTTGGCGACCCTTTGGCCAGTAGGCTTTCAATAGCCTCCATAGCCTGTGTGTAATCGGTTTGTGACTCTATTGTTAAAATCATAGCATCCTTTTTGCTACAGTACTTCAGCTACGCTGTCGAAGCGTCTATTTTGTCGTATTCCGAATGTGTACCGATGAACCGGATAAAAACGGTTCGTACCGGAAAAATGATCCGGGCAATCAGGCGATACTGATTGCCTTTTATGTTGAATACGTAATTGTCGTTTCCAACATAATCAACGGAATTAAATGAGTTTTTGACATCAGCCAGATTACTCCAATCAGCGGCTTTTGTTTTCAGATACCATTCATTCAGAGCTTCGGTTGACTGCGGTTTTGATACTCCGTACTCGTGAATGGCTTTTTTGCTGACAATGACCATTGTCCCGGCAGGCTTTAGATTCGACGTTATTTTCCATTTTTTTAAGACACAAACTAGAGGTGTATAGGCGTCTGAAAAATAGCCAGATACTTACACTTTTCAAAATTTTATCATCATTATCGAAATTTATTCGTTCAGGATAGACAATGACCTACTTTTGCATAGAATTCCTGACTTCCTATGCTCAAACGTCTCCCACAGTCCGCTTTTCTTTTCGCTTTTCTAGGTACCTATTCGCTCTTTGCCCAGACGCCTACCCCCTCTTCTCTCGACGATACGCTCCAACTGAATGAAGTGGTGGTGCGGGGTTATGCCACCAACCGACGACTGCTCGAAACGGCAGCTTCGGTGGGTCTGCTGACGCGCCGGGATCTAAACCAGCGCTTCGGCACCCCTACCCTTGTTCCAGCACTCAACACGCTTCCCGGCGTTCGGGCCGACGAGCGCTCACCGGGCAGTTACCGGCTGGCCATCCGGGGCAGCGCGATCCGGTCGCCATTTGGTGTGCGGAACGTAAAGGCCTACTGGAACGAGTTGCCGCTGACCGATGCGGGCGGCAACACGCCACTCAACGCGCTGGACGTTCGGGCACTGGGCCGGATCGAAGTGATCAAAGGGCCATCGGGAAGTTTGTACGGAGCCGGAACGGGTGGCACGATTCTGTTTAGTGGACTGGCGGTTCCGCAGGGACAATCGAACGTAGAGGTATCGGCTTTAGGCGGCAGTTACGGCCTGCTGGGTAATGGCGTAGTGGTGCAGACCGGCAAGAACAACTCGGCCATCACGCTCAATTACAACCATCTGCAAAGCGACGGTTATCGAAACCACAGTGCTCTGGTACGGGACAACATCAGCCTGATCGGGTCGTTCAACGTCAGCGACAAACGCACGGTTTCGGTACTGGGCCTCTACTCAGACCTGCACTACCAGACACCGGGCGGACTGACCCAGGCACAATTCCAGGTCAACCCCCGCGCGTCGCGTCTGGCTACCCGAACACTCCCCAGCAGCGCCGAACAGCGGGCGGGTATCTATCAGAAAGTTGGCTATCTCGGTCTGTCGCATGAATATCGCTGGAATGACCGCATCCAGAATACGACGGTTCTTTACGGCTCAACAACCGACTTTGCCAACCCGTTTATCACGAACTACGAAAAGCGCACCGATCAGGGCATGGGTGGCCGAACCGTTACCCAGATTCGCCTGCCAAATGGTCCGCTGCCCACGACCTTTACGGTTGGCGCCGAGCTACTACGTAACTTTACTATTGTTCGGAACTTTGGTAACCGTCTCGGCACAGCCGATACCATCCAGACCGACGAAGAACTCATTGCCCGCCAGTCTACGGTTTTTGCGCAGGCCGAAATGCAGCTTCCCGCCCGGTTTAGACTAACAGCAGGGCTCAGCCGTAACGACGTTCGTTACGGATTTACGCGCTTCCCGACGCGGGCTATTGGCGCTTTACCGGCCACATTGCTGACGCGCAATTTTTCGCCGGTCTGGTTACCACGGCTGGCGTTGCTGCGTACGTTCGGGCCGAACGTTTCGGGCTTTGTCAGCATCAGCACGGGCTATTCAGCGCCATCGAGTCAGGAAGTTCGGCCATCGGCGGGGGGATTCAGTACAACGCTCAACCCCGAGCGGGGCACGAGTTACGAAGCGGGCTTACGCGGTTCGGCCATCCAGAGCCGACTACGGTATGATGTGGCGGTGTATCAGTTTGCGCTCCGCCAGACTATCGTCCGACGCTCGAACGAAGCCGGGGCCGAATATTTCATCAACGCGGGTCGGACAGATCAGCGCGGCCTGGAAGCGCAGTTTTCGTATGACTT
Source organism: Spirosoma taeanense (assembly GCF_013127955.1). Classification (NCBI taxonomy): domain Bacteria; kingdom Pseudomonadati; phylum Bacteroidota; class Cytophagia; order Cytophagales; family Cytophagaceae; genus Spirosoma; species Spirosoma taeanense. The sequence goes on from NZ_CP053435.1 coordinate 3,329,518, forward strand.
TGTCCGCCCGACTTTTCTTTCTGCCACCGAACGCGGGTTTCTCTCCCTTCTGCGCATCTGGCACAGCCTGACCCTGACGGATTACCGCTTCCGGGATTACATCCAGGGAACCAGTGATCTGTCCAACAATCGGGTGCCGGGAGTCGCACCGGCTACGCTCGTAACGGGTCTGGATGCCGAAACACGACCGGGCCTTTACGCTCACCTGACGTACCAGTTCCTGAACCCGTTCCCGCTCAACGACGCCAACACGGTTAGCGCCCTGCCGACGCGTTTACTGCAGGCCACGCTGGGTTTCCGCCGACCCTTTGGGCAGCACTGGACGCTGGATGTGTACGCCAGTGGCGACAACCTGCTAAACCAGACCTATTCGCTCGGCTACGACCTGAACGCCGTGGGTAACCGCTATTATAATGCCTCCCCGACCCGTAATGGCATCGGCGGAATCCGGATTAGCGCCAAGTGGTGAGTTGATTGGATCAGACTTTATGGGGCTTATGAGGAGCGGTTTTCATGGCTGACGGAAGCGTCCAGGTCAGCTCAAACAATCGCTATTTTTGCCGCTAACCAACCCCTATCCGCTTGCTGACTGTTTCGAACCTGACTAAAGCCTATAACGGACGTACCGTTCTGACCATATCGGATTTACAGCTGCCAATAGGGGTTCATTACTTCCGGGGTGGCAACGGCTCGGGCAAGACCACCTTTTTCCGTACGGTCGCGGGTTTGCTGCCCTTTTCGGGCGAAATACGGCTGGACGGCCAGTATGAAATCAACCGCGATCCGGTTGCGTATCGGCTACGGGTCAATTACGCCGAAGCCGAGCCGCTTTACCCGCCTTTTCTGACGCCCCGTGATCTGGCCGGATTTGTCGGCCGCGCCAAACGTAATCCGGCGGGGCAGGTCGACGAACTGACTGACGTGCTGGGGGTCGGAAACTTCTGGACACAACCGACCGGGACGTTTTCGAGCGGTATGCTCAAGAAATTATCGCTGCTGCTCGCGCTGCTTGGCAGGCCCCGGCTGGTGCTACTGGACGAACCCCTGACGACCCTAGACGTAACGACAGCCACCCGACTGTTCGATTACGTCCGGCGGCTCCGCGATGAAGAGAACGTATCGTTTTGTCTGACCTCACACCAGGACGTTAGCCTGACGGGCCTATCGCTGACCAGCACCTGGCAGGTTAGCGACGGTCAAATTAGCCCCGTAACCTGATCTGCAAATGCTGGCTATCCTCTTCCGAATTTTTGTGAGCCGGTTCTATGTGCAGAATGCGGGTACGTTTCTGTTCATCATTCTGCTGGCGTTCGGCTTTTTGAGCACCCGGGAACACGAAGCCTTGATTCTGGCTATTCTGGGTTCGCCTTTTCTTCTGGCGCTTGTTCTGCTGCTATGGGGCCTGTATACGCTGAACGTGAGCGCCTTCAACCGGCAGGTCCTTACTGAACCGGAACACCTGTTTTTGCAGACATTCTGGCTTATGCCCAACCCGGTTCGTGGGGCGATGTGGCTGGTGATTCATACGGCCCAACTTCTACCCATGATTGCTTACGCAACCTGGATTGTGATCAGGGGCGTCCAGCATAAAGCGTTCGGTCCGGTACTTGCTATCGGATTTGCCCTGCTGGTTTTCGTATGCGTAAGTGCCTGGTCAACGGATTTTCGACTACGCAATCCCGGCCCCGACACCCGGCAACTTCCCCGGTTGAACGTTCGTCTGCCGTATGAGCTATTCTTCCCGGCCTACTGGCTACGGCATGAGCCGCTGTCCTTCGTACTCACAAAAGCCTTTTCGGGTCTGCTGCTAGCGGGCGTTTGCCGACTCTTTCCCACCGATGATTACGACCAGCGGCTGCTGCTCATTGGTCTCCTGCTGGCTGGACTGGGGCATTCGCAGGTCGGCGGACAGCTAAGCGCCTTCGAGCGTCAGTACCTGTTGCTTCTCCCGAATCTGCCACTCGCATGGTGGCAACGGCTGAGCCGGTACGCCTTCACCTACGGACTGATCTGGTTACCGGAGCTGCTGATTTTACTACGTAACTGCCCAGACGCTATTCGTCCGGATTACGTTGTCTGGCTCTGGCTGACCGGCTGGGGCTGGTTACTGCTCATGCATAGTCTTGCTAACGGCCGAGACATCCTGCCCGAACGCTGGTTGACGGGCATTGTGGCGAGCTTTATTATTGGCCTGCTGCTCATCATGTACGGACTGCCCGTCGGTGCGTGGCTAACGTTGGGCTGGCTGGGGGCAGTTGGAAACTGGCATTATGAGTTTCGTCGGCGCGGGCAGGAAACCCCAGCCTCCTGAGCGATTAATGCGCCGTAATCTGATCGAGAATAGCACTGGTCCGCGCGCCAGTTTCGCCCGTACTTGGGCATTTTCCTTCGCCCCGCAGTTCGTTTACAATCTGCTCAATAAGCGGCAGCTGCACATGCTCCGGCATGGGAATCAGGTATTCGTCAGAGCCGGTTTCGGTATCGACCTGGATTCGGAAATTTTCAAAAAACGAGAACGTAATTTTACCCCTGGAGCCAATCAGTTGGGTCTGCTCGATCCGCTGCTCATTATTGACCGTAAAACACCAGCTTCCTGTACCGAGTACGCCCGACTCAAATTCGAAATTAGCCACGACGATATCATCTGCGGCATACAAGTCAGCCTGATTTCGGGAGATTCCCCGGGCGGTCTTGATTGGTCCGAGGATAAACTGCAGAAAATCGAACTGGTGAGAAGCGTAATCGTGGAATAGACCCCCGCCCGAAACAACCGGCAACACACGCCAGTTGGGCTGTGGGCTTTTACCAAGTTCCCGGTCTGCCGGTTGCCAGTTCATCTGAACGTGAACGTAGCGAATGTCGCCAATAACATGCTGGTCAACGAGTTCTTTAACCTTCAGAAAATACGGTAATGCACGCCGATAAAAAGCCACGAACAGCGGCACACCAGTTTCCCGGCTTACCCGATTCATGGCTTCACACTCGGTGGCATTCATCGCCATCGGCTTCTCGACGTAAACCGGCTTTCCAGCGCGCAGCGCCCGAATTGCGTAATCGGCATGGCTGTCGGGGGGTGTAGCAATATAAACGGCATTGACTTCGGGGTCATTAATCAGCGCATCGGCATCGTCGTACCAGGTCGGCACCTGATGTCGTTGCGCATAATCAGCGGCCTTTTCGGCATCTCTGCGCATGACGGCCACTAATGACGAATGCGGCACTTTCCCGAAAGCCGGGCCGCTTTTTACTTCCGTTACGTCGCCACAGCCAATAATTCCCCATTTGAGTTGATCCATACCGTCAATTAGTCGTTTCGACAGATAAGATCAACGTGGGAACTTACTACTGAACGCCCTCAGCTCTTTTTCTGCCTGCCCGCCAGAGCCTGCTTTTCGGCCATCTGCGTAATGGCCGTTACCAGCCGGTCGAGGTCTTTGGGCGTGTGGTAAATGTGGGGCGTTACGCGTACGCCGTGGATGTTCTCCCAGTCGATGGGCGACGTATGGATTTTGTACTGGCCAAGCAACTGACTTTCGATCTCACCGGGTTTCATGCCGTCGATGGAAAACAGGGCCACCGCGCCGGCGAACTCCGGCTTGAGCGAGGTATGAAGTTTAACCCCTGGCACTTCCCGGACCCGTTCCATCCAGTAGTTTTTCAGATAATGCGCCCGGGCGAACTTGCGGGCCGACCCGATGCTGTTGTGGAAATCAACGGCTGTACCGATTGCCATTTCCGAAGCGAACGAGCGTGTCCCCAGACTCTCGAACTTGCGGATGTCGGGACCGTCGGGTTCGTTGTTGGACAATAATGCCCATACATTTTTGATTTTGGGCTGGCGGATGTAAAGCATGCCGCTGCCAAACGGCGCACAGAGCCACTTGTGCAGACTGGTCGCGTAATAATCCGCGCCGAGGTCAGGAATTTTGAAGTCGAACAAGGCAAACGAATGCGCACCGTCAGCAATGACCTCAATCCCCCGCTTGTGGGCTTCATCGGCAATTTTCCGCACCGGCACGACCTGCCCTACCCAGTTGATCAGGTGGGTAACGTGAACCACCTTCGTGCGGGGCGTAAACGCTTTGACGTACTGCTCTACCAGCGCGTCTTCGTTTTCGCTGGGGAGTTCGAGATTCAGATATACCAGCTTGATGCCATCGCGTTTTTCGCGCTGTTTCCAGGCATTGAGCATGTTCGGATAGTCCTGTTTGGTCAGCACTACCTCGTCGCCCGCTTTTAAATTCAGTCCGAAAATGACCGTGTTCAGCCCTTCGGTGGCGTTGCGGTTGATGGCAATTTCTTCCGCCGAGCAACCCGCCAGATCGGCCAGCTTGCTGCGCAGGGCTTCGCGGCCCTGATCCAGAATCCGCCACATGTAATAGGATGGCGCTTCGTTGGCGTACTGATAGAATCGGATGTGCGCGTCCTGCACCACTTTCGGCTGCGGACAAACCCCGCCATTATTAAGGTTCAGCAGGTTCGGCGATACGGTGTACTCTGATTTTACCCACGCCCAGAAATCTTCGTCCTGCGCCCACTCGGTCGGCGATTTTAGCGAAGCATCGGCTAGCGTAATGGGGCTGGCATACGTTTCGGGGGTAAATAGCGGTAAGGTCAGGGCGCCAGCGGCTGCGGCCTGCCGAAAGAAGGTTCTGCGGTTGGTCATGGCGAATCAGGTTGTGAGGAGGAACGATGCAGAGTAAAACTACACGTTTCAGCTTAGAAAACAAGCTTTTACGCCCTGATTAAGCCGTTTAAGGCCCCATCTGAAGCTTTTAGTCCATAAACTCCAACTGCCCGAGTTGGTCTGGTAATCATGGCTTTGCGGGTCGTATAGTCGCAATAGCCGACGATCAGATTCCCACCCACTTTCTTTTCAGGGAGCTCTCAACTATTCATTGTGGTATAGAACCGCCGGTGTAAAAATGTAAGTAGGCTATCTGCTAACCTTTTACCTTTTGCCAACAGATTCGTCAACCAGCAGCTTCAGCCCATGAAAACCCGGTTCAGGTCAACGAAAAAAGTGGATCAGGAAGGTAGTCAGCGAAAAAAATCAGCGTTAAGAGAGTGGGGCAATTCGGTTCTGTTTGCCGTGGTAGCCGCCACCCTGATTCGCTTCTTTACGTTCGAAGCGTTTGCCATTCCGACTCCTTCTATGGAGAACAGCCTCTTCGTAGGGGATTATTTATTCGTCAGTAAGCTTCATTACGGATCTCGAACGCCTAGGACACCTTTGCAGGTTCCGCTTACCCACCAGAAAATATGGGGCACAAACATCCCGTCCTACAGCACGGCCATTCAGCTCCCTTCTTATCGTCTGCCCGGTTTTTCAAACGTTAAAAACGGGGATGTCGTCGTCTTTAATTATCCACCACCCAAGGCGGGCGAGCCAGCCTACCCTACCGATCTGAAAACTAATTTCATCAAGCGGTGTATCGGGATTCCCGGCGACGTTGTGACGATCAGATTAGGTCAGGTATATGTCAATGAAAAACTAGTGCCCGCGCCACCCCAGTCGGAGGCTAATTACTTCGTCGAAACCACGGAAATACTTGACGAGCGGTTCTTCCGGAAATACGGCATTGTCAACGATTACGGGTCAGCGGAAGGCCCGTTTATCAACTGGCAACCCCTTGAGTCCTTCAATGCCTTAACCCAGACGACAACGCTGGTAGGGTATCGGGTCAATGCAACCCAGGCTACCATCGATCAGTTCAAGAAATTTGATTGGGTAAAGAACGTAGAACGCATGACGGTCCGGCCTGGCGAGCGGCAATCCGTTTACGGCAGTTCGGCGTTCAACTGGAATCTGGACAATTTTGGTCCGCTGACGGTTCCTAAAAAGGGTATGACCGTGCCCATAAACAAAGAAACCCTGGCCGTTTATGGGCCTGTTATTCAACGCTACGAAGACAATAAAATTCCCGTCCTGACACCCACCAGCCTGACTATTGATGGTCGGCCCATTACGTCCTACACCTTCAAGCAGGATTATTACTTCATGATGGGCGACAATCGACACAACTCCGAGGATTCGCGAGTTTGGGGATTCGTTCCCGAAGACCACATCGTTGGTAAGGCGGTGTTTGTGTGGATGTCGATTGATCCCGTTCCCGCCGACATCTGGCATAAAATCCGCTGGAGCCACCTGTTTAGTGTGGTCAGGTAACTTGATCCAGTTGCTGTAAAAATAAAGCCAGAGCTACTACGCCCTGGCTTTATTTTTACAGCAACCCAGGCTCGCTTACGGGAACTTGGGAAACTTGCTGAAATCCGGTTTACGCTTTTCCAGGAAGGCGTCCTTACCTTCTTTGGCTTCTTCGGAGAGGTAATACAGCAGCGTCGCGTCGCCGGCGAGTTGCTGAATACCCGCCTGCCCGTCGAGTTCGGCGTTGAACGAGGCCTTCAGCATACGTAACGCAATCGGACTTTTTTCGAGCATCTTCCGGCACCAGGCAATGGTTGTTTCTTCCAGTTGGTCGAGCGGCACAACTTTGTTCACCAGCCCCATATCGAGGGCTTCCTGCGCATCATACTGATCGCAGAGATACCAGATCTCACGGGCCTTCTTCTGACCAACGATCCGGGCCAGGTAGCTGGCACCGAAGCCTCCGTCGAAGGAGCCAACTTTGGGGCCGGTCTGGCCAAAGCGGGCGTTGTCGGCCGCGATGCTCAGATCGCAGACGACGTGCAGAACGTGCCCGCCACCAATGGCGTAGCCCGCCACCATCGCCACAACCGGCTTTGGAATCCGCCGAATCTGCATTTGCAGATCTAGCACGTTCAGACGCGGTACGGCATCTTCACCAACGTAACCGCCGTGACCCCGCACCGACTGATCGCCACCCGAACAGAAGGCTTCGCCCCCCTCGCCGGTCAGAATCACCACGCCCACGCGCTCGTCCTGCCGGGCCAGTTCCATAGCTTCCGACATTTCTTTGACTGTCAGGGGCGTGAACGCATTCCGCTTGTGCGGTCGGTTGATGCTGATTTTGGCGATCCCTTCGTAATAGGAAAAAATAATCTCGTTGTATTCCTTAATAACTTCCCAGGGGTATTGGCTTTGCATGATTAAAGAGTGAAAAAGCGAAAAAGCGAAAGAGTGAACAAACCGGAATCGCTCATTCACTCCTTCACTCGTTCACTCGCTGTGTGAAACATCGTGATACTGCACGTCCCAGGTGTGGTCGGCCATCATACGAACCGTAGCTAAGCAACGTTCAAACGGAAACTTGCGGCCCCACTCGTTTGGGCCGATCATCGAAAGAACATCGGTACCATTTTTGCGGGTATAAAAATAATACGTATGACCAACGACCGGCTCGAAATTCATCTGGGCCGCATAAATCCGCTCCGAGACTTCGACGCGGTGGCGGATGGCGGTGGCCTGCTCGGCCAGCAGCTGCATCTGCCTGTAAAGCTGGCTCAGCTGCAGGTCGGTTTGCTCGCGCATGGCCGATACGGCCCGGCCGGTAATCTTGCCTTTATCTTCGGGCCGAATGACGGCTCCGCCCGCCGTGTGGGCATAGGCCAGCAACCCAGGCTCTTCAGCAACTTTCTCCGGCGAAATCGGGTTAATAACTACTTTCGCTTCTTCCATCGTTCTTGGGTAACTGCCCGACGAACGGCTTTGTTCGCTGTCGTTGAATGACAAAAAAGACTCATATTTACACCAGCAAATCGGTGCTTAACCGCAAAAGTACAATAAACCGCTATGGAAACCATTCTTCCGGCCTCGGACGGTCCGACAATGCCCCGCCACGAGTTTTTTCGCTTAGTCGGCACTAGCGTCGGAACGATTCTGCTTGCCCGCTGCATGGCGGGCTGCGCTAACGACGGTGCCGGTGATCCGAATCCCAGTCCGGAACAGGCCGTTGACTTTGTCATTAACCTGGATGAAAAGGTCAATGAAAACCTGAAGCTGAAGGGGGGTTACGTCATCATCAAAAATATAATCATTGCCCAGACAAAAGATGGCCAGTTTGTAGCCGTTTCGGCTAAATGCACCCATCAGGGAACGCAGCTGGTGTATAAGCCCACCGAGAATCAATTCTATTGCCCCCTGCACCTGTCGCGCTTCGACATCACCGGGAAAGTGGTAACCGGTCCGGCCTCCCAACCCCTGATCCGCTATGCCGTGGCAACACTGACCAACGGTACGCTGCGCATTCAGACGATGCCATGATTCTGGACCCCTCGGCTCCTGAGAATTGGCCGTCTGGCGGCCCGGCTTCCTCACTGACTGCCTACGAAGCCGAAGCGCTGGCCTTTTGCCGGGCGTGGCTGAGTGGACAGACAACCTTTACGCTCCATACATCCGGCTCGACCGGAACGCCTAAACCCATTAGCCTCACGCGGGCGCAGATGCGGGCCAGCGCTCACCTGACCGGCCTGACGCTTGGCCTGCTGCCGGGCGATACTGCCCTGGTCTGCCTGAACATTCGTTACGTAGCCGGGGTCATGATGCTGGTTCGCGGCCTGGAACTTGGCCTGCCCATGACCATCCTGGAACCCACCAGCAATCCCTTAGCTGACTTTCGGCCAACCAAATCTGGCTCACTTTCGGCTCCTTTTGCCTTTTCGGCCCTGGTTCCGCTGCAACTGCAAACCATTCTGGAGGAAACGCCCGAAAAAATTCCTATCCTGAACGGCATGAAAGCGATTCTGGTGGGCGGAGCCGCCACAAGCCCCGCCCTGGAACAGGCTCTGCAGGTCCTAACAGCCCCGGTGTATGCCACTTACGGCATGACCGAAACCGTCTCGCATATTGCCTTTCGTCGGCTCAACGGGCCGACGGCCACGGACGTATTTACCGCCCTTCCCGGCGTAGAAATGGGGACGGACGAACGAGGGTGTCTACACATTACGTCGGCTGCCACCAATTTTGAGCGTATCCAGACCAACGATGTCGTTGAACTGGTGAATCCGCCTACGGATAGCGCGACGCGATTCCGGCTGTTGGGTCGCTCCGACCGGATCATTAACAGCGGGGGCGTAAAGGTGCAGCCCGAACGGATCGAGCAGCTCATTGAAACGGTACTGACCAGCTTCGGTCCCGTACCGCGCCTGTTTGTAGCGGGTCTTCCTGACAAACGGTTGGGCCAGCGAATTGTGCTGGTCAGCGAAGGTAAGGCTATAGATGATGCTCCGTGGGCCAACGTACAGGAGGCAATCCGGGCGCAACTGGGGCCATACGCGGTTCCTAAAGAGCGGCTTACTGTTCCACGCTTTGCCGAAACGCCAACCGGCAAAATTGACCGAACGGCTACCCTGGCGGGTTATACCAGTTGATTTATGCCGTCCGACTTTCGACCTTTGCCCGTCTATGTTCAAACGCCTTGAAATCCGCTACCAGACGGCCCGGTCGTTGCCCGCGCCCTACGCCTATTTCTATACATTAACCTTAAAGCCCGTCGCGGATAGCCGGTTGCAGGTGGACCTGGCTATTTCCTATCCCGACCGCGAGGACATTGACGACGATGAGCTGATTGCGGAGGGTTATAGCCGTGATGATGATTTTTCGTGGTCGGGGCAGCTACCCCAGACCTGGCAGCAGACGGTGGATGAACTGGCGAAGAAAACCAGGCTGCAGCCTTTCCGCGAAGATCAGCTTGGCGAAGACGATGACTATTGGGATGCCCGGATCGAAACCACAGAGGGCGTTAAACAGGGTCGGCCAGCCAATGCAGAGGACTGGCAATATCTGGTGCAGGAACTGATTCAGGCGGCTTACGAAACCGCAGGCCGCGAACGGGTCTTTGAACTGACGTATCTCGACCTAAGCCAGGATGGCCATAATCTGGAATTGCAGCTATCTGCTTCGTTTGCCAACCGTACGATCAACGTACGCTCCGTACAGAATCAGCAGAATCGCTCGAAGACCTTACCCTGGTCGGCTCTGCAACGAATCATGACGGAGGTGTATAACCATGATTACGACCCCGATGAAGCGCAGACCAAGCGCCCGAAACACGACGGTCAATGGCTCAATCTGGGCACCGACGAATGGCATGACATTAGCGAACTGCGATCTTTGACAAGCCTGTTACGCGGCTTATGAACCTGGCGTCATTCGTCAACCCAAACCTCCGCCGTAACCATACCAGCTACCCGCCTTTCGCGGGTCTGCAGTTTTAACCGGGCCTCGGCCAGCAGTCGCTGCCAGTCGGCCAGCCGCCGGGTTTCAATATTGGCCGTCAGTCGAAAAAAACGGATCATCGCCCACACCAGCGCCTGCTGCCACCAGACGTTTGTCCGGACGAAATCGGTCACGATCCAACAGCCGCCGGGCTTAAGGGCGCTGCGAAGTCGCGAAATCAGAGAATTTTTCAGCGTTGACTCGGTGAATAAATCCAGCACGTAGGGCGTCATAATGACGTCGAAACGCTCATCGGAGCGCAGTGTGGTCTGGTCGCCCAACCGGAATTCGACTGTCCCGGATTGTGCTTTCCGAATCATTCGCTGACTAGCGCGGGCCAGCATCTTCCCCGACGATTCCAGGTAAAGAATTCGGCTCAGTGGTGGCTGACCAGAACCGGCAGGGTTGTGCGCCAGAACGGCTTCGAGCAGCCGCCCCGTTCCTCCCCCAACAATCAGCACGTGCGCTCCGGCTTTAATCTGACCGAGGTGAACCAGTTGCGCCTGATGCAGCTTACGTCCAAAAATCAGGAACGTCAGCGCGTCGTAAACCGGTGCAATCCAGTCGAAGTCGGTGCCGGTTGTTGGGGACGATTTCATACACCCCTGAACGAAGAGATTGAGACAAAGAAAATGCGTTCCATAACCTGACTGATGCAGGTTATGGAACGCGGGAAACTTAGGCCGCTACCGGCGTCATCACCGATTTCTGGCTTTTGGCGGCTACCGTTACGTCCTCGCCGTGTACCCGAATCGTTACCGGTGAGTTGGAAAAGTTATGCACCCGAATATCCTGCTGCGTCGTCGTAATTTCCAGCAGGGCACCCCGGAAGCGAATTTTAAACGCCAGGGACTGCCAGTTGTCCGGGCAATAGGGGCTCAGACTGAGTTGGTCATTTTCGACCCGTAACCCACCGAAGCCTTTTATGACCGCCAGCCACGTACCCGCCATAGACGTAATGTGACAGCCGTCTTCGGTATCGTTGTTATAATCGTCGAGGTCGAGCCGGGCCGTGCGCAGATACATCTCGTAGGCTTTTTCTTTCATACCCAGCTTCGACGCCTGTACCGAGTGAACGCAGGGCGAAAGCGACGACTCGTGCACGGTCATGGGCTCGTAGAACGAATAATTCCGGCGCATGGTCTCCGTATCAAACTCATCCTCGAAGAAGTATAGCCCCTGCAGTACATCGGCCTGCTTGATAAAGCACGACCGAAGAATCCGGTCCCACGACCAGTTCTGGTTAATGGGCCGCTGCCCCTTCGGAATCTCCGAAACGGTCATCAGGTCTTTATCCAGAAAGCCCTCCTGCTGCAGGAAAATACCTCGTTCCTCGTCCTGCGGCAAATACATATTGTCGACAATATGCTGCGCTTTTTCGATTTCCTTATCCTCGCGGAAGTGCAGCCGGTCAATCAGTTCAGCGTATTTCTCCGGGTCCAGCGTTTTAACAATCTCAACGGCCTGGATGGTGTACCGCAACGTCCAGGCGGCAATGTAGTTGGTGTACCAGTTGTTGTTTACGTTGTTTTCGTACTCGTTTGGTCCCGTTACGCCGAGCATGACGTATTGTTTCTTGACCTTCGACCAGTTGACCCGCTGGCTCCAGAACCGACTGATGGCAATGAGCACTTCGAGACCATACTCGACCAGATACCGCTCGTCGCCCGTATACCGAACATAATCGTAGATGGCGTAGGCGATGGCGCCGTTCCGGTGGATTTCCTCGAAGGTGATTTCCCACTCGTTATGACATTCTTCGCCGTTCATGGTAACCATCGGGTAAAGCGCGGCCCCGGCCCGGAAGCCCAGTTTCTGCGCGTTTTCGATGGCTTTGCCAAGCTGCTTATAGCGATACACCAGCAGGTTTCGGGCCACTTTCTGGTCGGCCGTCGACAGATAGAACGGCAGGCAGTAGGCTTCGGTATCCCAGTACGTTGACCCACCGTATTTCTCGCCCGTAAACCCTTTGGGGCCAATGTTCAGCCGTTCGTCTTCGCCGGTATAGGTCTGATTTAACTGGAATATATTGAACCGGATGCCCTGCTGAGCGGCAATATCGCCCGCAATGACAATATCGTTCATTTTCCACTTATCGGCCCAGGCCTGCTTCTGCTCGAACAGCATCCGGTCGAATCCCTTGCGCGAAATGTGCTGGATGGCTTTGCGTGCTTCCTGGATGATCGTGTCCGGATCGTAATTCAGCGACGACAGGTTGACTGCGTATTTGTAAATGGCCGTTTCCTGTCCCTGCTGACAGTCGAGCGTCATGCGGTTGGCCACGTATTTCTCGTACTTGATCGGCTGGGACTGGTAATCGATTTTTACGCCGTCCTGCTCAATTTCAACGGCCATGCCCGTAGCAACGTGGAAGCCGGTTTTTCGGGTACGAAGCTCGATATAAGCCTCGCCATAGCCGGTTTCCTTACGTACCTCATCCCAGAACGTTTCGTCATAGTTCGCGTCGCGGTTGCGGATGTCGCCGTCGATGTAGGGCGTGACGGTGATTTTGGCGTCGAAATTCAGCGGGGTAATGGCGTACCGAATCGCGCCGGCCTCGTCGTCAACAATCGAGCAGAAGCGTTTGACGCTCACCTGCACCATTTTGCCGCTCTTCAAGACGGCCACAAACGAGCGTTCGAGGTAGCCCTCCTGCATGTTCAGCACGCGCCGGAAATCGCGCACTTCGCACTGGTTTAAATCGAGCGATTCGTATTCAATATCCACGTCAATACCAATCCAGTTGGCGGCATTGAGTACTTTGGCAAAATAGGCAGGGTAGCCGTTTTTCCACCAGCCTACGCGCGTTTTATCAGGATAATAAACGCCGGCCACGTAATTGCCCTGCAGGGTTGGGCCCGAAAATTTCTCCTCAAAATTGCCGCGCTGGCCCATCCGGCCATTGCCGAGCGACATCAGACTTTCTGTAACCTCATTATATTGGCGGTGGAAACCGTCTTCAACAATTGACCAGGGGTCCAGGGTAATGTATTGTTTCATTCAGTATTAAAGATTGTGAGTCAGGCAAATGTAGCCATTTCCGCTTTCACGCGCATGGCCTGTGCAAGATGCCGTTCGGTATGAGCCACCAGCATCCGGAAGGAATCGCCCAGGCGGAGTTTCAGCCAGTTACCAAACAGCGTCATCACTTTCTGTTCATTCCAGTCCAGATAAACGGCCTTGTTCAGCAGATCGCGCAGAAGCGTCTGCAACTCGCGAAACTGGGCTATTACGTCGGCTGGTTTCAGCTCGTCCGGTCGGCGGGGCCGTATCATACCGGGAGCGGGCAGTTTAATCTTTACCTGCGGATCAATCGCGTACAGCATCAGCCGACCAATCCAGTCCGATTCAAGCGGCTGATCGACGGGATTGGTCTGTATTAAACCCAGACTGTCCACTTTATGTTGGATATTCCGGATATAATATCGCTCGGCCAGGTTCAGATGCTGCAGACATTCGAGAATGCTCCACCGGTCGGGCGCGGGCTTCCAGCGCAGTTTTTCATCCGGCAACGAGCCGAATTCGCGCTCAATCGTATCCAGAACCGCGGTAATGCGATCCTGCAGGTCGCGGGCAGTGGCAAGTTTCTCCATAAGTCAGGACACAACCGCCCTTATACCGACAGTTGTACCTGTGCAAACATCTCAACATCGCGCCTGGAATCCAAATCAATAGCGCCCGCTTCAAAGGGTACTTCCGAGCAATCGTTGCGGTGGCGCACAACTACCCACTTTACACCTTTATCGCCTTCAAGCTGCAACAGTTCATTGATGTACTGGCGGCCGAAGAGCGCCGGCACGCTGATCTGCGTATCGTACCGACAGGCCACAATGCCTTTGCCTTCTTCCTGGTTCACTTCGAGCATATGCAGCAGCAACCCCAGCGATACCAGCGGCTGATCGGTATGAAGGACCAGTACGGAGTCGATGTCTTTGTGGGTAATGTAGAGGGCCGCCAGGCCGGTTTTGAGCGAAGATGCCTGTCCGGTAGGCCAGTTCGGATTATCAACGACCGTGATGTGCAGCCCGGCCAGCTCCGGCAGAATCCGTTCCCGGTTTGCACCCAGTACCACCACAACCGGCCCACGCTGTAGCGAAAGAGCACTTTCTGTAATACGCCGGATGAGCGACTGGCCTTTATAGGTGATCAGTTGTTTCGGCTCACCGCCCATGCGCGAGGAGTCACCGGCGGCTAATATGATCGTTCCAATTTTCAAAAGACTTGGATCTACGTGTTCGTATTTTCCAGAAGAACATTCGGGAAAGCGGGTGGGTTCTGCCAATGCGCAAACACTTCGGCAGGGTACCCTACTTCAACCAGCGACAGCCCTTCGGCCGGAGCCGCCCGCCTGGCCTGTTTCCGGTCCCTGGCTTCGATGATTCGTTCAAATGCATCAGGGTGCAGTCGTCCCTGACCGACGTCCAGCAGCGTCCCGACGATGGCCCGCACCATACCCCGCAGGAAACGGTCGGCCCGGATATGAAACCGTAAATCGCCGTTGGGCTGCTGCTCCCAATAGGCAAAATCAATCCGGCAGTTGAACGTCCGCACGTCGGTTTTCACTTTACTGAAGCTTTCAAAATCCGTGTGCTGACGTAAGCGCTGGGCGGCTCCGTTCATCTGTTCGACATTCAGCGGCAACGTAAAGATATACGCCAGTCCATCCTGAAACGGATCTTTCCGGCGAATGATCTGGTACTGGTAGTATCGGAACGTAGCCGTGTACCGGGCGTGGTCATCGTTCCGCACCGGAAAGCAGTCGTAAACGGCAATATCACCGGGAATCAGACTGTTCAGCGAACGTAGTAAGCTGGCTGGCAACGGACTATCGGTTTCGAAATGAGCAAACTGCTGGCCCGCGTGGACACCCGTATCGGTTCGACCGCTGCCCACAATGGCAATCGGCTGACGTAAGACGGTCGTCAGGGCGGTTTCCAGCACCTCCTGCACGCTCAGGCCGTTGGGCTGCCGCTGCCAGCCGTGGTAATTCGTGCCCCGATACGCTAAATGAAGAAAATAACGCATAACAGAGCAAAAGTACGAATTGAGCGCCGATGCCCTTCTTGCCGAAAGGATTCCTGACCAATGAGTCCGTTTGGTTCCGGGTCCGCATACGGTAAGGGGCCTTAGTTTTCAGACGCCTATTCGCCCGAAACCAAAGCCCCCATTCAAAAGAGAAAGGAACGAAACGTTGAAAGTCATCCAGTGGATCAATCAGGGTTTCTCACCAAATTTTTCGTTACGTCCTGATTTATCCGAATCGCCGGTAATAGCGCCTTTAGCCATTTCGAACAGTTTCACCATGGTTCCACCCGGCCGGTCCCAGTATTCGCCCGCGTGCGTGGTCACTTTCATCAGCGCGACGTGCGGATCGTCTTTACCATTGGGGAACCAGGTTTTCAGAAGATCAGACCACAGTTCGTCAATTTTTGCTTTATCCCTGACCACCTCGGCCAGGCCGGTGGTTACCACATACACTTCATTGCCCGGGTCCGAGAACGCTACGCTGACATGATTATTTTGCCGGACTTCGTCTACCTTATGGGAATTGTCATACGTAAAGAACCACATCGTGCCGTCGGGGTCCATCTCGTGGGTGGCCATCGGGCGCGTATGAAAGTTCCCATCCGGCTCCTGCGTAGTCAGCATGGCAATCCGAATGTCTTTGATCTTATCCCTGAGCTTGTCCAGCTCCATTGCGTTCAGGGTAGGCTGCGCCTGCATACGGTTCGGTGTTTGTTATGCACAATACAACTCCACCGAGGCAATAGAGTTTTTAAAAAGAGGCAGAAAATTTATCTGAATATGCTACGCCCCTTGCCTGTTTGGTCATTGATCCAGGGAATGTATCCACCGCTGCCTAGAGCCGTTCAACTTCGAACCGCAGTTCGTCGACGAGTTGCCGCAGGCGGTCGGTGCTGGGCGCGGGCGGGGGAAGCTGCTGGCTGACAAACGCCCGCACTTCCCATACTTCCAGAACATCTTTAAGCACGACTTCCCGGTTTGGAATATCGGCGCGGTCGGCCGTCAGTAGCAAACTACCTTTAACTTTCACCTGGTTATAAACCCGGCGGCAACTGATTGCCGGCACGTCGGGCCGATCCCGCTGCGTGAGCAGGACATACATTTTACCATCGGCAATATCGAACCAGTTGCGAACGAACTGCCCCACGAGCAAGGCACTCGGAAACGCGAAGTCATCGCCAGCTTCGAATGCCCGGTAATGTCCTTCGGGCAGCGTAGGCAGGTGCATGGCGGGAAGCCGTTGCAAAAATTCGGTTTGCTGATACCGCTGGATATACTCACCATACTGCCCCTGCATAACCACCGGGATTGTCGGCGCAATTGCCTGCACGGATGGATTCGCGTGCGCTACGGCTCCGGAACCTTCATAGACATTATTGAACGTCAACGGTTCCGGTGGTCGCCGGCCGGGCGATGGCGCAGGCAATGGTGACGCTATCGGCCGATTCTCGTCGGGTTGCCCAAACAACCGATCAACGGGCGAACGGCCGGATGAATCGGCCGGAACTGGCTGAAAAGCAACGGCCTGGGCGCGTTCGGCCGCTGGCCGCACGGGAGACGTAATAACCGGTGGCGCGGGTGCGGGCCGGGTTTCTTCCTGAGTTCGGTAGTACTTGTTCAACACCGACGCCAGCGGCTGCGGCTCGGGCGTTTTTGGTTCGGGCTGCGCAAAAATATCCGGGAAGTCGGGATGCTGAAACGGATCGTCATCATCCGGGTCAAGCGCACCATCCGACCGAATAGACGAGGGTATTCCCTCACTTCGATTACTGGACGTTCGGGTTGACTGACCCAGTGGAATACTCAGATTAGGCGTTTCGCGCAGTTTGCGCAGGTCCTGCCGGGTCAGCAGCTCGACTGTTGTATTAAACGCTTTAGCAATTGCCTGAATGTTCTGCTGGTTAGGATTAGCACGACCTTCTTCGTAGGCGCCTAACAGCGAACGCTTTATGTTTATTTTTCGGGAAAATTGCTCCTGAGTCAATCCATTGAGCTTGCGCAGGTAGCGGATATTTTCGCTGACGAGTGTCATCCGGGTTGGGTTTACTAACGTTTTGCTAAGATAGACGATTCCCCTTTTAAATTCCAACCCCGGCCTTTCTGGTCATTATTTTGTATTTTTAGCGTATTCTTTTGACCGAAATTAACCCTTTGTCTGCTCCTATGCATCCCCTGCTGCCCGAAACTGACCGACACGACGAGCTGAAAACGGTCTTCGACGCCCAGCGTCGACACGCCCCCGAAATGGCCCTGACTACCGCAGACCAGCGCATCGAACGGATTCGGCGGATTCAGGCGTGGGTCAACGCCCACGAAGCCGAGATTCAGCGGGCCATGTACGACGATTTTCGCAAGCCGCCCTCGGAGGTAATCGTCGGTGAACTGATCGCTCTATACGCTGAAATCAGGCACACGATCAAGAATCTCCGGCAGTGGATGAAGCCCCAGCGCCTGCCAACGCCCCTGAGTCTGGTTGGCACCAGAAGTTACCTGCGTCACGAACCCAAAGGGAATGTCCTGATCATTGCACCCTGGAATTACCCTTTCCTGCTCACCATCCGCCCACTGGTGTCGGCGCTGGCGGCCGGTAACGTGGCTATACTCAAGCCCTCGGAGATGACGCCGAACACTTCCCGTCTGATCCGAGAGATGATCACCGGGCTGTTTCCGCCGGAGGAGGTGACGGTATTTGAGGGCGATGCCGACGTAGCGCAGGCGTTACTGGAACTACCGTTCAACCATATCTTTTTTACGGGTAGCCCGACCGTTGGCCGTATCGTGATGGCTGCGGCCGCCAAACATCTGGCTTCGGTAACGCTGGAACTGGGCGGCAAATCGCCCGCCATTGTCGATACGTCAGCCAACCTCAGGCAGGCCGCCGAACAACTGGCCTGGGGCAAATGCCTGAACAATGGACAGACCTGCATTGCGCCGGATTACCTGCTGGTTCATCAGTCTGTCAAGCAGCCGTTCATGCAGGCCATACGCGAAACGCTGACGGGTATGTACAGCCCGAACGGTCAGCCCGTTGAACAGTCGGACAGCTACGCCCGAATCGTCAATAACCGGCATTTCCAGCGGATTCAATCGCTCATCAACGACGCCGTTGAGAAGGGCGCAACCGTTACGTTGGGTGGCAGGACGAACGCCGACCAGAATTTTATCGAGCCAACCGTGCTGGAGGGCGTTACCGACGATATGCGGATTATGCAGGACGAGATTTTCGGGCCGGTGCTGCCGGTTCTGACGTACGACACGCTCGACGACGCTCTGCAGATTATCAACCAGCGCGAGAAGCCGCTGGCCCTGTATATCCACAGCCGCAACCCGAAGGCCACGCAGTATATCCTCGATCATACCTCGGCCGGCGACACCGTTATCAACGATACACTGGTGCAGTTTGGCAATGTTGAGCTTCCATTTGGCGGGGTTAACAACAGTGGAATCGGCAAATCGAACGGATTATTCAGCTTTCAGGAGTTTTCGAACCAGCGGGGGGTCATGCAGCGCGACTTCGGCACGATGAAATTCATCTACCCACCCTATACCGATAAGGTAAAAAAACTGATCAGCTTCGTAGCAAAGTACCTGTAGTCAGGCCGTTGTGCCTCCGCAGCTCGACCCCGCTCCGGCGGTGCAACCATAGCAATGCTCATTAATAACAACGGCCCGCTGGCTGAGCCGCACAGGATCAAAATCCCGGACGTGCCGCACCGGACTGGCTACGTTCAGGTCGAGCATCTGATTGAAATCGCAGTCGTAGAGCTGCCCGTCCCAGCCGACCGAAATCGTGTTGCGGCACATGACGCCCGCAGCGGCTGCGGGGTTGAACGCGTTGACCAGCTTTTCCATATAGCCGTCGTAGTTGCCCGACTGGATCAAGTAGTCGAGGTAGCGGCTAACGGGAATATTGGTGATGGCGTAAAGGCTGTTGAACACAATCCCGAACTCGTCGAACAAAACCCGCTTGAACTGCCGCTCTAAGCCTTCCTGCGAACCAGGCAGAAACGCCCCGGCCGGGTTATAAACCAGGTTGAGCCGGAGGCCGGACGCTTCCTGCCCGTACCCCACCGCGTTCAGCAGCTTCAGCGCTTCGATAGAATCAGCAAAAACGCCCTTGCCGCGCTGGCGGTCGGTTTTGTCGGCATTGTAGAACGGCAGCGAACTAACCACTTCAATCTGATGCTGGCGGTAAAACTCGGGCAGGTCGCGGTACTTAGGGTTCGCCATGATGATCGTCAGGTTGCAGCGCACTATAACGTGACGCCCTAACCGGCGAATTTCCGCAACGAACCAGCGGAAATCCGGGTTCATCTCCGGCGCGCCACCCGTCAGGTCAACCGTCTGCAGAGTTGTTTTTGCCAGCGCATCAAGGCATTGCTGCATGGTTTCGCGGGTCATGATCTCTTTACGATCCGGCCCTGCATCCACGTGACAGTGTTTGCAGACCTGATTGCACATCTTGCCCACATTGACCTGGAAGACCGACAACTCGGTGGGTTGGAGCGGGAACAGCCCGGCCGACCTCAACTTGTCGCGGAACGAAGGTAGCTTCAGTTTTTCGGCTACCTCCTGCTCCAGCAACCCAAGCTGAGCGACCGAGCTGGCAAGCTGATGTCCGCTGGCTTTTAAACTTTTCATAGAGTGGGAGACTAAACGTCTGGCAACTGGGTGACTGAACCAGTAACTAGCAGGAATACTATTGTGGTTTAACCGTCCGGCGACGGCTACTAACTATTACATCGACACCTGCTTCACTTTGTTCATCATCTGAACGCTGTGCACCAGCGAAGACCCGCCCCGAATGGCGGCTGCGACGTGCACGGCTTCCATCATCTGCTCCTCCGTACAGCCTTTTTCGAGCGTATCGTTCGTATAGGCGTCGATGCAATACGGGCACTGAACCGTATGCGCCACGGCCAGCGCAATCAGTGACTTCTCGCGGGCGGTGAGAGCCCCTTCTGCAAAAACGGAACCGTAATACGAGAAAAACTTATCGGCCAGTTCTTTCTGGTACTCGCCGATGTTGCCAAATTTTTTGAGGTCCTCCGGGTTATAATAGGTTTCCATGAGCAGGCGTTTGGTTTTCGATATATACGTTCGGGCAAAGTAAACAGATTTTGTTTACGATGGATGAATGTCCGTATCTTCGTTATATTCCCTATGAGAACCCGACTGTTTACGCTGCTTTTTGCTTTCAATACGCTGCTGGTAACGGCCCAGACCTTACCCATTCTTAATCAGAATCCCACTCGTCTGAAGTGGTACCGGCTTACCACCCCTCACTTCCGGGTACTGTACCCGATGGGTTTCGACTCAACGGCCCAGCGGACGGCCCAGCGGCTCGAAAGTCTGTACGAACCTGTTAGTGCCTCGCTCGGCCGGAAGCCCCGGCCAATCTCGGTGCTGTTGCAGAATCAGACGACCAGCAGTAACGGCTTCGTTACGCTCTACCCGCGCCGGTCTGAGTTTTTTGCGATTCCTCCGCAGGACCCCGGTCTGCTCGGTACGTTCGACTGGCTCGATCTGCTGGCTGTACACGAATTCCGGCATGTCGTTCAGAATGACAAGGCGCTCCAGCATTACGGTCGGGTGCTGTATACGCTGCTTGGTAATACGGGCCTGTATTTTCCCCTGCTCACAGTTCCAGACTGGTTTGCCGAAGGCGACGCGGTCAGTACCGAAACCCTCCTGAGCCGCAGCGGACGCGGCCGGATTCCCAATTTTGATCTGGGTATGCGGGCAAACCTGCTGGCCGGTCGCCGGTTCAGCTATCCCAAGGCGGTCGGCGGCTCGTATCGGGATAACGTGCCGGATCATTACGTGCTGGGCTATTTCCTGACGACCTACCTCAAACAGACGAACGGCCCCGATGTCTGGAGCCGGATTCTGGACCGCAACTACCGCCGGTTTCCCTGGCCCTTCGCCTTTTCGGCCAGCATCCGTGAAGAGACGGGCCTGCGAACGGAAGCGCTCTACCAGAAGACGATGGACGACCTGACGGAAACCTGGCAGAAACAGCAGCAACAATTGTCGATTACGCCCGCTACGACCTTTCCGGTGAAAGGGGAACGGAATGTTTTTACCAATTACCAGCACCCACAGTTTCTGACCGATTCGACGGTTTTATGCGTAAAAAGCGGTCTGGGCGATACGCCCCGGCTGGTGCTGCTGAACCGGCAGGAAACAGAAGAAAAGGTTTTTGTGCAGGGGTTTCCGAATGATCCGGACCTGCTTTCGGCAACACCGCAGAAAGTCTGCTGGATAGAGTACGGCTACGACCCGCGCTGGCGTCAGCGGATCTATTCCAACATTCGCCTGCTTGATTTAGCAACGGGTCAGCTCACCCGACTTACCCACCGCACCCGCTATACGGCAGCCGCCCTCTCGCCCGATAACCAAAAACTGATTGTGGTTGAAACGACCGATCAGGCCCGCACGCGCCTGCTGGTGCTGGATGCCCGGACGGGAGCTATTTTAAAAACGCTGGCCAATCCTGACAATGAATTTTATCTGCACCCCCGCTGGCAGGCCGACAACCGGACTATCGTGGCCGTTGCGTTGAAAGGCGGGCAGAAAACCATTCAACTGCTCGATACGGGAACGGGACTTCGCACCGATCTGCTGCCCCGGGCCAACGAAAACCTGAGCCATCCGCAGCCTTGGGGCAATTACGTACTTTATAATTCACCCCGCTCGGGCATCGACAATATCTACGCGGTAAATGTTCAGACCCGGCAAATCTATCAGGTTACGTCGCGCCCCCTGGCGGCTTACCACGCAGCCGTGTCTCCATCGGCAACTCGTCTGGCGTTTGAGGATTTTGCCGCCACCGGCTATCGCATTGCCGATATGCCCCTGACCCCGGCCAACTGGCAACCCGTTGAGCCAAATCCGGCTGGGCGCCAGCCTGTTCAGCCCGTGCGCTATTTTGGCTCGCTGCCCCAGTTAGAGGCTGGTGCAGTTCTGGGACGCCGGATTCTGGCCGATTCCCTGCCAGCTGCCCGGCCCTATACCCCTACCCGCTACCGCCGGTTTACAAACGCCATCAATATCTATAGCTGGGGGCCAACTATAAGCAGCACCGGTCAGGCACTATCGGTGGGTATAGCCTCGCAGGACTTGCTCAGCACGACGCAAATCAGCGTTGGGTACACCTATAATCAGGCCGAACGAACCGGTAATGCCTATTCCCTGCTCAGCTATCAGGGACTTTACCCGATCATTGACCTGAGTTTCCAGCGCGGTAATCGCAATTCGTCGGTCTACATCGACCGGGTGTTCCCGGCCGACAGTCTACGCTCCGACCGCTGGCAGTACAACCAGCTCACAGCGGGGGTCCGGCTGCCGGTTAATTTCACGCAATCGAAATATGCTCAGTCGGCATCGGTTTCGGGGTACTACAACTACCTGTCGGTGAGCGGCTACGACCTGCCGATTCGCAGCCTTTCGGAAGTAGGTAGTGCGGGGGCACTCAGCGCCATGACGTATGGCTTTAGCTATCAGCGGCTCCTGCGGCAAAGCAAACGCGACGTCGGCCCGCGCTGGGGTCAGTCTCTATCGGCCACGTACCGCAACACACCGTTTGGTGGGGCACTCCAGGCCGAACAGTGGGGCATTCAGGGCAACTTGTTTTTTCCGGGTCTGGCCAAACACCATTCCTTACGGTTGCGGGCGGGCTATCAGGAGCAGTCGCGCGGTACGTATCGCTTTCAGCCGGTGGTTTTTTATCCTCGAGGACAGCCTTACGTAAGCGACGACCAGATTACGGTCGGCAGCGCCGAATACCGCTTTCCGGTGGCCGATATGCACTGGGCGCTCGGCCGCTGGCTTTATATACAGCGCATCAAAGCTGCTGGTTTTTACGACTACGCTCAGGGCAAGAGTACGCTACAGGTGCTTGACGTGTATGGGCGACTGCGCGGGTATCAGGACCGCACCCGCTCATACCAGACGGCCGGTTTGGATGTATCATTTGTCTTCAACGCGCTGCGGGTACGTACTCCTCTTGAACTGGGCGCACGTAGTATTTATAATCTCACAACCGGTCAGTGGCTGGTACAGCCATTAATCATTGACATTGGCTTCTAAAACAAACAAGGGCAATGAGGAACCTGAATCAATTGGTTTACGAAAAGATAGGAAACTGTCCGGTAAAACCAGACCAACTCTGTGTTCTCCAATCCATTGGGTGAGTATCCAAATTACAGCAGCTTACTTATAGCCTGACCCGCCCGGCGCAGGGCCTGCTCAATCAATCTCTTTATGACGGCGGGCGTTGCAACGCACCTGAGAAAAACGCTTCGACTGGCTATCACTAACTCACCCCGCCGGACAGGAGCCGCTAATGGTGCTGGCCCGTTTTAATGTTTGAACCGGCGTATTGGAAACCTGGAGGAACTAAGTCGGGAGATAGGCCTTGGGGTCGCCGAGCGCAACCAACGAGCTGTCAAAGTGCATTGGAGTTTCACCGTGGCGACTGCGGAAGCCAAACTCTTCCATTTTAATTCTTATGTCAACCCGGTTTGTGAACCGGGTTGACATAAGAATTAAAATGGAAGAGCACTAGGCTGGACGTAAAGACGAAAGAAAACAGATTCAGTAACAGTAACTTATTCGTAGCTTAGATTTGCATTATAAAGTTACATATATCCTATGTCTCTTTTTTCCGTTTATCGGATCCCATTAGCTTGCGCAGGGCTACTGATAGGACTTGCCGGGGCAGAGGCTCAGGACGCCACCCGATTATGGAGCCGTCCCAACCTCCTGAAAACAAATCTTCTGGCTCCTGTATCGCTGTTTTACGAACGGGCCTTATCGCGACGGTCTGCTATTCGATTCAGTTCACGATGGTTGAAACTCCCCCAAGGATATGGTGAGGACAAGGCCTTTGTTAATGCCACGCTGGAAGGGAAAATCTACACCGCATCGCTCACCCGGTTAGCTGCGAAAGCCCACCCAACGGGAATTTTTATAAACCCCTACCTGAAAGCCCGATCCATGCAGTACGTACAACGAGTAGGTTATGGCACCAATAAAACAGGCGATTTGGATGAGATAAAGGTTAACTCCATTGGTTTAGGCCTAACAATTGGTTATCAATGGGTAAGTCGCCGAGGATTTGTAATAGAGCTGTTCAACGGGGCGGGTGCATTTCCTATTCAAGACGTTCAGCATACCTTACGGTACGGTACAGTCATAGCAGACGTAGGTGACTACCTCAATCTTGATATTCGTTCGGGCATTAGTTTGGGTTATGCTTTTTAGGTTATTTAGCCATTTACTAACTAGACGGCGGCATTATCAACGTAGCGTCGTCAGGGTCGTCCCAGACAAACCCGTTTATTGCCACCTACTACGCCAGTAAAGCATTTGTGCTGAGTTTTCCGAAACGATGCACGGAGAATACCAGCACAGAGTCAGCCCGGCAACGGCTATCTGTCCCGGCAATACCGACACTGGTTTCCAGACGGAGGCCAATGCCGACTCGTCGGAAACCGTGGCCCGGCCGCGCACCAAAACAGCTTAAGTAACATATGCTGCCAAAATGAATTTCTCTTTACGTAACTGTTATATAATCGCAATCTCCGGTTTAGCCGGACGGTCAGGTAGATGACGTATTCAATACGTTTAGCACCTGGCTACCAACATTACGCTGGAAACGCAATTCCCCGCTGACGCATCAATCGTTAGCGGGGAATTGCAAATGTAACGGAATAGCTTAGCCTTTATAAAACACCCATTTTGACAGCTCGCGGTACGACACCTTCTTGCCATACATCAGGATACCTACGCGGTAGATGCGGGCCGCTATCCAGGTGGTGCCAATAAAGCCCAGAACCAGTAGAACCATCGATAGGGCCAACTCCCAGCCCGGCACGCCAAACGGAATCCGGACCATCATCACGATGGGAGAGGTCAGCGGAATCATCGACGTCCAGAACGCCATCGGACCGTCGGGGTCGCGGACCACAAACTGCGAAAACGCAATGGCGGCAATGATCGGGATTGTAATAGGAAACATGAACTGCTGCGTTTCTGTCTCATTGTCAACGGCCGCGCCCACGGCGCCGAATAAGGCGCTGTACAACAGATAGCCACCCAGGAAATAAAACAGGAAACAGGCAATAATCAGCGGAATGTTGAGCGTTTCGACCGCCTTGAAAAAATCAGCGACGGGGTTGTCGGCAGTGGCCATTTTGCGCTGGACCTCCTGCTGACCCGGCATGGCATTCATGCGGGTCGTCATAGCTGCCTGCGCCGACTCCTGCGGCCGCCCGATAATACTCGACCCAACCGTCAGCAGGCCAATCGTCAGGAAAATCCAGAGCAGAAACTGCGTCAGCCCCACCAGCGCAACGCCAATTATCTTACCAAGCATCAGCTGAAACGGCTTCACCGACGAAATAATTACCTCCACAATCCGGTTGGTCTTTTCTTCCATAACGCCCCGCATCACCTGCGTACCATAAATCAGCACGGAAATATAAATCAGCATGGCGCAGATGCCGCCGATGATGGTCGTGGCAATGGAGTTGCTACTCTTCTCACCTTCGGCGCTCAGGCTGATCGTCTGCGCGTCTACGTTGATCTTGGCATCTTCAATGATTTTTTGCGTAATGCCCGCCTGTTCCAGCTTGATCGTCTCAATTTCCTTGGAGATGGCCCGTTCAATATTGCTCTGAAGCGCCAGACTCACGCTTTTCTCGGCAAAAATCTGGACAGTTTTCGGGCGGTCGATCACGTCCTGGGGTATAAACACCAGCGCGTCGTACCCCTGCTTCACAAATTCTTTCTTGGCTGTTGCCAGCGATTGCTTCGGATAAGAATAAACCGTTTCATCGCTGTTTTTAAACTTTCCGGCAAAGCGGCCGCTCTCATCCACAACGGCTACTTTTTTCTGGTCGATCGAGCTGATGGCGGCCCAGCCGATAATGGCGTAGAACGCAAAAATCAGCATCGGCCCCAGAATCGTCATGATGATAAACGACTTCTTACGTACCCGTACCAGATATTCGCGCTTGATAATCAGGAAAATTGTATGCATTTCATGGGTTGCACAGCAGGACTGCGCCGGTTAAGTGAGTTTACGATCAAATTACTCGTTGGATTTCGGGCCTTGTAATTACGTTGTTGGCACCTCGCCGACGGCCTGAATAAAGATGTCGTTCATACTTGGGATGTTCTCTCCAAACGACCGAACAGCCACGCGGTCGAGCAGCAGGCAAATGAGGTCGTTAACGGCCGCATCGGGCGGAATCCGGATATCGGTACGCAGGAATCCGTCTTCGACCGGGGTGGTTTTCAGCATGTCGAAGGCGGGGGGAAGGTCGCCCAGGGCGCCCTGGTACTCGACATGATAGGTATGCGTTTTGAACTGCTCCTTGATGGCCCGCTTTGGCCCATCGAGTACCTTATGCGACCGGTTGATGAGTGCGATATGATCGCAGAGTTCCTCAACAGATTCCATTCGGTGGGTAGAGAAAATAATCGTCTTGCCCCGGTCCCGAAGTTCCAGAATCTCGTCCTTGATGAGGTTGGCGTTGATGGGGTCGAAACCTGAAAACGGCTCATCCAGAATAATCAGGTCGGGCTCGTGCATCACCGTGGCCACAAACTGTACCTTCTGCTGCATACCTTTGGAAAGGTCTTCTACGTGTTTGTTCCACCAGGTTTTGATGTCGAACTTAACGAACCACGTTTTCAGCTTTTCCATAGCCTGCTTCTCGCTCAGGCCTTTGAGCTGGGCCAGATAAAGGAGCTGTTCGCCAACCTTCATTTTCTTGTACAGACCGCGCTCTTCGGGCAGGTAACCAATGCGCTTGATATGGCTGGGATTAAGCCGCTCACCGGCCAGAATGACCTCGCCCTCGTCGGGGGCCGTAATCTGATTGATAATCCGGATCAGGGAGGTTTTACCCGCACCGTTGGGACCGAGCAAACCGAAGATGCTGCCCTGCGGGACAGTCAGACTGACGTCGTCCAAAGCCCGGTGTTCGGCGTATTGTTTAACAATGTGGCGGGTTTCGAGAATTGAACTCATTTAGTTTAGGAGTGTAGTTGATGCGCCTGCAATAATACCAAACTACAGACTTCTGCTGCGCAACACCAACTAATTACGGATGAACAGCTAAACCGCCGTACAGACGGTTAGAAAAAAACCACAACCTACTCAAGTTGTGGCTAAAGCAACTATAAGAATTGTCTGCTCGGCCAATTCCAGCCTTCCAATCAGGCGGTGATCTCTTCCGAATCCACCGGTTGAGTGCGGAATTCGCCTTCCCATTTTGAAATCACGCAGGTAGCCACGGCATTACCGGCTACGCTCGTGGCGCTACGTCCCATATCCAGCACCTGATCAATACCGAGCAGCAGCGCCAGCCCTTCGATGGGTAGATTGAACAGCGACATGGTGCCG
Organism: Spirosoma taeanense; assembly: GCF_013127955.1. Classification (NCBI taxonomy): domain Bacteria; kingdom Pseudomonadati; phylum Bacteroidota; class Cytophagia; order Cytophagales; family Cytophagaceae; genus Spirosoma; species Spirosoma taeanense. The sequence goes on from NZ_CP053435.1 coordinate 3,357,099, forward strand.
GCAATAACCACCAGCGACGCTCTCGGCACACCGGCAATTCCCTTGGAGGTAATCATCAGCGTCAGCATCATCGTGATCTGCTGCTCAATGCTCAGCGGAACCCCGTAAGCCTGCGCGATGAAGGCCGTAGCAAACGTCATGTAAAGCATGGATCCATCAAGGTTGAAGGAATACCCCAGCGGCAGCACGAACGAAATAATCCGCTCCGAACAGCCAAACCTGCGCAGAGCCTCAATCGTCTGCGGAAACGAAGCCTCCGAACTGGCCGTACTGAACGACAAAATAATGGCCGACCGAACTTCTTTCAGCAGAGCCAGGTAGGGAATGCGGACGACCAGGCAAATCAGGGTTAGCACCACAAACACAAAGAAAATCAGTCCACCAAAGAAGCAAAGAATCAGGTAGGCATAGCCCGCCAGGATGCCCAGTCCCTGCTGCGCCACAACGGCCGCAATGGCACCCAGGACGCCAAAGGGTGCAAACGCCATCACGTAGCTCGTTACCTTAAACATGATATGCGACAGGGCATCAAGCGCTTTGATCATGATCTTGCCCTGTGCCCCAATAGACCCTACGGCAATACCGAAGAAGATACTGAAGACCACAATCTGGAGGATTTCATTAGTGGCCAGGGCATCCACAAAACTCGTCGGGACGATGTGCGTAATAAAATTGTCGAACGTCAGTTTCTGCACCTCAACGCCTGTGTCGGTTCCTTTGGGGGGCAGCGGCAGGCTCATGACTTCGCCGGGCTTCATGACATTAACAACCAGCAGCCCCACGACCAGCGATAGAATCGTAGCGAAATAAAAATAAGCCAGCGTCTTCAGACCAATCCGACCGACGGTGCCAAAATCACCAAGTTTGGCAATACCTACCACGAGCGTAGCGAATACCAGCGGCCCGATAATCATCTTGATCAGTCGAAGAAAAATCTTGGACAGGATATTCAGATCGGTGCCGGAGAAACCAGAGTCTGTGGCCGGAAACAGATAACCGATCAGAATGCCGAGCACCATGCCCAGAAAAATGCGGGTTGTCAGATTGGGGAGTTTCATGCAGTCGGTTTAAAAAGCCGTACTGACAAAAGTAACGGAATCCACCCAGTTCGGAAAGAGTCCGGCCCGAAACCATACCAGAAACAGACGCTCGTTTGTTTATACCCGAAAAGCCGCAACTCGCACTCGTTTTTTGCAATAGTTAGTTACATAGTGTAATATGCAGTTTGGTTGGTGACCGTTCACTCAATAACGGCGGGGCCGTTTCTACTTAAAAACGGCCCGGTAAATGGGTTTACGATACGCAAACAGAAGCCACATGAGCGGATACATCAAATAATCAGTCAATTGAAATGGGGTGCTGAAGTTAATATCATCAACAACGACGGTACCGCCTGAAGGGTGACGCAACAGCCGATGATGGTGGCGCCAGGAAGCCAGGAAAAAGGGTAATTTAGTTCCCTGATCGATAAAATAGATTTCCTGGCCCGTGGTTTGCTGGTCCGTAATCAGGCTGATCCAGTCCTGGCGAAAAAACAGAAAATTAAGCCGAAGGTGCACAACATCGCCCGGCAGACACCCGTCGAACCGGACGACATCGACGGGTGGAAAGGGAGGGCTAAGCCGGTCGAATAACGTTCGGTTAAAGCCAGCCCAGACAACAGGCAGGGACTGGTTAACGTGGGTTTTGAGGAGTAGTTGCATCACCGGTGCTGGTAACTTGTTGGACGAATGGGATTAAAATTTTATCAATTACTAAATCATATTCCGTTGTCGCTGGCCAGCCTGGGGATGAGTCAGTACATAGCTTGTTTGCTTCGACGGATAACCCATTCGCCTATGCTTCGGTTTGGAAGCGGGTTCCTGATTTTGCTTATCCTGCTGACATCTGGCTACCTGGGCCGGGCGGATGTGCCTCCTCCGGAATACCTGACCGTCCGGAAGGGACTGCCCCAGGGCTATATCAAGTCGATGCTGCAGGATCAGCGTGGTTTTATCTGGTTAGCCACCCGCGATGGACTGTGCCGATACGACGGAATTCGCTTCAAAATTTTTTACCATGATCCGCAGAACGTTCGTTCGCTATCCTTCAGCAGTATTTACGAGATTCGGGAGGATAAGCTGGGGCAGATCTGGGTGCGTACGGAAAATAACAACATCGATTGTTTCAACCCGATTACGGAGCAGTCGCACCGCGTCTCCGACTCCCCCGCTTTCCGGCGGATCGCCACCCGGAAGCTGCTCACCTCTATTGTACCCGATCAGCGTGGTCAGGCCTGGGTCGCCACCCAGACGAATGGCTTTTTCCGGATCAGTGCCAACGGCACTATCAGCCATCACCGCTGGGCAATCCGAAATGATTCGGTACAGCACCGGATTTCGGCGATTCTCACTGACCAGAAAGGTTTTCTATGGCTGGCTACGTCAGATGGTCTTCACCGCTACAATCCGGCGAGTGGTGAGTTTACCGTTTTTCGAACGTTCGCCGGCCTACCTCACAACGACGTACGAGCGCTGCACCTGCGGGCGAATGGCGAACTGATGCTTGGTTTTCCCGGGCAGTTCGCGCTGTTTAATCCCACTACCGGCCGAACCCGGCGGGTGATTGCGGTGCCGGGCCTTTCGGCAGAATCGCCTTTATTTGCGCAGGACCAACAGGGCAACGACTACGTAAACCAGGCGGTCTATAACGACCGCACGGGACTGGTTTTACTGCCAACCGATCCGAAATTTGCTTTTTACCAGCCCCTCTCGATGCTGGTTGACCGCTCGAACGTACTTTGGGTTGGCACAAACGGCGATGGTGTGGTGAAGTTTGACCTTAACAGGAATCCGTTTCATTCCTGGCCCCACCGGATTAACTTTCAAACCGACTGGATAACCCAGGAACTGGGGATACCCATCAGTGCTGTTCCAGCCCCTATCCGGACACAGGGACCTTTTCAGTTGCGTTATCAGTTCGACAAACAAAAAAATCTGTGGGTCGGCGGACGCTCTATTGTCCCGTATCAGTACAATACGGCTCAGCGACGTTTTACGCCCGTTCAGCCCGTGGGTATTCCGGCACGCTGGCTACCGGGGGGGGTATTCCGGTTACCTATCCTGACCACCGGACCCGAGGGCGAGATGTGGGGCCTGCTGGGAACCGATGGGCGCGCGGTGGTTCGCCATAACCCCAAACAGCACTCCTTTACGGTCTTCCCATTACCCATACCCGCCGGAAATCCCTACGAGGTGATGGCCATGACAGTTGATGGCGGCCGTATTTATCTGGCTACGCAAAGCCACGGCCTGCTTCGGGCCGACCTGTCGGCGAACCGGCTGATCCGCTGGCGCATGAATCCGGCTAGTCCGGATGCGCTACCGGTGAATTCGCTGCTCAGTCTGGCGCAGGACCCGGCGCAGTATAACTATCTGTGGATCGGTACGTTCGGCAATGGCCTGTGTCGACTCGACAAGCATACAGGTCAGATTCGCTGTTTTACGGTACGCAATGGGTTACCGAATAACGTTGTTTACGGTATTCGCCCTGATGCCGACGGTCATCTCTGGCTGAGTACGAACCGGGGGTTGTGCCGCTTCGACAGTAAATCGTTCGACGTGCGGAACTATACTACCGACGACGGGCTGCCCAGCGAAGAGTTCAACCGGTTTCAGGACCTTGCGCTGCCCAACGGGCGGATCGTCTTCGGCGGTATTGGCGGCTACACGGTTTTTAACCCGCGCCGGGTCAATGATGATAATTTCAAGCCCGTCGTGGCGCTCACGGCCCTGCGCATTAACAATCAGCCGGTCAGTGCGCTTGACCCGGAGTCACCCATCCGACAGGATATTAACGAAACCCGCGAGATCGTTCTGAACCACGAGCAGAACTTCCTGTCGTTCGATTTTGCGGCTCTGCAATACAACCAGAGTGACAAAAATCAGTATCGGCACAAGCTGATTGGTCTCGACAACGACTGGGTATATACCAATAACCTCGCCACCGCGACGTACACTAACCTGCCACCTGCTACCTATACGTTCGTGGTCAACGCATCCAATACGTCGCGAATCTGGAGTCCGCATACGCACCAGATTCGGGTCGTCATTGAGCCGTCGCCCTGGGCAACTTGGTGGGCCTATACACTCTACGGTCTGCTGGTGCTGGGCGCGATCATTACGTTTGTCCGCATCCGGATCAATCGGATACGCCTGCAAAGCCATATTGAACTTCAGGAAAAGGAATCTATTCAGCTTCGGAATCTCGACGAGGTCAAATCCCGTTTCTTTGCCAACATCACCCACGAGTTTCGCACTCCACTTACGCTCATTCTGACGCCGTTGGAGCAGCTGCTCAACGAAATCAACGATCCCCAGCACCATAGCAGGCTGTCCATGGTCTATCGGAATGCCAGCCAGTTGCTGCGGCTCATTAACGAGCTGCTGGACCTGGCTAAGCTGGAGGCCGGCAGTCTGACAGTCACACCCGCTCAGGGCGATCTGGTGGAGTTTGTCGAGCGTACAACGCTCGTCTTTGAGGAAGAAGCCGAACGCAAACAGATTCAGCTTCGGCTACAGCCCCAGGTTACGCACCGCTTCTACTGGTTCGACGCCGACAAGCTGGAGAAAATCCTGAATAATCTGCTGGCTAACGCGCTGAAATTTACCGGCGAAAATGGGAAGATCGATGTAACCCTGTCTGTCCGGTCAATACCCGAAACCCCGGCACCAACGGAGGCTGAGCAACCCGCCGACAGTATTATCCGGTTAATCGTCAGCGACACGGGCACGGGTATTGCCGATCATAAACTACCTTACATCTTTAACCGGTTTTATCAGGCCGACCAAACGGCCAGTCGCAGCCTGGTTGGATCGGGAATTGGACTGGCTTTGGTGAAAGAACTGGTCGACGTGATGCAGGGCACTATCCGGGCCGAAAGCCGGCCGGGTGCAGGTTCAACGTTCACCGTTGAATTACCCTGTCGCTCAGCCCGCGCGGGTGGCGAAACACCCGTGCAGCCCCTGCCTACTCCCCAACGGGAACCCGTCACCTCGCCGGAGTCAACCAATTCCGCCGATCTGCCCTATATTCTGCTCGTAGAAGATAACGACGAGCTTGCCGAGTTCATTACAGATATCCTGAGCGTGGAATGGCATGTCCGCCGGGTACATAACGGCCGCTTAGGGGTCGATACGGCAACTTCTGAAGGTCCGGACCTGGTCATCAGCGATGTTCTGATGCCCGAAATGAATGGGTTTGAACTCTGCCGCCAATTGAAAAGCAGCCCTGTTACGAACCATATTCCGGTGCTGCTTCTGACGGCCAAAGCCGGCTCGGACAGCCGCGTGGAAGGTCTGACCGCCGGTGCTGACGATTATTTAACGAAGCCTTTTCAGGTTGATGAACTGCGCTGGCGGGTCAGAAACCGCCTGGAGCAGCAACGCCGGTTCCGGCAGCATTTCCGAATGCAGCTGTTAAGCGAGGGGCACCTGCCAACTCAGAGTGAAGTGGCCGAAGACGAATTCATGAACCGTCTGTATGACGTGATTAAAGCCAGGCTGGGCGACACCAATTTTGGCGTAGAACCCCTGGCGGCATCCGTTAATCTGAGCCGCATGCAGCTCAACCGGAAGGTGAAAGCCATGACCGGTCTTACGCCCGTTGAATTGATCCGGGCCGTGCGGCTCAACCGGGCGGCTGATATGCTGCTGACCAACGTATCTATTTCCGACGTAGCCTTCGCCGTTGGTATGGACCCTGCTTATTTCTCGAAAGTCTTTAAGGACCAGCATGGTTTAACCCCTTCCGAGTACGTTGAACAGAATCGGCGCAGGTCTGCTTAGGCCTCCGCTCCTCAGTTGTCTGCTTATTTTTCTTTAAGCCCGGCTATCTGTACGGGCTTTCTTTTGCACTTTAATTAGTTGTTTATACACGTAAATTGGACGTTTGGGGGTCATGTTACAAACTTGATAGAACGTGTTACGAATGAACTAGGTGCCAAATGTAACTTCCTGTAACATTGTATCAGTTCTTCAACACACTCAAATCATACTCGCATGACTTACTTTTCCTCCGCCGTAAATTCAGCCCGCACCCAACCCGCTGAATGGCCCCCGCTGAAACTTTACTTACGTGAAACCGGTCGTCAGTCATTCCCTGTAGCTGACCTGGTCTATATGCAGGCCGTTGCTAACTATAGCTGGCTCAACTGGATGGATGGCAAGCGAATGCTGATGCCCCGCACGCTGAAATACTATACGCCCAAGCTGCCGGCCGAATGGTTTATCCGGCTGCACCGCAACTGCGTAGTTAATCGCCGTTACGTTGAGCGGCTGGAGCGTACTGATACGGGCGGTCTGGTTCATCTGTCAACGGGCGATGTGCTGCCCGTATCGCGTCGGCGCTGGAGTACGGTTCGCCGGCAGCTCATGAACAACATGCCCCATCTGAACTGATCTTCTTGAAGCACCTGATAAAGAAACGCCCTGGCCAAACTGACCGGGGCGTTTCTGCATTAAAAACAGGTTCTGTAAGTCTAGTAACCCTTTAAGAATTACTTTCGGGAAACCTGTTACTAATCTTACATTTTCTCTAACACACGCTCCATTGAAACTTCCTGACTAATGCGGGCTTTCAGTTCGCTGATGGGCACACGAATCTGCTCGGTTGTGTCGCGGTAGCGGATCGTCACGGTATCGTCTTCCAGGGTCTGGTAATCCACGGCGATGCAGAAAGGCGTTCCAATCAGATCCTGCCGGGTATACCGCTTACCGATAGCATCGCGTTCTTCGTAGATCACGCGAAATTCGGAACGTAAACTCTTAACAATCTGCTCCGCTTTCTCGGGCAGACCGTCTTTACGGACCAGCGGGAACACGGCCGCTTTGATGGGCGCCAGCGCGGGGTGCAGTTTCAGATACGTCCGCTCTTTCTGGTCGGCACCCTCGCCCACGGTTTCTTTCGTGAAGGCATTGCAGAACACGGCCAGGAACAGCCGGTCGGCGCCTACGGAGGTTTCGACTACGTAGGGAATGTAATTGCCGTACGGCTTGCCCGTGGCGGGGTCTACGTCGTTGTCGAAGTATTGCTGTTTTTTGCGGCTCAGCTCCTGGTGCGACTTCAGGTCAAAGTCGGTACGGGAATGGATACCCTCCATCTCGCGGAAACCAAACGGGAATTGGTACTCAATATCAACGGCCGCATTGGCGTAATGCGCCAGCTTCTCGTGGATATGAAACTTCAGCTTCTCGGCGGGTAATCCCAGCGCCTGATGGAATTTCATCCGGGTGTCGCGCCAGCGTTCGTACCACTCCATTTCGGTGCCGGGCCGTACGAAGAACTGCATCTCCATCTGCTCAAACTCGCGCATCCGGAACGTAAACTGCCGGGCTACGATCTCGTTGCGGAACGCCTTGCCAATCTGGGCGATACCAAACGGCACCTTCATCCGACCGGTTTTTTGTACGTTCAGGAAGTTGACAAAAATACCCTGAGCCGTTTCGGGACGGAGGTAAATCAGACTGGCGTCCTCGGCCAGCGAACCGACCTGCGTCGAGAACATCAGATTGAACTGTCGGACTTCCGTCCAGTTGTCGGTGCCGGATACGGGGTCTTTGATGCCCTCGGCAATGATGAGGTTACGAACGCCTTCGAGGTCGTTCTCGCCCAGCAGACGCCCCATTTCCTGAAGCAGCGCGGTGCTGCGGGCTTCGTCGCCGGCATTGGCATATTCTTCAGCCTTCAGTTCAAGCAGTTGATCGGCGCGGTAGCGTTTTTTGGAATCCCGGTTGTCGATCATGGGATCGTTGAACGAATCGACGTGCCCCGACGCCTTCCACGTAAGCGGGTGCATGAAGATCGACGCGTCAATACCGACGACGTTATCGTGGAGTTGGGTCATGGCCTTCCACCACAGCGTTTTGAGATTATTTTTGAGTTCGACGCCGTTCTGACCGTAATCGTACACGGCCTGCAGGCCATCGTAGATTTCGGAGGACGGAAACACGAAGCCATATTCTTTGGCGTGGGCGATAATGTCCTGAAGGGACGTTGCCGGGGATACTTTCTGCTCTGTCATAATCCGTTACTGAGACCACAAAGATAGGACTTGCGCCGAAAACTACCGGCCTGAGCAGCCGCAGCTCTGGAGAAATGTCTGTTTATTCCCACTCGTTTTTACCCGTAGCTTTACGTAAGGATTCTGTCAGGTGGTCTGTTGATGGAATCTACCCATCACATCTAAAGCGCCTATTCGTATGAACACCTGGCCCGATAATCGCATCCAGCAGCTGCTGGGTATCGACATTCCAATTATTCAGGCGCCTATGGCGGGTTCGGTCTTCTCCGAGATGGCCATTGCCGTATCGGAAGCTGGTGGTTTAGGCTCCCTCCCCTGCGCGTTGCTGAGCCCAGAGCAGATACGCAGTGAACTCCAGCTCATTCGGCAGCAGACGAGCCGCCCCATTAACCTGAACTTTTTCTGCCATCAGGCCCCGCAGGCCGATCCGGATCGGGAGAACGAATGGCGTAACCGGCTGGCTCCGTATTATCGGGAGCTGGAACTTGATCCGCAGATGATGATTCCCACGGCTAGCCGAAGCCCCTTCGATGCGATTCTCTGCGATCTGGTTGCTGAGGAACGCCCCGAAGTAGTCAGCTTTCATTTTGGCCTTCCTGACCCAACCCTTCTGACTCGGGTGAAAGCTACGGGCGCTAAAATCATTTCTTCGGCGACTACAGTGGACGAAGCCCGCTGGCTTGAAGCGGCCGGCTGCGATGCCATCATTGCTCAGGGAGCCGAGGCCGGTGGCCATCGGGGAATATTCCTGAGTGACGACATAGCCACTCAGGTAGGAACCATGGCGCTGGTGCCGCAGGTGGTGGATGCCGTTAAGGTGCCCGTCATTGCGGCCGGGGGCATTGCCGACGCTCGTGGTATCGTTGCGGCCTTTGCGCTGGGCGCTTCAGCAGTGCAGCTTGGAACGGCCTACCTGTTCTGTCCCGAAGCCCGGATTTCTCCGGTTTACCGGCAGGCGCTCCGAACGGCAAAAGACAGTAACACCGCCCTAACGAATGTGCTTACGGGTCGTCCGGCGCGTAGTATCGTCAATCGGCTGGTTCGGGAAGTGGGTCCCCTATCGGCCCTGGCACCGGAATTTCCCTTGGCGGGGGGCGCTCTTACTCCCCTGCGCGCTAAAGCGGAATCGAAAAACTCAGCCGATTTCAGTCCGCTCTGGTCGGGTCAGGCGGCCCGGTTAAGTCAGGAACTACCAGCAGGCGAGTTAACCAAACGACTGGCTCAGGAAGCACTCGCCCGATTCGGATCGCACTAGTCCGATGGTTGTAGGGCAGGTTTCAGAAGAAATCAGCCCTACAACCATTATCTCCTGTTTCAAGTTTTACCGGAACACCACTATTCAAATGACAACTGCCTTTCTGCAATCGCCACTGGGTCGGGTTCGGATTACCGGCAATGACCTCGGCGTTTCGACTATTACCTGTCTGGACGTTTCGGACGAAACACCCGATTCAGCAAACCCTTCAGAGCCGGTTATGCAGGCCGTTACGCAGCTCAACGAGTATTTTGCGGGTACCCGTAAAACCTTCGATTTTTTGATTAATCCAGCCGGAACTGCCTTTCAGCAAAGCGTCTGGCAGGCGTTGCTCGACGTACCCTTTGGCACAACCTTATCCTATCTGGCCCTCACCCGACGCCTGGGCGATGAGAAAGCCATCCGGGCGGTAGCCGCTGCCAACGGCCGGAACCCGCTCTGGATTGTGGTGCCCTGCCACCGGATTATCGGCTCCAATGGTTCGCTGACGGGCTACGCAGGTGGACTGTGGCGCAAGCAGTGGCTGCTGGAACATGAGCGCGGCAGCATCAGGCAATTATCCTTGTTCTCTTAAAAATACTTTTACGTATGCCGCCTGCGCGTATTGCACGTCTTGTTTGTCTGCTCCTCACCGGCGTTGTTACGGCCTGTGCCCCGCATTACAACGGCCCCGTTAGCGATCATTTTGATGGCAAGAAGTTTTTTAACCCCGGCATGCCCGAACGTGAATCCGGCGGACTGCTGAAGTGGCTGCTCAACCGCGACAAAAAGCCGTGGCCCGAACAGCCCAACGCCTTTGTCGGTCTCCGACCCGCCACGCGCATCGAAGGCGACAGCCTGGTGGTTACGTTCGTGAACCATTCTACGTTCCTGCTGCAAACCAACGGCCTGAACATCCTGACCGATCCGGTCTGGTCGGAACGCGTTGGGCCGACCTCGTGGCTGGGTGTCAAACGCCATCGGCCACCGGGATTACGTTTTGACGAGCTGCCACCCATCGACGTCGTGCTGCTGAGCCACTGCCACTACGACCACCTCGACCTGCCCACTATCGAACGACTGGTGAAGGCCCATAATCCGCTGTTTGTTACGCCCCTCGGCGTGTCGTACCTCCCCCGCTCGGTAGACGCCCGAACCAGCCGCGAGCTCGACTGGAACGATACATTGCGGGTAAACGACCGACTCAGTCTGACCTGCGTACAGGCACAGCATTTCAGCAACCGGGGCCTGGGCGACCGGAATGAAACGCTCTGGGCGGGCTACCTGCTTCACACCCGTTTCGGAACGGTTTACTTCTGTGGAGACAGCGGCTACGGTCAGCATTTCAAACAGATTGCCGAACAGGCGGCACGTAGTCCAACCGGCCCGATCAAGCTGGCCATGCTGCCCATCGGCTCCTACCTGCCCGAATGGTTTATGGCACCCGTCCACACCTCACCCGCCGGGGCCGTACAGGCCTTTCTGGATCTCAAAGCCGCACAGGCCATAGGTATTCATTTCGGCACCTTCCAGCAGGGCGACGATGGGCTGTACGAACCCGTGACGGATTTACGTAAAGCGTTGCAGCAGAAAGGCGTTGCCGAGCGTTTGTTTCTGGTACCCACCGAAGGGCGGGCCACCGTGTTCCGGTAGATGCGTTTAGAGCATCGCGGCTCCAAAAACGCCTGCGCTGTCGCCCAGCTTAGGTTTCAGAAAACGCGTGTGCAGTTCGCCGTTATTGAAAATATATTTCTTAGCGCGTTCGACGCCTTCCGTATAGAGCAGGTCTACGTTACCCACACCCCCACCCAGCACAATCGCATCGGGGTCGAGGATATTAATAATAACCGAAACCGCGCGGCCAAAATACTCCAGCATCCGGTTGACCGTCTGGCTGGCGAACAGATCCGTACCGGCGCTGAAGCCTTCCATAATGGTCTGCATCGTTTTGACTTCGCCACTGATCTGCTGGTGATACCGCTGCAGAGCCGGACCGGAGATAACCTGTTCGGTACAGCCCCGCTTCCCGCAATAACAGGGGTAGCCGTTCTCTTCGAGAATATTATGGCCCCACTCTCCCCCAATGCCCTGAAAGCCATTCAGCACGAACGGTCGGCCGTCTTTGCCGCGCACTACGATGCCTCCACCAACGCCGGTGCCCATAATAACCCCAAACACCGTCTGGTAGTCGGGCACAACATCGGGCACAATTCCCAGCGTCGCTTCGGCCAGGGCAAAGCAGTTGGCGTCGTTCGCTACTTCAATGGGTAATCCCAGCAGCCGGGTCAGATCCTGCTTCATGGGTTTACCGTTCAGCACGGTCGTATTGCAGTTTTTCATCGCCTGCCGGGCCGGGTCAAACGTTCCAGGCGTACCAAAGCCGATGCGTTCGGGCGTGAGGCCAGTTTCGGCTTTGAGCAGCTCAATCAGCCGGACAATTTGATTCAGAATGTGGTCGTATCCTTTATCGGCTTCGGTGTCAATCCGTTTACGGATAAGAACGGCATCGGGCGAAGGCGCGGTCATCACTACGCCTTCGATTTTGGTGCCGCCTAAGTCAATACCCCAATAGGTCGTCATGAACGCAAATAACTGTTGTTTTTTGATTTGAACCAGAATTCAGCTTGGATTGATATGGCTTTTTCGGAATTTCGTCGTCTCAAATCCAAACCGGATTCAGCGCAACAAACCAAATTCAAAAATAGATTATGATTAAGCCCGGACAAACAGCGCCCGAGTTTACGCTGTTCAACAGCGATAAAAAAGAAGTCTCTCTAGGCGATTTCCACGGCAAAAACCTGATTATTCTGTTCTTCCCGCTGGCATTTACGAGTGTCTGTACCGTCGAACTTTGCGAGATACGCGACAAAATCAGCACGTACACAGATCTGAACGCCGAGATTGTTGCGATTTCGGTGGATTCACCTTATGTACTGGCAAAATTTAAACAGGAGCAGAACCTACCCTTCGATCTACTGTCTGATTTTAATAAAGAGGTTTCGGCGGCTTATGACTCACTCTACGAAACCTTCTCGATGAATATGAAGGGCGTGAGTAAGCGCTCGGCTTTCCTGATCGATCCGAACGGTATCATTCAATACGCCGAAGTGCTCGACAATGCCGGTGAAGTGCCGAATTTCAATGCCCTGCGGGAAACACTGGCGCAGCTAAAGTAATTCTTGAACAGCGGGCTGTCGGCAGCCCTCTGCCTCTTTTCTTATGGCCTGGTATCATACATTCTTTCAGGGTCTGCCCCAGAGTGCCTGGAAAGCCGCACAAACCGAAGAGCAAACCCAGCTCGACCTGGAGCTGCTCGTTGACACACTCGAATTTGGCCCCGACGACCGGCTGCTGGATATATTCTGCGGCTATGGTCGGCATGCCCTGCCACTCGCCCGAATGGGCGCCCGGCTAACGGGCGTCGATATTTCAGAGGAGTACATAACGGAATTGCAGGCCGAGGCCAGGGGGCAGAAACTTTCTCTGGAGGCTATTCAGGCCGATTTTCTGAGCATACTGCCTGACCAGCTGGCGCCGGAAGCCTCGTTTGATGCGGCTTATTGCCTGGGCAACAGCTTCAGCTTTTTTCCCCGAGCCGACATGCTGGCCTTTTTAACCCGCATTGCCCTGCTTCTTAAACCAGGTGGCCGTTTTCTGGCCCATTCGCAGATGGTTGCGGAGTCGGTGCTGCCCGATTACCAGACCCACAACTGGCAACCCATTGGTGAAGGTACCGATCGAATCCTGTTTCTGATGGAGAATGACTACGACCCGCTCGAAAGCCGGATCGATTCGCACCTAACTTACGTACAGAATGGGCTTACGCAGTCCCGCACGGCGCAGCACTACGTCTATACCCTGGCCGAACTCAGGTGGTTGTTTGCGGAGGCAGGTCTAAACACGATTGACTGTTACGGAACCGTCGACAGAGAGCCGTATGCATTCGGCGACGAGAACGTCTGGCTGCTGGCCGAACGGGTGTTTTCCTAATTAACAGGGCTGGTGCATCGAGTGAAGCTGGAACGTAGAGCATTCTTACCGTAACCCGCTATCCGTCAATTAATTATAAAAGCTCTCGAAGATAGAATTTAACTTTTTGTAGAAAATCTGCATTTATCCTGGATAATACCAGCATAAATCCGTAGTTTTCAGACAATTTAACACCGTTAACTGTCGATAGAGAGCCTATAGGTATGGAAGTTATTGAGCGAAAACTGCGCACCCGCGAACAGACGCGCTCTGGTATAATAGGAACGGCGAAAGCCATTGCCCGCCGGGAAGGCTGGCAGGCGGTGTCGATCCGCAAAATCGCCGATGCAATAGATTACAGCGCCCCCGTTGTTTATGAATACTTCGACAGCAAAGACATTTTGCTGGACGAAATACGAAATGAAGGATTCCGCTATCTCCATCAGGAATACGAGCGTATCCTCAAGCTTTACCGCGACCCCGAAAAACGGCTTTACGAAATCTCTCTGATCCAATGGGCCTTTGCCCGGGAGCAGCCCGAAATGTACCAGGTTATGTATAATCTGGACGGAGCCTACTGCACCCTGCCCGTGTACCAGTCCAGCGCGATGCAGGAAGTCAGCGATATCGTGAGCGAAATTATTTTCTCGTTCATTCCGAAATCGAAGGAAAGTATCCGGCGGCTGTATTTCGAGTGGTGGTCGGTTTCGCACGGGATGATCATGCTCGCGATGCTGCTGAAAGATGAGCAACCCCTCGATCAGTCGGAACAGATTTACCGCGAAACCATGCGTCGGTTTGTACGTGGCCTTCGATAGCCAGATTCGTTACGCTTCCGTTGCTTTTGGGTAAGGTGGGTATGCAGACGACCAAACCACGCATTATTTACGTGTATGATGCCCTATGCGGCTGGTGCTATGGCTTCAGCCCCGTCATTCGGCGCTTGTACCAGACCCGCTCTGACGAGTTTGACTTCGACGTTTTGAGTGGCGGAATGATGGCTGGTGACCGGGCCCGACCCATTGCTGAATTAAGAACGTTCATCGAGCAGGCTTACAGGACTGTCGAAGACCATACGGGTGTCCAGTTCAGCGAATACTACCTGACCGACATCCTGCAATCCGACACGTATATTTCGGACTCCGAAAAACCGGGCATGGCCATGACGCTGTTCAAAGCAGTGCTGCCGGACCGGGCCATTGAGTTTGCCGGGATACTTCAGCATGCGCTTTATCGAAAAGGTCTTGATCTGAACGTCGATGCCAATTACGGTCCCCTGGTCGAACCCTTCGGGATTGACCCCGACGAGTATGTAGCGCATCTGTCCGATTCAGCTATCAAACGGCAGACTTGGGCCGAGTTTGACCTTGTTGCCAACTACGGCATCAACGGGTTTCCATCGGTCATACTGGACAATGGCAGTAAATTGTTTCTGATTGCCCGTGGCTACCTTTCCTATGAACAGTTCGAGCAAAATATAACCCGTGCCCTGGAAAGCGTCTAATTGCGTTCTAAAATCCAATAGCCGTTCTCTATGACAGCCATTGCCTTTATTGGGGCAACGGGAATGCTTGGGCAGCCCGTTGCCCGTAAATTTATCCAGGCAGGTTACCAGGTGCGCATTATCGCCCGTAACCCCAGACAGGCAAAAAAACTTTTCCCGGACACCGAGGTCGTAACGGGCGATTTGCGCGACCCAACGAGCCTGCTCAGCGCCCTCAAGGGCATGGACACAGTTTACCTGAACTTGTCTATCCAGCAAACCGAAAAACCCACCGACTTCCATACCGAAGCCGACGGCCTGGTGCATCTCCTGGCGGCAGCCCGGCAGGCGGGTGTCGGACGGATCGCCTACTTGTCGTCTCTCATCATGCGCTACCAGGGCACCAACGGGTTTCGGTGGTGGGTATTCGACGTAAAACAGGAGGCCGTTCGGCTGATCAAAGCGGCCGGAATTCCATCCAGTATTTTTTATCCTTCCTGCTTTATGGAATCCCTGCTCAAAACGCAGCGCGTTGGTCCACTTGTCTTACTGGTTGGGCAGTCCAGCGTACGCCCCTGGTACGTAGCCGCTCACGACTACGGTCAGCAGGTAGCCCGGGCGTTACGGCTTGCCAAAGATGGTCAGAATCAGGAATACGTAATTCAGGGCCCCGAGGCCGTTACGCAGCACGAGGCCGCCCTCCGACTCGTTGCGGCTTATTCATCGAAGACGTTACGTGTACTTACGATGCCTCCTTTCCTGATGCGGCTGGGGCGTCCGTTCTCGGCTCAGGCTAACTATGGCTGGCACATTACCGAGGCACTTAACCAGTATCCCGAATCGTTCGAAGCGGCCCAGACGTGGGCGGAGCTAGGCAGGCCCGAAACAACAATCGAACGGTTTGCGAATCAGTACAGCCCGTCGATCGACAGATAGCGCTCGCCGGTATCATAGCAGAACGTCAGAATCCGGCTGCCGGGCGTAATGTCGGGCAGTTTTTTAGCAACGGCCGCCAGCGAGGCCCCCGACGAAATACCCACAAAAATGCCTTCTTCCTTCGCCACCCGACCGGCCATGGCAAAGGCGTCGTCTTTGCTGACCTGAACGGTTCCGTCGATGGCGTCGGTGTGCAGATTCTGGGGAATGAAGCCGGCCCCGATACCCTGAATCGGATGCGGGCCCGGCGCGCCCCCGCTGATTACGGGCGAGAGTTCGGGCTCAACAGCATACACCTTCAGATTGGGAAATTTTTCTTTCAGAACTTCCGCAACGCCGGTAATATGCCCTCCCGTACCAACGCCGGTAATCAGAACGTCGAAACCATCCGGGAAGTCAGTGAGAATCTCTTGGGCCGTCGTTTGTTTATGCACGGCAATATTGGCCGGGTTATCAAACTGCTGCGGCATCCAGGCGCCGGGCGTCTGAGCTACCAGTTCATGCGCCCGTTCAATAGCGCCCTTCATGCCCTTCTCGCGGGGTGTCAGATCGAATTCGGCTCCGTAGGCCGCCATGATCTTACGGCGTTCGATACTCATGGATTCCGGCATAACCAGAATGAGTTTATACCCCTTCACAGCAGCCACCATCGCCAGGCCAATACCGGTGTTGCCCGAGGTCGGCTCGATAATGGTACTGTCGGAAGTCAGCAGGCCCTGCTGTTCGGCATCTTCAATCATCGCCAGGGCGATACGATCTTTGATGCTGGCACCGGGGTTGGCTCGTTCGAGCTTCATCCAGACCTCATAACCGGGGTAAAGCCGGTTAAGCCGTACATGGGGTGTCTGGCCTATGGTATCGAGAATGCTGTTGGCTTTCATAAAAACGAGAGAAAACAAAAGGTGTAAAGAGGTGCAGGACGCTCATCGTTCGACAAGACGTTTGCCAGCTGCCTTTTTACACCTCAACGGAGGAATGTTATATGACGAAATTGATTGGTTCTCTGGATTCCAGCGATTTAAGCCGGATATCGGTCTGGTGCTGATGAAACACCAGCGAGTGTGCTTCGACACTTTCAGTCAGCCAGACGTTGCCGCCAATGACTGAGTCGTGTCCAACCACCGTATTGCCGCCCAGAATGGTAGCATTGGCGTAAATAACGACGTTGTTTTCGATGGTTGGGTGCCGTTTTTTCTGCGCCATAGACTTGGCTACATGCGTGGCCCCCAGCGTTACGCCCTGGTAGATTTTAACGTTATCACCGATGGTGGTTGTTTCACCAATGACAACCCCTGTTCCATGGTCAATAAAAAACGAGCGTCCAATTTTCGCACCGGGGTGGATGTCAATTCCCGTCTGCCCGTGCGCATACTCGGTCAGCATACGCGGTAGCAAAGGCACTTTCAACTGAAGCAGCTCATGCGCAATCCGATAGACAGCAATAGCATAAAAGCCCGGATATACAGCCACTACCTCTTCAATACCAACAGCGGCCGGGTCATTATCGGCGATAGAATGAGCGTCAAACAGCAGGTTATCATAGATCGCGGGCAGCTGCTCAAAGAACCGCTCAGCAATGGCTTCGGGAGTGTCTGGCAGATTAGCCATCAGTGGCCGAAACAGGCATACCAGCTGTTCGTTTAGTTTATGATAGGTTTCCTCTACGTGCTGCGAAGCCGACTGGCAGTCCTGCGTAACGGGAAACAATAAGCGCATGAGTTGATCAATGAAACGGCCAGCGTCGGGTCGGGACGGAAGTTTGTACCGATAAGCAGCCCGCTGAGCCATCAGGTGATCGAGAAACGTGGCGTTAGCAACAGTCATAATAACGCAAAAAATAACAGTCCGGTAGCTTTTTATAGTGGAATCCTCACCCCGGTCTGAGGAGATGCTACAACACCCCCGGATTTACACTATTGATCGACTTCAGTCCAGAAACGAAGCCGGGTTTGATTTTGAAACAAATTACGTGTTGTTAAGTTCGTTAGCGCAGATTGGTGTCGAATTTGTTTCAATAAATTGAATACAACCCCGTAAATAATCATGTTTGGTAAAGCCATATACGCATTACTCATTTCACTCGTTGCCACAGCCGGATTTGCCTGGCTGCTGTCGTCCTATTGCGGATCGAAAGATACCCGTGCGGAGGACTCGGCCGAAGAAGGCGTTACGGTAAAGCCGGCTAGCTTTATTTCTCCCGTTAATGAAGATGACGACAAGCCAAAGCTGGCCGCAATGCAGGTAGTGAACGCTTATCCAAAACTGACGTTTGAATCGCCGGTCGAATATACCTATGCTAACGACGGCACAAACCGGGTGTTTGTTGTGGAGCAGGTGGGCCGTATCCGGGTTTTTGAAAATACCTCCGGTGCCGCTTCCGCCCCAACGTTTTTAGATATTCGTCGGAAGGTTGCCTATGGGGGTGAGATGGGCCTGCTGGGCCTCGCCTTTCACCCCAAATTCAGCGAGAACGGCTTTTTCTACGTTAACTACACCAAAAACAACCCACGCGAAACGGTGGTGAGCCGATTCAAGGTTTCGTCGCCAAAAGCCATGCAGGCCGATCCGAACTCAGAAACGATTTTATTTAAGTTCAGCCAGCCGTATTCCAACCACAATGGCGGCAAAGTGCTGTTTGGCCCGGATGGGTATCTGTATGTTTCGACCGGCGACGGTGGCAGCGGTGGCGATCCGCAGAACAATGGACAGAACCGTAAAAGCTGGCTCGGAAAGATTCTGCGCGTGGACGTAAACAGCACCGAAAAAGGGAATTATGGTATTCCGGGCGACAATCCCTTTGCCAGTAATAAAGAAGGATTGCGCGAAGAGATCTTTGCTTATGGTCTGCGCAACCCCTGGCGAATGAGTTTCGATGACGACGGCCGTTTATGGGTGGGTGATGTTGGCCAGAACGAACTTGAAGAGATTGACATCGTCACCAAAGGCGGGAACTACGGCTGGCGCATTCGGGAAGGCCGCAAGGCTTACAATGCGGAGAGCAACACTTCTGGCGGAAACCTAATTGGCCCCATCTGGCAATATAGCCATGACGACGGTAATGTCTCTGTCACGGGAGGAATCGTTTATCAGGGTCAGCAGCACTCGTCCTTGAAAGGTAAATACATTTATGCCGACTACGCCAGCGGTCGCGTCTGGGCATTAACACCAAACGGCTCCAGCGAGGCTTCCAATCAGGAGATCGTCTCCAGAGCCGGATCTATCTCGGCTTTTGGCGAAGATCAGAAAAAGGAGCTGTATATGTGTGATCTGGGCGGAGGGCAAATCCTAAAATTAGCCGCACGCTAGAGGTTTCCGGCCTGTAGGTTTGCTTTATGACCAGAATCAGAAAGAAAACGGTGTGAATATGCACGGAGAAAATCAGGTGTTCATACTAATACTTCCGTAAGCGAAAATACTAGTATGAACACCTTTTGGTTAAACGTCGGCATTGGAACCCCGGCGATCATGAATATGAGCAGGGTAAAGTACATTTCGGGTTGACTGGCTATAGATTGTTCCGTAGTTTACGCGCTTTAGTCACCCCACCGTATCCGTTCAATCATGTTCAACCGTTTCCAGTCGCTTATACGTGACTATTTTGGCCTGTCCCATTCTGAAGCCCGCGGTTTTTCTGTACTTATCGGCCTCACCCTGCTCTGCCTGCTTATCCCGTTTCTGTATCGCTGCTCCGCTGACCGCCGTCCTGCCGATACCTCCGCCACCGACCAGCGTAAACTCGACAGCCTGGTTGCACTGATGCAGACCGAAGAAGCCCGGCAACCCCGATTCCGTGACCAGTCGGATAACGACAAAACCACCGCCGAGCGATTCAGCGAGCCGAAACTGTTTCCGTTCGATCCGAATACGGTTAGCGTAGCGGGTTGGCAGCAGTTGGGTCTGCCTCGCTGGATGGCCGAGCGGATTGAGAAATACCGGAGCAAAGGCGGTCAGTTTCGACGTAAAGAAGATCTGTTACGTATCTATGATTTTCCGCCTGATCTCTACGAGCAGTTGGAGCCTTACATGACGTTGAAGCAGACCGCTGCCGCAAGTCAGTACGTCGAAGGCCGGTATAAAGCGGAAAAGTCATTTTCGGATAACATAGCGTCCTCCGCCGAACGACCACCGTTTGAAGCCCGACCAGCAAAGCCAGTTATGCAGCCCTTTGACATCAATACGGCCGATACGGCGCAGTTGATTGCCCTGAAAGGGATTGGTTCAGCCCTGGCCAAACGGATCGTCAAGTTTCGCGATGTGCTGGGCGGGTTTATTTCGACGGAGCAGTTTCGGGAGGTGTATGGCCTGGACTCATTAGCACGCGAAGAGTTGCAGAAATACGGTCGGATTGGATCGGCCCCGCGCCGGATACCCATCAATACAGCCAGCGCCGAAGACCTGGACCGGCACCCGTTCCTGTCGCGTCGGCAGGCCGAAATTATTGTCCGTTACCGGGAGCAGCACGGCGCTTATACGTCGGCGGAGTCGCTGAAACCTATCCGAATTCTGGACGCCGTAACGATTGGAAAAATTGCGCCTTATCTGGAGTTTTAAGAACTGCATCGGCCGGTCGACGCCTGTCAACCGGCCGAAACAAATTAAAAATTGGGCTTCAGCAGATACTTGCTGTAGAAATCATCGATTGCCTTCACAGCCTCAGTCGGTGTGTCGACAAGGCTAATGAGCTTCATATCTTCTGGATTGATGTTGTGTTCCTGTTCCAGCATCACCTCCATAATCCAGTCGATCAGCCCCTGCCAGTATGCCCGGCCTACGAGCACAATCGGGAAGCGGGCAATTTTACGAGTCTGAATGAGCGTCAGAGCCTCAAACAACTCGTCGAGGGTGCCCATACCGCCGGGCATTACAACAAACCCCTGCGCGTATTTTACGAACATCACCTTCCGGACGAAGAAGAAATCAAAATTGATACTCTTATCAGGATCAATATAGATGTTGCTATGCTGCTCAAACGGAAGTTTAATATTCAAACCTACGGATTTCCCTCCCTGCTCAAAGGCTCCTTTGTTACCGGCCTCCATGATGCCCGGTCCGCCCCCCGTAATGACCCCGTACCCATGCCGTACCAGTTTGGCCGCAATTTCTTCGGTCATTTTGTAATACGGGCTATCAGGTTGGGTGCGGGCCGAGCCGAAAATTGAAACGCACGGACCAATTTTGGCCAGTTTATCGAACCCTTCCACAAATTCGGCCATCACTTTAAAAATGACCCACGAATCGGCGGTCTTAATTTCGTTCCAGTTATGATCCTGAAACGCATCTTTAATCCGTTGTTCGTCGGGCGTAAGGAGTAACTCGTCGCGCTTGGGTAAATCCTGCGTAATGCGTTCGGTACTCTGCGTTTCAGAGCGTTGAACATTTTCTTTTGTTGATTCCATTCACGTAATAAAAAAGGCAGTGGGCGCGAAACGTACTCACTTGATGGATAAAATTTTGTCCGCCCAAACTGTTCAAAAAATCAGGTTGTCAGCCACGTCAACGAGATTTTTCGCAGGGCGGATTACAATAACGAATAATTTTGCCAAAACGTTTCTCAATTTTCCTGAATACTATGCCCCAACGTATTGCTCTCGGTGCCGACCATGCCGGATTTGCCTACAAAGACGCTGTTAAAACCTGGCTGGAACAACACGATTATCTGGTCGAGGATTTCGGCACGTATTCTGCTGATTCGGCCGACTACGCCGATTTTGCCCACCCCGTTGCGTCGGCCGTTGAAGAGAACCGGGCCGACCGGGGCATCCTGGTATGTGGTAGCGGACAGGGTGTGGCCATGACCGCCAATAAGCATCAGGGCATTCGGGCCGCGCTGGTCTGGCAACCCGAGATTGCCGAGCTTACCCGACAGCATAATGATGCTAACGTACTTTGCCTGCCAGAACGCTTTATCTCGCTGGACGACGCGCTTCAATGCGTTCAGCGGTTTCTGACGACAGACTTCGAAGGCGGGCGCCACCAACGCCGGGTCGAAAAAATGATGTGTACCTGATTAATTTTTGGGCAGGAAACAGACGTACCCTGCCCGTTGCCTTATTTGCGTCGGCTCTCCAGAAACGCTTCGATGCGATCCAGCGCAATGTTTAGTTCATCCACTGTGGGCAGGCAGACGATACGGAAATGGTCGTTTCGGATATAGTTGAAGCCGGTTCCCGATACGACCAGGACTTTCTGATCGGTGAGCAGGTCATACACAAACTGGTCGTCGTTATTAAACCGAAACTGGCTCAGATCAAGTTTTGGGAAGATATACAAAGCTCCTTTGGGCTTTACGCAGGACACACCGGGGATAGCTGCCATACGCTCGTAGGCCAGCATTATCTGTTTATGCAGGCGTCCCGTGGGCATTACCAGGTCATTAATACTCTGGTAGCCGCCGAGTGCCGTCTGAATCGCGTATTGCGTAGGCACATTGGCACAAAGCCGCATAGATGCCAGCAACGTCAGCCCCTCGATATAGGATTTAGCCCGGTGCCGCGCTCCGCTCAGAATCAGCCAGCCGCCCCGAAAACCGGCTGCCCGATAATTTTTAGACAGGCCCCCCATGGTGATACAAAGTGTATCGTGAACGAACCGGGCCATCGGGTAATGAAGAGCGCCATCGTATAAAATTCTGTCGTAAATCTCATCCGAGAAAACGATGAGCTTATGCCGCTCGGCAATACGGGCAATCCCTTCCAGCACGGCTTTGTCATAAACAGCACCCGTTGGGTTGTTGGGGTTAATGACGACAATCGCCCGCGTTCGGGGGGTGATTTTGCTTTCCATGTCGGCAAGGTCCGGGTTCCAGTCGGCGGCTTCGTCGCAGACGTAATGCACGGGTTTACCGCCACAAAACGCCACCGATGCCGTCCAGAGTGGATAGTCTGGAGAAGGAATCAGGACTTCATCGCCCTCGTTGATCAGAGCCTGCATCGACAGCATGATCAGCTCACTAACGCCGTTGCCGATGTAAATATCGTTGATGGTAATACCCGGTAACCCGATATTCTGGGTATGATGCATCACCGCCTTACGGGCAGCAAACAAACCCCGCGAGTCGGCGTACCCCTGCGCATTGCGAATGTTGAGAATAACATCGTGAACAATCTCATCGGGTGCATCGAAGCCGAATGAGGCCGGATTACCAATGTTGAGACTAATGATTTTATATCCCTGGCTTTCGAGTTCGAGCGCCTTTTCATAAACCGGCCCCCGAATGTCGTATTTTAAGTGAGTGAGCCGCTCACTCTTGCGTATTTCCATGCCGGAACCTTCCATGCCGTAAAAATACGGAATAGTCTACTCCGACGGGCACTCAACGCAGTTTTTCGGCTAACCAGCTGGTTAGCGTTTATAGAACTCGTCCAACTTATGATAATAGCCACTAGCGAATAAATCCCTGTAAATGCCAGAAGCCACCCCGGCTGGAGTGGCTTCTAACGTACTAAAGTATAAGATCTCTTCCCGTTTGAGAAAAGAAGATAGATAATCAACCGAATACGCGTCCGGGCTCATTAGTACGGCTCAGCTCAACACCTCTCAGCGCCTACACCTGCCGCCTATCCACGTGCTCGTCTCGCACAACCCTTTATACCGGATGACTCATCTCGGGGCCAGTTTCGCACTTAGATGCCTTCAGCGCTTATCTTAACCATACGTAGCTACTCGGCCGTGCCTGCGGCCAAACAACCGATCCGCCAGCGGTATGTCCATCCCGGTCCTCTCGTACTAAGGACAGACCCCCTCAGTCATCCAACGCCCACCACAGATAGGGACCGAACTGTCTCACGACGTTCTGAACCCAGCTCGCGTGCCACTTTAATCGGCGAACAGCCGAACCCTTGGAACCTTCTCCAGCCCCAGGATGTGACGAGCCGACATCGAGGTGCCAAACCTCCCCGTCGATGTGAGCTCTTGGGGGAGATCAGCCTGTTATCCCCGGCGTACCTTTTATCCTTTGAGCGATGGCCCTTCCATGCGGAACCACCGGATCACTATACCCGACTTTCGTCCCAGATCGGCCTGTTTGCCTCACTGTCAAGCTGGCTTCTGCTATTGCACTCCCCTGCCGATTACCGTCCGGCATGAGCCAACCTTGGGAAACCTCCGTTACCCTTTCGGAGGTGACCACCCCAGTCAAACTACCCACCAAACACTGTCCCCTTCCGGGTTAGGCAGCCGGTCAGCCAAGGGCGGTATTTCAAGGGCGGATCCACGATGCCTGGCGACACCGCTTCACGTCCTCCCGCCTATCCTACACATGCCTGACCAGCTACCCATGTTAAGCTGTAGTAAAGGTGCACGGGGTCTTTCCGTCCCGTGGCGGGTAAGCGGCATCTTCACCGCTACTACAATTTCACCGAACTCATGGTTGAGACAGTGCCCAGATCGTTACACCATTCGTGCAGGTCGGAACTTACCCGACAAGGAATTTCGCTACCTTAGGACCGTTATAGTTACGGCCGCCGTTTACTGGGGCTTCAGTTCAAACCTTCGGAGTTACCCCCTAAGCTCCCCCCTTAACCTTCCAGCACCGGGCAGGTGTCAGACCCTATGCGTCAACTTTCATTTTTGCAGAGTCCTGTGTTTTTGGTAAACAGTCGCCTGGGCCTTTGCTCTGCAGCCTTCCATTACTGGCTAGGCCCCCCTTCTCCCGAAGTTACAGGGTCATCTTGCCGAGTTCCTTAACCATGATTCTTTCGCGCACCTTAGCATATTCTGCCCAGCTACCTGTGTCGGTTTGCGGTACGGGTATCCATACGCTTAACGCTGACTGACTTTTCTTGGAAGCCCCTTCAGTCCTTCGGTTCGGCCGAAGCCTCCCCTCAACGCCCACTTCCGTCCGGACGTAGAACCCCCGGCACTCCGTCATCATCCAGCCTGCATGGATAGTAGCGGAATATTAACCGCTTCCCCCTCAGGACCCACCCTTCGGCTGCCCCTTAGACCCCGACTAACCCTCCGATGACTGCCATCGCGGAGGAAACCTTAGCCTTTCGGTGTGAGGAGTTCTCATCCTCATTCTCGTTACTTATGCCTACATTTGCTTTTCTATACGGTCCAGCTCGGCTCACGCCTGACCTTCACCCCCTATAGAATGCTCTCCTACCACAATACACTCTAAGTGTATGTCCATCGCTTCGGTGCTGTGCTTGATGCCCGTTTATTATCGACGCCCGCCCCGCTCGACCAGTGAGCTGTTACGCACTCTTTAAAGGAATAGCTGCTTCCAAGCTAACCTCCTGGCTGTCTCAGCAGCCGGACCGCCTTTGTTCAACTTAGCACACACTTGGGGACCTTAGCGGATGGTCTGGGTTGTTCCCCTCTCGGAACAGGACCTTAGCACCCTGCCCCTCACTGCCCCGCACCCGTCTTGCGCATTCGGAGTTCATCAGAAGTTGGTAGGATGTGACTCCCCCGCATCCTGTTGGTCGCTCTACCTCACAGACGGTAACACGAGACGCTGTTCCTAAAAACATTTCGGAGAGTACGAGCTATTTCTCAGTTTGATTGGCCTTTCACCCCTACCCGCAGCTCATCCGGAAGCTTTTCAACGCTTATCGGTTCGGCCCTCCACGGTGTGTTACCACCCCTTCAGCCTGGCCACGGGTAGATCACCAAGTTTCGCGTCAACCCCCACTGACTAGAGCGCCCTGTTCAGACTCGCTTTCGCTTCGGATCCGGACGTCCACGTCCTTAACCTTGCCAGTGACGGTTACTCGTA